>JBAPUM010000070.1:0-25312 GCA_049282655.1 Xanthobacteraceae bacterium
CCCCGCAGCCCCGGCCGCGCCCGATGCGGCGCCGGCGGCGACACCCGCCCCGCCGGCACCGCCCGCCTGCGATGCCAAGACGCTCGAAAAGTGCACGCCGAATTCCGGCGACACCGCCTGGATGCTGACCTCGATGGCCATCGTGCTGATGATGACCATTCCGGGTCTCGCCTTGTTCTACGGCGGCATGGTGCGCAAGAAAAACGTCGGCGACACGGTGATGACGAGCTTCG
This sequence comes from Xanthobacteraceae bacterium, assembly GCA_049282655.1. Lineage (GTDB taxonomy): Bacteria > Pseudomonadota > Alphaproteobacteria > Rhizobiales > Xanthobacteraceae > BOG-931. Next base: position 234 of record JBAPUM010000070.1, read on the forward strand.
CCATCACCTGCCTGATCAGCGTGCTCTGGCTCTTGTTCACCTACAGTCTGGCCTTCCGCTCCGGGACGCCATTCATCGGCGGGCTCGATCGCGCCGGACTGCAGGGCATCCTGAGCGATATTACGAACGGCACCGGTAACCCAAATCCGTTGGCGCCGACGATTCCCGAATCCGTCTATTCGATGTTCCAGCTGACCTTCGCGATCATCACCGCGGCGCTGATCGCGGGCTCGTTCGCGGAACGTATGAAGTTCTCGGCCATGCTCTGGTTCATCGGTCTGTGGGCGATCTTCGTCTATTCGCCGATCGCCCACTGGGTTTGGGGACCTGACGGCTTTCTCAACTCCGCAAACGACGGCGCCTGGGTCAAAGTTCTCGACTTCGCCGGCGGCACGGTGGTGCACGTCAATTCTGGCACGGCCGGATTGATGGCCTGCCTCATGCTCGGCAAGCGCAAGGAACCCGGCCCGCCCCACAATGTGGTGCTAACGATGATCGGCGCTTCCCTCCTGTGGGTCGGCTGGTTCGGCTTCAACGCCGGATCCGCCGTCAGCGCCGGCATGCAAGCCGGCATGGCGATGCTGGTTACCCACACCGCCACCGCAACAGCGGGCATGACCTGGATGCTGATTGAATGGATGCTGCGCGGCAAACCGACCGTGCTCGGCATCTGCTCCGGCGCCGTCGCCGGCCTCGTCGCGATCACGCCGGCTTCGGGCTTCGTCGGACCGATGGGATCTTTCGCCATCGGCATCGCCGCCGGCATCATCTGCTACTGGGGCTGCACCGGCCTCAAGCACATGTTCGGCTATGACGACGCGCTCGACAGCTTCGGCGTGCACGGCATCGGTGGCGCCGCCGGCGCCATACTGACCGGCATCTTCGCCGTCAATCAGTATGGCGGCACGTCCGGACTGATCGAAGGCAATCCCGGCCAGGTGCTCAACCAGTGCATCGGCGTCGGCATCGTCTTTGCCTATGACGTCGTGGTGACGTTGATCATCCTCAAGATCGTTGACCTCGTGATAGGCCTGCGCGTCAGCGAAGAGGTTGAACGAGACGGTCTCGATCTCGCACTGCACGGCGAAACCATCCAGTAACGCGGAATAACGGTTGGGGCGCATACCCGGCAGCGCCCCGTCCGTCGAGAGGCCCTGGCATCAGCCAGGGCCTCTTATTTTTTTGGGACTCGATCTTCTGCGTTGATTTTGCTGCAATCCAGCGGCGCCGCACTCGCCGAATTGGCAGGCGACGCGGCCGATGAGAAAAAACCGCGAAGGGCAGGAGACGACATGAACACCATGATGGCCGCACGGCTTCACGCCTTTGGGGCGCCGATGACGCTCGATCGCATCCCGGTGCCGGAGCCGCGCCCGACCGACGTGCTGGTCGAAGTCAAAGCCTGCGGCGTCGTTCCCAATCTCGCCCGCGTCGTCAGCAATTTTTTCGGATCGCTCACGCCCGACAACAAAATGATGCCGCCGCTGCCGGCGATCTTCGGCCTCGATCCAGCGGGCGTCATCGTCAAAACCGGCGAGCAAGTATTTTCGCTGCGCCCCGGCGACCGCGTCTACGTCAATCCGGCGCGATCTTGCGGCTCGTGCCGCATGTGCCGAAGCGGCCAGGAGCTCGATTGTCCTAGTTTTACGCTGCAAGGCTATTTCGGCCGCTCGCAGGACATCATGCGCGCCTACCCTTACGGCGGCCTCGCGCAATTCATCACCGCGCCCGCGAGTGCGATGGTGAAACTGCCGGACCATGTGAGTTTCGAAGCCGCCGCGCGCTTCGGCTATTTGGGCACCGCCTATTCGGCGCTGAAGAAAATCGGCGTCGGCCCCGGACGCACGCTCTTGATCAACGGGATCAGCGGTCAACTCGGTCTCAACGCCGCGTTGGTCGCGCTGGCAATGGGCGCGACGAAAATTCTCGGCACCGGCCGCAATGCCAACCTGCTCGATCGCGTCAAGGCGCTGGCGCCGGACCGGATCGACGTCCTGGCGTTGGGAGATAATACGGATCAAGGCAAGATGCCGCCGATGCAGCCCGATCCGCTTGTCGTCTGGGCCAAGACAGCGACCGAGGGCCTTGGTGTCGATGGGATGATCGATTGCCTGCCGCCCGGCGCGCCGGCGACCGCGATGATGCGAGCTTTATTTTCCCTGCGCCGTGGCGGCCACGCGGTCAATGTCGGCGCAGTCCTCGAAACGCTGCCGCTCAACGCTTTCTGGATGATGACCAATCGCATCGGGCTTGCGGGTTCGGTCTGGTTTACGACCGGCGAGGGTGAAGAATTGGCCGCGATGGCCGGTGCCGGAACACTCGATCTGTCAGTGCTCGAACATCGCGTGGCGCCCTTGTCCAAGGTCAACGAGACGCTCGGCGGCATGGATCTTCGCGACGGCGGTTTCACCAATTTTGTCATCGATCCGACACGGGTCTAGGCGGAAGACGAAATACGCTTCAGCCGCCCTACGCATGGTCAGCAAAAACTGCTAATCCAGCCGCCAACGATAAGCGTGGCGACGACGGCAAACCCAGCGAGGAAGACATGTACGCCAATCTCGAACTTTTCATCGACGGCAAGTGGATCGGTGGCGGCGGCCGCAAGGGCGAGGACGTGATCAATCCGGCGACCGAAAAGCCACTTGGGCATCTGCCGCATGCGAGCCGGGCCGACCTCGATGCAGCACTCGATGCGGCCAAGAAAGGCTTGGTGTTGTGGCGTTCGACGTCGGCCTACGACCGCAGCAAAATCATGCACAAAGCGGCCGATCTGATGCGCGAGCGCCAAGATGCGATCGCCAAGGTCATGGTGCAGGAGCAGGGCAAAGTTTATCCGGAAGCCCGCGCCGAGGTGATCGGTTCGGCCGAAATCATCGACTGGTATGCTGAAGAGGGTCGCCGTTCCTACGGCCGCATCGTGCCGGGCCGCGGCAAGGGCGTGCGGCAGCTCGTCGTACAAGAACCGATTGGTGTCGTTGCGGCCTTCACGCCGTGGAACTTTCCGGTGCTGACGCCGGCCCGGAAAGTCGGCGGGGCGCTTGCCGCCGGCTGCTCGCTCATTCTGAAGGCGTCGGAGGAAACTCCGGGCGCCTGCATCGAGATGGTGCGCTGCTTCGCCGACGCGGGCCTGCCGGCGGGCGTGCTGAACTTGGTGTTCGGCGTGCCGGCGGAGGTTTCCGAGTATCTGCTCAGCAAGGATGCGGTTCGCAAGATTTCTTTCACCGGCTCGATTCCGGTCGGTAAGCATCTCGCCCAGCTTGCCGCCAAGGGGATGAAGCGCACCACTATGGAGCTCGGCGGTCATTCGCCGGTTGTGGTGTTCGCCGACGCCGATCCCGAGAAGGCGGCCGACACCATCGCGGCGTTCAAATATCGCAATGCCGGGCAGGTCTGCATTTCGCCGACGCGGTTCTACGTGCAGGAGGACGTCTATCCCCGCTTCCTCAAACGCTTCACCGAATATGCCAACGGCATCAAAGTCGGCGACGGCATGGAGAAGGGCATCACCATGGGCCCGATGGCCAACGCGCGGCGCATCGACACGATGGAAAACTTTGTCAACGACGCTAAGGCTCGCGGCGGCAAGATCGTCACCGGCGGCAATCGCCGCGGCAATCAAGGCTACTTCTTCGAGCCGACCGTGGTCACCGACGTGCCCGACGATTCCATGATCATGACCCAGGAGCCGTTCGGTCCGGTGGCGCCGGTCGTCACCTTCAAGACTTTCGACGAGGTGGTGGAGCGCGCCAATTCTTTGGAATTCGGCCTCGCGGCCTATGCCTTCACGACATCGAGTTCGACCGCCGCCGCCATCGGCGACGCGCTGGAATCCGGCATGGTCGGCGTCAACTCGATTGCGATATCGACGCCGGAGACGCCGTTCGGTGGCGTCAAGGAAAGCGGCCATGGCAGTGAAGGTGGCATCGAGGGCTTGGGCGCCTACCTCGTCACTAAATTCATTTCACAGGGCTGAATCACTTGTAGGTAGACAACGCCGCCGGTGCGCTGCGCCGGCGGCGTTTATATTTGTGAATTAAAACTTTAATCGAGCGATTAAGAATTCTCTAACTGAAACTCACGCGCGGCAAGACCGCGCCTTTTTTTGAACGCGAATATGTCGGCGACGCGGCGGCCAGATGACCGTGCCGCGTCCTTCAAACAGAATGCGGCTCCAGGAACAAAAATCGGCAACGGTGCATTTGTAGCGCGGGGGACAAATGAGTCGTGTTGCCGATGGACATCCTCGCTGCCATGCTTGCCTATCTCGGCTGCGTCACCGGTATCGTCGGTGCGCTCGCTATCTCGTTCTATGTCTATATAGCGCCACCCGGGCAGACGGCCGCTGGCATGCAGACCGCGGCAGTCGCGGTGAAGGCGAACGACGGCAAGACCGGCGCGCCGAAGTCGACAGCATTGACGCATCTCAAGCCGATTACCACGATCGCCCAGCGCACGCAGGATGCCGCAGCCGCCGTGCCGGTCGCCGCCGACGTCCGGCAAAAAGGGCAGTTGTCGCACGCCGCGCTTCGCCGGCTGGCGCAGGAACAGCGCGCCAAGCGCTGGGCCTATCAACAAGACTCCAGCTTTGAATCGCGTTTTCTGAGCTACGCCGACTGAGGCGTCTTCGGCGCGCTTCAAGCGTAAGAGCGCTGCAAATAAGCCACGGCATCGTCCGCAAGTCCGGCTGGATCGCGTTCGCCGCGTTGCGCCATCTCGATGATACGCTTGGCGATGATCTCCTGGGCCGGGCCTCGATAGGCGGGCGACGCCAGCTTGCTGCCGGATTGCTCGACTTTTTGCCACGCCGTTTCAAAGACCGAAACCAAGATCTCAATCGTTTCCGGCTCGAACGCCGATTGTTGCAAGAGAGGAATTATCGTCATGACATTGTTCCGTGTTCATTGATCCTTGCCATCTGGTTGCCAAACCGGGTCGCATTTTCGGGACCAGGCTCTAACTGGCAACGAAGAGTTTTGCCGTTTCCGAGCGATCTAGCAGCGCTGCAGCGGTATTGCCGAAAAATAAACTGTCGCCAGGTCGCCGGCTGACGCCGAGCACGATCAGATCATAGCCGCGTTTCGATTCGCTGAGGATCGCCTCGTCGGGCGCCATATGGGCTTGCGTCATCGAACGCATATCGATCTCATAACGGTCCGCCAGTGCGCCGATATCCTTGAGCACGGCAAGCTCGTTGCGCCGCGTCGCGCGCCGGCGTGGCGCGGTCTTGCGGCCGCCGCCATTGGCGCTGCCTCGCGTGACATAGAGCGCGGTGACCTCTGCGTCATCGGAACGCGCCAAGGTCAGTCCGACCTCGACGGCGCGGCGCGATACCTCGGTACCATTCACCGGAATAAGAATGCGGCTGTAGCCATTGTCCGCTTTGCCATTCTGGGAGCGGGGCGAATCGACGACGGCGACAGGGCCGTCGAAGCCTTTCGTGATCTGGAAAATGTCCTTGCTGAAGCCACCCTTCGGGTTGCGGGTCTTGGCAATGCCGACGACCAGAAGGTCATAGCCCTTGCGCGCTTCACCCGCGACTGTCTCCGCGTTGAGCAGATCCGGCTGCCGGGTGATGACGTCGACCTTGCCAGGCGTCTCCTCATCGGGATGCGCATCGAGCTGGGTCGTGTCGGCGGCGGCAGTCTTCACCGCGTGCTCCGAGACCTCGTCGCCCGATTTTGCGATGCCGTTTTTTGCCTTGGCCTTTTGGACATTCGACCGTGCTGACTTCCTGTTGTGCTCGCCATCGCGCAATTCCAGGATCGTGGTCGGCTTACCGCCTGAGCCGGCGATTGCGCCCACGACATGGGCCGCGATCTTGCCATTGGGACTGTCATCTGCGGCGAGGAGGAGCCGCTCCAGATTGGTCACGAAACCCTTGGCGTCGAGTTCCTCGCGCTCGAGGCGAAGCCGTTCTTTCTTGCCCATCGGTAGGCGGCGTAGCGCCCAACGCAGCATCGGCGGCATCGCGAGCGTGGTGAGCACCGCCATGGTTACGATCACGGTAAAGAGGCTTGGGCTGAGCACACCCATGGCGAGGCCGATGGTGGCGACAATCACCTCGGTAGATCCGCGCGCATTCATGCCGCAGCCGAGCGCAAGCGATTCCGCCCGCGAAAGGCCGCCGAGCTGGCCGCCGACAAACGCGCCGACGAATTTTCCGACGCTTGCGATCAGGATCAGCCCGACCGTCAGCAGAGCAAGTTGGGGATTTTTGAGAACGGTGAGATCGGCGCTCAAACCGGCGATGCCGAAGAATACCGGCATGAACAACGCGGTAATGAGGCCGCGAAGTTGCTCTTCGATATGGCGCGTCAGGATCGGCGACCCGCCGATAAGAATGCCGGCGACGAAAGCGCCGAGCACATCCTTGACGCCGATCCAATCCGTGATCAAAGCCATCGCCGCCATGATCAACAGAATGGCCGTTATGACGGGGAATTCGCTTTTGAAATTGTCGTTGCTCCAACGAATCACGCGGGACACGACAGGCCGACCGATGGTGAAGCTCGCGACCAAGAACAAGGCCGTGCCGACCACGGCGCGGCCGACCGACCACAGGTCGATGCGGCCCGCCGAGGCGAGCCCGAAGGCGATTGCAATAATGACCCAGCCGATGGTGTCTTCGAGAATGGCGGAAGCGACGATGATCTGGCCGAGATCGCGCCGCATAAAATTCATCTCGCGCACCACCATGGCGACGATCTTGACCGACGAAATCGACAGCGCGGTGCCGAGAAAGATCGCCGTGACCAGGCGCGCATCCGGATTGGGCAAAAGCCCGACCGGCAGATATTCGCCAAGCGCGAAGCCGCACACAAACGGCACCGCGACGCCGGCGGCGGCGACCGTCACCGCGGCCCGCCCGACCCGGTGCACCAGTCGCAGATCGGTCTCCATGCCGGTGAGCAGCAGCAGCATGAGGACGCCAAGCTGCCCAATGGCGTCGATCATGCTCTTTTGCGCCGGAGCCATCGGAAACAGTGCGTGCTGCGCCGACGGCCAGACCGAGCCGAACAGCGACGGTCCGAGGATGAGGCCGCCGATGAGCTGACCCATCACTGCCGGCTGGCCGATGCGCTGCGCCGCTTCGCCCATCAGGCGACCGACCAAAAGCAGCAAGCCGAGTTCGGCAATAAAGATCACGTCCGAGCCGGCGGCGGCCGCGCCATCCGCGGCCATTGCGGCCGGCGGAGCAAAAACAACAATAATTACAGTCAAAACTCCGCCCCGACGCCGCAACCGCCAGCGTTCGCGGGCAGATTCCCGCCCTGATGCATTCATCGCGCAGCCACGGGACTAACCCTCATGCTGCGCAATAACGCGCGAGATGGCTGCACGATCCCTTCGCGAAATAGCTCCCGCCGGTCATGTCAGGCTAGGCGATCTGGAGCGGGCGAAGGGATTCGAACCCTCGACCCCGACCTTGGCAAGGTCGTGCTCTACCCCTGAGCTACACCCGCATCCGAGAAGGGTAAACGGCCGCCGCCCTAAGCGGGACCGGGGCGAAGCTATGCCAAACTGCGCCCGGCTTGGCAACCGTCGGTCTCTGGGCCTAGGAACCGCCTGGATTATTCTCTTGGGCGTGATTTTATTCGAAAGCCGGTTGCCACTTTTCGGGATCATGCCCTGATGCCCGCCTCGCCCGATGACCTTTTCGCCTATCTGGACACCCTCGGCATCGCCCACAAGACCGTGACCCACCCCGCAGTTTTCACGGTCGACGAAGGCCGGGAGCTGCGCGGGACGATTGCGGGCGGCCATACCAAGAACCTGTTTCTTCGCGACAAAAAGGGGATGCCGTTCCTCGTGGTGGCGGGCGAAGACGCCGCGATCGAGTTGCGCGCGCTGCATCGGCTCCTTGGCGCGACTGGACGCTTTTCGTTCGGCTCGGCCGAATTGATGCGCGAGCTCCTCGGTGTCGAGCCCGGCTCGGTGACACCCTTCGCGGTCATCAACGACACCGCGCGTCGCGTGACGGTTGTGCTCGATGCCGCCATGATGGCGCATCCCACGCTCAATTTTCATCCGCTGCGGAATACCGGCACGACGACGATTTCGCGCGAGGGGCTGCTGAAATTCCTCGAATCGACCGGTCATCCGCCGCGGGTCGAGGCTGTTTCCGGGCCGCCGGCGGCCGAAAAAGCCTGATTGCATTCGCGCATTTTATTCCCATTTATCGGGCGAATAGGGCATGGTCCCGCCCGCTGGCAGGGCCGTTTAGACTAGTCAGCCGGGCAAAAACTTAAGCCTTCGAAGAATTTGTGATTTGGGCAAGGAAACATGTTGCAGCAAGCGGGAACGATCACTGCGGACGCGTCGATCAAGGACACGACGACGCAAACCTTCATGAAAGACGTCATCGAGGAATCCAAGCGCCAGCCGGTGCTGGTGGATTTCTGGGCGCCGTGGTGTGGGCCGTGCAAGCAGCTGACCCCGATCCTGGAAAAGGCCGTGAAGGCCGCCAAGGGCAAGGTCAAACTGGTCAAGATGAATATCGACGACCATCCGGCGATCCCCGGCCAGATGGGCGTGCAGTCGATCCCGGCGGTGTTTGCCTTCGTCAACGGTCAGCCGGTCGATGGTTTCATGGGGGCGCTGCCGGAAAGCCAGGTCATGGCGTTTCTCGAACGGCTGACCAAGGGCAGCATCGGCGGCGAAGCGAAGGATCTTCTCGCGGCGGCGGATGCGGCGCTTGCGGACGGCGACGCGGCGGGCGCGGCCGAGATTTATGCCCAAGTGCTCGCCGAGGACAGCACCAACCTTCCGGCGCTTGGCGGGCTGGTGCGCTGCTATGTGGAAACCGGCGCGCTCGACCAGGCGCGGCAGACCCTCGCCATGGTGCCCGAAGCGAAGAAAAACGACGCCGCCATAGCGGCGGCGCGTGCCGCGCTCGAACTCGCCGAGCAGGCAAAGACGCTCGGGCCGCTCGCCGAGCTCGAAGCCAAGGTCGCGGCCAATCCGCTCGATCATCAGGCGCGTTTCGATCTCGCGCTGGCGCTCAACGGCAAAGGCCGCCGCGCCGACGCGCTCGAGCATCTGATCGGAATCGTCAAGCGCGACCGCAAATGGAACGACGACGGCGCACGCAAGCAACTCGTGCAGTTCTTCGACGCCTGGGGCCCGGTCGACGAGGCGACCATCGACGGCCGCAAGCGGCTGTCGTCGATCTTGTTTGCCTGAGCATGATCCCGAAAAGCGGAAGCCGGTTTTCGGATAAGATCGCGCTCCACTAAGATACTTTTCGGTGCCGTGGAAACGGAGTACGGCATGCCGATAAACGCGATCTACAAAGGGCCGGACGATTTGCCGGAAGTCATTCCGGTATTTCCATTGCCGGGCGCGTTGCTATTGCCGCGCGGCCAGATGCCGCTCAACATTTTCGAACCGCGCTATCTGGCGATGACCGACGATGCGCTGCGTTCCGTGCACCGGCTGATCGGCATGATCCAGCCCGATCCGGCGCATCCCGGTCCGGATAAGGACAAGCCGCATCTGTTCCATGTCGGCTGCGTCGGGCGGATGACGCAGTGGGCCGAGAGCGGCGACGGCCGCTATCTGATCCAACTCACGGGCGTCGCGCGCTTCCGCATCGCGGAGGAACTCGCCGTCACTACTCCCTATCGGCAGTGCCGGGTCGACTATCGGCCCTTTGTCGACGACTTCACCGCGCGCAAGGGCGAGGACGCGGTCGATCGCAAGTCGCTGTTGCGTGCGCTGACGTCGTTTCTGAAAGCCAACAATCTCAAGGCCGATTGGGAGGGCATCGAGAATGCCCCCAACGAGGCGCTGGTGAATGCGCTCGCCATGATGTCGCCCTATGACACCGCCGAGAAACAGGCGATGCTCGAAGCGCCCGACCTGAAAACCCGCGCCGAGATCCTGGTCGCCGTCACGGAGATCGAGCTTGCCAAGAGCAAGACGCCGGGCGAGTCATCGCTGCAGTGAATTCCCTCCCCCGCATGCGGGGGAGGGTTTATGAATCCGGCGATTGAATTGGAGCCCTCCATGTCCCTGCCGTCCGACCGCCCTGCCGATAGCGTCGATCCGAAGCTTTTGGAGATTCTTGTCTGTCCGCTGACCAAGTGCCCGCTCGAATATGATGCGGGGAGGCAGGAATTGATCTCGCGCGCCGCCAAGCTCGCCTATCCGATCCGCGACGGCATCCCGATCATGCTGCCCGAGGAAGCGCGCCGGATCGATTGACTCCGGCCAAGCCACCTTACTAGCCTCACGCCCGGCTTCATGCCGGGCATCGACTTCTTTGCGACGTGCGTTAGCCTAAAAAAGTGGAACGTGGAGGAAATGCCGTGATCAAGATCTGGGGCCGAACGACCTCGTCCAATGTGCAGAAGGTGATGTGGGCGGTGGGCGAGATGGGCCTGCCGCATGAGCGCATCGATATCGGCGGGCCGTTCGGCAAGAACCGGGAGCCCGCCTATCTGGCGATGAATCCGAATGGGCTCGTGCCGACGCTCGAGGAAGAGGACGGCTACCTGCTGTGGGAATCCAACTCCATCGTGCGCTATCTCGCCGCCAAGCATAAATCGTCGGTGCTGGAGCCGGGCGATCTGCGCATCCGCGCCAACGCCAGCAAATGGATGGACTGGCAGCTTTCCGTCGCCTCGCCGGCGATCTTCGGCGTGTTCTGGGGCATGATCCGCACCCCGCCGGAGAAGCGCGATCACACGGCGATCGAGGAATCGAAGAAAAAGACCACCGCGGCAATCGCCATGATGGACGATCAACTCGGCAAGACCGTCTATCTCGCCGGCGATGCGTTCTCCTACGGCGACATTCCGGTCGGCATCATCGCCTATCGGTATCGCCAATTGGTGCCAGACCGGCCGCCGTTCCGCAATTTCGAACGCTGGTATGCGGCGATCGCGTCACGCCAGGCGTTCAAGGATCACATCGCGGCGGTGCCGCTGACGTAATGGCTGTCATTCCGGGGCGCGCGCAGCGCGAGCCCGGAATCCATAGCCACCATCCGCGCGGGTTATGCCGAGCCAGTTCTGCTCGCTTCGCGATTATGGATTCCGGGCTCCGGCCTTTCGGCCGGCCCCGGAATGACGCGGCTTACTCCGCCGCCGCGCGGGCGCCGCTCGAATAGGCCGACACCACGTAATCCATCGCCGCCTGCACGCCGCCCTTCTTGTGCGGAATGCCGGCGAGCGCCAGCGCCATTTCGGTGATGGCGAGCGCGCCGATCAGCGTGCCGTCGTTGATGTCGCCGAGATGGCCGATGCGGAAATATTTCTTGTTGTAGGGCCCGAAGCTGGCGCCATACGCGATGTTGAAATTGTCGAGCGCGAGGCCGCGGAACGCATCCGCGTCGTGGCCGTCGGGCAACAGCACCGCGGTGATGGTCGGCGAATAATATTTCGCATCGCGGCACAGGATCTCGAGGCCCCAGGCCCGCACCGCGCGCCGGGTTGCTTCGGCGAGCCGGGCGTGGCGGGCGAATACATTGTCGAGGCCTTCCTCGTGCAGCATGTCGATCGATACCGCGAGACCCTGCAGCATCTGCGTCGCCGGCGTATAGGGAAAGAAGCCGACCTTGTTCATGGTCAGCATGTCGTCCCACGACCAGAACGACTTTGGCAGCGTCGAGGTTTTTGACGCCGCGAGCGCCTTGTCGCTGATGGCATTGAACGACATGCCGGGCGGCAGCATCAGGCCCTTTTGCGCGCCGCCGACGGTGACGTCGACGCCCCATTCGTCATGGCGGTAATCGGTCGAGGCGAGCGACGAGATGGTGTCGACCATCAACAGCGCCGGATGGGCCGCCGAATTGATCGCCTTGCGGATCGGCTCGATCGGCGAGAGACAGCCAGTCGCGGTTTCGTTATGCAGCACGCAGACTGCCTTGATCTCATGGCCCTTGTCCTTGCGCAGGTGATCTTCGATGACAGCCGCGTCGACGCCGCTGCGCCAATCGCCGGGAATGAATTCCGGCTTCAGGCCGAGCTTCTGCGCCATGGTTTTCCATTGCGTCGCAAACTGGCCGGTCTCGACCATCAGCACGCGATCGCCGGGCGACAGCGTATTGACCAAGGCGGCTTCCCAGGCGCCGGTACCGGTCGCGGTGTAGATGATCACCGGATTGGTGGTCTTGAAAATCGTCTTGATGCCGTCGAGGCAGCGCTTGGCGAGCTTCGAAAACTCAGGACCGCGATGATCGATGATCGGGGTGTCCATCGCGCGCAGCACGCGATCGGGCAGCGGCGACGGCCCCGGGATTTGCAGGAAATGACGCCCGGCGGCGCGCGATGCATTCTGCGGCATTGTCGGCACTCCTTCGGATCAATTGAGTAGCCCCGGCGGCGCCTGTCCGAAAGTGCGCGCGGCTTGTGGCGTTGAATAGCGAATGCGACACTCGGGTCAAGTCTATTTGACGTCGCCGATAGGTTATTGTTATCGCGTCGCTTTTGGGCGTGGAGGGATAGCGTGCCAGCGCGGCTCGTGCCGGGGCTCGAACGGCGCCTGAAGGCGGAAGGGTTAGGAGACGTGCGCTTCGACGCGTTTACGCGTGGGCGCTATTCCACCGACGCCTCGCATTATCAGATCATGCCGCTCGGTGTGGTAACGCCGCGCACGATCGAAGAAGCTGATCGGGCGATCGCGATTTGCCGTGCAGAAGGCATCGCAGTGACGCCGCGCGGCGGCGGCACCTCGCAGGCCGGCCAGACCGTCAATCAGTCTGTGATCCTCGATTGCTCGCCGCATCTCAATCGTGTTGTTGCGGTCGACGCCACGGCGCGGCGCTGCATCGTTGAGCCCGGCATCGTGCTGGATGAGCTGAACCGGACGCTCAAGCCGTCCGGCCTGTGGTTCCCGGTCGACGTTTCGACAGCCTCGCGCGCCACCATCGGCGGCATGGTCGGCAATAACTCCTGCGGCGCGCGCTCGCTGCGCTACGGCAATACGCGGGAGAACGTCATCGCCATCGACGCTATGCTGGCCGACGGTACGGCTGCGCATTTCGGCGCGCTCGACGATCCGAAGACCAATGTGCCGGAATCGCTGCGGCGCGATCTCTTCGCCATCGCGGCGCGCGAGGCGGCCGAGATCGAACGGCGCTTTCCGACAGTGCAGCGCCGGGTCGGCGGCTATAATCTCGACGCCATCGTGCCCGGCAAGAACGATATCAATCTCGCGCATCTCTTGGTCGGCTCCGAGGGCACGCTCGCCTTCTCGACCAGGATCGAGCTGAAACTTTCGCCGCTGCTCGGCCGCCGCGCGGTCGCCGCCTGTCACTTCGGCAGTTTCCACATAGCGATGGCCGCCGCGCAGCATATCGTGAAGCTCAATCCGATCGCGGTCGAACTGATCGACCGCACCATGCTTGGCCTCGCGCGCGATATCGCAATGTTCAAACCGACCGTGGATGCTTTCCTGCGCGGCGATCCCGAGGCGATCCTGTTCGTCGAATTCGCCGAGGACGACGCCGAGAACCTGCGCCGGTTGAAAGCTCTCGACGAACTCATCGGTGATCTTGGCCTGTCGTGGGACAAGAGCGGCGCGCAGTGGGGCGGCGTGGTCGAGGTGCTCGATCCGAAATTGCAGGCCGCGATTACCGAGGTGCGTACCGCGGGGCTGAATATCATGATGTCGATGAAGGAGGCCGGCAAACCGATCTCCTTCGTCGAAGACTGCGCCGTGCCGCTCGAACATCTCGCCGACTACACCGCCCGGCTCACCGAGGTGTTCGAAAGGAACGGCACCCGCGGCACCTGGTATGCGCATGCGGCGGTTGGGTGCCTCCATGTGCGCCCGGTACTCAATCTGCGGCTCGATAAGGACGTGCGCGCGATGCGGGCGATTGCCGAAGAAGCCTTCGCGATGGTGCGCGAATATAAGGGCTCGCATTCCGGCGAGCATGGCGACGGCATCGTGCGTTCCGAATTCCACGAGAAAATGTTCGGCGCCGAATTGGTCCATGCCTTCGAGGAAGTGAAAGACCGCTTCGATCCGGAAGGCCTGTTCAATCCCGGCAAGATCGTGCGCGCGCCGAAATTCGATGACCGGACGAATTTCCGCTACGGCCCGGATTACCGACCCGATGACATCGCCACCGCGCTCGACTGGTCGGCCTATACGGGCACGGGCGGCGGGTTCCAGGGTGCCGTCGAGATGTGCAACAACAACGGCGCCTGCCGCGCGCGGAAGGGCGGCGTGATGTGCCCGAGCTATCGGGTCACGGGCGACGAACGCGACGTCACCCGCGGCCGCGCCAATACGCTGCGGCTCGCCATCACCGGGCAGCTTGGTCCGGATGCGCTCACCTCGGACGACATGGCCGAGACGATGAAACTCTGCGTCTCCTGCAAGGCCTGTCGCCGCGAATGCCCGACTGGCGTCGACATGGCACGGATGAAGATCGAGGTGTTGCGGGCGCGGGCGGAAACGCGTGGGCTGTCGCTGCACGATCGTCTGGTTGGCTACTTGCCGCATTACGCGCCCTACGCCGCACGACTCTCCTGGCTCCTCAATCTGCGCGATGTCGTCCCCGGCGCGGCGAGGCTGTCGGAAGCCATCGCGGGCTTCAGCGCGCGGCGTACGCTGCCGAAATGGCGTGCCGATTGGTTCCGCGACGACGCGGCTCGCTTCTCCCTCCCCCGCTTGCAGGGGAGGGTGGGGAGGGGGTCTGGAGCCGCAGCGCTCGATGACGGGCCCGCTCCCGACAAGCTTCGCTCGTCGACCTCCCCCGCAAGCGGGAGAGGGGAGCAAAGGGAACTCGTCCTCTTCGCCGATACCTTCAACCGCTATTTCGAGCGCGAGACTATCGATGCGGCGCAGGCGGTGCTGCGCGCCGCCGGCTATGGGGTGCAATTCGCGACACCGGCCGATGGCGGCCGGCCGCTGTGCTGCGGCCGCACTTTTCTGTCGGTCGGCAAGGTCGCTGAAGCGCGGCAGGAAGCGGAGCGCACGCTTGCTGCGCTCGCGCCCTATGCGGAACGCGGCGTGCCGCTCGTCGGTCTCGAGCCGAGTTGTTTGTTCAGCTTTCGCGACGAAATCCCGTCGCTGCTGCGCACCGATCTGGCGCGAAAAGTCGCCGGTAATGCGCTGCTGTTTGAGGAATTTCTGGCGCGGGAAAAGGCGGCAGGACGCCTCAGTCTCAAGCTCGCGCCGCTAAAGAAGCGCGCGCTGCTGCACGGCCACTGCCATCAAAAGTCCTTCGACACGATGTCGGCCGTCGAAGCGACGCTCAAACTCATTCCCAATCTGGAGGTCGAAACCATCGAATCGAGCTGCTGCGGCATGGCGGGCTCGTTCGGTTATCACCCCGATACCATCGAGGTGTCGCGCGCCATGGGTGAATTGTCATTGCTGCCCGCGGTGCGCCAAGCGCCCGATGACGCGCTCATAGTCGCCGACGGCACTTCATGCCGGCATCAGATCCACGACGGCGCCGGGCGCGACGCGATCCATGTCGCGCGGGTACTCGCCATGGCGCTTTCCGCATGACATCGCCCGTCCTGATCGATGCCCGGCTGCTGGCGCTGCTGGCGTGTCCGCGCGATCATGGCGAGCTTCGGGTCGAGGACGGCAGGCTTTGCTGCGCGCACGGACACAGCTATCCGGTCGTCGATGGCGTGCCGGTCTTCCTCTTGGCCGAGCGCGAACAGACCATCGGCATCGCAACGGCATCGCTGCAGGCCGCGGAGAGCGCGACGGGCGCTCCGCTTTACGTCGACACGATCGGTCTGACCGACGACCAAAGGCGTGCCATCGAGCGCGAATGGACGGCGGGAGCCAGGATCGATTCCGTCATCTCCTATCTGATCGGCGCTACGTCCGGCTGGGGCTACGTCGATCTCGTCGGCTGTCTGCAGAATTATCCGATACCGGACATTCCGGTCGGGCGCGGCAACGGCGAACTTCTGCTCGACATCGGCTCGAATTGGGGCCGCTGGTCGGTCTCGGCGGCGCGCAGGGGCTGGCGGGTCGTCGGCATCGAGCCCTCGCTCGGCGCGATCATGGCGGCGAAGCGGGCGTTTTCCGGGTCAGGTTTGGATATCGCCTGGGTTTGCGGCGACGCGCGGTTTCTGCCGTTCAAGCCCGATGTATTTCAGTGCGCGTTTTCCTACTCGGTAATCCAGCACTTCTCCGAAGCCGATGCTGAGATGGCGATTGCGGAGATGGGGAGGGTGTTGCGGCCGGGCGGAGCGGCGAAAATCCAAATGGCCAACCGGGGCGGGCTGCGATCGACCTATGTGCGCACGCGGCCGACCTACCTGGAGAGCGGCTCGTTCCGCGTGCGCTACTGGTCGCTCGCGTCCATGCGCCAAGTGTTCGAGCGGCATATCGGCCGGACCGGTCTACATGCTGAAGCGTTTGGCGGGCTCGGGCTTCTGGCGGAAGATCGCACCCTTGTTTCCAGCAAGGCCAAAATGCTGATTGCATCGTCGACGGTGCTGAAGAGACTTTCGGCGGCTGTGCCGGCATTAATCAACTTTGCCGATAGCGTCTACGTGACGTCCGTCAAGCCGTAAGAGCGGCTTACGATTGCCGGGAACCCATGAGCGCGATTTTCGGGATTGTCCGTCTCGACAGCGATAGGGCATCGGTTCGCGAGTTGGAGCGCATGGGAAACGCCCTCGCCCACCGCGGGCCGGATGGTCGCGCGCACGTTGTGGCTGGCCCGGCCGGCGTCGGTCACTGCCTGCTGCGGGTAAACCAAGAGGACCGGTTCGAGGCGCAGCCGCTTTACGACCGCGCGGCCGATACGACACTGGTCGCCGACGTCCGTCTCGATAATCGCGAAGAATTGTCTAAGGCGTTCGGCATCGCCGCGGCCGACCTCCGGGAGATGCCAGACAGCTTCCTGGTGATGCGCGCCTACAGGGAATGGGGGGAGGATTGTACCGCGCATCTGCTGGGCGATTTCGCTTTCGCGATTTGGGATGGCCGGAGCAAAAAGCTTCTGCTGGGTCGCGACCACATGGGTCAGCGCTACATCCACTATCATCACGGCAAGGGCTTCTTTGCCTTTGCGACCGAGCTCAAGGCGCTATGGGCGCTCCCGGACGTGCCGCAGACGCTTTGCGAGATCGAAATTGGCAAGTATCTGCTCCTCGATCCGCGCCGCAGCGAAGGTGCAACATTCTTCAAAGACATTTGGGGCGTTCCGAGTGGCTCGACAATCGCGATTGATCTGAACGGCGCACGCTCCTTACGCCGATATTGGGAACCTCGGGCCGGCTCCGAGCACATCGATCGCGACGAGACCTACTATATTGAAACGTATCGCCGCATTTTCGCCGAGGCCGTCGAGTGCCGCATTCGCAGACTGATCGCACCTCCCGCATTGTGCCTGAGCGCCGGTTATGACTCCGCCGCGATCGCCGGGCTTTGCGGCCCGATACTGACGGCCAGCGGCCGCAAGTTGATTACCGTGTCATCCGTCATGCCGGAAGGCTATCGCGGGCCGCTGCCATGCGCGCGCCGTTGGGTAGAACTCTGCCGCCGTGACATGCACCATCTCGACGTGCGCTATTTTGTTCGTCATGGAGAAACACTGTTCACGAATGTCGAAAAAGCATGCCTGATGGCCGACGGCGTTCCTCGCGTCGAGCAATACGTGATTGACGGTTTGTTCCGGGATGCGGCGCAGGCGGGCGCGCGCCTGATCATGGATGGACTTGGCGGCGACCAGACGCTCAATCAGCGCGGCGGCGGCGCCTTGGCGCATTTTCTGCGCACTGGTCAGTTCCGACGATTCATGTCGGAGTTTGGCCCGCATCTTCGCATGTCCGGACATTCGTTGTGGCAGGCATTGCGACGCGACGTAGCGGGTCCTTTCTTGCCGCGATGGATGGGGCGTGCAGCGAGAGCCGCGCGGCGCGGCTTTACGCCGCTCTGGTCGAGCGCCCCGATCGCGCCCGGCTTTGCATCCGCTTTGGTCAAGACCGGCGCCATCAACGAAGCGGAAATACTAGGGCGGTATTGGTTCGACAGCGATCTCAGCACGCGCACCCAGCAGGTGTTACGTAATTGGGTGGCGTCGAGCGGCCGCAATGACGCCAACGCGGCGGCCGCCCATGGGCTCGACATCACGCGGCCGCTGATGGACAAGCGCGCCGTCGAATTCGGCCTTGCTATACCGGAAGATCTCTACGTTAAAAACGGACGTAACCGCTATCTGGCCTGCCGCGCGCTGGCCGATATGTATCCGCCGGAATTCCAGGCACGTCTGCGAAATCAGGCTTCTTTGGAGCCGGACAGCGCCGGCATGCTGAAAGACAGCCGATCTCGATTGACGATCGAGCTCGCGCGGTTGTCCGATAATGCACGGCTTCGGAACTATATCGATTTCGACAAACTGCAGAAGATGCTTGGAACTTCAGTTACAGCGCCGAGGCTCGGTCCAGCGGACGGCCTCGCTCTGCGCGCGCTACGCACGGCGCAATACATCGAGTGGCTCGAGGGCAAAAATATGTAAGCCGGGGCGCTGCCACGATGTTCGGGGGCTACGAAAGGAGAACCCCGCTGGAAGCCTCCGGCACATTGGCTGAGCCACCCTCGGTCGAGGCGAGATTCGAGACGATCACGCGCGGCGACGACCAAGTCTTCAACTGGGGCCTAGCCGGCGTCTCTGGAACTTCAGTGTCATCGATCTTGAATTCGGGCATGGCTGCGACCTCACAAGCCATCAATACGAATTCGTTCCAGCAGAGTCCAGTTTGATCCGGGCGCGAGGACAATTGCACCAAAATATTACCTTTCGTGCTCCAACGCGCTCTCGTGCCAGCGGCGCAGCGCCAGATAATTGACCAGCGACAAGAGATAAAAAATCGCGATCCCGGCGGCCGACAGTAGGAACAGCGCGGCGAACATGCGCGGGATGTTGAGCCGGTAGCCGGACTCGGCGATGCGGTAGGCAAGCCCGGAGCCCGCGCCCGCGGAGCCCGCGGCGATCTCGGCTACCACCGCGCCGATTAGCGACAGGCCGCCGGCGATGCGCAAGCCGCCTAAAATGTAGGGCAGGGCCGACGGCAGTTTCAGGCGCCACAACATTTGGCGGCGCGAGGCGCCGTAGAGCGCGAAAAGGTCGGCGAGATTGCGGTCGACCGAGTGCAGGCCGAGCGTGGTATTGGCCAGAACCGGAAAGAACGCCACGATCCAGGCGCAGGCCAGAACGGCGAGCGGTTGCGGCAGATAGATCAGCAACAAAGGCGCGATGGCGACGATCGGCGTCACTTGCAGAATGACGGCGTACGGATACAGCGAATATTCGACAAGGCGCGACTGGCTGAACAGCACCGCGAGGCCGACGCCGCCGATGGCAGCAAGCGCGAAGCCTTCGACGGTGGTGGTGAGCGTGACGAGGAGCGATTGCCACAGCAACGCCCAATCGGCGACCAGTGTCTGCGCGATCAGACCGGGACCAGGCAGCACATAGGGCGGAATGTCCTTGATCCGGACGGCTGCCTCCCAGACAGCAAGCAGACACACAAGCACGAGGATCGGTAGGGCAATCCGCAGCCATCGATCCACCGCTCGTCCCCGCGAAAGCGGGAACCCAGTTCTTTGTTGACCAGCCGCTGCTGCATTCCCGCTTTCGCGGGAATGAGCGGGGAGAGGGTCGGTCATTCCTCGCCTCCCGCCGCCATGGCCTCTCCCAGCGCGTCGGAGGCGCGGCGGCACAGCGCTGCATATTCCACCGACGTGCGGAAATTCTGGTCGCGCGGATAGGGCGCGTCGACGGCGACTTCGCTGAACAGCCGTCCTGGCCGCGGCGCCATGATGACGATGCGGCTCGACAGATAGACCGACTCGAAGACCGAATGGGTGACGAAGACGATCGTCGTGTGCAGCGCCTGCCACAGCTCCAACAGATCGTTGTTGAGCTTAAAGCGCGTGATCTCGTCGAGCGCCGCGAAAGGTTCGTCGAGCAGGAGAAGCGCCGGCTCGGTGACGAGCGCGCGCGCGATCGAGACGCGCATGCGCATGCCGCCCGACAGTTCGCGCGGATAAGCGCCGGCGAAATTTTTTAGACCCACGCGATCAAGCGCTGCCGTCACCCGCGCCGCCGCCTCGCCGGCAGCGACGCCTTTGAGCTTGAGCGGCAACAGCGCGTTATCGAACACCGAAGCCCAGGGCATCAGCGTCGGCTCCTGGAACACAAAGCCGATCCTGCTTTCACTTCCCGCCGTAGGTGCATCGTGCCATTCCACGCGGCCGGCACTCGGCTCGCTCAATCCAGCGATGATGCGGAGCGCCGTCGATTTGCCGCAGCCGGAGGGGCCGAGCAGCGAGACGAACTCGCCCGTCCGCACCGCGAGATCGAGCCCCTTGAGCGCCACCGTGCCGCTCGGGAACGTCTTATCGATGCCGCGTAAGGCGACCAGCGGATTGGAATTGGAGGTAGTGGCCGGCGGCATCGACATTAGCTCTGCACAGTTACCCCTCCCCCTTGTGGGGAGGGGGAGGGGTGGGGGTCGAGAGGCGGTGCGTCAGAATCGACGAATTGTTCAACACCCGTCCACGTTCGCGCGTCGCCTCCCGACCCCCCACCCTACCCTCCCCCACAAGGGGGGAGGGAAGTCGCATTATTATTTCGGCCGCAGTTCGAGCCCGACTTTCTTGTCGACGAATTGCAGCGTGTAGCCCTTGCGGTAATCGAGCCCCGGCTTGACCACGCCGGCGCGCGACATCTTGTCGAAGAAATCCTTCATGCGGGCATCCGTCATGGCGCCGACGCCAAGTGTCGCGGTATCGCCCGAATCGACAATGCCGTATTTCTTCATGGCCGCGATCGAATAAGTCAGAAGGTCGTCGGTCATTTCCGGATTCTGCTTCTTGATCAGCGCATTGGCTGCGGCATTGTCGCCGTAGATATAATTGTACCAGCCGATGATCGAGGCATCGACGAAGCGCTGCACCAGATCGGGTTTCTTCTCGACCAGGTCGCGGCGGGTTTCGAGCAATGTCGAATAGGCGGAAAAGCCCTCGTCGGCGAGGAGGAATACCTTTGGCGTGAAATGCGCGGTCTTTTCGATGACAAAGGGCTCGGAGGTCACGTAGCCCTGCATGGCGCTTTTCTTGTCGGCAAGGAACGGCTGCGGATTGAAGGTATAGGGCTTCACCTTGGCGTCGCTGAAGCCGTAGTCCGCCTTGAGCCACTGGAAATAGCTCGCCGTGCCCTCCTGCGACACGAACAGCGTCAGGGTTTTCAGATCGGCGAGTTTCTCGACGCCCTCTCCCGGATGCGCGATCAGCACCTGCGGGTCTTTCTGGAAAAGGGCCGCGACCTCGACCGTCGGGATGTTCTGCGCCACCGCATCGAAGCCTTCGAGCGTATTGGCGGCGAGAAAAAAGTCGAGCTTGCCGACCGGCAGCAGGATGCGGTTGTTCACCTGCGGCCCGCCCGGCACTATGGTCACGTCGAGGCCGTATTTGCGGTAGGTGCCGTCGGCCAGCGCCTGGTAAAAGCCGCCATGCTCGGCCTCGGCCACCCAATTGGTGCCGAAGCGGACGCTGTCGAGCGCAGCCGCGGGCGACGCCGACGCCGCCAAAAATCCGGCCAGTGCGGCCCCGAACAATCTCCCCAGCGGCATTTTTCGCTCCTTTGCGTCAGCGCCGGGACCATAGAGCATGATCCCGAAAAAAGCCCGTCCCCGGCGCCACGACCCCTGGCGTGAAAAGGCCCTTTTCGCGCCGGCAAAGCCCGCTTCGGCCAGCGGCGTGGCGGCGTTTTGCAAGTCAAAAGGGTCATTACGCTTTCGTCGAAAAGGTATAGATTTACCTTGAAATGCATTTTCAGGGCTTATGACTTTTACGGAGTCGCGTCATGCACATCACAACAAAAGATGGCGTTGAAATCTTCTACAAGGATTGGGGCCAGGGTCAGCCCATCGTGTTCAGCCACGGCTGGCCGCTATCGGCCGATGACTGGGATAATCAAATGCTGTTCTTCCTCGGTCACGGCTATCGCGTCATCGCGCATGATCGCCGCGGTCACGGCCGTTCGAGCCAGGTCGCCGACGGCCATGACCTCGATCACTATGCCGACGATCTCGCCGCGGTGACGGCGCATCTCGACCTGAAGAACGCCATTCATGTTGGGCACTCGACCGGCGGCGGCGAAGTGGTGCGCTATCTGGCGCGGCACAGCGACAAGAGCGTCGTCAAGGCGGCGATAATCTCGGCGGTGCCGCCGCTGATGCTGAAGACGGCGGCCAATCCAAACGGACTTCCCAAGGCAGTCTTCGACGACTTGCAGGCGCAACTCGCGGCCGGCCGCTCGAAATTTTACCGCGATGTTCCGGAAGGCCCGTTCTACGGCTACAACCGGCCAGGCGCGAAATCCTCCGAAGCCGTCATCGCCAATTGGTGGCGCCAGGGCATGATGGGCAGCGCCAAGGCGCATTACGACGGCATCGTCGCCTTCTCGCAGACGGATTTCACCGAAGACCTCAAGAAGATCACGATCCCGGTGCTGGTGATGCACAGCGAGGACGATCAAATCGTTCCTTATGTCGCTGCGGGACCATTATCGGCAAAACTTTTGAAGAACGGCACGCTAAAAACCTACAAGGGCTTTCCGCACGGCATGCCGACCACGGAAGCCGCCACGATCAATGCCGACTTGCTGGCCTTCATCAAAGGGTGAGGACGTGCGCGCAGATCGCTTTGCGCGTTACAGGTCGTTTTGCGCGTCAGTTGTCTTTTTCGCCGCGATCCCACAAAATTACGCAGGCGATGGCTGGTTTCTCTTTGGGGCGCGGGACCGACGGAGTAGGATTCATTGACTGCGCCCGGCACACAATCCGGCTTGCCTCCCGAGCCGCAGGCGGTGGTTCAGGCTTTGACTCGCGCCGCGATCTTTCTGGTCGTAACGGTCAATTCCGATAGTGCGAGTCGCGAGGCAGTCCGGTCGTTTTGCGGCGATCTCCCCGCGTTGTTACGTGCAGTCGGCTTCCGCGATATCGAGGGAAACCTGTCCTGCGTGATGGGGATTGGATCGGACGCGTGGGACAAGCTCTTCGGTCAACCGCGGCCGGCGGAACTGCATCCGTTTCGGGAAATCAAGGCCGGCGCGCGCCATGCCGTCGCGACACCCGGCGATCTCCTATTTCACATTCGCGCAAAGCGCATGGATCTGTGCTTCGAGTTGGCGACGCAAATCATGGACCGGCTCGGCGACGCCGTTGCGCCGGTCGATGAAGTGCACGGTTTTCGCTATTTCGATGACCGTGATCTCATCGGCTTTGTCGATGGAACGGAGAATCCAACGGCGCAGACCGCAATCGATTCCGCTTATCTGGGCCCTGAAGACCCTCTGTTCGCCGGCGGCAGCTACGTGATCGTGCAAAAATATCTGCACGATGTATCGGGTTGGAACAAGCTGTCCACCGAAGCGCAAGAGCGCATTATCGGACGCACCAAACTTTCGGACATCGAACTCGACGATGCCGTGAAGCCGACGTCGGCGCACAGCGCGCTGACGACCATCGTCGAGGATGGCAAGGAAATAAAAATCATCCGCGACAACATGCCGTTCGGCCGCGCCGCCGAGAAGGAATTCGGCACCTATTTCATCGGCTATGCGCGGTCGCCGCGAACGATCGAGCAGATGCTGGAGAACATGTTCGTCGGCCGCCCACCCGGCAATTACGACCATCTGCTCGATTTCAGCGTCGCCAAGACCGGTAATCTGTTCTTCGTACCGTCCGCGACTTTCCTGGAAAACATAGGCGACGACGCTCCATCGGCAGGGCTTGGGCTATCAGGGCTTGGGCTTTCCGGCACATCAGATCCTGCGCCGCCGCAGCCGGCACCGAAACGCGACGGTTCGCTCGGCATCGGTTCGCTAAAAGGAGACCTCGGCTCATGAACAACCTTCACCGCGAGCTTGCCCCGATATCCGACGCCGCCTGGTCTCAGATCGAGGAGGAAGCCTCGCGCACCATCAAGCGCTATCTCGCCGGCCGGCGCGTCGTCGATGTGCAGGGTCCAACGGGCGTCGCCACCCCCGCCATCGGCACCGGCCATTTGCGCAATGTCGCGGCGCCGGAAGACGGCATCCTGGCACGGCAGCGCGAGGTCAAAGCGCTGGTCGAACTGCGTGTTCCTTTCGAACTCGATCGCCAACAAATCGACGACGTGGAGCGCGGCGCCAACGATTCGGATTGGCAGCCCGCTAAGGATGCGGCGCGGCTTTTGGCCTTTGCGGAAGACAGGGCGATCTTCGAAGGCTATGCGGCCGCCGGCATCGGCGGCATCCGCGCGGGAACCAGCAATCCGGTGATGACCCTTCCGGGTGACATACGCGCCTATCCGGATGCTATCGCCCAGGCGCTCAGTCAATTGCGGCTCGTCGGCGTCAACGGTCCCTATTCGGTGTTGCTGAGTGCGGACGCCTATACGGGATTGAGCGAGACCAGCGACCACGGCTATCCGGTCCTGGAGCACATCAAGCGTCTCGTCGACGGGCAGATCATCTGGGCGCCGGCGATTTCCGGCGCCTTTGTGCTCACGACCCGCGGCGGCGATTTCGGCCTCTATATCGGCGAGGATATGTCGATCGGCTACCTGAGCCATGACGATAAGAAGGTCCGGCTCTACCTCGAGGAGACTTTTACTTTCCTTTTGCTGACGACGGAGGCGTCCGTTGCGCTGAATGCGCCGAAAGCCGAAGCCGCACCTAAAGCATGATCCGAAAAAGCCTGCCTTCGGACGGGATCCGAGGGCGAAGCCGCACATTGCGAAGGAGACTGACATGAGTACCGATCCGAAGTCGTTGCGAACCGCTCCGCTGGCCACGCCGACCGACCTGTCAGCGGGAGCGACCAAGGATATCGCGGGCGCGTTGAACGCGCTGCTCGCCGATGTCTTCACGCTCTATCTCAAGACCAAGAACTTCCACTGGCATATGAGCGGGCCGCATTTCCGCGACTATCATCTGCTGCTGGACGAGCAGGGCGATCAGATTTTCGCTATGACCGACGATATCGCGGAGCGGGTGCGCAAGATCGGCGGCACCACGATCCGCTCGATCGGCCATATCGGGCGGCTCAAACGCTTACTGGACAATGATGCCGACTACGTGACGCCCGAAGACATGT
>JBAPUM010000071.1:0-61451 GCA_049282655.1 Xanthobacteraceae bacterium
TCCCCATAGCGC
This sequence comes from Xanthobacteraceae bacterium, assembly GCA_049282655.1. Taxonomy (GTDB): domain Bacteria; phylum Pseudomonadota; class Alphaproteobacteria; order Rhizobiales; family Xanthobacteraceae; genus BOG-931. The sequence continues at coordinate 13 of JBAPUM010000071.1, forward strand.
ACGCCGCACCGCCGCTGAACGACCAACCGCGATTTCCTGCCTTGGCGCTTTTCCGACGCCGGCCGCCCGCGTGTGTCGATTGATCCGCGATTGCCGGCGTCCGAAAACCTGCACAGTAGGGGACACGGCGACAACCACGGGCAATGTCCGCTTCCCCCCGAAAGCGGACATGCGCTCAGTGACTGAGCCCTCTAAAGCCCCGCCACCGCCGGCATCGGCTTCACTTTGCCCTGGCGCTCGGTCTTTAAAAGATCGGCGAGCAGGAAGGCGAGGTCGAGCGACTGCTCGGCATTGAGCCTGGGATCGCAGACCGTGTGATAGCGGTCGTTCAAATCCTCGTCGCTGATGGCGCGCGCGCCGCCGGTGCATTCGGTGACGTTCTGGCCGGTCATTTCCAGATGCACGCCGCCCGCAATGGTGCCCTCGGCGGCATGAACTTGAAAAAACGTCCGCACCTCCTTGAGGATCTGATCGAACGGCCGGGTCTTGTAGCCGGTGACGGACGTGATGGTGTTGCCATGCATCGGATCGCAGGACCACACCACGTTGCGGCCTTCGCGCTTGATGGCGCGCACCATGGCCGGCAACAGCTCGGCGGCCTTGTCGGCGCCGACGCGGCAGATCAGCGTCAGCCGGCCGGGCTCGTTGTCCGGATCGAGGACGTCGATAAGTTTCAGAAGCTCGTCCGGTCTCTGCGTCGGGCCGGTCTTCAACCCGAGCGGATTTTTGATGCCGCGGCAGTATTCGACGTGGGCGTGATCGAGCTGCCGGGTGCGGTCGCCGATCCACACCATGTGGCCCGAGGTGCAGTACCAGTCGCCGGTCGTCGAATCGACCCGCGTGAAGGCCTGCTCGTAGCCGAGCAAGAGCGCTTCATGGCTGGTGAAGAAATTCGTCGTGCGCATCTCCGGATGCAGCTCTGGATCGATGCCGCAAGCGCGCATGAAATCGAGCGTCTCGGTGAGGCGGCCGGCAAGGTCCTGGTAGCGCTTCGATTGCGGGGAGTCCTTGACGAAGGACAGCATCCACTGATGCGCGTTCGACAGGTTCGCATAACCGCCGCCGGCGAAGGCGCGCAAGAGATTGAGCGTCGCCGCCGATTGCCGATAGGCTTCCAATTGGCGCCGTGGATCGGGCGTGCGCGCTTCCGGGGTGAATTCGGTGCCGTTGATGATGTCGCCGCGGTAAACCGGCAGTTCGACGCCGCCGCGCTTCTCGGTCGGCGAGGTGCGCGGTTTGGCGAACTGCCCGGCAACGCGGCCGACCTTCACCACCGGAGACGCGGCGGCGTAAGTCAGCACCACCGCCATTTGCAGAAACAGGCGGAAGAAATCGCGGATGTTGTTGGCGCCGTGCTCGGCGAAGCTTTCGGCGCAATCGCCGCCTTGCAGGAGAAACATCTCGCCCTTGGCGACCTGCGCCAGCGCCTTTTTGAGATTGCGCGCCTCGCCGGCAAAAACCAGCGGCGGAAAGGTTGCAAGCTGCGCCTCGACGTCGGCGAGCGCCTTTTGGTCGGGATAATCGGGTACCTGCAAAATCGGCTTGGAGCGCCAGGAATCCGGGCTCCATTTAGCCGCGTTCGGCCGTAGTGGCATCACACTCTAGCTCCAACAAACTGCCGGTCTTATACACGGCGGTACCATACCGGGACAGCCCGGTTTTTGACCGGCTTTTCAGCCTATACGGCGGCATCGCGACCATAGCTCGCGGTCTTGTTGCGCATGGTGACGAGTTCTTCGGCGGCCGTCGGATGCAGCGCCATGGTGGCGTCGAAGTCGGCCTTGGTGGCGCCCATTCTCACCGCGATCGCGGCGACCTGCGCCATCTCGGCGGCGCCTTCGCCGACCACGTGGCAGCCGACCACGCGATCGGTTGAGCCGTCGACCACGAGCTTCATCAGAACACGCGTGTCGCGCCCTGACAGCGTCGCCTTCATCGGCCGGAACATGGCCTTGTAGATATCCGTCCGTTCCAGCCGCTGCCGGGCCTCGGTCTCGGTCAGGCCAACAACACCGACCTCGGGCTCCGAGAACACCGCCGTCGGCACATTGGCATGATCGACTTTGACCGCCTTGCCGCCGAACACGCTGTCGGCGAAGGCATGGCCTTCGCGAATGGCGACCGGCGTCAAATTGATACGATTGGTGACGTCGCCGACCGCATAGATGTTCGGCGCACTGGTGCGCGAATAGTCGTCGACCGCGATGCCGCCGTTCTTGCCGATCTCGACACCGGCCTCCTTCAGTCCGAGCTTGCCGACATTGGGATGCCGGCCGGTTGCGAACATGACCCGGTCGGCAGTGACATGATTGCCGCTAGATAGCTGAACCGAGTAATGCGGCCCGGCTTGTTCGATGGCCGCGACCTTGCACCCGGTGATCACTTTGATGCCGCGCGCCTCCATCTCGACGCGCAGATGCTGACGCACGTCGTCGTCGAAGCCGCGCAAGATATTCTCGCCGCGATAGACGAGCGTCACATGCGAACCGAGGCCGGCGAAGATGCCGGCGAATTCAACAGCGATATACCCGCCGCCCTGGATCACCACGCGGCGCGGAAATTCCGTCAGGTGGAACGCCTCGTTGGACGTAATCGCGTGTTCGATGCCGGGGATGGGGTCGCCGTAGCTTGGCGCACCGCCCGTCGCGATCAAAATATGCGCCGCCCGCACCCGTTCGCCGCCCGCCAAATGCACCGTATGGGCGTCGGCGAGGACGGCGCGGGTTTTCACCACCGTGGCGCCCGCCTTGGCGAGCGTCGCCCCATAGGCCGCCTCGAGGCGCGCGATTTCACGGTCCTTGTTGGCGATCAGCGTCGTCCAGTCGAACGACGCGTGCGACACGGTCCAGCCGAAGCCCGCCGCGTCTGCGAACTCGCCGTGAAAGCGCGACGCATAGACCAAAAGCTTCTTCGGCACACAGCCGCGGATCACGCAGGTGCCGCCGAGCCGGTACTCTTCGGCGACCATCACGCGCGCGCCATGGCCCGCGGCGATGCGCGCGGCGCGGACGCCGCCCGATCCGCCTCCGATGACAAAAAGATCGACGTCGTATTCGGCCACAGCGTTCATCACGTCACAGATCGTGTCCGCGCTTTTTCATTTCGGCGCGCATACTGCCGATCACCTGCTGCGAAAGATCGTCCGCCCATTTGCCGGCACTGGACATGCTTTCATCGAGCGCCTTCGGCTCTTCGGCGACCATCTTTTTGCCCAGCGGCGACTGATAGAAGGTCAGGAGATCCTTCAATTCCTGCTCGGTAAAATGGCTGGCATAGATGCGCGCGGTCGTATCGAGCACTTCATCGATGCGGGGAGCGTATTCCTTCTCCACGATAATCGCGCACTCGTTCAAATCCTTCGACCACATGAAGTTGGTCTGCATGAACATGTCCCTGGTCTTGACGACCACGCCCCGCACCAAAGGCTGGAAGACGTTTTTGACGTCCTTGAGCTCGACGATTTGCTTGGCCAAGAGGATCGAGGCCGGAGAGGGATGGGCGGCGGCCTGAGCCGCGGCCGGCCGGGGTCCGAATACCGCAAGCGCCAACAGCGCGGCAAGAGCACAGCGCGTCACGGCGTAGCGCGTCCTGGTGGGACGCAAGCAGAGACGAGCGAACATAGGCGCACTCCCTTTTTGTGTTCGAGATTAGGACCGTTCGACGAGGCGAACCCCATCGGGGCCTGCGACAATAACAACCCCCGCGAGGCCGATGAACAAGCCGTGCTCCATGACTCCCGGGATTTCGGAAAGCCTCGCCGCGAGAGCCCGCGGCTCGGCAATACGCTGCAATTGGGCGTCGAGCAGCCAGTGCCCGCCATCCGTGACGAAAGGATGGCCGCTTTTGGTCTCGCGCAACAGGGCCGGCCCCGGACAGGCCGTCGCGGCCGCGGCCGCTTCGATGGCACGGCGGGTTGTCGTTGAGCCGAAGGGCACGATTTCGATCGGCAAAGGAAAGCGGCCAAGCGTCGCGACCCATTTGGAGTCGTCGGCGATCACGACCATCATGGCCGAGGCCGAGGCGACGATCTTCTCGCGCAACAATGCGCCGCCACCGCCTTTGATCAACGTCAGATCCGGCGCGATCTCGTCGGCGCCGTCGACGGTGAGGTCGAGTTCGGGGGTGTCGTCGAGCGTCGTCAGCGGGATGCCGAGGCCCTCCGCTTGCAAGCGCGTCACCTCCGATGTCGGCACCGCGACCACGTCGAGGCCCGCCCGCACGCGCTCGCCCAACAGGTCGACGAAATGCTTGGCGGTCGAGCCGGTGCCGAGCCCGATGCGCATGCCCGGACGCACAAAATCGAGAGCTCGCGCGGCGGCGGCCCGTTTGTAGGTTTCGGCACTCATTCCTGCCGCAAGCCTCTTTGCATGCAAAATCAGGCTGCTATCTAGCCGCCTTCGGCGGCCGATCCTAGGGAATTTAAACCTGAGCTTTGGTGCTTGCGCCAGGCGCTGGCGCCGTCTAGGCGAGAAGCCATGCTCACCATCGTCTTTGATCTCGACGGCACCTTGATCGATACCGCCCCGGATCTGATCTCGACCCTCAACCTCATCCTGGCGCGGGAAGGCATGGCAGCCGTCCCCTACGACGACGCCCGCAAGATGATCGGCGGCGGCGCCCGCGGCATGATCGCGCGGGCGCTCGAAGCCGAGGGCCGCGCCGGATCGACAGGCGAGCTCGACCGGATGTTCGCTGCCTTCATCGAGCATTATGCAGCCCATATCGCCGACCGCTCGCGGCCGTTTCCCGCGCTTGAGGCGGCGCTCGATCGCCTTGCCGCCGAGGGCCGGCGGCTCGCGGTCTGCACCAACAAGCTCGAATGGCTGTCGGTACGGCTCCTCGATCAGCTGCAACTCACGCGGCACTTCACGACGATATGCGGTCAGGACACCTTCGGCATGCAAAAGCCCGACCCGGAGGTGCTGCGCCGGACCATTTTGCGCGCCGGCGGCACGCCGGATCGCGCCATCATGGTGGGCGATTCCGGAACCGATATTCGCACCGCGCGCGCCGCGACCGTGCCGGTGATCGCGGTCGACTTCGGCTATAGCGAAGTGCCGATCGAAAGCCTTGCGCCGGACCGGATCATTGGCTCCTACGCCGACCTGCCGGCGGTGATCCGCGAAATCGAAGCCCAAAGCGCCTAGAGCGGCCTACCCGGTCGACGGCTATCGGCTGCTCCCCTCCCCCCTAAACCGGGCTTTACCCCACAATTCCTGCGGCTTAGGCTTAAGCGGGTAGAGAGTGTCATGTCGGGTATTTGTCGCATCGTGGGCGTCTCGGTCGGAGGCATCGCCGGCATCCTACTGGCCGGATGCTCGAGTTTGTCTACGGCGCCGCCGCCGCCACAGGCGCTGCAGTTTGAATCGACGCCACCCGGCGTGAACGTGCAGACATCGCAAGGTCAGACCTGCCGGACGCCTTGCTCGCTGGCGGTACCGGTCATGAGCCAGTCGGTGATGTTTTCGCTCGACGGCTACGTATCCCAGACCATTCCGATCAGCATGCGCGAAGGCGAGCACTCGTGGTTCAATAGTAAGCCGCCCTACTTGCTGCCCAATCCGGTGCAGGTCGCCATGGTGGCGCTGCCGCCGCCGCCCAAAGTGAACCCAAAACTCCGTCGAGGCGTCGGCGGACCCAGGGCCGCGCCGAAGCCGGTCGCGGCAGCGCCGATGCGGAACGCCGCGCCGGCGCCGATCGTCGCCCCCGAACCGGAAGACAACTCCTTCTCCCACGCGCCGCCCTGGTCGCAATCCCCGAGCGGCTCCGAATCGCCATTCCCGTCGCCGGCGCATCGCTGAGGCGTTGCGAGTTTGACGAAAAATTATGGACGATCAGGGCTTTATCCGGCACAGTCGCTGCCTATCTGAAGGACCATGGATCGCGTGCAGGATATCGAACTCGCCTCGACATTGGACCGGCCGGAACTCGTCGACCCGTTTGGCCGCGCCATTACCTATTTGCGCGTTTCGGTGACCGACCGCTGCGATTTCCGCTGTGTCTATTGCATGGCGGAGAACATGTCGTTTCTGCCGAAGGCCGAAGTCCTCACCCTTGAGGAACTCGACCGGCTGTGCTCGGCCTTTGTGGCACGCGGCGTGCGCAAGCTTCGCCTCACCGGCGGCGAGCCGCTGGTGCGCCGGGGCATCATGACGCTGGTCCATTCGCTGTCGCGGCACCTGCGCGGCGGACACCTCGACGAATTGACCTTGACCACCAACGGCTCGCAGCTCGCCAAATATGCCGCGGAGCTGAAAGACGCGGGCGTTCGGCGCATCAATGTCTCGCTCGATACGCTCGAGCCGGAGAAATTTCGCACCATCACGCGCTGGGGCTCGCTCGAGGAGGTGCTCGCCGGCATCGACGCAGCGCAAGCTGTCGGCCTGAAGGTCAAGATCAACGCCGTGGCGCTGAAGGGCGTCAACGAGGATGAGTTTCCGCGCCTCGTCGAATGGGCGCATGGACGCGGCATGGATCTGACGCTGATCGAGGTGATGCCGCTCGGCGAAATCGGTGAGGGCCGCCTTGATCAATATCTGCCGCTCTCGGTCGTGCGCGCGCGCCTTGCCGAGCGCTTTTCGCTCGACGAGATCGATTATCGCACCGGCGGGCCGGCCCGTTATGTGCGCGTCGGCGAGACCGGCGGCCGGCTCGGTTTCATCACGCCGATGACGCATAATTTCTGCGAGTCCTGCAACCGCGTGCGCGTCACCTGCACCGGCACACTCTTCATGTGCCTGGGCCAGGAAGACGCCGCCGATCTGCGCAAGCCGCTGCGCGCTTCGGAAGGCAACGATTTGTTGTTTGCCGCCATCGATGAGGCCATCGGGCGAAAGCCGAAGGGCCACGATTTCATCATCGATCGCCGTCACCGCCGGCCGGCGCTGTCGCGCCATATGAGCGTGACTGGGGGCTGATCGGGCGTCGTCACGACGCCAGCGAAGAAAGCACCTTGGCCGCCGCCTGAAACTCGGCAAGCCGAAACGCGCGGCGCTCAAGCGCCATTTCGTCGTCGCCCCATTGCTCGATGTTCCAATCCTCGTCGACATGCGCCGCCTGCCATGCGGCGTCGGCGGTTAACGCCCCGCGCAAGAGCGCAAGCGCGACCAGCGCGGACCCGGTCAGCGTCGTCACGACATGCATCGCGCCGAGCCGCCACGGATCGATGGGAATAGCCGCCGCAGCAGCCTCGAGCGCGGTGGCGGGCTGAGTGACGTGGATAACACCCTCGCCCAGACGAAAATCGGCGCCGAGCGTATCGCGCGCCCAGGCCAGAACAGGATCCCAATGCCGAGCTTGGCGCTCGCACAACGCCTTCGGGGCGCCAGCCCGGTAGAACAAGAGATCGGAGCCGAGATATTTTTCGATTTCCGCAGCCACCGGCTCCGACGCGTCGGCGACGCCGTCGATGATCGAATTGGCAAGCCGCGTCAGCGGCATGGCCGCCGGATCGATCAGTTCGGGCTGGGCCTGCCACTCCGCGGCAATCGCTTCGGCGAGCGCAAGCGTCGGTGCCACCAATGGACGTCGCGCCGGAGTGTGGATGGGCTTGCCGTCGAGGCAGACGGCGTGCCGGTCGGCGGCGCTCGAAATCGACGCATGCTCATAGAATCGGCGCCGGAGCGCCGGCCGCGCGCCGCGGCGAGCCGCCGTCATCGGATCTACGGCCGGATCGATCTCGAACAGGTCACGCATGCGGTATTGCCATAGCCCTGCCTAGTCGGCGCCTTAGCATGATTAAACTCATGTATTCAATAAGTTACGAGACAAAAGATCGCTTGGCCTGGCATTTTTCGGCGCCGCCTGCGGCCCTGATCGGGCCGGGATTTTGATCCGGGTCAAGGCGGACAATACGTTGTTATCGCAAGAGGAAGCGGTGGAAATCCTGGCCCCTCCTGACTAGTATCCGGGTCCGGATTCGGCTACGGGACCGACCGGGGGAAGCAAATCCACGCAGCAGCGTGCGTACCGCCGCAAGAGCGGGTGCTGCGTGCACGAGGAGTCGATGAAACCAACCGATATCGCGGTCCCGGACTATTTCCATAAAGTCGTGGATTGTCAGTGGGCTTGTCCGGCGCACACGCCGGTGCCCGAGTATATCCGTTTGATCGCCGCAGGCCGCTACAGCGACGCCTACATGATCAATTGGGAATCGAACGTGTTTCCCGGAATTCTGGGACGCACCTGCGACCGTCCCTGCGAGCCGGCCTGCAGGCGCGGGCGCGTCGAGAACGAGCCGGTCGCGATCTGCCGCTTGAAGCGGGTCGCTGCCGACTTCAAGGACGATATCCGCGGCCGGTTGCCGAAGCCGCCCAAAAACAAAAACGGCAAGCGCGTGGCGCTCGTCGGCGGCGGACCGGCCTCGCTCGCGGTGGCGCGCGACCTCGCGCCGATGGGATACGATTGCGTCGTGTTCGACCAGGACCCGAAGTCCGGCGGCATGATGCGCACGCAAATTCCGAAATTCCGTCTGCCGGAAAGCGTCATTGATGAGGAATGCGATTACATCCTCAACCTCGGCATCGAATTCGTCGGCGGTAAGCGGATCGACAGCCTGAAGTCGCTGCTGGCGGAAGATTTCGATGCGATATTCGTCGGCTGCGGCGCGCCGCGCGGGCGAGATCTCGACGTTCCTGGCCGCAAGGAAGCGGCCAAGAACATCCATATCGGCATCGACTGGCTGTCGAGCGTGTCGTTCGGCCATATCGACAAGATCGGCAAGCGCGTCATCGTCCTTGGCGGCGGCAACACCGCGATGGACTGCTGCCGCTCGTCGCGCCGCCTCGGCGGCGAGGACGTGAAAGTGGTCGTGCGCTCCGGCTTCGAGGAGATGAAGGCGTCCCCCTGGGAAAAAGAGGACGCCATGCATGAAGATATTCCGATCTTCAATTATCTGGTGCCGAAGGAATTCACCCACGACAACGGTAAGCTGACCGGCATCACCTTCGAAAAGGTCAAGGCGGTGCGCGACGCCAAGGGCCGCCGCGATCTGGTGCCGACCGGCGAACCCGATCAGCATTTTCCCTGCGACGACGTGCTGGTCGCGGTCGGTCAGGAAAACGCGTTTCCCTGGATCGAGCGCGACTGCGGCATCGAATTCGACAAATGGGACATGCCCAAGGTCGATCCGAAGACCTTTGGCTCGACCAATCCGAAAGTGTTTTTCGGCGGCGACGCTGCGTTCGGACCGAAGAACATCATCTGGGCGGTGGCGCACGGCCACGAAGCCGCCATCTCGATCGACCGCTTCTGCCGCGGCGAGGACATCACCGTCCGCCCGCCGCCGCAGATCGCGGTGTCGAGCCAGAAGATGGGCATCCACGAGTGGAGCTACGACAACGAGATCACGCTCGATAAGCGCTACCGTGTCCCGCATCGCGACAAGGTCGTGGCGTTGCGCGACATCAAGGCCGAGGTGGAGCTTGGTTATGATCTTGAGCTCGCCCTGAAAGAATCCGAGCGCTGCCTCAACTGCGATGTGCAGACCGTATTCACCGGCCAGCTCTGCATCGAATGCGACGCCTGCGTCGACATTTGCCCGATGGACTGCATCACCTTCACGGCGAATGGCGACGAAGCGGACCTCCGCACCCGCCTGCAAGCGCCGGCCCACAATCACACGCAGGATCTCTATATCGGCAACGATCTCAAGACCGGCCGCGTCATGGTGAAAGACGAAGACGTGTGCCTGCATTGCGGCCTGTGTGCCGAACGCTGTCCCACCGGGGCCTGGGACATGCAGAAATATCTCATCGACATGACCCACGCCGGAACACCATGCCAGTCGCAAGCCCGATCAGCCGCATAAACGACTTCGTCGTCCGCTTCGCCAACGTCAACGGCTCGGGCTCCGCGAGCGCCAACGAATTGTTCGCCCGCGCGGTGCTGCGCATGGGCGTGCCGGTCAGCCCGCGCAATATTTTCCCGTCCAACATCCAGGGCCTGCCGACCTGGTACGAAGTACGCGTCACCGAGGCCGGCCATCTCGGCGCCCGCGGCGGCGTCGACTTGATGGTGGCGATGAACCCGCAGACCTGGGACAAGGACGTCGCCTCGATCGAGCCGGGCGGTTATCTGTTCTACGATTCGACGAAGCCGATGCCGTCCTCGAAATTCCGCGCCGACATCACCGTGATCGGCGTGCCGCTGACCGCCATCACCAATTCGACCTATACGGATCCGCGCCAGCGCCAGCTGTTCAAGAACATCATCTATCTCGGCGCACTGTCGGCGCTGCTCGACATGGACCCGAAGGTCATCGAGACGCTGATCGGCGAGCAATACAAGGGCAAGGAAAAGCTCCTGTCGTCGAATGTGCACGCGCTGCATCTCGGCCGCGACTGGGCGCTGCAGAACGTGAAATGCCCGATCGGGCTTCGCGTGCAAAAGTCGGACAAAGTCGGCGACCGCATCTTCATCGAAGGCAATTCGGCGGCGGCGTTGGGCGCGGTCTATGGCGGCGCCACAGTCTGCGCCTGGTATCCGATCACGCCGTCATCGTCGCTCGCCGACGCCTTCACCAGCCATTGCAAGAAGCTGCGTCACGATCCGGCGACCGGCAAGGCGAAATACGCGATCGTCCAGGGCGAGGACGAGTTGGCCTCGATCGGCATGGTCATTGGCGCGTCGTGGAACGGCGCGCGCGCCTTCACGGCCACTTCCGGTCCCGGCATTTCGCTGATGCAGGAATTCATCGGTCTGTCCTATTTCGCCGAAATTCCCGCGGTGATCATGGACGTGCAGCGCGCCGGCCCGTCGACCGGCATGCCGACGCGGACCCAGCAATGCGACCTGATCTCCTGCGCCTATGCGTCGCACGGCGATACCAAGCACATTCTATTGTTCCCCGAGGACCCGCACGAGGCATTCGATTTTGCAGCCCAAGCTTTCGATCTCGCCGAACGGCTGCAGACCACCATCTTTCTCATGCTCGACCTCGACATCGGCATGAACCACCGGCTGTGCCGGCCGCTGCATTGGGACGACAACAAGCAATACGACCGCGGCAAGGTCATGACCGCGGCAGCGCTGGAATCCGGCAAGGATTTCGGCCGCTATCTCGACGTCGACGGCGACGGCATCCCCTATCGCACCTATCCGGGCACCCATCCGACCAAAGGCTCGTTCTTCACCCGCGGCACCTCGCGCGACCGCTACGCGCGCTACACCGAGGAAGGCCCGGCCTACGCCGACAACGTGCAGCGGCTGTTGCGCAAGTTCGAGACCGCCAAGGATCTGGTGCCGCGCCCGCTTCAGGCCAATGCCCAGAAGCCCACCAAATACGGCGTGCTCTATTACGGCTCGACCTCGCCGGCGATGGACGAGGCCATCGGCATGCTGGAAGCGCTCGGCCACAATCTCGACCGGCTGCGCATCCGCGCCTTCCCGTTTCATTCCAGCGTCGCAAGCTTCGTCGCCGACCACGACTTCATCTATGTGGTCGAGCAGAACCGCGACGGCCAGCTGCGGTCGATGGTCGTCAACGAGATCGGCATCGATCCGGTGCGGCTCGTGCCTATCCTGCACTATGACGGCACGCCGATCACCGCGCGATTCATCGCCAAAGCCATCGGCGACCATCAAGATCAGCTCAAGGTCACACCGCTGCGGAAAGTGGTGTCATGACCAAGCTGATTGCATGCCCCAGGTGATTTGATGCCCCAGGTGAATTCATGACCTACGTCGTCAAGCCGAAATTCCACCATCCCGAGCTGCCGAAGAACAGTCTCGGCTTCACCCACCGCGACTATGAGGGCAAGGTCTCGACGCTGTGCGCCGGCTGCGGCCACGATTCGATCACGGCCGCGATCATCGAGGCTTGCTTCGAGCTTTCGATCGAGCCGCACCGGGTGGCAAAAATTTCCGGCATCGGCTGCTCGTCGAAAACGCCTGACTACTTCCTCGGCAATTCGCACGGCTTCAACTCCGTGCATGGCCGCATGCCGTCGGTGCTGACCGGGGCCAACTTGGCCAACCGCGAGTTGATCTATCTCGGCGTATCGGGCGACGGCGATTCCGCCTCGATCGGTTTCGGCCAATTCGCCCACTGCATGCGCCGCGGCGTCAACATGACCTATATCGTCGAGAACAACGGCGTCTATGGCCTGACCAAGGGCCAATTCTCCGCCACCGCCGACCGCGGCTCGAAGTCGAAGAAGGGCGTGGTCAACAGCGACAGCGCCATCGACATGGTCGGCATCGCGCTGCAGCTCGGCGCGAGCTTCGTCGCGCGCTCGTTCTCCGGCGACAAGAAACAGCTCGTCCCCATCATCAAGGCGGCGATCGAGCACCAAGGGGCGGCTTTCATCGACGTGATCTCGCCCTGCATCGCGTTTAACAACCATTCCGGCTCGACCAAGAGCTTCGATTACGTGCGCGAGCACAACGAGGCGGTCAACTACCTCGATGTCATGGTCGGCCGCTCCCCGATCCATATCGACTATGCGCCGGGTACCGTGGAACTGGTCGAGCAGCACGACGGCACGACGCTCGCTTTGCGCAAGCTCGACGCCGAATACGATGTGCACGACCGGCTCGCCGCCATGAGCTTCATCCAGCACCATGCCGCCAAGGGCCAGATCGTCACCGGTCTGCTTTACGTCGAATCCGACGCCGACGACCTCCATGGCCACCTCAACACGGTGCCGGCTCCGCTCAATACGCTCAGCGAAAAAGAACTGTGCCCGGGCTCGGCGGCGCTCGACAAGATCAATGCCGGCTTGCGCTGATCTGAATTCCGTTCGTCCCCGCGAAGGCGGGGACCCAGCAGCTTACTGAAAACCGCCCCTTTGATTCCCGCTTTCGCGGGAATGAGCGGGAGTATTGCCCCGCTCAGCGCAGCCGCCTGATCGCCTCGATCATGTCTTTCGGCGGCGCCATCTCGATCGCCGGCACCGTGCCGGTTTCAAGCAGGCTCTTCAGCCCCGACAGCACCGCGGGCCAGCCCATGCGGCCGCCGGAAAGAATTGCTTCCGGCACGTCCCAGGAGTGGGACTCGGTCATGATGAGCCGTACCGCGCCGCCGGCCGGCGCGATCTCGTAGGTCACGACGCATTCCGGAAGCTTACGAAAATCCTCCGGCCATTCGACGTGCCAGGTGACCGAGAGCTTGCGCGGCGGATCGTAGTCGAGGACCTTGCCCTGCACATTGATCCGGCCATCCGGCAGGCGCAGCACGAAGGCGCCGCCGCGCTTCGGCTCGATGTCGATGTCGCGTTCCCAGAAATATTTCCGGGTGAATTCGCTCGACGTCAGCGCCTGCCACACCTTCTCTGGCGTCGATGCGATGTAGGTCACATAGACGGTTTTCGGTTTGAATCGGGCCGTCATGACACCGCTTTTTCCGTCTCGCGCTTGGCCTGTTCCTCGTACCACGGTGCATAGAGCACGCGATTGGCCTCCAGATAACTCTTGAGACTAGAGAGAACGAGCGGCCAGCCATTGCTGATGCTGGCAAATACCTTGCTGTCCGGCGCGAAGTCATCATGCGTGACGGTGAGCTTGACCTGATTGCGCTGCTGCTCGAGATCCATCACCACCCGCGAGGGTTTTTCGGCGCCATTGTGCGGCGGGTGTTGCGCCTGGAAGGTGTAGGACAGACGCCGCGGCGCGTCATGCTCCAGCACTTTGCCGCTGACGACCAGCTTGCCGTCGCGGTGAAATGTGACCGGTGAGCCGACCTTCCAGTCGGAGGTGACGGCGTTGCCGAACCAGAACTTCGCGGTGGCTTCGCCGTCGGTCAGCGCCTTGAAGACCTTCTCCGGCGTCGAGGCTATATAGGTCACGTAGACGAAAACGGGCTTACTCATCGCATTTCTCCTTACTCAGTTTCGAGTGTCTTCTTCACGTCGCCGAGCGCCTGCAAACGGTGACGGATCACGCCGCCTCGGCTAGCGCTGCGACCCGCTCCCACGTGGTCGCCTGGAAACTCGGGCGTGCCGTCACAAGATCGAGCCACCGAACAAGATTGGGTATTGCCGCGGTCAACGGACTCCACTCCGGCGTCGACCTGAGGAAATCGAGTTGTGGCGCGACCAAAAGGTCCGCGAGGCTGAGCGTGTCGCGGGCAAAATGGGGTTTGGCGCCAAGCAAGCGGGAGAACTCGTTGAACACGGCATGCGCTCGCGGCATGGCCTGCGTTATCGCCATCTCGTCGGTCGGAAGTCCCAAGAGGCGCGGCCGTATGATGCGCTGAAACCCGATGACGTTGGCGACACCCTGAAACAGATACCAGTCGCAGATATTCATCACCTGATCCATGCGAGCGGCGGCGCGCAGCTCGGCCGGCGTCAGCGCGGGTCGCGGCACGGCCCGGTCGAGATAGCGCAGGATTGCCTGCGTCTCGTAAAGCGAAAAGCCATCGTGCTCGAGCACCGGCACCCGCCCGAACGGATGCCGGGAAAGATGCGGCTCGCTTTTGGCATCCCCGGGAGCCAGCGGTGCGAGCCGATAGGCAGCCCCCTTCTCCTCGAGGGTCGCCAACACCGCGCGGCCGTAAGGGCTGCCGGGTACGCTGTAAACAATGAACTCAGACATCTTGGCCTCTCCTGTTGCTTCACAATTTCGCGTCGGGGACGGACGCTCTGCGTTCGTCTCGCTTGGTCTATGCTGGTGCTTTCACACTTTCGACGGATCGGCGATCTGCGGTACCGCGCCGGTTTCCAGGAGGCTCTTGAGGCTCGACAGGACCTTCGGCCATCCACCGGAAACGGCTTCGATGAGCTTGGAACCGGGCTTGTCGATTTCGTGGGTGATCGTCAGTTTCACGACCTCGCCGGCTTGCGCGATCTCCATCGTGCAACGCGAATAGCCTTCTGCCGTAAGCTCGGGCCTAATTTCGTTGCGCCATGTGACGACAAGACGCTTCAACGGTTCAACCTCGATCACCTCGCCCGTGTCGAACACCCGTCCGTCGGCATGGACGAGCTGCCAGGGCGCGCCCACCCTCCACTCGGCCTTCTGCTGCATGCCGAACCAGTATTGTTTCATCAGCTCCGACTCGGTCAGGGCGGACCACAACTTCTCCGGCGTCGTCTTGATGTAGGTCACGTAAACGAAGCTCGACTCACGCATCGCCGTTCTCCAGTGCCTTCTTCATGTCGCTCAGCGCCTGGAGGCGGGAGCGTTCGAACTTGCCGATCCAGCGTTCCGCGATGTCGTGGATCGGGACCGGATTGAGGTAGTGCAGTTTCTCCCGCCCGCGCCGCACCGTTGCGACGAGGTTGGCTTTTTCCAAAATCGCCAGATGCTTGCTCACCGCCTGCCGCGTCATCGCGAGCCGCGCGCATAATTCGTTCAGCGTCTGACCGTTCTCGGCGCGCAACCGATCGAGCAATTCCCTGCGGCTGCCGTCGGCAAGCGCCTTGAACACCCCATCCGCTGCATCATCCATGGCGACAATATGCAACCTTTTGGTTGCCTGTCAAGCCAAATAAAAAGGCCTGCTCGGCCGCTCCGATCGCGGAGCGGCCGGAACATCACTGCACGCAACTGCCCGTGTATTGGGTGCGCAGATTGCCCGGCACGTTGTAGAGACCGGACTGGAAGGCGCAGCGCGAAGCGCGGTCCTGGAACGTCTCGGGTCCGTGCGGGAGGCTGGGGATTGGCCGCGTCGAACCTTGCAGGATTATGGGGGCCTGTTCTTGCGGAGCGGCGGGGAGCGTCACCTTGGCGCTGCCTTCCGGCTGCATGAGCGGCGTGCGCGGTAACGGCATCGGCAGCACCGAACCCGATGAGCCACGGCCGGTATAGAATCTATGATGCAGGGACTGCTGCGCGACCGAACGATGATGCGTCGCCGTGCCCGGCTCCGGCGCCATGATCGAATACGGATATTGATTATCGCCGCCCATCTCGAAGTCGCGCGCCTGGGCGCCGGTCGATAGAAGTGCGGTGACTACGAGGATGGTCATCGTCATTCCGAGCAAAGCGACGAAATCCAGTCGGCGGCACGCCCGCTGGATTGCTTCGTCGCTTCGCTTTTCGCAATGACGGCCGAGATTCACGGCGCGCCTCATTTCTAGAACACGCCCGTCGAGATAAACACCGCGCGCTGCACGATGTTCCGCTCACTCCGGCGCGTCTTCGATCGGATCGTAGCGCTTGGTGTCGAGGCCGAGCAGGTTCCAGGACTGCTGCATATGCGGCGGCAGCGGCGCCGTGACGTCGACTATGCCACCGCGCGGATGCGGCACGGCGATGCGACGCGCCATCAGATGCAGCCGGTTCTGCATGCCGCCCGGCAGTGCCCAATTCTCGATTGAGAAATATTTCGGATCGCCGACGATCGGATGGCCGATATGGGCCATATGGGCGCGCAATTGGTGGGTCCGGCCGGTGACGGGCTTGAGCGAGAGCCAAGCCATCAGCGGCCCGGATGTCTCGACCACGGCGTAATAGGTCACGGCATGGCTCGCGCCCTTCTCGCCGTGCTTGGCGATGCGCATAATGCTTTCGTCCTCGCGGTCCTCCTTGGCCAAGAAGGTCGAGATCCGGCCTTGCGCCACTTTGGGCACGCCGGCGACCAGCGCCCAATAGGTTTTGCGTGCCGACCGCGACCGAAAGGTCTTGGCCAAGGCCGCCGCCGCAAACCTCGTCTTCGCCACCAGCAGGCAGCCCGCCGTATCCTTGTCGAGCCGGTGCACCAGTCGCGGCCGCTGACCCTCCGGGTTGCGCAGCACGTCGAGCATGCCATCGAGATGCCGCGTGGTGCCGGAACCGCCCTGCACCGCAAGCCCGAACGGCTTGTTGAGCACCATCACGTCGGGGTCTTCGTAGAGCGTGATCGATTTCAGAAACTCGCGAGTCTGGTCGTCGGCGGCATCGCCCGGCGCGCGCGGCTTCGGCTGATCGAGCCGCAGCGGCGGAATGCGCACCATCTGCCCGGCTTCCAGACGGCTCTTCGGTTCGGTGCGCTTGCCGTTGACCCGCAGCTCGCCTTTGCGGATCACGCGCTGGATATGAGAAAAACTTAACCCCGGAAAACGCGCTTCAAGGAAACGGTCCACCCGCATGCCGGTTTCGTCGGCCGTGACGGCGACGTTTTGCACGGTGGCCGGCATTGCTGTGGGCGGAGTCACTGGTTTCTCCTCATCCTGAGGTGAGCGCTGTGGGCGCGCCTCGAAGGATGAGCGGACCGGATGCCGCTCGGCATCGCGTCGAGGCGATTTCGTCGTCTTCGATCTCCAAGGCGGCGATTGCCGGTTCGGTTGCCGTCTCGCTTCGAGGCCGTCACTGCGCGCCGGCGCTTCGGGGCGACGGAAAGGACGCTGCTCAACATCGCCTCGAGGCGATTTCGCACGCTTCGATTTCCAAGGCGGCGATTGCCGGTTTGGTTGCCGTCGCGCCTCGACGCCCTCGCTCCGCGCCGGCGCTTCAGGATGTCGGAAAGGGCGTTTCGGCCTCTGTCCGTCGCGATGCCGCGGCCCGGCCATTTGCTTGCCACCGCCCGGCTGCCGTGGTCCGCGCCCAGTTCTCACGATCCGCTCCGCTCTTGACGCAGTTTCTCTTGGCGCAGCTTCGCCCAGTAGTCGAGCCGCTTTCTGATCTCGCGTTCAAAACCGCGCTCCGGCGGGTCGTAGAACTGGCGCCGGCCGAGCTGTTCTGGAAAATAGTCCTGGCCGGAAAACGCCTCGGCCGTATCGTGGTCGTATTCGTAATCCGCGCCGTAGCCTTCGGTCTTCATTAGATTGGTAGGCGCGTTGAGAACGTGCTTCGGCGGCAACAGCGAGCCTGCTTCCTTCGCAGTGCGCATCGCTTCGCCAAAGGCCAAATAGGTGGCGTTCGACTTCGGCGCGGTGGCGACATAGAGGACAGCCTCGGCGATGGCGAGCTCGCCCTCCGGGGAGCCTAGAAAATCGTAGGCGTCCTTGGCGGCATTGGCGATGACGAGCGCCTGCGGATCGGCAAGCCCGATATCCTCGACCGCCATGCGCACGACGCGGCGCGCGAGATACAGAGGATCCTCGCCAGCATCGAGCATGCGGCAAAGATAATAAAGCGCCGCGTCCGGATCCGAGCCGCGCACCGACTTGTGCAGTGCGCTGATCAGATTGTAATGGCCATCCTGCTTCTTGTCGTAGATCGGCGCGCGGCGCTGCACGACCTTTTGCAACGCCGCGGCATCGAATATCTCGTCGGCGCGCACGGCCCGCCAGATTTCCTCGGCGAGCGTCAGCGCGGCGCGGCCGTCGCCGTCGGCCATGCGCATCAGCGAGGCGCGCGCCTCGGCATCGAGCGGCAGTTTTTTGCCCTCGATCGCCTCGGCGCGATCGAGCAGTTTTTCGACCGCCGCCGGATCGAGCGATTTGAACACCAGCACGCGGGCGCGCGACAATAAGGGCGCGATGAGCTCGAAGGACGGGTTCTCGGTGGTCGCGCCGACCAGGACGATGGTGCCGTCCTCCATGACAGGCAGGAAACTGTCCTGTTGCGCACGATTGAAGCGATGAATCTCGTCGACGAAAAGCAGCGTCCCCTGCCCGGTTTCGCGGCGCAGCCGCGCCGCGTCGAACACTTTTTTCAGATCGGCGACGCCGGAAAAAATTGCGGATATCTGCTCGAAATAAAGCTCGGTCGCATGCGCCAACAGCCGCGCCACGGTGGTCTTGCCGGTGCCGGGCGGCCCCCAGAAGATCAGCGAGCCGAGTGAGCGGGTCTCGAGCATCCGCGTCAGCGTGCCGTCCGGCCCGAGCAGATGATCCTGGCCGACCACGTCCGAAAGCTGGTCTGGCCGTAATTTGTCGGCAAGCGGCCGGGGGGCGTCACGGTCGAGCCCGCCGGCGGAAAAGAGATTCGACGCCAAGCTTTTTGATGCCACGCCTTTCGACGCAAAGCCTGGAGATTTGGCTTTTGGCCGGGAGCTCATCCGGAGAATATAACAGAGATCTGCTGACCGCCGCGCATAATAGTAATGCGCCACTGCCGGCCGCCGGCGCCTGCAGCACGCTCGAGATCGGCCGGCTTATCGATCTTCTGGTTGTTGACCGCGACGATGACATCGCCCTTCTGAAAGCCGACAGACTGCGCCGTCGAGCCATCCGCCACGGCCGTTATGACGACGCCCTCGGCCTGCGTATCGAGCCGAAGCTCATCCGCCAAGGCGGGCGACAGATTGGCAACCGTGGCGCCGAGAAACGGCGAGCGGGCTTTGATCGCGACCTCGTCGAGCGGTGCATCGGGCAAGCTCTCGAGTGCGACCTGGGCCGTCACCGTCTTACCCTGCCGCCATACCCCGACCTGCGCCGTGCCGCCGAGGGGCTTGGTGCCGAAGCGGTAATCGAAGGCGTTCGGATCGTCGACCGGCGTGCCGTCGACGCTGACGATGAGATCGCCGGTCTTGATCCCGGCACGCGCGGCCGG
Organism: Xanthobacteraceae bacterium; assembly: GCA_049282655.1. Classification (GTDB taxonomy): domain Bacteria; phylum Pseudomonadota; class Alphaproteobacteria; order Rhizobiales; family Xanthobacteraceae; genus BOG-931. The sequence continues at coordinate 19,372 of JBAPUM010000071.1, forward strand.
ACTGGCTGGGACGAGATTGGCGACGAGCGCCCCGGTCGGGCGCGCAAGGCCCAGGCTTTCGGCGATCTCAGGCGTGACGGCCTGCAGCTTGGCGCCGAGCCATGGCCGTTTGACCGCCGTGCTGCCGTGCTGCGCCGACGCCACCACGATCCGCACCATGTTGGCCGGGATCGCAAATCCGATGCCCTGCGAACCGCCGGAGCGCGAATAGATCGCCGAATTGATGCCGACCAGCCGGTCGTTGAGATCGACCAGCGCGCCGCCCGAATTGCCCGGGTTGATGGCGGCATCGGTCTGGATGAAGAACTGATAATCGCTGACGCCGACTTGGGTTCGCGCGACGGCCGAGACGATGCCGTGCGTCACGGTCTGGCCGACGCCGAACGGATCGCCGATCGCCAGCACGATATCGCCGACTTCAAGCGCATCGGAATCGGCGAATTCGAGCGTCGGAAATCTCTCTTTCGCGCCCTTGATGCGCAACACCGCGAGATCGCTGCGCTGATCCTTGAGCACGATCTCGGCGTCGAATTCGCGCTTGTCGGAAAGCGCGATCTTCACCTCGCTCGCGTCCTCGATCACATGATAGTTGGTGACGACGAGGCCCGCGGGATCGACAAGTACGCCGGAGCCAAGCGAACGCTCGACCTGCTCGCGTGGCATGCCGCCGCCACCGAAGAACTGGCGGAAAAACGGATCGGCCATGAACGGATTATTGTTCTGGACGACGTGCGAGGCATAGACATTGACCACCGCCGGCGCGACGCGTTTGACGACCGGCGCGAACGATAGTTGCAACTGGGCGGCGGAGGCCGGCACCTGCCGCTCCTGCGCGCCAGCACCGGGCGCTGCGAATGCGATCAGCAGAAGCGCAAAAGCCGTGACGGCCGGAAACGACAAACGCGGCATGAAAAACCCCGATTCGACGTGCCTGGATATAGGCATAACACCGAGGCCCGATAAGGGTGGCCTTACAAGCTTGGCCGAAGCCGGGCGCTGCCGATGCGCCTTTTTGCGCCGAAGGCGTTACGCCGAGACCGGCGCCGCCTCTTCAGACCGCGCCTGCACCGGCCCGGAATCCAAACCCTTGGCTTCCAGATCGCGGTCGACGAATTCGATCACCGCGACCGGCGCGGAATCGCCGTAGCGGAAACCGGCCTTCATCACCCGGATGTAGCCGCCGTTGCGATCCTTGTAGCGCGGACCGATGACGTCGAAGAGCTTCTTGACCATCGCGATATCGCGCATCTGCGCGATCGCCTGCCGGCGCGCATGCAATCCGCCGCGTTTGCCGAGCGTCACGAGCTTCTCGACCACCGGCCGTAGATCCTTCGCCTTGGGCAGCGTCGTCGTAATCTGCTCATGCTTGATCAGCGACGCCGCGAGGTTCGCCAGCATCGATTTGCGATGATCCGAGCGCCGGTTGAATTTGCGATGCGTCTTGCCGTGATTCATAACGCCGTTCCTGACGGTTACTCTTGGGTCGGGCCCGGCGGGAGGCCGGGCCGACGCGACTTAGTAGTGGTCCTCGAAGCGCTTCGCCAGTTCCTCGATATTTTCCGGCGGCCAGCCTGGCACTTCCATGCCGAGATGCAGCCCCATCTGGACCAGCACTTCCTTGATTTCGTTGAGCGACTTGCGGCCGAAATTCGGCGTGCGCAGCATTTCGGCTTCGGTCTTCTGAACGAGATCGCCGATATAGACGATGTTGTCGTTCTTCAGACAATTGGCCGAGCGCACCGACAGTTCGAGCTCGTCGACCTTTTTGAGGAAGGCCGGATTGAAGGCGAGATCGGGGATGGCCTCGTGAGTGGTCTCGCGCTTCGGCTCCTCGAAATTCACGAACACGTTGAGCTGATCCTGCAGGATGCGCGCCGCATAGGCGAGCGCATCCTCGGGACCGAGCGCGCCGTTGGTCTCGATGGTCAGCGTCAGCTTGTCGTAGTCGAGGATCTGGCCTTCACGGGTGTTCTCGACCTTGTAGGACACCTTGCGCACCGGCGAATAAAGACTGTCGACCGGAATGAGCCCGATCGGCGCGTCCTCGGGGCGATTGCGCTCGGCCGGCACATAGCCCTTGCCGGTATTGACGGTGAATTCCATGCGGATTTCCGCGCCCTCGTCGAGCGTGCACAAGACGAGGTCGGGATTGAGCACGACGATGTCGCCGACGGTTTGAATGTCCGAGGCGGTGACCGTGCCCGGGCCCTGCTTCTTCACCACCATGCGCTTGGGACCATCGCCCTGCATCTTGATGGCGATGTCTTTGATGTTGAGCACGATGTCGGTGACGTCCTCGCGGACGCCGGCGATCGACGAGAATTCGTGCAACACGCCGTCGATATGCACCGATTGGACCGCTGCGCCCTGCAACGAGGACAGCAAAATACGGCGCAGCGCGTTACCGAGCGTAACGCCGAAGCCGCGTTCGAGCGGCTCTGCAATGAGGGTCGCGGAGCGGCGCGTATCGGCACCAGGGCTGACCTGCAGCTTGTTGGGCCTGATGAGTTCCTGCCAATTTTTCTGGATCGTCACTTTGTCACCCATCGCGTTGCGCGGCGCGAAAGTCTCGCGCGTCCCACTCCGCTCCGTGGGACCATAATCGGGGCCAAGATCGAGCGGCGGCAGATGTTCCATTTGTTCCATCAACCGGATGTCCTTATACGCGCCGGCGCTTGCGCGGCCGGCAGCCATTGTGCGGGATCGGGGTCACGTCGCGGATCGACGTAATCGTGAAGCCGGCGGCCTGCAGCGAGCGCAGCGCCGATTCACGGCCCGAGCCCGGACCCGCGACCTCGACTTCGAGCGTGCGCATGCCGTGCTCCTGCGCCTTCTTGGCGGCGTCCTCGGCGGCGACCTGGGCCGCGTAAGGCGTCGACTTGCGCGAGCCCTTAAATCCCATGGTGCCCGACGTCGACCAGGCAATGGTGTTGCCTTGGACGTCGGTAATGGTGATCATGGTGTTATTGAACGAGGCGTTCACGTGCGCGACGCCCGAAGCGATGTTTTTGCGTTCGCGTTTGCGAACGCGTGTGGCTTCTTTACCCATTCGGAACCCTTTCGCGGACCGGAGCCGGTGGCTCCACCGCCGTCAGACGCTATTTCTTCTTACCGGCAATCGCCTTGGCCGGACCTTTACGGGTCCGAGCGTTGGTATGCGTGCGTTGGCCCCGCACCGGGAGACCCCGGCGGTGGCGCAAGCCGCGATAGCAACCCAAATCCATCAGCCTCTTGATGTTCATCGAGACTTCGCGGCGGAGGTCGCCTTCCACCATATAGTCACGATCGATCATTTCGCGTAGCTGCAAGACCTCCTGGTCGGTCAATTGCGATACCCGGCGCGATTCGGGGATCGAGACCTTGCCGAGGATTTCGTGGGCTTTGGCGCCGCCAATCCCATAGATGTATTGCAGCGCAATCACGATGCGCTTGTTCGTCGGTAGGTTGACGCCAGCGATGCGAGCCAAGTCAGTTACTCCTTGCCGCAGCCCGCCCACCGAGCCCAAACGGGGCCAATTGTGGGGTAAGGCCGCTCTCGAACGGTTCCAATGTCACCTGAGAAGGCCACAAACGTAAAAAGCCAACGTTTGCCTGCCATGATGGCCTGGCAATCGCTGTTCAATCTCCGACTGGATATTTGGGGCTTAATAATGGATTTCCAGCGCTTTCGTCAACCTCGGTAAGCGAATTCTTGTACAACTTCGTTCACGAACCGCGCCGGCTTTGCGCGGCTTGCCGTCTCTGTCGTTCCGGCTTGCGGTTTGCCGGCCTTTTGCGGGCCTTTACCACCCGGCGTGCGGACTTCTTTCCTACGATTTTTCCTGTGACTTTCCGCTTCGGCCGCCCTGACCGCCGCGATTTCAGGAGTTTAGCTCTGCGCTTTTTTTTTTGCCTTCCGCGGCTCTCGATGAGGGCATATCCGACGGCAGCGCCTTGTCAATCGCCGCGGTGACATCCGCAATCGCCGCCATGCCATTGACCGAGCGCAACACCCCCTGCTGCCGGTAATAGGCGATCAGCGGGGCGGTCAGGTCGCGGTAGGCGCTCAGCCGCTTGTGCAACACTTCGGGATTGTCGTCCTCGCGCAGCGGCTCGCCGCGCGCCTTCATCTCGACAATGCGGCTTTCGATCCGCCGCACCAGGGCGTCCTCGTCGACCCGGAGCTCGATCACCGCGTCGAGCCCGATATCCCGGTCGGCCAGCATCGCGTCAAGCGCTCGCGCCTGCGGCACGGTACGCGGGAAACCGTCGAGAATGAAGCCCTTGCGGGCGTCGGGTTGCTCGATGCGCTGGCCGACGATGCCGACAACGATGTTGTCGGGCACGAGGCCGCCCGATGCCATGATCTCTTTTGCCTGCCGGCCGATCGGCGTACCCGCCTTGACGGCCGCGCGGAGCATGTCGCCGGTTGAGAGCTGAAGGATGCCGTATTTGGCGACAAGACGCAGTGCCTGCGTTCCTTTGCCAGCCCCCGGCGGGCCGAGCAGGATCAGTCTCATCTCCGGCGTCCCCTCAGTTTCGATCTTTTTATGAGGCCCTCGTATTGGTGGGCCAAGAGGTAACCCTGTACTTGCGCCACCGTATCCATGGTTACACTGACCACGATCAGCAGCGAAGTGCCGCCAAAATAGAACGGCACCGCCGCATACGAAATCAGAATCTCGGGGAACAAGCAAACCACCGCCAGATAGGCCGCGCCGATGACCGTGATTCGCGACAAGACGTAATCGATGTATTCGGCGGTGCGTTCGCCCGGCCGGATGCCGGGGATAAAGCCGCCGTGTTTTTTCAGATTATCGGCGGTCTCCGTCGGATTGAACACGATCGCCGTATAGAAGAACGCGAAGAACACGATCAAGCCGACATAGAGCAACAGGAACAGCGGCCGGCCGTGCGCCAATTGGGTTGTGATGGTCGTGAGCCATCCGGGGCCTTGGCCGGCGGTGAAATTGGCGACCGTGGTCGGCAGCAACAACAGCGACGACGCAAAGATCGGCGGGATGACGCCCGAGGTATTGAGCTTGAGCGGCAGATGCGAGGACTGGCCCTCGAACATGCGATTGCCGACCTGGCGCTTCGGATACTGGATCAACAGTCGGCGCTGCGCGCGCTCCATGAACACGATGAAGGTGATGACGGCGATCACCATCACCAGCACGATGAGAATGAGCCCGGTCGAGAGCGCGCCCTGGCGGCCGAGCTCGAGCGTACCGGCAATCGCCGACGGCAATTGCGCGACGATCCCGGACATGATGATGAGCGAGGTGCCGTTGCCGATGCCGCGCTGGGTGATCTGCTCGCCGAGCCACATCAGGAACATCGTGCCGCCGGTGAGCGTGATCACGGTCGAGATCATGAAGAACGGCCCCGGATCCGCGACCACATTGCTCGCGCCTTCGAGACCGACCGCAATGCCATAGGCTTGAAACGACGCCAGCACCACGGTCAGATACCGCGTGTACTGGTTGATCATTTTGCGGCCCGACTCGCCCTCCTTCTTGAGCTGCTCGAGGGTCGGCGACACCGTCGTCATCAGCTGAATGATGATCGAGGCCGAGATATACGGCATGATATTGAGGGCAAAGATCGCCATGCGGTGGATGCCGCCGCCGGCGAACATGTTGAACATGCCCAGGATGCCGCCCTGCTGGGATTGGAAAATCTGGTCCCAGGCGTTCGGATCGATTCCGGGCAGCGGGATGTAGGTGCCGAGCCGGTAGACCAACAGCGCGCCGAGCGTGAACCAGATGCGCTTCTTGAGCTCTTCGGCCTTGGCGAGCGCGCCGAAATTGAGATTGGCTGCCAGTTGTTCCGCTGCAGAGACCATCCGCCAATGCTCCCTCTGCCGAATCGCTCGGCGATTTGGCCGTTGCGCCCTGCCCTATATGGGGGTCAGGCCGCCTGCTCGCTCGTCTCGGCCTTGGGGGCGAGGATTTCCACGGTACCGCCGGCCTTTTCCACCGCGGCGACCGCCGACTTCGAAGCGCCGTAGACCGCAAAGGCCGCTTTCGCCTTGATCTCGCCCGCGCCAAGCAGCCGCACGCCATCCTTGGCCCGGCGCAACAGACCGGCTTTGATCAAGGCCGCCGCGTCGATCTTGACACCGGCGTCGATGAGGCCCGCGTCGATCGCTGTCTGGATGCGGCCGAGATTCACTTCGTTGAGCTTGAGCGCGAACATGGTGTTCTTGAAGCCGCGCTTCGGCAGTCGCCGATGCAGCGGCATCTGGCCGCCTTCAAAGCCCTTGATACGCACGCCCGAGCGCGCGGTCTGGCCCTTGCCGCCGCGGCCGCCGGTCTTGCCTTTGCCGGAGCCGATGCCGCGACCGATACGCTTTCGCGATTTGCGGGCGCCCGGCCGGCCTGAAAGGTCGTGCAGTTTCATCGCCTACTTCTCCACCACTTCGACCAGATGAGCGACCTTGGCGATCATGCCGCGAGTCGCCGGCGTATCGACCAGTTCGGAAACGCGACCGATCTTGTTGAGCTTGAGCCCGATCAGCGTTTCGCGCTGGGTGTGAACCCGCCGCGACGCGCTGCCGATCTGCCGTACCGTGACGGTTTTGCCCGCATTCTTACCGGCATTCATGATCTGCTCCGTCCTTACTCAGCCGTCGCGTCGGCGTCGCCTTCGCGGCGGCGCGCCTGCAGTGCCGACACTTTGATGTTGCGGCGCGCGGCGACCGAACGCGGCGAATCCTGGTGCTTGAGCGCATCGAAAGTCGCGCGCACGACGTTATAGGGGTTCGACGTGCCGAGTGACTTCGCGACCACGTCCTGCATGCCGAGCGTCTCGAACACCGCGCGCATCGGGCCGCCGGCGATGATCCCGGTGCCGGGAGGCGCCGCGCGCAGATAAACTTTGCCGGCGCCGTGGCGGCCGGCGACGTCATGATGGAGCGTACGGCCTTCGCGCAGCGGCACGCGGGTCAGCCCGCGCTTGGCGGCATCGGTCGCCTTGCGGATCGCCTCCGGCACTTCGCGCGCCTTGCCGTGACCGAAGCCGACCCGGCCCTTCTGGTCGCCGACGACGACCAGCGCCGCGAAACCGAACCGCCGGCCGCCTTTGACGACCTTGGCGACCCGGTTGATGTGCACGAGCTTGTCGACGAATTCGCTGTCGCGCTCTTCTCTTCGCTCGCGGGGTTCACGTGCCATATTTGTGCGCCTTGTTACCTATTTGGCCTTTTGCCAACACCGTTTGCCGATCTTTAGAAATTCAACCCGCCCTCGCGGGCGGCATCCGCGAGCGCCTTGACCCGGCCGTGATAGAGATAGCCGCCGCGGTCGAACACCACGTCTTTGATGCCCTTCTCCTGGGCGCGCTCGGCGATCAGCTTGCCGACCGCCTTGGCGGCATCGACGCTGGCGCCGGTCTTGAGGCTCTCGCGCGAGGTCTTCTCGATCGACGACGCGGCGACCAGCGTGGTGCCGGCCTCGTCATCGATCACCTGCGCGTAAATGTGCTTCGACGAGCGATACACGGAAAGCCGCTTGCGCTCGCCCGCGGCGTGGCGCAACGCGCCGCGCACACGGCCCTGCCGCCGCACGAACCTGTCGTTAGTTCTGGTCATCACGCAGCTCCGTTACTTCTTCTTGCCTTCCTTGCGGAAGATGCGCTCGCCGGCATATTTGATGCCCTTGCCTTTGTAGGGCTCGGGCGGGCGGTATTCGCGGATTTCGGCCGCGACCTGACCGACCTTCTGGCGATCGCTGCCGGTAATGACGATCTCGACCGGCTTCGGCGTCGCGATCGCTATGCCTTCCGGGATCGGATAGACGATGTCGTGGCTGTAACCGAGCGCGATTTGCAGGTTCTTGCCCTGCACCGCGGCGCGGTAACCGACGCCGTTGATCTCGAGCCGCTGCTCGAAACCCTTGGTGACGCCGGAAATCAGATTACTGATCAGCGTACGCGAGGTGCCCCATTGCGACCGCGCCCGCTTGGTCTCGGAGCGCGGGTCGACCTTGATCTGGCCGCCCTCGAGTTTCACCGCGACGTCGTCGTGGACCGCGACCGAAAGCGCGCCCTTCGGGCCTTTGATATTGACCGTCTGGCCCTCGATATTGGCGGTGACGCCCGAAGGCACGACGATGGGTTTCTTGCCGATACGCGACATCAGAACACCGTGCACAGGATTTCGCCGCCGACATTGGCGTCGCGGGCTTCGTGATCGGCCATAACACCCTTCGGCGTCGAAACGATGGTCACACCGAGGCCGTTATTGATCCGCGGCATGTTCTTGACCGAGGTGTAGACCCGGCGGCCCGGCTTCGACACCCGCGCGATCTCGCGGATCACCGGCTCGCCGTCGAAATATTTCAGCTCGATCTCGATTTCGGAGCGGCCGTCCTTTTCGACCACCGCATAGCCGCGGATATAGCCTTCGGTCTTGAGGACCTCGAGCACGCTCTCGCGCAGGCGTGAATTGGGCGACGAAACCTTCGACTTATTGCGCATCTGCGCATTGCGGATGCGGGTCAGAAGATCGCCGAGCGGATCGTTCATGGACATCGTGCGATTCTCCTCACCAGCTCGACTTCACCAGGCCCGGGATCAGCCCCTTCGAGCCCAGTTCGCGGAGCGCGATGCGCGACAGCTTGTGCTTGCGGTAGAAGGCGCGCGGCCGGCCCGTCAATTCGCAGCGGTTGCGGATACGGGTGGCAGACGAATTGCGCGGCAATTCGGCAAGCTTCAGGGTCGCTGCAAAGCGCTCTTCCACCGGCTTCGACTTGTCGCGGACGATCGTTTTCAGCCGCTCGCGGCGGCCGGCAAACGACTTCGCCATCTTGCGGCGCCGGTTGTTCTTCTCGATCGAGCTCTTCTTCGCCATCTAGTTCTCCTAGCCTTTCCGCGTCTGAGGCCTGCGTTAAGCTAATTTGGCCTCACTGCCGGAACGGGAAATTGAATGCCGTCAAAAGGGCGCGCGCTTCGTCGTCGTTGCGCGCGGTCGTGCAGACCGTGATATCCATGCCCCAGATGTCGGCCGCCTTGTCGTAGTCGATCTCCGGAAACACGATGTGCTCCTTGATGCCAAGCGAGTAATTGCCGCGGCCGTCGAAGCTTTTCGGATTGAGGCCGCGAAAGTCGCGCACGCGCGGCAGCGCGATATTGATCAGCCGGTCGAGGAACTCGTACATGCGCGCTTTGCGCAGCGTCACTTTGCAGCCGATCGCCTGGCCGTCGCGCAATTTGTAGGTCGCGATCGATTTGCGCGATTTGGTGATGATCGCCTTCTGTCCGGCGATCAGGGCCAGGTCGGCGGCCGCGCCGTCGACCTTTTTGCGGTCGGCGACGCCTTCGCCGATGCCCATATTGATGACCACCTTGTCGAGGGTGGGCACCTGGAAGCGGTTCTTGTAGCCGAACTGCTCGGCGAGCTTGCCGCGGATCGCCTCGTCGAACTGCACCCGCAACCGCGCCGGAACGCGCGGCTCCGCATCGCGCGCCGCCGCGGGCTTGCCCGACTTGCCGTCGGACGCGGCCTTGTCGGCACGCGCCTGCCTTGCCGCCTTCTTGTCGTCCTTCGCGGCCTTGACTGCCTGTTCGGTAGTCTGCTGCCGCGGCGACTTCTCGGGCTTTTTCGCCTTATCGTCCTTATCAGCCATCGATCTCGACTCCCGAGCGCTTGGCGACGCGCACCTTCTTCTGTTCGTCACCCTCGCCCACGATCTTGAAGCCGACGCGGGTCGGCTTGCCGTCCTTGGGGTCGGCGAGCGCGACGTTCGACAGGTGGATCGGCGCCTCTTTGGAAATGATGCCGCCTTCCTGCGACGCGCTCTGCCGCTGGTGGCGTTTGACCATATTGACGCCGCGCACGAGCACGCGAGCGGCCTCGCGGCGCATTTCGATAACCTCGCCGCTGCGGCCCTTGTCGCGTCCGGCGATCACGATCACCGTGTCGCCCTTTTTGATCCGTGCCGCCATCACAGCACCTCGGGCGCGAGTGAAATGATTTTCATGTGGTTCTTGGCCCGCAATTCGCGCGGCACCGGCCCGAAGATGCGGGTGCCGACCGGCTCCATCTGCGGATTGATCAGCACCGCCGCGTTACGGTCGAAGCGGATGACCGAGCCGTCGGCGCGCTTGATGTCCTTGGAGATGCGCACGATGACCGCCTTCATCACATCGCCCTTTTTGACGCGGCCGCGCGGGATCGCCTCCTTCACCGAGACGACGATGACGTCGCCGATGGTGGCGTATTTGCGCTTGGAGCCGCCGAGCACCTTGATGCACATGACACGGCGTGCGCCGGAATTATCCGCCACGTCGAGATTGGTTTGCATCTGAATCATGGGTTAGCCCACTCGTTCGATTGCGGTCGTATGATCGTCACGACGCTTGTTTCTTCTCGCCGCGCACCACCGCCCAGCGCTTGAGCTTGGAGATGGGACGATGCTCTTCGATCCACACGATGTCGCCGACCTTGAATTCGTTCTTCTCGTCGTGCGCGTAGTACTTCTTCGAGCTGCGCACCGTCTTCTTGAACAACGGATGGGTAAAGCGGCGCTCGACCCGCACCACCAGCGTCTTCGCCTGCTTGTCGCTCACCACGACGCCCTGAAGGGTACGCTTCGGCATTTTTTTCCTCTTTAGCTCTTGGCCGCGGCGGATTTCGCCGGAGCCGGGCGCTTGTTGCGCGCGATGGTCTTGAGGCGCGCGATGTCGCGCCGCACTTCGCGCACGCGCGCGGTGTTTTCCAATTGCCCGCTGGCGCGCTGGAAACGCAGATTGAAGTGCTCCTTCTTGAGCTTGAGCACCTCGTCGTCGATCTGATCGATCGTCATTTGTCTGATATCGGCGGCTTTCATGTCACTTACTCACTGATCCGCTCGACGAAACGGGTCTTGATCGGCAATTTGGCCGCGGCAAGAGCCAGGGCCTCCTTGGCGACCGTGATCGGCACGCCGTCGATCTCGAACAGAATGCGGCCCGGCTTGACGCGGGCGACCCACAATTCCGGCGTGCCCTTGCCCGAGCCCATGCGCACTTCGAGCGGCTTCTTCGACACCGGCACGTCCGGAAACAGCCGAATCCACACCCGGCCGGACCGCTTCATGTGGCGCGTCAGCGCGCGGCGCGCCGCCTCGATTTGGCGCGCAGTCACCCGCTCCGGCTCCATGGCCTTCAGCCCGAATTGGCCGAACGCAAGATTGATCGCACTCGAGGCAATGCCCTTGATGCGGCCCTTGTGCGCCTTGCGGAACTTCGTTCGCTTCGGTTGCAGCATGGTCTTACGCCTCTATCCCCATCCGCTCGTTCACGCCGCATCCCGACGCGGCCGGCCGGTATCGCCTTCGGCCAGCTTTTTGTCCTGCGCCATCGGGTCGTGTTCCATGATCTCGCCCTTGAAGATCCAGACTTTGACGCCGCACGTGCCGTAGGTGGTGAACGCGGTGGCGACGCCGTAATCGACATCGGCGCGCAGCGTGTGCAGCGGCACGCGGCCCTCGCGATACCATTCCATGCGCGCGATTTCGGCGCCGCCGAGACGGCCCGAGCAATTGATGCGGATGCCGCCGGCGCCGAGCCGCATCGCCGATTGCACGGCGCGCTTCATCGCGCGGCGGAAGGCGACGCGGCGCTCGAGCTGCTGCGAAATCGATTCGGCGACCAGTTGCGCGTCGAGCTCGGGCTTGCGGATCTCGATGATATTGATGACGACATCGCTGTCGGTGAGCTCGGCGACCTTGCGGCGCAGCTTCTCGATGTCGGCGCCCTTTTTGCCGATGACTACGCCAGGCCGCGCCGAATGGATGGTGACGCGGCACTTCTTGTGCGGCCGCTCGATCACGATTTTCGACACCGCGGCCTGCTTCAGCTCCGCCATCAGCACCTTGCGGATCGCCATATCCTCGTGCAGCAGCTCGCCATAGCTGGCTTTGTTGGCATACCACCGCGAATCCCAGGTGCGGTTGATGCCGAGACGCAGCCCGATCGGATTGACCTTCTGACCCATCTTGTTCTCCTCGCCGCCCTCTACGCCTGCGCCTCGACCTCGCGCACCACGATCGTCAGGTGCGAGAACGGCTTGAAAATCGCTCCGACCCGGCCGCGTGCCCGCGGCGAGTGCCGCTTGATGACCAGCGCCTTGCCGACATGGGCCTCGACGACGATCAGATCGTCGACATCGAGGTCGTGATTGTTCTCCGCATTGGCGATCGCCGACTCCAGGCATTTGCGCACATCGCGGGCGATGCGCTTGCGGGAGAACTCAAGATCGGACAGCGCCGTTGCAGCCTTTTTGCCGCGAATGAGCTGGGCCAACAGATTGAGCTTTTGCGGGCTGATCCGCAGCATGCGGGTCACCGCCTTAGCCTCGTTGTCGGCGAGTGTGCGCTCGCGCTTTTTCTTACCCATCGGAACTCTCCTCGGCTCACGAACCGCCGGCTGCGGCAGCAGGCGCCGCAGCAGACGACCCGCCGCCCTCGCCGCCGCCTGAGCGCTTGGCCTTGCGATCCGACGAATGACCGTAGAACGAACGGGTCGGCGCGAATTCGCCGAACTTGTGTCCCACCATTTCCTCGGTGACGATCACCGGGATGTGCTTCTGGCCGTTGTAGACGCCGAAGGTCAGCCCGACGAACTGCGGCAGGATGGTCGAGCGGCGCGACCAGATGCGGATCATCTCGTGACGTCCGGACGAGCGCGCGGTGTCCGCCTTCTTCAGCAGATAACCGTCGACAAACGGACCCTTCCAGACCGAACGCGTCATAATCGCTCCTACTTCTGCTTCTTGCGCGTGTGACGGCTCATCATGATGAACTTCGTCGTCGACTTGTTCTTGCGCGTCTTCGCGCCCCTGGTCGGCTTGCCCCACGGCGTCACCGGATGGCGGCCGCCGCGGGTGCGCCCGCCGAGCGGATGGTCGACCGGGTTCATCACCTCGCCGCGGACATGACCGCGCCGGCCCATCCAGCGCGAGCGCCCGGCCTTGCCGATCGAGACGTTCATATTGTCCGGGTTGGACACCGCGCCGACGGTCGCGATGCAGCGGCCGTGCACCAGGCGCTGCTCGCCCGAATTGAGCCGCATGATCACGTACTCGCCGTCGCGGCCGACGATCTGCGCATAGGTGCCGGCCGAACGGGCGACCTGGCCGCCTTTGCCGATCTTGAGCTCGATATTGTGCACGATGGTGCCGACCGGAATGCTGGCGATCGGCATGGCGTTGCCTGGCTTCACGTCGACATGTTCGCCGGCGACGATGGTGTCACCGACCGAAAGCCGCTGCGGCGCCAGAATATAAGCGAGCTCGCCGTCCTGGTATTTGATCAGCGCGATGAACCCGGTGCGGTTCGGATCGTATTCGATGCGCTCGACCTGCGCCGGCATGTCGAATTTGCGGCGTCTGAAATCGATCACGCGGTAGGCCTGTTTGTGGCCGCCGCCGCGATAGCGCGAGGTGATGTGACCGTTATTGTTGCGGCCGCCGGTCGAATTCTTGCCCTCGGTCAGCGCCTTGATCGGCTTGCCGGTGTGCAGGCCGGTGCGGTCGACCAGCACCAGCTGGCGCTGGCCCGGGGTGGTCGGATTGTAATTCTTGAGTGCCATGGCGGCTCCTTACAGCCCCGTTGTCACGTCGATCCGCTGGCCCTCTTCGAGGGTCACGATCGCGCGCTTGGTGTCGGAGGTGCGGCCGTAACGGCCCTTGAACACCCGCATCTTGCCCTTGCGGCGCAGCGTGTTCACGCTTTTGACTTTGACGTCGAACAGTTTCTCGACCGCTTCCTTGATCTGCGGCTTGGTCGCGGTCATCGCGACCTTGAACACGACCTTGTTGAATTCGGACGCGTTGGTCGCCTTCTCGGTGATGAGCGGGGCGACGATGACGTCGTAATGGCGCGGATCGGTGGTGGTCATTTGAATCGCGCCTCCAATGCGTCGACGGCGGCGCGGGTGAGCACGAGTTTGTGCCGCCGCATGATGTCGTAGACATTGATGCCGACGACCGGCAGCACGTCGACATTCGGGATATTGCGCGCCGCATTGCGGATGTCGGCTGTGACCTCGGCGCCGTCGATGAACAGCGCATTGGCAACGCCGAGCTTCTCGAAATGGCCGCGCAACGCTTTGGTCTTGCCGTCCTTCACGCTCAATGCATCGATGATAATGATGCCGCCGTCCTTCGCCTTCGACGACAGCGCATGGCGAAGCGCGAGCGCGCGCACTTTCTTCGGCAGGCCGATTTCGTGGCTGCGGGTGTGCGGACCGAACGAACGGCCGCCGCCGCGGAACAGGTTGACGCGGGCCGAGCCGTGCCGCGCCGAGCCGGTGCCCTTCTGCCGGTACATCTTCTTGCCGGTGCGATGGACATCGGCGCGGTTCTGCACCGCGTGGGTGCCGCTGCGGCGCTTGGCGAGCTGCCATACGACGCAACGATGAATGAGATCGGTTCGCGGTTCGAGACCGAAGACGGCGTCGGACAGCGTGACCGAACCGGCCTCCTTGCCCTCGAGTGTGGTGACTTGAAGCTCCATGTCACGCACCTTCCGCTTCTTGGCCGACCGCAACTGGCGCAATCGCCGCATTGTCGGCGAGACGGAATTTGCCGGGCTGCGGCACATCGGCCGGTAGTTTCTTCTTGACGGCGTCACGCACCGTGATCCAGCCGCCTTTGACGCCGGGGACGGCGCCCTCGACCAGGATCAGGCCGCGCTCGACGTCGGTCTGCCGGACTTTGAGGTTCAGCGTCGTGATGCGATCGACGCCGAGATGACCCGCCATTTTCTTGTTCTTGAAGGTCTTGCCCGGATCCTGGCGGCCGCCGGTCGAACCATGCGAACGATGCGAGATCGACACGCCGTGGCTGGCGCGCAGGCCGGCGAAATTCCAGCGCTTCATCGGGCCGGCCCAGCCTTTGCCGGTCGAAGTGCCGGTGACGTCGACATATTGGCCGACGACGAAATGGTCGGCGGTGATTTCGGCGCCGACCGGAATGAGCGCATTCTCGTCGACGCGGAACTCGGCCAGCTTGCGCTTCGGCTCGACTTTGGCGACCGCGAAGTGGCCGCGGTCGGCGCGCGTCGTCGACTGCACCTTGCGCATGCCGGCGCCGAGCTGCAGCGCGACATAGCCGTTCTTTTCCTTGGTGCGGTGACCGATCACCTGGCAATTGCCAAGCCGCAACACCGTGACCGGCACATGTTCGCCGGTCTCGGTGAAGAGACGCATCATCCCGACTTTTTGCGCCAGTACCCCGGAACGCATTTGTCTCTTCTCCACGCCTTAGAGCTTGATCTCGACGTCGACGCCGGCGGCGAGATCGAGCTTCATCAGCGCATCGACGGTCTGCGGCGTCGGATCGACGATGTCGAGCAGACGCTTGTGCGTGCGCATTTCAAACTGTTCCCGGCTCTTCTTGTCGACGTGCGGCGAGCGGTTAACCGTGAACTTCTCGATCTTGGTCGGCAACGGAATGGGACCGCGAACCTGGGCCCCGGTGCGCTTGGCCGTATTCACGATCTCGCGCGTCGACGCATCGAGGATACGATGATCGAACGCCTTGAGCCGAATTCGAATATTCTGGCCGTTCATTTCACGATCTCTTTCAGCCGCAGATGACGAATGGCGAGTAGCGAATGACCTTATTCGCTATTCGCCAATCCCTGTTCGCTATTCAATGATGCTCGCGACCACGCCGGCGCCGACGGTGCGGCCGCCTTCGCGGATGGCGAAGCGCAGTTTCTCTTCCATGGCGATCGGCACGATCAGCGTCACTTCCATGGCGATGTTGTCGCCCGGCATGACCATCTCGGTGCCTTCCGGCAGCGTCACCACACCGGTCACGTCGGTGGTGCGGAAGTAGAACTGCGGCCGGTAATTGGTGAAGAACGGCGTGTGGCGGCCACCCTCTTCCTTGGTGAGGATATAGGCCTCAGCCTTGAACTTGGTGTGCGGCTTCACCGAGCCCGGCTTGCAGAGCACCTGACCGCGCTCGACTTCCTCGCGCTTCGTGCCGCGCAGCAGGCAGCCGACATTGTCGCCAGCCTCGCCCTGATCGAGCAGCTTGCGGAACATTTCGACGCCGGTGACGGTGGTCTTGGTGGTCGGCTTGATGCCGACGATCTCGACTTCCTCGCCGACCTTGATGATGCCGCGCTCGATACGGCCGGTGCAGACGGTGCCGCGGCCCGAGATCGAGAACACGTCTTCAACCGGCATCAGGAACGGCTGATCCTTCGGACGCTCCGGCTGCGGGATGTTGGCGTCGACCGCCTTCATCAGCTCCAGGATCGCGTCATGGCCGAGCTTCGGCTCCTTGCCCTCGAGCGCGCACAGCGCCGAGCCCTTGATGACCGGAATCTTGTCGCCTGGAAAATTGTACTTCGAGAGAAGCTCGCGAACTTCGAGCTCGACGAGCTCGAGGAGCTCCGGATCGTCGACCATGTCGACCTTGTTGAGGAACACGACGAGCGCCGGCACGCCGACCTGGCGGGCGAGCAGGATGTGCTCGCGGGTCTGCGGCATCGGGCCGTCGGCGGCGCTGACGACAAGGATGGCGCCGTCCATCTGGGCAGCGCCCGTGATCATGTTCTTCACATAGTCGGCGTGGCCCGGACAGTCGACATGCGCGTAGTGGCGATTCGCGGTCTCGTACTCGACATGCGCGGTCGCGATGGTGATGCCGCGCGCCTTCTCTTCCGGCGCCTTGTCGATCTGGTCGTAAGCGGTGTAGGTCGCCCCACCCGTTTCCGCCAATACCTTGGTGATCGCCGCCGTCAACGACGTCTTGCCGTGATCGACGTGCCCGATCGTGCCGATATTGCAATGCGGCTTGTTACGGTTGAATTTTTCCTTGGCCATAAGACTCTCCGTTCCGGCTCTTGCTCAATCCCTGTGAATCTTCGTCAGGCGAACTTCGCCTGGACTTCTTCGGCGATCGCTTTCGGCACTTCTGCGTAGTGGTCGAATTGCATCGTGAAATTGGCGCGCCCCTGCGACATCGAGCGCAAATTGTTGACATAGGAGAACATGTTGGCGAGCGGCACCATCGCCACGATGACGTTGGCATTGCCGCGCATGTCCTGGCCCTGAATCTGGCCGCGCCGCGAATTCAGGTCGCCGATGACCGAACCGGTATAGTCTTCCGGCGTCACCACCTCGACCTTCATGATCGGCTCGAGCAGAACCGGCCCGCCCTTTTGCAGCGCCTCGCGCATCGCGCCACGCGCGCAAATCTCGAAGGCCATCGCCGAGGAATCGACGTCGTGGGAATCGCCGTCGACCAGGCTCACTTTGACGTCCACCACCGGAAAGCCGGCGAGCACGCCGGAATTCAATACGCCTTCGAGGCCCTTCTCGACCGCCGGAATGAACTCCTTCGGCACCGAACCGCCGACGACTTCGTTCTCGAACACAAAGCCGGTGCTGGGCGCGCCCGGCTCGGCGACGATCTTGATCTTCGCATATTGGCCGTGGCCGCCGGTCTGCTTCTTGTGCGTGAAGTCAACGGTCGCCGGCCGGGTGATCTTCTCCCGATAGGCGACCTGCGGCGCGCCGATATTGGCGTCGACCTTATAGGTGCGCTTGAGGATGTCGACCTTGATGTCGAGATGCAGTTCGCCCATGCCACGGATGATGGTCTGGCCGGACTCCTGGTCGGTGTGGACCCGGAAGGAAGGATCCTCGGCGACCAGCTTGGCGAGCGCGACACCGAGCTTTTCCTGATCGGCCTTCGACTTCGGCTCGATCGCGATCTCGATGACCGGATCGGGGAATTCCATCTTTTCGAGGATGACCGGCTTCTGCGCATCGCACAGCGTGTCGCCCGTGCGGACCTCTTTCAGGCCCGCCAGCGCCACGATGTCGCCGGCGAAAGCTTCCTTGATGTCCTCGCGGTTATTGGCATGCATCAAGAGCATGCGGCCGACGCGCTCTTTGCGGTCCTTGGTCGAATTGATGACGCCGGTGCCGCTTTCAAGCGTACCCGAATAGATGCGGCAGAAGGTGATGGTGCCGACGAACGGATCGTCCATGATCTTGAACGCCAAGAGCGCCATCGGCTCGTTGTCGGAAGGCAGGCGCTCGACCTCGTTGCCCTTCATGTCGACGCCCTTGATCGGCGGCACGTCGAGCGGTGACGGCAGGTAATCGACCACGGCGTCGAGGAGCGGCTGCACGCCTTTATTCTTGAACGCCGAGCCGCACAGCACCGGAAAGAACGCCCCCGAAATGGTGGCCTTGCGGATCATGCGCTTGAGCGTCGCCTCGTCGGGCTCCTTGCCCTCGAGGTAGGCGGTCATGACGTCGTCGTCGAGCTCGACGGCGGCTTCGATCAGCTTTTCGCGGTATTCCTTGGCCTGATCCAGCATGTCGGCCGGGATTTCGATGTCGTGATATTTGGCGCCGAGGGTTTCCTCGTCCCACACCACGCCGACCATGCGGACGAGATCGATGAGGCCCTTGAATTGGTTCTCGGCGCCGATCGGCAGCTGGATCGCCACCGGCTTGGCGCCGAGGCGGTCGACGATGTCCTTGAGGCACTGGAAGAAGTCGGCGCCGGTCTTGTCCATCTTGTTGCAGAAGACAATGCGCGGGACTTTGTAGCGGTCGCCTTGCCGCCATACCGTCTCGGTCTGCGGCTCTACGCCCTGGTTGGAATCGAGCACGCATACCGCGCCGTCGAGGACGCGCAGCGAGCGCTCCACCTCGATGGTGAAATCGACGTGGCCGGGCGTGTCGATGATGTTGAGCCGCTTGCCGTTCCACTGCGCGGTGGTCGCGGCCGACGTGATGGTGATGCCGCGCTCCTGCTCCTGCTCCATCCAATCCATGGTCGCGGCGCCTTCGTGCACCTCGCCAATTTTGTGGCTCTTGCCGGTGTAATAGAGGACGCGCTCGGTGGTCGTGGTCTTGCCGGCATCGATGTGCGCCATGATGCCGAAATTGCGGTAGTCCTCGATCGGATTAGTACGGGGCATGGGGATGATCCTTCGCTGTCGCCGGGCTTACCAGCGATAGTGCGAGAACGCGCGATTGGCTTCCGCCATCCGGTGCGTGTCTTCGCGCTTTTTTACGGCGTTCCCCCTGTTATTGGACGCATCGAGCAGCTCGGCCGAGAGCCGCTCGGTCATTGTTTTCTCGTTACGCTCGCGCGCCGCCGAAATGATCCAGCGAATGCCGAGCGCCTGGCGCCGCGAGGTCCGCACCTCGACCGGCACCTGATAGGTGGCGCCGCCGACGCGGCGTGAGCGCACTTCGATCGACGGCATCACGTTGTCGAGCGCCTGTTGGAATACGGTGACCGGGCTCTGCCGGGTCTTGCCCTCGATCATGTCGAGCGCGCCGTAGACGATCGTCTCGGCTACCGACTTCTTGCCGGCATGCATCACCGAGTTCATGAATTTGGTGACCACGACGTTCCCGAATTTCGGGTCCGGCAGGATTTCGCGTTTATCGGCCCTGTGGCGGCGAGACATCTCGTTTTCTTCCTTCGACTTACTTCGGCCGTTTGGCGCCGTATTTGGAGCGCCGCTGCTTACGGTTTTTGACGCCCTGCGTGTCGAGCACGCCGCGCAGGATGTGATAGCGGACACCCGGCAGATCCTTGACGCGGCCGCCGCGGATCATCACCACCGAATGTTCCTGCAGGTTATGGCCTTCGCCGGGGATGTAGCCGATGACTTCGAAGCCGTTGGTCAGCCGCACCTTGGCGACCTTGCGCAGCGCCGAGTTCGGCTTCTTCGGCGTCGTCGTATAGACGCGCGTGCAGACGCCGCGCTTTTGCGGGCTCTGCTGCAAGGCCGGCACCTTCTTCTTCGCGTGCTGCGCGACTCGCGGCTTGCGAACGAGCTGGTTAATCGTCGGCATCCTCAACTTCGCTCCAAGAGAGGGGCTTACGCCCCTGTTGCATTCCAGAATGGGGCGACCGCCCCGTTTGCCTGACCGAGGTTCGAACCCCGGCTCGGCAAGCGAATCCATCAACGCAAACCAAATCGCGCCATCCGCTTCCCGGGCGGAAGGGCGCTTGGTCTTCGCAGAGGACCACGCCGTTAAGCGCGGTCATGCACCGATAGTCTGACTTTTCGTAGTCAGAGGCAGCGTTTGAGCTTCCTTCGTCGAGGCGTCACGCCGTGTCCGACGAGCCATGAAAGCCAGTCAAAACTGACCACTTTCAAAAGCTTATACAGGGGACCCGGGCAGGCCGTTCCGACGGGCGAAGCTCACCGCCTGCCGTAAAGTGCGCGGTATGTATCGGCCACACCGCTCTAAGTCAAGCCGATATGGGCCCGAAAACGCGATGGCGCAAGCACATCTGCGCTATTATCGCTCGATCACTCAGCCCGGCTCCATGCCCTTGGCCCGGATCAGGCGTTTGGCTTCCGGACCCGCCATGAACGCCACGAAATTGCGCGCCGCCACAGCCTCATTCGCGCTCGCCGATATGCCGGCCGCATAGATAATGACGTTCTGCAATTCGGCCGGCAGCGGGCCGACCAGTTCGGCGCCCTCGACCGGCAGGATGGCGACGATCTGCTGGAGGCCGATTTCTGCCTCGCCAGCAGCCACGAGTTCGGCCACTGGCCTACCCGTCAGCTTCGATTTTGGCCGCATCTCGTCGGCAATGCCGAGGCGTTTGAGCAGTTCGGCGATATAGGCGCCGCTCGGACCGTCGCTATAGGCGATCGAGCGGGCTCCAAGGAGCGCCCATTTCAATGCCGCGACCGTGGCGATATCGGGCTTTGGCGCGCCGGCGCGGACGGCAAGGCCGACCGTCGAGCGGGTGACGTCAGTGATACCGTCGGCGATCTTGCCAAGCCGCGCCAGTTCTTCGAGCTCGGGGCGCGGCAAGAGCGCCAGATCGAATACCGCGCCGGCTTCGATCTCTTTCTGCAACACCGAGGTCAGGCGGAATTCGATTTCGACTGCGACGGCTTTTGCTTTTTCGAACAACGGCACGACATCGACCATCAGGGTGCGCAGCGCGCCGCCACTGAGGATTTTGATCGGCCCAGGCGTTGCCATCGGGATTTCCCATCAAAGAAAAGGGCCGCCCACCGGGCGGCCCTCCGATTTCATTGCAGTTGCCGGCGTTACTCCGCCGCCGGCACCGGCAGCGCCGCGGTTTCGGCCGCAGCTTCGGCCTTGACGGCGGCTTCCTTCTCGCGCTCGGCGAGAATGAGCGCATCGCGCTTGATGGCGACTACGCGCATCTTGTTCATCATGGCGCCGGTCCCGGCCGGGATCAGGCGGCCGACGATGACGTTCTCCTTCAAGCCGTCGAGCGTGTCGTGCTTGCCGTTGACGGCGGCTTCCGTGAGCACGCGGGTCGTCTCCTGGAACGACGCCGCCGAGATGAACGAGCGCGTCTGCAGCGACGCCTTGGTGATGCCAAGCAACACCGGATGCGCCACCGCAGGCTTCTTGCCCTCGGCCGCGAACCTGGCATTGACCTCGTCGAACTCGATGCGGTCGACCTGCTCGCCTTGGATCAGATCGGTCTCGCCGGAATCGTCGATTTCGACCTTCTGCAGCATCTGCCGCACGATCACTTCGATATGCTTGTCGTTGATCGCGACGCCCTGCAGCCGATAGACGTCCTGGATCTCGTTGACGAGGTAGCCGGCAAGCTCCTCGACGCCTTTGATCGCCAGGATGTCGTGCGGCGCCGGGTTGCCTTCGACGATGTAATCGCCCTTTTCGATGGCGTCGCCGTCCTGCAGATGGATGTGCTTGCCTTTGGCAACGAGGTATTCCCTCGCCTCCTCGGCCTTGTCGGTCGGCTCGATGGTGATGCGCCGCTTGTTCTTGTAGTCGCGGCCGAAGCGAACGGTGCCGGAGATTTCCGCGATGACCGCGGACTCCTTCGGACGCCTTGCCTCGAACAATTCCGCGACCCGCGGCAGACCGCCGGTGATGTCGCGCGTCTTCGCGCTTTCCGTGGGGATACGCGCGATGACGTCGGCCGCCCGCACTGTGGAGCCGGGATCGACCGAGATGACGGCATCGACCGCCAGCATATAGCGGGCGTCGCCGCCGCGGCTCAGTTTGAGGATCTTGCCGTCCTTGTCCTTGATCACCAGCGCCGGACGCAGGTCCTGCTGGCCGCGGGCGGAGCCCGAGCGCCAGTCGATAACCACGCGTTTGGCGATGCCGGTCGATTCGTCGAGCGTTTCCGTCAACGACTGACCGTCGACAAGGTCCTCGTAGCCGACAATGCCTTCGAGCTCGGTCAAGATCGGCCGCGTATACGGATCCCACTCGGCGATGCGCTCGCCGCGTTTGATGTGCTGACCGTCCTCGACCTTCAGCCGCGCGCCGTATTGGATGCGGTGCACGGCCCGTTCGGTGCCGTCCGGATCCATCACGGCGACGATGAGATTGCGGGCCATCGCGATCAGGTCGCCATCCGAATTGCGGGTAGCGTTCAAGTTCTTGATCTTGACCGTACCCTCGAAGTTCGACTCGATGAACGATTGCTCCGAAATCTGCGCCGCGCCGCCGATGTGGAACGTCCGCATCGTCAGCTGGGTGCCGGGCTCGCCGATCGATTGCGCCGCAATGACGCCGACCGCCTCGCCCATATTGACCGGAGTGCCGCGGGCGAGATCGCGCCCGTAGCAAGCGCCGCAAACGCCGGTCACGGTCTCGCAGGTGAGCACGGAGCGGATCTTGAGCTCCTGCACGCCGGCGTTGACCAGTTTCTCGACATGCTGCTCTTCGAGCAGCGTGGCGTTGGGCACCAGAACCTGGGTGCCCGACGGATCGCGCACGTCCTCGGCCGTGGTGCGGCCGAGAATGCGGCTTGCCAGCGAGGCGACCACCGTGCCGGCGTCGATGATGGCGCGCACCTTGATGCCGCGGGTCGTACCGCAGTCATAATCGGTGATGATGCAGTCCTGCGCCACGTCGACGAGACGACGCGTCAGATAGCCCGAGTTCGCGGTCTTCAGCGCGGTGTCGGCGAGACCCTTACGCGCGCCGTGCGTCGAGTTGAAGTACTCGAGCACCGACAGCCCTTCCTTGAAGTTCGAGATGATCGGGCTCTCGATGATTTCGCCGGACGGCTTCGCCATCAAGCCGCGCATGCCGGCAAGCTGACGCATCTGCGCGGGCGAACCGCGCGCGCCGGAATGCGCCATCATGTAGATCGAGTTGACCTGAGCCTCCTGGCCCTTGTCGGCCGCCGGCCGGGAGGTGGAGATCTCCTTCATCATCGCTTCGGCGATTTCTTCGGTGCACTTCGACCAGGCGTCGACCACCTTGTTGTACTTCTCGCCCTGCGTGATCAGGCCGTCATTGTATTGCTGCTCGAACTCCTTCACGAGGTCGCGCGTCCGCTCGACGCTCGCCTTCTTGGAGCGCGGCACCACCATGTCGTCCTTGCCGAAGGAAATGCCGGCCTTGAAGGCGTGATGGAAGCCCAGCGCCATGACGCGATCGCAGAAGATCACCGTCTCCTTCTGACCGCAGTGGCGATAGACATTGTCGATCATGCCGGAGATTTCGCGCTTCGTCATAAGCTTGTTGACGAGGTCGAACGGCGTCTTGGCGAGCTTCGGCAGCACCGAACCGAGAATGACCCGGCCCGGAGTCGTGTCGTACCAGCGCGTGACCGGCTTGCCGTCCGCGCCGACGCCCTGCCAGCGGTACTTGATCCGCGAATGCAGGCTGACGGCCTTCTCGTGCAGCGCAAGCTCGATCTCCGCCAGGTCGCCGAAAAGCTTCAGCTTCTCGCCTTCCACCGCGTCGCGAATGATCGAAAGATAGTAAAGCCCGAGCACGATATCCTGCGACGGCACGATGATCGGCGCGCCGTTCGCGGGATGCAGGATGTTGTTGGTCGACATCATCAAGACGCGCGCTTCAAGCTGCGCCTCGAGCGACAGCGGCACGTGAACCGCCATCTGGTCGCCGTCGAAGTCGGCATTGAACGCCGCGCACACCAAGGGATGCAGCTGAATAGCCTTGCCCTCGATCAGCACCGGCTCGAAGGCCTGGATGCCGAGGCGGTGCAGCGTCGGCGCGCGGTTGAGCAGGATCGGATGCTCGCGGATGACCTCGTCGAGAATATCCCAAACCTCGGGCTTCTCCTTCTCGACGAGCTTCTTCGCCTGCTTCACGGTGGTCGACAGACCCTTGGCGTCGAGCCGCGAATAGATGAACGGCTTGAACAGTTCGAGCGCCATCTTCTTCGGCAGCCCGCACTGATGCAGCTTGAGTTCGGGGCCGACCACGATCACCGAGCGGCCGGAATAATCGACGCGCTTGCCGAGCAGGTTCTGGCGGAACCGGCCCTGCTTGCCCTTGAGCATGTCGGCGAGCGACTTCAGCGGGCGCTTATTGGCGCCGGTGATGACGCGGCCGCGGCGGCCGTTGTCGAACAAGGCGTCGACCGCTTCCTGCAGCATCCGCTTCTCGTTGCGGATGATGATGTCGGGAGCGCGCAACTCGATCAGCCGCTTCAGCCGGTTGTTGCGGTTGATGACGCGGCGATAGAGGTCGTTGAGGTCGGACGTCGCGAAGCGGCCGCCGTCGAGCGGCACCAGCGGCCGCAGGTCGGGCGGGATCACCGGTACGTGCGTGAGGATCATCCATTCCGGCTTGTTGCTGGACTGGGTGAAGGCCTCGATCAGCTTGAGCCGCTTGGCGAGCTTCTTCGGCTTGAGCTCGGAGGTCGATTCGATGATCTCCTGGCGCAGATCGGCCGCCATCTTCTCGAGATCGAGCGCTTTGAGCATTTCGCGGATCGCTTCCGCGCCGATCATGGCGGTGAAGCTGTCGGCGCCGAACTCATCCTGCGCCTTGACGTATTCGTCTTCGGACAGGAGCTGGCGGTCCTTGAGCGCGGTGAGGCCCGGCTCGAGCACGACGTAATATTCGAAATAGAGAATGCGCTCGAGATCCTTCAGCGTCATGTCGAGCAGAAGCCCGATCCGGCTCGGCAACGACTTCAAGAACCAGATATGCGCGACCGGGGCTGCGAGCTCGATATGGCCCATGCGCTCGCGGCGCACGCGCGACAGCGTCACTTCCACCGAGCACTTTTCGCAGATGATGCCCTTGTACTTCATCCGCTTGTACTTGCCGCACAAGCACTCGTAGTCCTTGATCGGCCCGAAAATGCGCGCGCAGAACAAGCCGTCGCGCTCGGGCTTGAAGGTGCGGTAGTTGATGGTCTCCGGCTTTTTGATCTCGCCGTAGGACCAGGACAGAATCTTATCCGGGCTCGCAATCGAGATCCGGATCTGGTCGAAGACCTGAGCCGGCACTTGCGGGCTGAACAGATTCATAAGTTCTTGGTTCATCGTCTTCTCCGCTTGCCGACCGTGTCGGCCGCTGTGTCAGTATCCCTGCGGTAGAGCATGCGCGGGTGGCGCCCGCGCATGACGTATCGTCTTACTCGGCGGCCTCGGGCAGGCCTTCGCCACGCTGTTGCTTCGAGTTGTAGAGGTCGACGTTCAGGCCGAGCGAGCGCATTTCCTTGACCAGCACGTTGAACGATTCCGGAATGCCGGACTCGAACGCGTCGTCGCCGCGCACGATCGACTCGTAGACCTTGGTGCGTCCGGCGACGTCGTCGGACTTCACCGTCAGCATCTCCTGCAGCGTGTAGGCGGCGCCATAGGCTTCGAGCGCCCACACTTCCATTTCGCCGAAACGCTGGCCGCCGAACTGCGCCTTGCCGCCGAGCGGTTGCTGGGTGACGAGGCTGTAGGGGCCGATCGAACGGGCATGGATCTTGTCGTCGACAAGATGATGCAGCTTCAGCATGTAGATGTAGCCGACCGTGACCTTGCGATCGAAGGTATCGCCGGTGCGCCCGTCATAGAGCGACACCTGCCCGGAATGATCGAGGCCGGCGAGATCGAGCATGTGCTCGATGTCGGCTTCCTTGGCGCCGTCGAACACCGGCGTCGCAATCGGCACGCCGTGGCGCAGATTGCTGCCGAGCTCCATGAGGCCCTTGTCGTCGAGCGACTTGATGGTCTCTTCCTCGCCATAGACCTTTTTCAGGAGCTCCTTCAGCGGCTTCGAATCCTTCTTGCCGCCGCTGTTATAGAGGTCGACGGCATGGCCGATTTTCAGGCCGAGGCCGGCACAGGCCCAGCCCAGATGGGTCTCCAGGATCTGGCCGACATTCATGCGGCTCGGCACGCCGAGCGGATTGAGCACGACGTCGACCGGGGTGCCGTCGGCGAGGAACGGCATGTCCTCCGACGGCACGATCTTCGACACCACGCCCTTGTTGCCGTGGCGGCCGGCCATCTTGTCGCCGGGCTGGATCTTGCGCTTCACGGCGACGAAGACCTTGACCATCTTCATGACGCCGGGCGGCAATTCATCGCCGCGCTGCAGCTTCTCGACCTTGTCGAGGAAGCGCTGTTCGAGGCGCTTCTTCGATTCGTCGTACTGCTTCCGGATGGCTTCGATCTCCGCCATGATCTTGTCGTTCGGCGAAGCGAACATCCACCATTGCGCGCGCGGATACTCGTCGAGCACCGGGCGGGTGATCTTGGTGTCCTTTTTGAAGCCCTTCGGGCCGGCAATGCCCTGGCGGCCTTCGAGCAGCTCGGCAAGACGGCCGTAGACGTTGCGGTCGAGGATCGCCTGCTCGTCGTCGCGGTCTTTGGCGAGCCGTTCGATCTCTTCACGCTCGATGGCGAGCGCGCGCTCGTCCTTTTCGACGCCGTGCCGGTTGAACACCCGGACTTCGACGACGGTGCCTTGCACACCGGGCGGCACCCGCAACGAGGTGTCGCGCACGTCGGAGGCCTTCTCGCCGAAGATGGCGCGCAGGAGCTTTTCCTCCGGCGTCATCGGGCTTTCGCCCTTCGGCGTGATCTTGCCGACCAGGATGTCGCCGGCGCGCACTTCGGCGCCGATATAGACGATGCCCGCCTCGTCGAGATTCTTCAGCGTCTCTTCCGAGACGTTGGGAATATCGCGGGTGATTTCCTCGGGCCCGAGCTTGGTGTCGCGGGCCATCACTTCGAATTCCTCGATATGGATCGAAGTGAAGACGTCGTCTTTGACGATCCGCTCGGACAGCAGGATCGAGTCCTCGAAATTGTAGCCGTTCCACGGCATGAACGCGACCAAGGCGTTGCGGCCGAGCGCGAGCTCGCCGAGATCGGTCGACGGGCCGTCGGCGATGATGTCGCCCTTCTTGACCTGATCGCCCACTTTCACCAGCGGCCGCTGGTTGATGCAGGTGTTCTGGTTGGAGCGCTGGAACTTCATCAGCCGGTAGATGTCGACGCCCGGCTTGGTCGGGTCGGGCTCATCGGTGGCGCGGATGACGATACGGGTCGCATCGACCTGGTCGACCGAGCCGGTGCGGCGCGCGGCAATCGCCGCGCCGGAATCGCGCGCGACGACGCCTTCCATGCCGGTGCCGACGAACGGCGCCTCGGCACGAACGAGCGGCACCGCCTGACGCTGCATGTTGGAGCCCATCAGCGCGCGGTTGGCGTCGTCGTTCTCGAGGAACGGGATCAGCGCGGCCGCGACCGAAACCAGCTGCTTCGGCGACACGTCCATGAAATCCACCTTATCGGGCGGAATGAGCTGGACGTCGCCGGAATGCCGCACGACGACGAGATCGTCGGTGAAGCGGCCTTTGGCATCGATCACGGAGTTGGCCTGCGCCACCGTGTAGCGCCCCTCCTCCATCGCCGACAGATAGATCACCTCGTCGGTGACGCGGCCGTCCTTGACCTTGCGATAGGGCGTCTCGACGAAGCCGTATTTGTTCACCCGCGCATAGGTCGCGAGCGAATTGATCAGACCGATATTCGGCCCTTCCGGCGTCTCGATCGGACAGATGCGGCCGTAATGCGTCGGATGCACGTCGCGCACCTCGAAGCCGGCACGCTCGCGCGTCAGACCGCCCGGACCAAGCGCCGACAGGCGCCGTTTGTGGGTGATCTCCGACAGCGGGTTGGTCTGATCCATGAACTGCGACAATTGCGACGAGCCGAAAAACTCGCGCACCGCCGCGGCCGCCGGCTTGGCGTTGATCAGGTCCTGCGGCATCACGGTATCGATGTCGACCGACGACATGCGTTCCTTGATGGCGCGCTCCATGCGCAGCAAGCCGATGCGATATTGATTTTCCATCAATTCGCCGACCGAACGCACCCGGCGATTGCCGAGATGGTCGATGTCGTCGATTTCGCCCTTGCCGTCGCGCAGATCGACGAGCGTGCGGATCACCGACACGATGTCTTCCTTGCGCAGGATGCGCATGGAGTCTTCGGCGGTGAGGTCGAGTCGCATGTTCATCTTGACGCGGCCGACCGCGGAGAGGTCGTAACGCTCCGAATCGAAAAACAGCGACTGGAACATGTTCTGCGCCGTATCGATCGTCGGCGGCTCGCCGGGACGCATGACGCGATAGATGTCGAACAGCGCGTCCTCACGCGTCATGTTCTTGTCGATTACCAGCGTATTGCGGATATAGGCGCCGACATTGACATGGTCGATGTTGAGGAGCGGCAGCTCCTTGTAGCCCTGCTCGTTGAGCAGCTTCAGATTCTTCTCGGTGATCTCCTCGCCGGCCTCGGCGTAGATCTCGCCGGTCTTCGGATTGACGAGGTCTTCGGCGATGTAATGGCCGATCAGTTCCTCGTCGGAGAGACGCAGCGCCTTGAGCCCCTTCTCGGCGAGTTGGCGGGCCTGACGCACCGTGAGCTTCTTGCCGGCCTCGAGCACGACCTTGCCGGTATCGGCGTCGACCAGATCGTTGACCGCCTTGTAGCCGCGCAGCCGGTTGGCATCGAACGGCACGCGCCAGCCGTCTTTGGTGCGCTTGTAGGGAATCTGCTTGTAGAAGGTGTTGAGGATTTCCTCGCCGCTCATGCCGAGCGCATAGAGGAGCGAGGTGACGGGAATTTTCCGCCGCCGGTCGACACGCGCATAGACGATGTCCTTGGCGTCGAATTCGATGTCGAGCCAGGAGCCGCGATAGGGAATGATGCGGGCGGCGAACAGAAGCTTGCCCGAGGAATGGGTCTTGCCCTTGTCGTGATCGAAGAACACGCCGGGCGAGCGGTGCATCTGCGAGACGATGACGCGTTCGGTGCCATTGACGATGAAGGTGCCGTTATTGGTCATAAGCGGAATGTCGCCCATGTAGACATCCTGCTCTTTGATGTCCTTGACCGATTTGGCGCCGGTCTCTTCGTCGATATCGAACACGATGAGCCGCAGCGTCACCTTGAGCGGCGCGGCATAGGTCATGCCGCGCTGGCGGCACTCGTCGACGTCGTATTTCGGCGGTTCGAATTCGTATTTGACGAATTCCAGCATCGAGGTCGAGGAGAAGTCCGAAATCGGGAACACCGATTTGAAAACGGCCTGCAGGCCCTCATTAGGCCTGCCGCCTTGCGGCTCCACCACCAACAAAAATTGGTCGTAGGACGCCTTCTGAACCTCGATGAGGTTCGGCATCTCCGCGACTTCTTCGATTTTTCCGAATGACTTCCTTACGCGCTTCCGACCGATAAACGTCTGCGCCATTATGTCCTCTCGCTCAATCGAACCATCGGGTTCGGACCGAAGGCTTAAAGCCTCGGCCCGCTCAAACCATCACGCCCGATCCCGCCGGGCACGCCCAGCGGATCGAGGTTACCTAGGGGATCAAGACGACTCCGGCGATCGGGGCGACTCTCCAGAGGGCCGCAATCCATCGCGACCGTCGGGACAGGCGTCATGCGCCTTAATCTTGATACGCCTAAACTTGCGTCCAACTCTCAGACGATTCGGCCAGACTGCCGAATCACCACACCGTGTTCCGCGTGAAATTCCCCGGGCCCGCACGCGAGCCCTGGGGAATTCCCTTAAGTAAGCACGACTTACTTCAACTCAACCTTGGCGCCGACTTTTTCGAGCTGCGCCTTGATCTTGGCGGCGTCGTCCTTGTTGACGCCTTCCTTGACCGGTTTCGGCGCGCCTTCGACCAGATCCTTGGCCTCCTTGAGGCCGAGGCCGGTAATGGCGCGGACTTCCTTGATGACCTCGATCTTCTTGTCGCCGACCGCGGCAAGAACGACCGTGAATTCGGTCTTTTCTTCGGCAGCCGGTGCGGCCGCCGCCGCGGGACCTGCCGCTACCGCGACAGCGGCCGCGGCCGAAACGCCCCACTTTTCTTCGAGGAGCTTTGCCAGTTCGGAAGCCTCGAGCACGGTGAGGCTCGAGAGGTCGTCGACGATTTTCTGCAGATCAGCCATGTGTTTGTCCTTCGGTTCTAACCTTGAGATGATTGGTTAAGCGGCCGCGCTTTCGGAGCTTTCGGATTTGCTGGCATAGGCTTGCAGGACGCGGGCGACCTTGGCGGCAGGGGCATTGACCACCTGCGCGATCTTGGTTGCCGGCGCCTGGATCAGACCGACGATCTTGGCCCGCAACTCGTCGAGCGACGGCAAGGCGGCGAGCGCCTTGACTCCGTTCGGGTCGAGTGCGGTCCGTCCCATCGCCCCGCCGAGAATGACGAACCGCTCGTTCGTCTTGGCGAAGTCGATAGCGACCTTCGGCGCCGCCACCGGGTCGCCCGAATAGGCGAGCAGTGTCGGCCCCTTAAGCAACGGCGCGATCGAGGCGACCTCGCTGTCCTCAAGGGCGATCTTGGCCAAGCGGTTCTTCGCGACCTTCACGCTGGCGCCCGCCTGCTTCATCTGCCTGCGCAGAGTCTGCATCTGGGCGACCGTGAGGCCGGAATAATGAGCGACGACAACGACCTTGGTGGCCTTGAAGATGTCACCAAGCGCCGTAACCGCTTCGCTTTTTGCCGCGCGTTCCAAAAGCTCTCTCCGGTTGGCGGTCCGCTTGCGAGGCCGCCGGGTTGATGCCGGCCGTCCCGCTAGATTCCCCCTGAGGAGGAAGGACCAGGCAGGACGACATTTACACCCTGCCCTCCCGGCCGAGCTCGCGCTCTACCGGGCCATCGAGGTCAGAACCGAAGGGCAATCCTCGCAGCCATCGAGCCGCAAAGGTCTCGCCCCAGTCCTTCACCCGTCTATGCTGGCTGGCCCTGTTTTAGAGGACCCATTAAGCCGTTGCCGGCACCTGCAGTCTCGGACAGGAGTACGCTTTCCAATCAGCTAAGGTCCTCATTCTCCTAGAAAATCCAACCGGGATCGGCTCTAAGAGATTGTCTCGCCCAGACGGGTTTCGGGAAGCGCACAAAGGCGCGCCGACAAACTGGGCCGGCACGCCCTCGCCGGTTATTTAGCCGGTCGGGCTCATTTTGCCAAGCGGATTCTCGATCGGCGGGATCGGCGCTTTGCGCGGTGAAATCCGCGTCATACGATCGTATCCAAGAACTCGCGCATCAAGAACTCGCGCATCCAAGAACGTGCGCAACCAAGAAACCGCGCAGCCGAAACGCCAAGGGAGGAACCACAATGCCCGACCGCATCCTGACCACCCATGTCGGCAGCCTGATCCGGCCGCCGAAGCTCATCGAATTCTGGCGGGCGATCGAAGACGGCAAGCCTTATGATGAAGCCGCCTTCGAAGCCTGCCTTACCGAATCCGTCGCCGAGGTGGTGCGTCAGCAGGCCGAGACCGGCATCGACATCGTCAGCGATGGCGAGTTCAGCAAAGGTGCCAATTGGGCCTTTTATGTGCACAAGCGGCTCTCCGGAATAACGGTGCGGCCGGCAACGCCGGAGGAAGCCAAGGACCCGATGGCGTCCATGGGCGGCGGCCGCGACCACCAGGCCTTCCCGGAATTCTACGCCGAATACAACGCCGCATCGGGCCTCGCCAAACGGCTCGGCAATCGCGTCGTGGTCAGTGGACCGATCGAATATTCGAACCAGCAGGTTCTGCGCGACATCCAGAATCTGAAGGCCGGCGTCGCCAAGGCGAAACATGGCCGTCCGTCGCTGGCGGGCTTCCTGCCGGTCGTGGCGCCGGCGAGCGCGCTGCCGGGCGCCAAGAACGAGCATTATAAAGACGAGGAGACCTTCCTGTTCGCGCTCGCCGATGCGCTGCATGAGGAATACAAGGCGATCGTCGACGCAGGACTCTATGTCCAGGTCGACGACGCCTTTTTGCCCTACATGTTCGAGCGCATGGTGCCGCCGATGAGCGCCGCCGACTACCGGCGCTGGGCGCAATTGCGCATCGACGCGCTCAATCATGCGCTCAGAGGTATCCCCGAAGCGCGCTCGCGCTATCACATCTGCTGGGGCAGCTGGAACGGCCCGCATGCCTTCGACGTACCGCTCAAGGACATCATCGATCTTCTGCTGCAAGTCCGTGTCGGTCATTATTCCTTCGAGGCGGCCAATCCGCGCCACGCCCACGAGTGGCGGGTGTGGGAGACCGTCAAGCTCGCGCCGGGCAAGATTCTGATCCCCGGCGTCATCAGCCACGCCACCAATATCGTCGAGCATCCGGAACTGGTCGCCGAACGCATCGTACGGCTGGCAAAAATCGTCGGCCGGGAGAATGTCATGGGCGGCACCGATTGCGGCTTCGCGCAAAGCCCGTTCGCGCGCCGCGTCCATCCCTCGATCATGTGGGCGAAGCTGAAATCGCTGGCCGAAGGCGCGCAAATTGCCACGCAGGCGCTGTGGGGCACCCGCGCGGCGGCATGATGAAGCCCTCCCCCTTTGTGGGGGAGGGATAATTTTAGTGCTGCGTCTGCGACCCCGGGAACAGACTCGCGGGCTCGACTTTCACGCCCGGTCCCATGGTCGAGGAGATCGCGACGCGATTGATGAAGTGGCCCTTGGCGCCCGCCGGCCGCGATTTCTGCACCGCATCGGCGAAAGCCTGGATGTTCTCGACCAGCTTTTCCTCGCTGAACGAGGCCTTGCCGACGCCGGCCTGGACGATGCCGGCCTTCTCGGCGCGGAACTCGACCGAGCCGCCTTTGGCGCCGCGCACCGCATTGGCGATGTCCATGGTGACGGTGCCGACTTTCGGGTTCGGCATCAAGCCGCGCGGGCCGAGCACTTTGCCGAGCCGACCGACGAGCGGCATCAGGTCGGGGGTGGCGACGACGCGGTCGAAGTCGATCGTGCCGCTCTGGACTTTCTCCACCAGATCCTCGGCGCCGACCACATCGGCGCCGGCCGCTTTGGCTTCGTCGGCCTTGGCGCCGCGCGCGAACACCGCCACCCGCACCGAGCGGCCGGAGCCGTTCGGCAGCATGACGACGCCGCGCACCGTCTGGTCGGCGTGACGCGGATCGATGCCGAGATTCATCGCCACTTCGACGGTCTCGTCGAATTTGGCCTTGGCGCGCTCCTTGACCATCTTCACGGCCTCGGCGAGCGAATAAAGCTTCTCGCGATCGACGCCTTCGCGTACCGCGCGGCTGCGTTTTCCAAGCGTGCTCATGCTTTCACCTCTAGGCCCATCGAGCGCGCCGATCCTTCAATCATGCGCATGGCGGATTCGATCGTGTCGCAGTTGAGATCCTTCATCTTCTGCTCGGCGATCTCGCGCACCTGGTCTTTGGTCACCGAGCCCGCGAAATCGCGGCCCGGGTTTTTCGAGCCGCTCTCGATCTTGGCCGCCTTCTTGAGGAAGTGCGACACCGGAGGGGTCCGCAGTTCGAAGGTGAACGAGCGGTCGGCATAGACCGTGATGGTGACGGGGATCGGCGTGCCCTTTTCCAACTTCTGGGTCTGGGCGTTGAACGCCTTGCAGAACTCCATGATGTTGAGGCCGCGCTGGCCTAATGCAGGCCCGATCGGCGGCGACGGATTGGCCGCCCCCGCCGGCACCTGCAGCTTCACATAGCCGGTGATTTTCTTCGCCATTCTCTACTCCTGTTTAGTGGTTCGGATCTCGACGGCTGGCGACCGCCTCACCTCCCACGGCTTCACTTCCAAAACCCTCTCCCGCGAGCGGGAGAGGTAGAACACTATAACTTCTCCACCTGTCCGAATTCGAGCTCGACCGGCGTGGCGCGGCCGAAGATCGACACCGCAACCTTGAGCCGCGAGCGGGCCTCGTCGACTTCTTCCACGGTGCCGTTGAACGACGCAAACGGTCCGTCCGACACCCGCACCTGCTCGCCGACCTCGAAGGACACCGACGGCTTCGGCCGTTCGATACCTTCCTGCACCTGATGAATGATGCGCTCGGCTTCGGCATCCGACAGCGGCATCGGCTTGTTGTCGGAGCCGAGGAAGCCCGTCACCTTCGGCGTGTTCTTGATTAGATGATAGGCGTCGTCGGTCATTTCCATCTTCACCAGCACGTAGCCGGGGAAGAATTTGCGCTCGGCATCGACCTTGCGGCCGCGCCGGACCTCGACGACCTTTTCCTTGGGCACCAGGATTTCCTGGAACTGGCCCGACAGCCCGCGTTGCTTGGCCTGCTCACGGATCGAATCCGCCACCTTGTTCTCGAAATTCGAATAGGCGTGGACCGCGTACCACCGGCTCGTCATGTCATGGATTCCGGGTCATGAAGGGGATCGTGAAATGAAAGCGCGTCATGCGCTGATGCCGAGCAGGAAGCTGACGGCGATGCGCATCACCTGATCGGCCAGCAGAAAGAAGATCGACGCCACGAAAACCATCACGAACACCATGATGGTGGTGACGGTGGTTTCCTTGCGCGTCGGCCACGTGACCTTCTGCGCTTCGGCCCGCACTTCCTGCAGAAACTTGAACGGACTGACTTTCGCCATTCGCTAAATCCAATAACCTTCCCCGCCCAGACTGAAGGACGAGACCGACCAGCGGTGCCTTTGGGGAATATGCTCGTCGCGGAAGTCCGTTTCCGGGCCGCTGACGATAGGAT
The DNA here is from genome assembly GCA_049282655.1 of Xanthobacteraceae bacterium. GTDB lineage: Bacteria > Pseudomonadota > Alphaproteobacteria > Rhizobiales > Xanthobacteraceae > BOG-931. Next base: position 54,088 of record JBAPUM010000071.1, read on the forward strand.
GTTACCTACTGCCCGCCGGTCGCAGCGTCAAGCGGCCAAAGTCCGCCTTTGGTCCCAAATGCTTACGCCAAGCTCCCGAGGGGGCGGGCGAACCGGGGCGGCTGAACAACTCCGGCTCGCCTGGCAGGAGTGGAGGGACTCGAACCCCCAACCCCCGGTTTTGGAGACCGGTGCTCTAGCCATTGAGCTACACTCCTAGGCGGCGTCCGCCGCGGACAAATGCCCGTTGGCGCGCAACAACGCAAGAGACCAGCCCGGATGGGCGGGATTTTGGCGGTTGGCCTGCTCGGCAACAGCGGCGCGCGCCGCTTTAATTCCATTTCGTACAGTTTCGCACCGAGTGAGCCACCCCTCGCGTGCTTAAATAGAGGGCAGACGATTGGCGGGGACCGCCATTGACGAGCGCCAAGGAATATCGCGAATTCGCCGCCGAATGCCTGCTCTGGGCCACCGAAGTCGCGTCTGAAAAAGATCGCCAGATCTTCCTCGACATGGCGCGGGACTGGACGCTGGCGGCAATCCGCCTCGAAGGCCTGCTGATCCCCAACGGCGACTTCCAAGTCGGAGAGCCGCAGCCGGGTTCGACTGGAACAGGTGAATAGGCTGACCCGTCGATGTTTGAGACAACAATCACGCTCGCTGTTGGCATCGCGATCGGATACGCGGTTCGCGAGGCGCTGTCTCGCTACCGCCGCTCGCAAACCCGCCGTCGGACCGGGCAGGCATAGGCCGCACGGCGGCCTCGGGATAAATCGTCGAAAGATTTGGAGCGGGTGAAGGGAATCGAACCCTCGTCATAAGCTTGGAAGGCTTCTGCTCTACCATTGAGCTACACCCGCGCCGCGCCTCGTGTGGCGCGGAAGCCGCCGCAGATTACATGATCCGCAACTTCCCGGGAACAAGTGCCGGGCCGCGTCGCATATCGTGGGTTTTGCGGCATATCAATCCCGCCTCCGAGTCCAAATTACGGTGACGGCATTTAATCAGCCGCTCGAAGACCTCGGCCCTGTTCCGCGGCCGGCCACTTCCCGGCGGCAGGCTTCGCCGGTACGATGGCGTACGATGCCTTGGCCCAAGCCTCACGGGACGCCTGCCCGGAGCCAATGAACGGCGGGATTTCACCCCGTTCGTTCAGGGAGCCGTCATGTCGATCGCCCATCGTTATCCGATCGTGACGCGAACGGCGGTGCTTGCTGTCGCTTTTGTTGTCGCAGCGGCGCTGGCTGCTTGCTCGAAAGAATCGGAATCGCTCGCCGACTATATTGCGTCGATCTGCGCCGCGCATTTCCGCGATGCCTCGCGCGCCGAAAGGCCGTTCCTGACCGACAGTGTCACCGCGATGTCGAAGATGATGGTCGACATGGGCATCAGGCCCTCCGGCGATACCGATCGCGACTTCGTCGCCATGATGGTGCCGCATCACGAGGGCGCCATCGCGATGGCGCAAGCCGAACTGCGCTACGGACACAATGAGCAGCTCAGACGCATGGCCCAGGAAATCATTGTCACGCAGCAACAGGAGATCGCGGCGATGCATCTTGCCGTCGGCGAGCCGCTGCCGCGGTCTGCGTCTTCATCCGGTCCGCAATCCTCAGCCGCGGGCGAGAATACGAAGTCCGCACTCCGATAGCCGATCAGATCCAAGGGAGTTGTGACATGAAACCTTCGTCCGTCATGGTCCTTCTGCTCGCCGCCGCGGCGTCCGTCTTCGTTACGCCTGCTTTGGCGCCGGCGTTGGCCGGGCAAGCTCCGGCCGCAGCCAGCGATCCCGACATTCCGATCAGCCATCGCGACCGCGTCTATTCGGCGGAGCAGTTCTCGAACACCGTGTCGGTCACCGATCCCGCCGACAACACGCTCGTCGGCGCCATCCATCTCGGCGATCCGTTACCTGGGAATTTCAGTCCGCTCTACAAAGGCCAATTATTGGTGCACGGCATGGGCTTTTCGCCCGATCACCGCACGCTTGCGGTCGTCGCCATCGGCTCGAATGCGGTGAGCTTCATCGATACCGCGACCAACAGCGTCAAGCATGTCACCTATGTGGGCCGCTCGCCGCACGAAGCGTTCTTCACCATGGACGGCAAGGAAATATGGGTGACCGTGCGCGGCGAAAATTATGTCAGCGTGCTCGACGGCACGACCTATGAGGAAAAGGACCGGATCATTGTCGCCAACGGCCCGGGCATGACGATTTTCTCGCCCGACGGAAAATACGGCTATGTCTGCTCGTCGTTCACGCCCGAGACCGACGTCATCACCGTCGCTGACCACAAGATCGTCGCCAAGGTTCCGCAGGCAAGCCCATTTTGCCCGAACCTCGCCGCGACCCCGGACAGCTCTCAGATCTGGTTCACTTTGAAAGATACCGGCAAGACGCAAGTCTTCAATGCGCAGCCGCCGTTCAACATTCTGACGACGCTCGACACCGGCCCGATCACCAACCACGTCAATATCGTGCGCAATGCCGCCGGCATGTTCGCCTATGTGACGATCGGCGGTCTAAACGAGATCAAAGTGTTCCGCACCGACAATTTCCGGGAGGTCGCGACCATTCCGGTCGGCAAGCTGCCGCACGGCATCTGGCCGTCCGGCGACGGCACCCGCGTCTATGTCGGGCTCGAGAACGAAGACCACGTGATCGCCATCGATACGCTGACCAACAAAGTGATCGCGACGAGCCCGATCGGCCAGGCGCCGCAGGCTCTCGTCTATGTGCCCAATGCAGTTCCGGATGGGCCGGGGACGCAAAACCTGCAACCGCTCGGGCTGGCCGGGAAATCGGCGCAGCTATGGCTCGCGCCGGCCGGACAGAAACCCGCGGCGAGCAGCGCGCCGACCAGTGTCTCGCTGTCCGATCAGGGCCTCGTGCAAGTGTTGGAAGCTGCAGTCACCGGGCTCGAACCGGGAAAGCCCTATGTGCTAGCGCTTGCGAATGACCCATCCGGCACAGGTGCGCTCGAACCGCTGCAAGGGTTCATGACCAATCCGGCGGGCGCTGCCATTGTCAACGCGATCGGACCGATCCGCCAGGTGCTGCACGGCGAGGCCGAGGCGCCGCGCCGTTATCTCGTGATCGCGCCCGGCACCGCGGAGGCGCACGGCGCCGCTGTTCAGATCCAAGCCGATTGACGTTTCGCCACAGATGCTTTGATCTGTCGCGCCGTTCAGCCGCAAACCCGTTCAGCCGTAGGCGATGCCCGGATTGCTTTGCCCGACTTCTATAATGTAGCCGTCGGGATCGCGAATGTAGCAGCGCGTCTCGCCGTATTTGGGCTTTGGCTCGGTGATGAATACGGCTCCGCGCTTTCGCCAAAGTTCATAGCAGGCTTGAATATCGGCAACGCGGATATTCATGAAGCTGCTGACTTTATCGGGGTCGGGCGGGACGCTGAGAACCACCGTCGGTTTGTCGGGTGTCGGACCGCCGCCGACATTGACGATGAGCCACGCGTTCGCGATCTGAAGGTAACCCGGCGCACCCTTGCTGTCGCCTCTGCTCAGAATGCGACTACCGAAGACCGTTTCGTAAAATCGAAGCGAGCGCTCGATGTCGGCGACGGTGAGAAAGTGCGCGACCGTAATGCCGTCCTGCGGCGGCATCTGATAGGTTTTCTGCTCGACTTGGACTGGGCTCATGGACGCCTCCAATTCGGATTTATTTGGCAATTCACCCCTCGCCAGAATATATCGGGCAGTGTGCTGTAGCAATGAACTGTGACCTGCCCGTTACAGCTAAAGGCCCAGGGCCAACCGTCCGAGAAGGAAGGATAAATACTCGCCGCCGGGTGGCCGGCTCCAATGACCTTTTTTTGTGCAACAACTTGAAACGCAAAGATTTGTGAAAGCCGCAGGGAATTTCCATATCGGCTTTTGTGATCGGTTCGATGGCGACGAAAGAAGGATACCATCGAGCGGAACGACTGAACGCCCGGCCTCCACGGAGCGAAATGATGACAACTGGAGCTTCTTCGGCAACTACCGCGGCGTCGATCGCTGGTGATGCTGCCAAGGCTCATTTGCTGGAGTCTGGTTTGCTGGCGTCGACCTCGGCGACAACGACCTATCACCGCACGACGGTTGGTGGTGTCGGCGTTTTCTATCGCGAAGCCGGTCCGAAGGACGGCCCGACAATCGTGCTGCTGCACGGGTTTCCCTCTTCGTCGCGCGAGTTCGATACCCTCATCCCCTTGCTCGCGACACGCTGTCATCTGATAGCACCGGATTTTCCGGGATTCGGTCAGAGTGAAGCCCCGCCACCATCGTCGTATGTGTACAGCTTCGACAATCTGGCCAAGACGACCAACGGTCTTCTCGAGCAGCTCAAGATCAACAAATACAGCTTCTTCCTTCATGACTACGGCGGCCCGGTCGGCTTTCGCATCATCACGGCGCATCCGGAGCGGCTGCAGGCGCTTATCATCCAGAACGCCAATGCGTACACGGAAGGTTTGGGCGCCAAGTGGGCCGCCATCGCGCAATACTGGGCCGATCCGAAGGCGCATCCTGAAGTGTTCGAGGCGTTCGTGTCGCGCACGGCGACCGAGCAGCGTCACACCCTCGGCACCGCGCATCCCGAACGTTATAACCCGGACACCTGGACAGACGAGTACGCCCATCTATCGAGGCCCGGGCAGCACGAGATCCAGGCCGATCTGCTCTACGATTACCAAACAAACGTCGCTTCTTATCCGGCGTGGCAAGCGTGGTTGCGCGAGCACAAGCCGCCTACGCTCGTGGTCTGGGGGCGGAACGATCCTTCGTTCATCGGTCCGGGGGCCGAAGCGTTCAGGCGTGATCTGCCGGACGCCTATATCCATCTCCTCGACGCCGGCCATTTTGCCTTGGACGAGAAGAACGACGAGATCGCGAGTCTTATTCTTGCGTTCTTGGCCAAACATGTCGCTTGACCGATCGCTACGTTGTTCGATGCGCCGCGCAGCAAGGTTACGGCGCGGCGATGCGCCACAACGCATCGATCGAATATTTTCCGGCGCCGGTCACATACAGCAGCAAGAAGCCGCCAATAATGCTGAGGTCCTTGTAAAAACCATCCATGCTGTCGACAAAATCCGCGCCTTTCACCGTCCAATAGCGATGCCCGATAAACGCGGTTCCGAGCGTGTATAAACACATGAGCAAAGCCGCCGGACGTGTGAACGCGCCAACGGCGACCGCGAACGCAACCGGAAGCTCCATGAAGATCGCGACGACAGCGGCCAATCCCGGCAGCGGGGCCTTGAGCTGTACGAGCTGACTTACGGTGCCCGCATAGTCCCGCAGCTTTCTCCAGCCGAAAATCAGAAACAGCGTCGCGAGAAGAAGACGGGCCGCGAGAATGAGCGCATCGTCGATGTCGCTTGTCATAACGCCACCCCTCGCCCCCGGTTTTCTCCCGCTCCGGCATCGGAAGAAGACGACCGGCCAACACGCGGTGTCACGCGGCGTGCCTGTTTATCAGGCCCAGGATCAGCGCATCGAGGCTGTAAGGCCCGGCGCCGGCCGAGACGACGACGATCAACATAAAGGCATAGAGCGTCTCCGGTAAATAGAGCCAATCGTCGATGCGATCTCCTTCATCGATCGGCTTGTAGAGATTGATCCGCTGCCGCCCCGACGTCGCGGCGGCGACGACGATGATCACAAGGAGGCCAAGCGCGGCTAGCGGCGCCAACAGCCCGACAAGGACGGCGCCGCCGGCGCTGAACTCGACCAACGGCACCCACCATTGATTGAAGCCCACGGCATGAACGCCGAGCGCCTTGAGTTCATCGACGACTGTTCGGTGGCGCTCCGCATTGAACAGCTTGTGATATCCCGACAGCATGAAGAACGCCCCAACCGCTACCCGGTTCAGGGTGAGCGCGATGTCGCTCCATCCGATGCCAAAGAACAGCAGATCCATCACGGTCGATCTCATTCGATGTCTCCTTCGATGTCGCCGGGCAGGACCGATCTGAGCAAACATAACCCGGGTGAGCGAAGCGACGTCCCCGGCCTCTGCGCTTCCGGTCGCTATCGGCGCTCCTCAAAGCTCCATGCGCTGCCACCGGCATCGCCCGTGCAATTCAGCGTTCAGTCAGTATTCCTCGGCGCACATAAAGATGAAACGGCGAAAGGGGCCAGTCGCGGACCCGCTTCGCCAAGCCATGTTTCACCTGATTGTACGAATGTTGAATGTCGATGGGCCAGGGCCGGCGTGAAGAGGAATTTTTTGCCTACGATAGGATTGCGCCGGCACCCGACCATTCCGGCATGATGGATTTCGCTCCGCTCATCCGGCTCCGCTTCTTTCGATCGCCACGGGATCCGTCGCCCGCGATCAAAACAACCCCAATTATCAGTCACTTAGGCGCATACCGCGCAGACATGCGTTGATGTACATCAAAGACGGATGAGTCCGCGGCGCGATAAATTTCAAAAATCGTCAGATCGGAGAAACGCCATGCAAACCCGGCCCGAGATCGAATTTCACGGCATGACCGAAACCACGGCAGTCCGGAACGCTGTCGAGAAGCATGTGGCTGAACTCGAGCAGCGCTGCGGTCGCGTGACGGCGTGCCGGGTCGTCGTGAAAGCGCCCAGCCATCGTCACCGCAGTGGCGGGCTGTATGAGGTCCATATTCGTCTCGCTCTGCCGGAGGGCCGCGAAGTGAATGTTGAACGCACGCCGCCAGCGAACGGGCGGCACGCCGACCTGACTTTCGCGATCGACGATGCGTTCAAGCACGCGCGGCGGCAGCTTCAGGATCAAGTGCGCCGCATGCAGGGCCGAGTGAAGCATCGCGGGGAACCGCCGACCGAAATTACAGCGACAAAACCGCAATGACGGTGCAATCAATCGCCGAATACGAGCCGAAATGACCACGTGGCCGCTGGGGTCAGGCCCGCGCAGGACGGCTTCCGTATCTGTCACTGTAGCGGAGACATGTGCTTGACAACTGTCTCCGTTTCAGTTATATGAGCTGCAATCTCGCTCACCAAGGACGCCGTCGGGGAGGGTACTCCCCGGCGGTTGGGGCGAGTGCGGTGCCTGCGGGCGGGGCCATACACTCCGTTCTCGGGCGGCTCGGGCATCAACCCGCCGGCACTATGACCGGTGCGCGAGGTGCTCGCTGGAAGTGGGTTCAAGGCGCAGGCGGCTTGTAAACCGCGCTTTGGCGCTCGATCCCACGAAGCCATTGGCCCGTGCCGTGCCTTTGGGACGATAACTCCCTTAGGCAAGAACCGTGGTGGAACGCCGACAGGCGAGCTGCCCCAAAAGGGCAGAGCCGCACCCGATGGTGCGGAGGATACGGATCAGCGTTTGTCGGCGTTCCGCTTCCTTTTTTTCCTTCTTCGTAGCCCGGATGGAGCGAAGCGTA
>JBAPUM010000072.1:0-29078 GCA_049282655.1 Xanthobacteraceae bacterium
CGAACAGCTGCCGTATTGGCTACACCGCTACAATTGGCACAGGCCGCACACCGGAATCGGTGCTAAAACACCCATCAGTAGACTCGGTCTGTCCGGGAATAACCTGTTGAGGCTCCACATCTAGTCCGCGAGCGCGGAGTGCAGCCAGTGCCGCCAGCCATGCCGGCATATCATCGTTTCCTTGGCCGTAGACGGCTCGCAAGGAGGCGACGTCCGCTTCGACGACCTTGAAGGGCGGTGATCGATTATCGACCGCAGGCGTTGCCAGCCAAAGCTGGACTTCAAGCTCGACCGTATCGCGATAAAGCGCTCCGGCAACCCGGCCCAAGGTGATCGCGTCTTTTCCAATCACGAGGAGCGCATTCAGAAGGTCGGCCCAGACGATAGGATTGGTGGTGCTTGTCGGTATCGCGTTCATCAGATTTTTGGCGTCCTCGACCGGCAGTGCGATCATGGCCAAGTCGAAAAGCGCGGTGGTATATTCCACCATGGCGCTGTCGAAGAAGAAGCACGGATCCGTCTCCCTTCCCGGGGCGGTGGGGATGTCTGTGATCACGCAGTTGTAGACCGGCCAGAATTGCTTGGTCGCCATTCCGATGCGAGCTCCCAAGACGATGCGGTCGGCTTGGTTTTTCGCCGAAACGGTGGCGATGCGCGCAAGCGAAACCTGGATAGCGAAGGCGCGAAGCGCGCGCATTCGTTTCGAGTCGGCTTGCATCCAATTTTTATCGAGGACGTAGTCGAGATAGCCGCCGCGGTTCGTCGTTTCCTTCTGCCAGACGGTGCATCCGGATCCGAGCAGAACGACGCAACACGTAATAAACGCCACAACAATGCGCACGACAGCCCCCAATTCCCGCTAAATCAGAACACAACTGTAAAGCGTTGGCAAGAACGGACTAGTGAGAGGCCAGGATATAAAGTCGGATGTAACAATCGAAAGTAGATCGCAGCTTTGGCTTTTGCCGTCTTGCAGGAAGGATGCGGGCTCGGTTTTCAGGAATGTTGAGGGTCGCTACAGGAGAGGCTGAGCTATGCTGTGCGCTGTTTCGGATTATTTGCGGTCTGGCGCGGCCGCGAAACAGATAATGTGGCGCGGCGCTTGAGCTATTCCGCGTCGCCCTCGTCGGCGGCTTGGGTCTCGGCGCGCTCGGCAAGGCGGCGCCAGACCCGTGCCATCCGCAACAGCAAGGCCTTTTCGGCCGGATCCTGTAAATGCTGCGCAAGGCGGATGCACTCGGCGGCGTAGCGCCGATAATTTTCGGCGTTCCCCATCGCACCCCCTCGGCACTCCTTGCCACCCCTTCATCGATTATTGAGAGCGAACCACCGCGCGGCGGTTTTGTTCCCGCAACCGCATGAAATTGAAGAGGAACTATGCCTTGGTTCCATCGGTTTCCTCCTGGAACAACGGGGACCATAATCATGCGGATGACCGGATGGAAAACGTCAAAGAGGATAGTATCGAACAGAATGATGCGGAAAAATATCGCGAATACGCAGCCGAATGCCGCCGTCTGGCAGCCCGTGTATCGGAGAAAGACCGCAAGGTGCTGATGGAAATTGCCGACGCCTGGATTTCCTGCGCCGTCGCGGCCGAACGGAAAAAACCGTCGAATTCCGGGAAATAGCAACGATCGATCGAAATGACTCTTCTGGCGGCCGCGCGCGATTGATTGTGGCGCGGCTCGCCAGCCCATACAATCCGAACCCGCTGACACCGAGGCCGGGCGATGGCGAGCCCGAGGAGTTCGTCCGTGACGATGCTTGACTTCGGCCGCCGCAGTAACGAGTCCGAACTGATGGACACTGAAGTCGTCGACTTCGCGCTGTTTCATCAGTGCCTGCAGCAACTCGAAATCGTCAATATCCTGTCGCTCGCCTATCGGCCGACCTTGCGCTGGCTTAGGCAAACGTTGAGCGAGGCGTCGCCCGGCGAAAAAATCTCCATCCTCGACGTCGGCTCAGGCGGCGGCGACATGTTGCGGCGTATTTGGAAATATCTCCGGCGCAGCGGTTTCAGCACCGATCTCGCGGGCGTCGACCTCAATCCGTGGTCGAAGCGCTCCGCCGAGGAAACGACGCCCGCGGCGATGAACATCACCTATGAGACCTCGGATATTTTCGCCTTCGATCCATCGCGCCACGCTGATTTCATCATCAGCTGCAATTTCACCCATCATCTGACGGACGAGGAACTGGTGCGCTTCATCCACTGGATGGAGGCGCATGCGACGCGCGGCTGGTTCATCAACGATCTGCATCGGCACTGGCTGCCCTATTACTTCATCAAGAGCGTATTCAACGCGCTGCCGTTCAATCGGATGATGCGCAACGACGGTCCGATCTCGATCAGCCGCGCCTTCCGGGCGCCCGACTGGCGCCGCATCCTCGACCAAGCCGGGATTCCGGCGTCGCGGCGATCGATCCGCTGGTTCTTTCCGTTTCGCTACGTCGTCGCCTGCCGCAAGGCGTGACCTGTTCGAGGTCAGACGCGGAGGCGGGTCCGATTGACGATGAAAGTAGCGACCGGCGGCAGCGCCCATGGCGCGAGTCGCGCGACGGTGGCTGTCACGCGCTGCGCGGTGGTATTGACGAAGGCGATATTGGCAAGCCTTGCCCACGCGATCTGCGGCCGCAGCTTGGCGCTCATCGCCGCCTGGAACCGGCCCGCGGAGCGTTCGTCGAGCACCGCTTGCGCCGCCATAATGCCGGTATAGAGCGCGAGCGACGTGCCGTCCCCGGTGTAAGACGGGATCACGACGAGCTGATCGCCGATCGGATAAATAGTTTCTGCGATGATGTCTCCACGCAGGAAGCCGTAGGGAATTGAGGCGACCGCCACCGGCTTGTCCCATAGCGGTTGCGCGCCCCTGAGTATCTCTGCGAAAAACACCGAGCGCCGCGACAGAAACTCGGCATGGGCATCCCAACTCACCGCGGTGTCGCCCAACGCGTCGCGCTCAATGACCCAACAGATCGTCGCGATGCCGTCCTCGACCAAACATACCCCTGCATAGCCGCCGCGAAACATCGAAAGATGGACGAGCTCATCAAGCGTCGCGGCTGCCGCAGCATCCGGCCGCACTTGCATCTTGAACGCGATATTCGCCGTTTGCGGGCGCTGTACGCCGCGCAAATTATGCTTGCCGGTGGCGAGCGCGACACGGTCCGCCGGCATCGCTCGGCCCGCGGTGTGCACCGTGGCCGTCGCTCCGTCGTGCTCCAATTTCGTCACCGTCTCGCCGCGCCTGACCTCGACGCCTGCGCGCACGGCGGCATCGAGCAACGCCTGGTCGAGGCGGTACCGCGACAGCCCGGCGGCGCGAAACGGCAATTTCACGCGCGCCACGTAACTGCCGAACTCCAGGCCGAGATGCGTCGACGGCCGCGCGCCCAGTTCCCAGACGTCGACGCCTAATCCTGCCAGCAGCGACTGCGCTTCCGCGCTGAGGAATTCGCCGCAGACTTTATGGTGCGGGCCGGCCGTTCGCTCGAGAATGACGACGCGGCGGCCGTGCCGCGCGAGCTCGATCGCGAAGGCCGCGCCGGCAAGTCCACCGCCGATGGCGATCGCCTCAGTCATCGCGAGTCCTCTGTGTTGCGCCGGCAGGCGCCGGCGCAATGGAAAGATGGATGACTGGAGCGAGAATTAAAGGCAATTACGGCGGCTGTCACTCGTGTTAGAATTTGCCGAGAAAGAGAGCAGGGAGGACGGGATGGTGCGCGCCTACGCCACAGCGATTGCGATTTTGCTCGCGAACGGACTTGGTCCGGCTCTTGCCCAGAGCGGCAAGGCTTCGTGCGAAGACGTGTGTCTCAAGGGACGCTGCGCTCCCGGTAACGTCGACTACAACCAGTCCATCAGCATGAGCAAATGCGTTCAGGCCTGCACTATGGGCCGGCAAAAACAAAAATGAGCGCTTTCGAACGTGGACGGCCGGATCCGATCGAGGCCGCTGGCATTGACGAGCTGCGCGCCCTCCAGCTTAAACGGCTCAAGGAGACTGTGGCGCGCGCCGAACGGCATGTTCCCCATTACCGGGAGAAATTCGCCGCAGCCGGCGTTGCGCCATCCGACGTGAAAAGTTTTGACGATCTCGCAAAACTTCCTTTCACCACCAAGGACGATCTGCGGCAGAACTATCCGTTCGGCATGTTCGCGGTGCCGATGAACGAAATCGTGCGCGTGCATGCCTCGAGCGGCACCACCGGCAAGCCGACGGTGGTCGGCTATACGCGCGGCGATATCGAGCTGTGGGCGATGCTGATCGCGCGCTCGATCCGCGCCGCCGGCGGCAAGCCGGGCGACAAGATGCATGTGGCTTACGGCTACGGCCTCTTCACCGGCGGGCTCGGGCTGCATTACGGCGCCGAATATCTCGGCTGTACGGTCATCCCGGTCGGTGGCGGCTTTACCGAGCGCCAGGTCCAGCTCATTTGCGATTTCGCGCCCGACATCATCGCGGTGACGCCGTCATATCTCCTCGCCATTGCCGACGAATTCGACCGCCAAGGCATCGACGCGCGAAAATCGTCGCTGCGCATCGCGCTTCTCGGCGCCGAGCCGTGGACCGAGGCGATGCGGAGTGAGATCGAACGCCGCATGGGGCTCGATGCGGTCAACGTCTATGGACTGTCGGAGGTGATCGGGCCCGGCGTCGGCCAGGAATATGCCGCGAGCAAGGATGGGCTGACGATCTGGGAGGATCACTTTTTTCCCGAAATCATCGACCCGGACTCCGGCAAAGTGCTGCCGGACGGCGAGGAGGGCGAATTGGTTTTCACTTCGCTGACCAAAGAGGCGATGCCGGTTATCCGCTACCGCACACGGGATTTGACGCGGCTCTTGCCCGGCCAGGGGCGCGCTATGCGTCGCATCGAACGCATCAAGGGCCGCAGCGACGACATGCTGATCATTCGCGGCGTCAATATTTTTCCGACCCAGATCGAGGCGGCGCTCGCGGCCGAACAGCTGTTCGCCCCGCATTACATCATCGAGGTGACGCGGCCCGACCGGCTCGACGAGCTCGACGTCATCGTCGAGACCCGCGAGCACTTGCCGCGGGACGCCACCATGGTGCTGGCGGATCGCGGCGCGCATCTGATCAGGGCGCATGTCGGCATCACCGTAACGGTGCGCGCGGTAGCGCCGGGCACCATCGAACGCTCGCAAGGCAAGGCCAAGCGCGTCATCGACAAGCGGCCCAAAAATTAAGCGCGAGAGTGAAGCGAAAAAACTGAACGGCGGAAACGCGGCATGACAATGGTCGACGATAGCGACACGACAGATGTTCTCGGCCGCGCCGGCCTGCCGCGCGAGGCCATCGCCGCCTGGCGCACGAACGAAGATGCCGTTGCGGGCGATTACCGCCGCGATGCCGAAGATTTCTCACGGCAATGGCGCATCGGCGCCGAGATGCTGGCGTTTCTGCCGGCAAAACCAAAGCGCTCGGCGGCGGAAGCCTTGGCGGCCGCGGCCATCCTGCAGCGCGACCGCGCGGCGCGGCAGAGATTTCTCGGCACTTACGCCGAGACGATCTACCGCCGCCTGACCGATGGTTTTGCAAAATTCAAGCGCGTCGAGCATCTGGTCCGCGATGCGGCGGCGATCCTGCCGGGGCTCGTGCCCGACGCGGCGCTGCTTCGCCGCGAGGATGGATTGCCGCAGCGCGATAAGGACGGCGCCGAGATCGATCAGGGCTTATTGCTCTCCCACGTGCTCGCGCATGGCGCCTGCGGCACGCATCTGTGCCACGCCATGCTGTTGCCGCGGCCGGAGGCGCGCGAGCAAAGCCGCCATTTTGCGCAAACCGGCAATCTAGATCTCGAAGGCGCAACGCTCGAACGCCGCGGCAAGGCTTCGATCGTCACCATGCGCAATCCGCGCTTCCTCAATGCCGAGGACGAGGCGACGCTCGATGGTCTGGAAATCGCAATCGACGTCGCCATCCTGGATGGAGAAACCGACATCGCCGTGTTGCGCGGCGACACCGTCGAGCACTCAAAATACCGCGGCCGTCGCCTGTTCTCGGCTGGCATCAATCTGACGCATCTCTACCACGGCAAAATATCCTATGTTTGGTACATCAAGCGCGACATGGGGCTCGTCAACAAACTGTTCCGCGGCGTCGCGCAGCCCGATATCAGCCCGGACGAAGTGGCGGGCGGCACCGTCGAGAAGCCGTGGATCGGCGTCGTCGATGGCTTTGCTATCGGCGGTGGCTGCCAGCTTCTGCTGACGCTTGATTACGTGCTGGCGGCAAGCGATGCCTATATGACGCTGCCGGCGCGCAAGGAAGGCATCATTCCGGGCGCCGCCAATCTGCGGCTATGGCGTTTCACCGGCGATCGCATCGCCCGGCAGGCGATCCTCTACGGACGGCGGCTCGATTGCGATACGCCGGAAGGCCGCCTGATCTGCGACGAGATCGCGCCGCCCGCGTCGATCGAGGCCGCGCTTGCAAACGTCATCGACGGCTTCACCAGTTCGGGCGTCGTCAGCGCCGCCGGCAATCGGCGCGCTATTCGGGTCGGCCAGGAACCGCTCGACACTTTTCGACGCTATATGGCGGTCTATGCGCGCGAACAGGCTTATTGCCATTTCAGCCCGGCGCTGATCGCTAATCTTGAGCGGCATTGGAATGCGCAGAACCGCGCTCCGTAAGCGTCCGCTGGCGGCATCAAGCATGATCCCCGAAAAGTGGGAACCGGTTTTCGGAAAGCATCATGCTTAAGCGAATAATTTACCGCGACGCGAATTCCATGTTGTCGAAGCGGGTTCTTTGCTCGTCGCTGAGCTTCGTCTCGAAATTCGCCAGCGCCACCTGGATCGACAGCACCGCGCGGTAGGTCGCGTCGAGCCGTGCGCCGATCGCCTCCATGCGTCCGAACGGGGTGAGCGGCACCGAGGTCGGGCAATGCGCCTGGAGGTCGATGGCGGCCTGACTGAAGGCCTGTTTCATAGCGTCGAAGTCCGTGCGTTGCGCGTCGGTCGGTTGCACCGATCGCTCGATCTGGTCGGCGGAAACCCCGATCGCCGCCTGGGCGCCGGCGCAAGTCGGCGCGGCGTTGGCTTGCTGGGCGCGATCCGCCACAGCAGCCGGAACCGCGGCAAATCTCGCTTTCTGCTCGTCGGTCAGCGAGTCGGCAAAATCCTGCAGCGGCTGGCGAATCATGTCGACCGCCATGGCGAGCTCCTCGAGCTGCGTCTCCATGAGCTGCATGCGCGCGACGGGCTGGTCAGGAATGGCCGTCGGACAGGATTTTGCCAGAGAACCGGACGCCGCGCCGATCGCACCGCCGAGCTTTTGCAAGCGCGGCTCCTGATCCGGCGTCGGCGCGATCTCCTGGCCCAGACGGTCGATCGTGGCTTTGGCATCATCGGACGGCTGACAGAGCTGCTGCGACTGGTCCGGCAGCCGCTTGGCAAAGGCGGTGGCGAAGATCGCCTGGTAGCTGAACGGCCAAGGCGACGCATAAGTCGGCCAGAATATGTTCTGGAAAATCGTCGTCAGCGCGCGGTTGGGATAGAGCAGCGCCGCCGCTTCGCCCTGTCCGGCCGCTTCTGGCGCCGTCTCGGGGCCTGTCGCGTCATTGGGGTTGGCCCGCATATAAAGCGGGTGGTGCCGGTGGCGCCAGCCGATATAGGGCAGTCCAATATGGAAGGGGCCGATCCGCAGGCCAAACGCAGCAGCCGGTGGCGGGCTGCAAAGAGACGCGGCCAAAACGCCAAGCGTCAGGCAGGCGCCGAGCTTTCGCATGATCGGGCATCCTCGAGTGTCGTGTGGAACTCAACGCACGGGAGGGGCGGCCGGTTCCATCAATGGCCTCGGCACGGCCGGCTCGCCCTGCCGCTTGTCGCCGAGGCGAAGGAACGGCACCAGCACAAAGGCGAATGCCGTAAACGCCGCGGAAATGATGACGAGCGGCGCGAGCTTATTGTTGAAAACATGGGTGTAGAGAAACGAGCCGACATTGTCGGCCAATGACGACGCCAGATTGATGATCGACATCAGGACCGCGAAGGCAAACCCTTCGGCGCGCGGCGGGCAATAATCGGCCGCGAGCGTCAGCGTCGCCACGGTGGCGAGCATCGCCGAGAAGCCCGCGCAAAAATAGATGATCGCGGCTGCGATCTCGCCGGTCAACAACAGGAACGCGGCGGTCGTCACCGTGCCGAGCGCGATGCTGAGATTCAACAGGTTGCGCAGCGTCAACTCGCCGAAAAACCGCCGGTAGAGGAGCGCGCCCGCGACCCAGCCGGCGGACGAGATCGAGCCCAGAATGCCGATATAGGCTTGCGAGAATTGCAGCTTGTCCGTCATCTGAAAATAAAGCGGCGTGCTCAGGCCGGGACTGAAGTAGTAAAGAAAAATGAAAAAGGCGATGATCCAGAGCTCGCGGCGCGCGAACGACGCGGTGAGGCCGCGCAGCGTCGCCTTCATGCCTTCCGCATTGATGACGGTTTTCCGCTCCGGGATCAGCAGCACGCTGCCGAAGATCACCGCAAACGGGGCCGCCGCGACGATCAATGCGCCGATGTGGAGCGCCGACCCCGGGGAAAGGTGTTGCACCAGCTGCCCGCCGAGGACGGAGGCCGCCATGGCGGCAATATTGAACCACAGCCATTGCTGATTGACGAAGGTGCCGCTTTCGTGGAGCCGCTGGCCGTTCTCGACCAGCACGGCGCCGCACAGCGTGCTTGAAATCGCCATGGCATAGGCGGTGGTCATCAGCGCGAACAATAAGCTACTCGGCTGGTCGAGGATCGCGGTCCACAGATAGCCCGTGGTCGCCGCGACATTGGCGATGATCAGATAGCTTTTGCGCCGATAGCCGAACAGCGGCACGAAATCCGAGATCAGCCCGTAAACCGGCTTGATGATCCAGGGCAGGTTGAACAAAGTCAGATAGGCGGTGATCTGAAACGGCGTCCAGCCGTGGACTTCTTTCAGATAATAATTGAGCGGCTGGGCGATCAGCCCGCCGATCTGGCCGATGCCTTCGACGAGATAGACGAGCGCAAAAAACAGCAAAAGATGCTTGGTCGCCGCGTGCTGCTCCGGATCGGCGGTGATGGGCGGGGCAGGCGGCGTTTCATCCATCGCGGTCAAACATCGGGGTCAAGGCCTGCCGGCGTCTTCGACGTCTTGTCAATCAGATGGGCGATCACCCGCCGCAGCGGTTTCATCAATAGCGAGCTTGCGGACGATAGTCTCGACGATTTTGCGCGGATGCGGCGCGATCGAAACCACGATCGGATGCTCGTCCGCCCGGGGCTCTTCGAGGGCTTTGAACTGGCTGTCGAGCAGTTCCGGCGGCATGAAATGATCGGAGCGGGCCGCGATCCGGCCGCCGATGAGGTCGCGGTCGCCCTTGAGAAACACGATTCGTACGTCGCTCCTATCACCGACCAGGATATCGCGGTAGGCGCGCTTGAGCGCCGAGCAGGCGATGACGCCGTGGTGGCCGGCCTTTCGGGTCGAGTCGATCCAGTCGGCGATGGCGTGCAGCCACGGCCAGCGGTCGGCGTCATCGAGCGGCTCGCCATGGTGCATTTTTTCGATATTCGACTTCGGATGCAGCCAGTCGCCGTCCTCATAGATCCAGCGCAGACGATGGGCGAGCATCGCCGCAATGGTGCTTTTGCCCGAGCCCGACACGCCCATCACGACCAGAACGGCGACCTTGTCGGCGGGCTTTGCACTCACGCCGCGTTCTCCCCGGCGGCGGCGCGCACGACGAGCCAGACCAGATCGCCCTCGGCGTAAGCACGACGCGCGGGCAAGTCTTCGCCGGCTAGAACGCGGTGCACGATCGGGCCTTTGTCGGGGCTGTCGATCAAGAACAACATTTCGCGCGTCGATGCGAGCGCAGGGAAAGTCAGCGTCACGCGCGGCACAAAGGGCGTCATGCCGGCTTGTGCGATGCCCAGAACCCAGCGCTCTTTCTCCGTGAGGGCAGGCGAGTTCGGGAACAGCGACGCGGTATGGCCATCGCCGCCGAGCCCCATCAGCACGAGATCGAACAGCGGCCGCGCCGGATCGAGACGCTCCGCGCCGTAAAACGCCATCAGTTCGGCTTCATAGCGGCGCGCGGCGTCGTCCGGGCTCGGGGCCTGCGTCGGGATTGGATGAATATTGGCGGCCGGCGCGCCGGCGCGAGCGAGAAAGAGGCGCCGGGCCGCCCCTATATTGCTCAGCGGATCGCTTTCCGGAACGAAACGGTCGTCGCCGATGAACCAGTGCACGCGGTCCCACGGCACCTTGCCGCGACAACGCTCTTCGGCGAGCAGGCGGTAAAGGCCCTCGGGGCTCGATCCACCGGTCAGGCACACGGCGGCGCGTTCCTTGTCGCTGATGCGATCGAGCAGCCGTTGCGCAGCCGCGCGCGCCAACGCAGCGGAATCCTCGGCAATCGCGATCTTGGGCTGCATCTTGGGCTGCATCTTTGGCTGACTCTTGGGCTGCGATCGCGTGTTCATTGCCGAACTCACGCAATGGTCCGCCAGCGGCGGCCATCCCGCTGCAACAGCGCGTCGGCCTCCGCCGGCCCTTCGCTGCCCGCCCGATAGAGCGCGAGCCCGCGTGACGGTGCGTCGTGCCAGGCTTCGAGGAACGGCTCGACGACGCGCCAGCCGGCCTCGATACCGTCGGCGCGCGGGTAGAGAATGGCGTCGCCGATCATGCAGTCGTAGATCAGGGTTTCATAGCCGGTCGACGGCGAGACGTCGAAATAGTCCTCGTATTTGAAAGTCATGCCGACGCCGCCGATCGAAATCGAAGGTCCCGGAATCTTGGCGTTGAATTCCAGGCCGATGAACTCCTTCGGCTGTATGCCGATCACCAAAAAATTTTCGGCAAGGCGCTCGACCGGCGTGTTGCGGAACATCGCGACCGGCGCCTGCTTGAATTTGATGGCGACTTCGGTCTGTTTCGCCCGCAACGCCTTGCCGGTGCGCAAGTAGAACGGCACGCCCGCCCAGCGCCAATTGTCGATCATCAGTTTGAGCGCGACGTAGGTTTCCGTGGTGCTGTTCGGGTCGACGTCCTTGGTGGTGCGGTAATCTTCCACGGCGCGATTGTCGATAAAACCGCCGGCGTATTGCGCCCGCACGGCGTTGCGCATGGCTTCGTTGCGGTTCGGCAATTGTACGGCGTCGAGGAGTTGCGCCTTCTCGGCCCGCACCGAATCGGCGGCAAAGCGCGACGGCGGCTCCATGCCGATGAGCGACAACAGCTGCAACAGATGGTTCGGCACCATGTCGCGCAGCGCGCCGGTCGCGTCGTAGTAACTGCCGCGGCGCCCGACGGTCAGCGATTCGGCGACCGTAATCTGCACGTGCTCGATATGTTGCCGATTCCAGATCGGCTCGAACAAGCCGTTGGCAAAGCGCAGCACCAAAATATTCTGCACGGTCTCCTTGCCGAGATAATGGTCGATCCGGAAAATCTGATGCTCGGCAAGCAGGCTCAACAGCTTTTCATTGAGCGCGCGCGCCGAGGCGAGATCGGTGCCGAACGGCTTTTCGATGACGACGCGCCGCCATGCGCCGTTCTCCTCGCGCGCCAGCCCCGACTGGCCGAGATGGGTACCGATCGGCGCGAACGCGCTCGGCGGCGTCGCGAGATAAAACAGCCGGTTGCCTTTGGTCGGGCGCTCGCCTTCGATGCGGGCAAGTTCCTCCCCGAGTTTCCGGTAGGTCGCCTCGTCGTCGGGATCGCCTTGCACATAGGCGACGCAGCCGAGAAGCCGGCTGACGACACTTTCATCGACTTGCCGCGTGGCAAATTTCGGCAGGCTGGCCGCCAGATCCTTCCGGAATGCCTCGCTCGATTGCTCGCTGCGCGCCACGCCGACCAGAGCGAACGCCTCAGGCAGCAAGCCCGCGACGCCGAGATTGTAGAGGGCGGGCAGGAGGAGCCGATGGGTGAGGTCGCCCGAGGCGCCGAAGATCACCAGCGAACATGGATCCGCGACCCGGGCGCGGGTCGGTGCGGTTTTGGCGGGACCATTGGGGGCGGTGGCGGCGGTCTTGTCTGCCGTCATGACGTCTTGGCCTTCGCATCCGCTTTCGGCCCCGCCTTTGGCGCGACTTTTGGCTCGACATGCGCGCCGAAACCATGGCGCATCGCCGAGAGGATTTTCTCGGCGAAGGTGTGATCGCGGCGCGAGCGGAAGCGGGTGTAGAGCGCGGCCGAGAGAACGTCGGCGGGCACCGCTTCGTCGATCGCCGCCATGATGGTCCAGCGGCCTTCGCCGGAATCCTCGACCACGCCTTCGAAGTCATCGAGCTTCGGGTCCTTCGCAAGCGCGCTCGCCGTCAGATCGAGCAGCCAGGAACTGACGACGCTGCCGCGGCGCCACACTTCTGAGATCTCGGTGAGATCGAGATCGAAGCGCGCCTCCGCCGGCAAGGCCTCGCTGTTGGCATTGCGCAAGATGTCGAACCCCTCGGCGTAGGCCTGCATCAAGCCGTATTCGATGCCGTTATGGATCATCTTGACGAAATGCCCGGCGCCGTTCGGACCGGCATGGATGTAGCCATGTTCGGCGCGTGGATCGCGGCCGGCGCGGCCGGGCGTGCGCGGAATCTCGCCCAGGCCCGGCGCCAGCGCGCTGAAAATCGGATCGAGCCTGTCGACGATCTCCTTCGCGCCGCCGATCATCATGCAGTAGCCGCGCTCGAGGCCCCAGACGCCACCGCTCGTGCCGACATCGACGTGATGGATGCCGCGCTCCTTCAGCATCGCGGCCCGGCGGATATCGTCCTTCCAGAACGTATTGCCGCCGTCGAGCACGACGTCGCCCGGCTGCAGCAAGCGGCCGAGTTCTCCGATGGTGTCTTCGGTTATTTTGCCGGCCGGCAGCATGACCCAGACCGCGCGCGGCGCGCGCAACGCGCCGACGAGTTTTTCCAGTCCCGCCGTGCCGGTGGCGCCGTCGCTCCGCAGCGCGTCGACCGCCTTCGCGTCGCGATCATAGACGACCGTTTCGTGGCCATGCTGCATCAGGCGGCGGGTGATGTTGCCGCCCATGCGCCCGAGACCGATGATGCCGATCTGCATACAAGCCGCTCCGCTTCTATGCGTCAGGACAATGCGCGTTCAGCCGCAGCCTTGAGCGCGACGAGACCTGAGGCAACGTCGCCACCGAGATGGATGCGGAGCGCGCGGCGGCCGCGCTCGACCAGAACATCGAAGTCGCCCCGCGCTTGCGCCGCCTTGATCACGCCGAAGCTCGCGCGGTGTCCCGGAACGGCGAGGTCGGCTGCGTCCTGCGAGGTGATCTGGAGGAAGACGCCGCTGTCGGGACCGCCCTTGTAGGCTTGGCCGGTCGAATGCAAAAAGCGCGGGCCGAATTCGAGGCAGGTCGCGACATGACGCCGATCGCGGATGCCAAGCCGCAGCTCCTGCAAGCTCGCCGCGCCGTCGCCGCCATAGGCGAGATAGGCCAGAAGCGCGACGTAGTCGCCGGAGCCGATGCGTGCGAAATGCGCCTGCAGCCAACTTTCGACGGTGCCGTTGGCGCCCGCTTTGCGCAACGCGTCGGCGTTGGTCGCGTCGGTGTAAACCGCGATGGCTCCCTCGGAGCAGACCGGTATCTCGCGCGGCAGCGCGCCGGTCTTTTCATAGGCTGCCGTCAGTTCGCGGGTCTTGATCTTGCTCGCCTCGACATCGGGCTGATCGAACGGGTTGATGCCGAGCACGGCGCCGGCGATGGCGGTGGCGATCTCGAAGCGAAAGAACTCCTGGCCGATATCGGATTTTGCGTTCTGCACGATGCGGATGACCGGGTGTCCGGCTTTTTCCAGTTTGGCGAGCCGGCTGTCATGCTCGGCGTCGATTTCATCGTTGAGCGCGAGATCGATGAACAGACGATCGTCGCCATACAGCTCGGGCCGGCCGATGGGCTCGCCGTCGATCGGGATCAGGCCCTTGCCGTTCTTGCCGGTCGATTCCGCGAACAGCTGCTCGGCCCAGCCGCCGAAGCTCCTAAGCCCCGGCGAAGCAAAGATCGTCACCTTGTCGCGGCCGCGCAGCGCTGCGGCGCCAAGCGCGATGCCAAGCGCGATGCCGGGATTTTCGGCCGGCGGCACGTCAGGCCCGCATGAGCGCATCATCATGCGGGTGGCGCGTAGGAGCTCGGCGACGTCGATCCCCGCAATGGCGGCGGGCACGAGACCGAATGGCGAGAGCACCGAGTAGCGGCCGCCGATGCTCGGCACGCCATGAAAAATCTGCCGGAAGCCCTGTTCCTTGGCGAGCTTATCCAACGATGAACCGGGATCGGTGACGGCAATGAAGTGCTGTCCGGCTTTGCCGGCGCCCGTTGCGTCCGCGACGCGTTTGAAAAAATAATCCTTCAACGCATTGGGTTCGGTGGTGCTGCCCGATTTGCTCGAGACGATGAACAGGGTCTTGGCGAGATCGATTTCTTTTTCGATCGCCATGATCTGCGCCGGCACCGTGGAATCCAGGATGTGCAAACGCGGCCAGCCGGCGTTAGGACCGAGGACTGCCGCCAAGACTTCCGGACCGAGACTGGAGCCGCCCATGCCGAGGAGAACCGCATCGGTGAAGCCGTCGCGTTTGAGCGCTTTGGCGAACACCGCATATTCGGCGATCTGCGCGTCGCCCGGAACATCGAGCCAGCCGAGCCAGTGATCCTCATCGGCATTGGTCCAGAGCGACCTGTCGCGTTGCCACAGCCGCCGGATATTGCCGTGAACCCGCCACTCTTCCGCGATCTCGTCGGCCTTCTTGGCCAAGCCGTTGCCGAGCGAGAGCGTCTGCCGGTCGATTTTGCGCTCCAAAATTTCTTCCCGCTTTTTGGCGACCGAGGCCAGAAGCTTATCGGCCGCTTCGGCGAACAGCCGCACGCCGTCGGCGACGAGTCTATCGGTGACGTGGTCGAGCGCAATGCCGGATCGAGCGAGATCGTCCAGCGTGCGTTGCGCGCCCGCGGCGTCTTCCTCGAGACTGTTGCGCAATTTGCCGTGATCGCGGAAGGCATCGAGCGTCGCGACCGGCATGGTATTGACGGTGTCGGGTCCGATCAGTTCTTCGACATAGAGCACATCGCTATAGGCTTTGTTCTTGGTCCCGGTCGATGCCCACAACAGCCGCTGCGGCTTGGCGCCCTTGGCGGCGAGTTCCTGCCATCGCGATCCGGCAAATAAATGCTGGTAGCGCTGATAGACGAGTTTCGCATTGGCGATGGCGATCTTGCCCTGCAGCGCTCGCAGCCGGGCCTTTTCATCGGGATCGTTGGCGCGGGCGATCTTGTCGTCGAGCAAAGCGTCCACTGCGGTGTCGATGCGGCTGACAAAGAAACTCGCCACGCTGGCGACGCGCGAAACGTCGCCGTCCTTGGCCGCCAGCGCCTCGAGCCCGGAAATGTACGCTTCGGCGACCTGTTCGTAGGCGGATTGCGCGAACAACAGGGTGATGTTCACATTGATGCCGTCCGAGATCAGCCTGCGGATGGCCGGCAAGCCCTCGGGCGTCGCCGGCACCTTGATCATCAGGTTCTCGCGATCGACGGCGTGCCACAGGTGCTTGGCCTCGGCGATGGTCGCTTGGGTGTCGGCGGCGAGGTAAGGCGAGACCTCGATGCTGACAAAGCCGTCGGCGCCGCGCGCCGCGTCGTAGACGGGACGAAGCACGTCGGCCGCCTTCTGGATATCCTCGACCGCGAGCTCTTCGAAAATCTCGCCGGCCGATCGGTCGCCGGCCTGCAGCAGCTTCGCGATCGCCGAGTCGTATTCGTCGCCGTGAGCGATGGCGTGTTCGAAAATCGAGGGATTCGACGTGACACCGCGCAGACCGTCGTTATCGACGAGCTTTTTCAGCCCGCCGTTGCCGACAAAGCCGCGCGAGAGAAAATCGAGCCAGACCGCCTGGCCATGTTCGTGCAACGACTGCAAGGGGTTCATTGCCGACTTTTCCAATTTCTTCGCGATTTTTGCGATTTCGTGCGTTGCAATGCGATTCCTGCGGGCGGCAATAGCTTATCGAGAACGAAGCGGAAATTCCGCAACATTCCGGTTCCAATAGCGCAAACGGCTGAAGCCCGAGGACGTTCCCGCAAAGCGGGGTGGCAAACTCGCGCGTCGAGGTAAGGAGAGCGCCTAAGCCTGGGCGTTCACACTATAGGCGCGCAAGAAGGTACGGACGGCGATGCCGACCACGTGCTTGATGGCGTCCGCTTCCGGCGACGTCCGAAAATTGAACAGCACCGGCATGAATAGCGTCGATTTGCAGGAATCCATGAACTGCGCCGCCGCGACCTCGTCATCGTCGACCGCGAGCACGCCGGCGTCGGTCTGCGCGCGCAGATAGGCGGCGAGCTTGGCGATGCCGACGGCCGGGCCGGTCTCGTAGAAGATCTTGCCGATTTCGGGCATGCGGTCGGCGATAGCGACGACGGTGCGCAGCGCCGAGGCCTTGTCGGTGTGGCACAGAAATTCGAGATAGGCGGTGCCGAGGCGGGTGAGGGTGCCCCCCACGTCATGATCGTTGGGGTCGAGGTCGAACACGCCTTCGGCGTGAACCAGGCATTCCTCGTGAACGATGGCCTCGAACAGCTGCTCCTTGTTGGTGAAGTAGACATAGAGCGTGCCCTTGGACACGCCGGCCGCGCGGGCGATGTCGCTCATGCTGGCGGCGTCGAAGCCGCGCTCCAGGAACATGGTGCGGGCGCCCTGGACGATCTGCCGCCGCTTGGCGTTGTCGTCGGGGTTTTGCGGGGCCGGTTTGAGCAAAGCCTGGGCGCTCATCCAAGGAATCTCCTGGCCTGAAGGACGAATATCATAGTCCCCACAGACCCTTACAATTTACCTACACATTTTATTGACCGAACGGTTCGGTCATATTGACTGGCTCTTGCACGGCCTATATAAAGCGACCGAACCGTTCGGTCAATGCTTCGGCCGGGTCTGTTTCACAGGTGGAGCGAGCCATGTATCGCGAAGCGAACGAAGAGAAGTCTTATCGCGAAGCGAACGAAGAGAAATCTAATCGCGAAGCGAACCAAGACAGCTCACACAGCGGAGCGATTGGTGAGACGGCACTCGAATACCGTCCGGGCCCGGCGAGCGCTGCGGCCGACACGGACGCGATCACGGATACCAAGCCCGCGCAACGACGCCCATCATTCCGGCTGAAGCTCAATCGCCGCGCGCTGATTGGCGCGGCCGTCGTGGCAGCGCTCATCGGTGGCGCGGCCGCCGGTCTGCACTGGTGGATCAGCGGTCGCTACATCGTTTCGACCGATGACGCCTATGTCCGCGCCCACAATACGACGCTCGCCTCAAAAATCTCCGGCTATGTGTCGAGCATCCCGATCGAAGACAACACCCCGGTCCGCGCCGGCGATGTGATCGCCACCATCGACGACGGCGATTACCGGCTCGCCGCCGACGCGGCGCGCGAGAAGGTCGCGACGCAGGAGGCGACGGTCGACCGCATCGGCCGCCAAGTCATAGCCCAGGCCGCCAATGTCGATCAGACCAAGGCGCAACTCCTCTCGGCCCAGGCCGACGCCAAGAAAACCCAGCTGGAATTCGAGCGGCAGCAGACTCTTTCCGCGCAGAAATTCGCCAGCCAGCAGCAATTCGAGCAGGCCGAAGCGAGCCGCGATCAGGCCGCCGCTTCGGTCGCGAGCGCGCAGGCGGTGATCGCCGCCGCCGCGGCCAATCTCGACGTGCTCAAGGCGCAGCAGAAAGAGGCGGCGCGCACGCTCGACGAGCTGCAAACCGCGCTGGCGAAGGCCGAACGCGACCTGTCATTCGCGGTGATCCGCGCCCCGATCGACGGCGTGTTCAGCAATCGGGCGGTGCAGACCGGCGATTATGTGCAGACCGGGCAGCGCGTCGCGAGCCTCGTGCCGCTCCGAGACGTCTATATCGAAGCCAATTTCAAGGAGACGCAGCTCGAGCGCCTCGTGCCGGGCCAGCCGGTCACTATCAGCATCGACGCGCTCCCCGAGCATGCGATCAAGGGCACGGTGGCAAGCCTCGCGCCGGCCTCGGGCGCCGTGTTCTCGCTTTTGCCGCCCGATAACGCGACCGGCAATTTCACCAAGATCGTGCAGCGGTTGCCGGTGCGCATCGAGGTGCCGGAAAGCGTCACCGCGCAGCGGCTGTTGCGGCCCGGCATGTCGGTCGTCGTCAGCGTCGACACCAAGTCGTCGCGCTTGTCCGAGGCCGGGCTGATCTCAGCCGCCGAAGCCGCGCCCGCCGGGCGCTGAACCGGGGAGGGGCGTCATGGCCGCAGCCGGCGCCACAGCATTACCTGCCGGACGCTCCGCGCCGCCGGCCGCTGCCGCAAGCGCGAGCGCGCCGATCCCGATGCGCCGGCTGTTGGCCTTCCTCGCCATGTGTTTTGGCATGTTCATGGCGTTCCTCGACATTCAGATCGTGTCGTCGTCGCTCAACGACATCCAGGCCGGCTTGTCGGCGTCGGCGGATGAAATTCCCTGGGTGCAGACCGCCTATTTGATTGCCGAAGTGGTGGCGATCCCGCTGTCAGGCTTTTTGTCGCGCGCGCTCGGCACCCGGATCCTGTTTGCCACATCGGCCGCTGGTTTCACGCTCGCGAGCGTCCTGTGCGGCACCAGTTCGTCGATCGACAGCATGATCGTGTGGCGCGCGATCCAGGGCTTTATCGGCGGCGGCATGGTGCCGACGGTGTTTGCCTCGGCCTATCTGATCTTCCAGGGGCCGCGGCAGAAACTCATCGCGCCGGTTGTCGGCCTGATCGCGACGCTGGCGCCGACCATCGGGCCGACGGTCGGCGGCTACCTCACCGACGCGTTTTCCTGGCACTGGCTGTTTTTCATCAATGTCGTGCCCGGCATCGTCGTGACGATCGCGACCGTGACGCTGGTTGATTTCGACAAGCCCGACTTCGCGCTGTTGAAGAATTTCGACTGGACCGGGCTGTTGAGCATGGCGGGCTTTCTCGGCGCGCTCGAATATGTGCTGGAGGAGGGGCCGCGCTACGAATGGTTCGACGACGATACGATCTTTGTCGTCGCCGTGGTTTCGGCCCTGTCTGCGGTCGTCTTCTTCGCCCGCGTGTTGACGGCGCGCGCGCCGATCGTCGATCTGCGCGCTTTCGCCAACCGGAATTTCGCCGTCGGCAGCCTGTTCTCCTTCGTGCTCGGCATCGGGCTTTACGGGCTGACTTATCTCTATCCGGTCTATCTGGCGCAGGTGCGCGGCTACGATGCGCTGATGATCGGCGAGACCATGTTCGTCTCCGGACTCGTGATGTTCGTCACCGCGCCGATCGCCGGCCAGCTCAACGAGCGGCTCGACCCGCGCCTGATCCTCGCCTCGGGTTTCGTGTTCTTCGCCATCGGCACCTGGCAGATGAGCTATCTGACCTCGGACTGGGATTTCTGGGAACTCTTGTGGCCGCAGATTTTTCGCGGCGTCGGCCTGATGTTCGCGATCATCCCGGTGACCAATACCGCGCTCGGCACGCTGCCGATGGAGCGGGTGAAGAACGCCTCTGGCTTGTTCAATCTGATGCGCAACCTTGGCGGCGCCATCGGTCTTGCCGCCATCAATACCTGGTTCAACGACCGCATGGACCTGCATCTGCAACGCCTGCACGAGGCGGTGAATGCCTCGAGCATTCCGGCGACGGAGACGCTGGCAAAGCTTGCGGCGCGCTTCCCGGGTGCGGATGCTCAGGCGCAGGCGCTCGCCGTGTTGATGAGGACGGTGCGGCTGCAGGCAGCCGTCATGAGCTATGCCGACGTCTTTCTGATGCTGACGGTGTTGTTTCTGGTGCTGGCGGCATTCGCCGTGTTGATGAAGCGGCCGCAGCCTGCGGCCGGCGCCGGCGCCGGACATTGAGGTTTGGCCAATGCGGTCGACCAGCTACCGCGCTTCGTTAGCGCGCGGCCGCGAGCGGCTCCATGCCGCTGTTTCTGATCGCCTCGGCAGCGTCCGCCGAGGCGAGAAATCCGATCAGGCGCCTCGCGCCTTCGATCGCTGCCGAGCCGGCAACGACTGCGGCGGAAAAGACCTGCACGAACTGGATCTCGGCCGCAATACTGCCGGCGAAGTCGACGCCTGCCGCGTGCACGATTTCACTGACCGGCAGCACCGCAACCTCCGCGCCTCCCGACGCGACCAGCCCGGTCGCATCGCTGCCGCGCGGCATCGCCCTGACGTTGAGCTGTTCGGCAATGCCGAGCCGCGGAAAGAGATCGGTGGCAAGCCAGATACCGCTGGTGCTGCCGGGAACCGCGACAGTCTTGGCCTTGAGCAAAATTTGCTTAAAGGCATCGACGGTGCCGACATCGGGCTTTGCAGCCCCCGCCCGCACCGCGACGCCGAGCGGCACGCGCGCAAGATCGATATCCGTTCCGGCGACGATCCGCTTCGCAGCGATCAACTCCGTTAGGCCCTCTCGCGACAAAATCACCACATCGGCCGGCGCGCCGCGGGCGAGTTGGGCTGCAATCGTTTGCGGCCCGCTTCCTTGCGACGCCCCCGATCCGGTCGTGACTTTGGTTCCGCTCGTCCGCTC
The DNA here is from genome assembly GCA_049282655.1 of Xanthobacteraceae bacterium. Classification (GTDB taxonomy): domain Bacteria; phylum Pseudomonadota; class Alphaproteobacteria; order Rhizobiales; family Xanthobacteraceae; genus BOG-931. Next base: position 20,553 of record JBAPUM010000072.1, read on the forward strand.
GAATTGCGGCAATAGCTCTTCATAGGCGCCGGAGAAGCCGCCGGATATCAAAACGTTCAACGGCGCGGGTTCATTCGTCATCAACGAACAACTTTCCCTCTCATGGAGGCGGCCCGTGAGCTAGCTCTTCAATCCCGCGGCGCGTATGACGCCCGACCAGCGCTCGAGTTCGCTGTGAATGAACGCCCCGTACTTATCGGGATCGGCATCATTGGCTTCATAGCCCTGCTTGCGCAGGATTTCCAAAGCGTCCGGGCTATGCATCGCCTGGCGCGCGGCATCGGCGAGCTTTTCAATGATGGGACGAGGCGTCCCCGCAGGCGCTGCCAGGCCGAGCCACAGACTGGTGTCAAAGTCGGGAATGCCGGCCTCCGCCATGGTCGGGACGTTGGGAAGCGCGCTCGAGCGCTTATTCGCCGCTACCGCCAGCCCCAATAATTGGCCGGCCTCGATCTGGCCGATCACCCCGGACGCAATGTTGAAAGACATGGTGATATGGCCGGCGAGCAAGTCGCCGGTGATCTGCGGGCTGCCCGGATAGGGCACATGGGTCAGTTTGACGCCGGTGCGCTGCGCAAACATTTCCGCCGCGAGCTGCGGGATGCTGCCGACGCCGGTGGACCCATAGAGCACGCCGCCGGGCTTCGACTTGGCCAGCGCCACGAGTTCGGCGACGCTACGCACATTGCTCGCGGGATTGACGGCGAGCACGATAGAGCCCGTCGCCAGAAGCCCGATTGGCGCCAAATCTTTGCTCACGTCGAAAGAGGGGGTGGGATTGAGGATTTCATTCGTCAATGTCGACAGCGCGAACAACAAAAGCGTATAGCCATCGTTCGCGGCGTGCGTGACATATTGGCCGGCGATGCTGCCGGCCGCACCGGGCTTGTTCTCGACAACGACCGGCTGGCCGAGAATATCGGAAGCCCCCTTGGCAAACAGACGGGCTGCGATGTCGGAAGCCGCCCCCGGCGTGAAGCCGACGATGAGACGGATCGGATGCGACGGATAGGCATCCTGCGCCATCGCTACCCGGGTAAGCGGAAACAAGCCGGCAGCGCTCGCTGCCAGATGCAGAAACTGTCGGCGCGGAATTGCCATCGTCGCTCTCCTCCCCCTCAAAGCTGCCGCAACCATCGCCCAGCCCACGCCCGCCAAGGCCATTAGCTGCCATTTTGGGGTACGACAAACTTGTGAACATCGGCGTTATCCAGCAGTCTTAGGCTGGATTTGGCAATACTGTCATAGGCCCGAATCAGGATGGATCGAAATGTCAAAGCCGATGACCAAGTCCGAGCTTATCAGCCAAATTGCCGAACAGTCGGAATTGAAGAAGAGTGACGTCAAGGGCGTCATGGAGAAGCTGGCGGCAATCGGTTACAAGGAATTGAAGAAGAACGGCTCTTTCCTCGTGCCGGGTTTCGCAAAATTCGTTGTGATCAAGAAGCCCGCGACCAAGGCCCGCAGCGGTATCAACCCCTTCACCAAAGAGCCGACGGTATTCAAGGCCAAGCCGGCTCGAAAGATCGTTCGGGCCCGTCCGGTCAAAGCCGCCAAGGACGCCGTCTAACGGCGATCAAGCCGCGAGGTCGGGGCCGTCGATTTGGGCTATCGCAAAAGCCTGAATCGGCGCCCGGCTTCCGGGCGCGTTCACTTTTGGCCGCTTCACTTTTGGCCGCTTCACTTGTGGCGCCGTCATTTTTCCGGCGGCAGTATCTCCTGAATACAAACTTGATCGATTAGATGTCCTCGTTTGAGGTCCAGCAAATGGGCCCGCTTTTCGTCATTGGTTAGGTTCGCGCCAATGCCGTTGGTCATGACCAAAACGAGAGTGCGATCGTTCATATCCAGCCAGTAGGACCGGCGGACGAGCTTGTCCGCGCCGTCTCTTACGAACGGGCTGTCGACGTCCTGGCTCAGGTCGGGTTGGTAAAATCGCGCCATCGTCAGGGATCAGGGTCTAGCAAAAAGGCGGCTGGAATGATCCAGCCGCCAAAATTGAACATCGCACGCAAAGCTGATGAGTCCATCGGCGTCAAATCAGAACGACGCCGAGGCTCAAAAATTACTTCTTCTTTTTAGCTTTCGCTTTCTTTTTGACCTTCTTTGCCACGGTGTAGCTCCTTTGTTGAAGGACGGAACACTTACTGGTAGCCGATTCGCGCAAAAACACAGCATGTTGTGTGTCAAATCAACCCTATGGGCTGTGCATAAATCGGTTTTAGCGTCTTGCGCCGGCTGATTCGGGTGTCGCCGTTCGCCCGGCGGGCTCTGATCGGGCGCCGCATCAAGACCGCGACAGCTCGCCACTGTCGTCACCTCACAGACCGCCCTCTCAGATGATCGAGGCCGCGAGATTGATGGTGAGGGCGAGGACTGCGGTGTTGAAGAAGAACGAGATGATGGCATGCAGCGTGGCGAGCCGGCGCAGCGGCTTGGTCAGGATCGACACGTCCGAGGTCTGGGATGCGGCGCCAAACGAGGTCGCAAAATAGAAGAAATCCCAATAGTCCGGATTTTGTTCGCCACGGAAATCAAGCCCTTCGGAAATGGCATTCGGTCCCCCGCTCGGGCGATAATATTCGTGCGCGTAGTGCAGCGTGAAAACCACCTGGGTCAAAGTCCATGACAGGATGAGGGTGGCCGCGGCCAGGCCCAGATTGAGGGAGCGGTACGGCGTCTCCTTGGGCGCGGCCAATAGCCCGATGATGGCGACAAAACTTGCCGCGATGGCGAGAAGGATGATGAACAGGATCACCATCCAGCTATTGTCTTGGCGTGCCGCGCGGGCACGGATGACGTCGGACGTGCAGGTCAGCATGATCCGGAACGCGAAGACGAGGTAGACGAGCGCGCTCAAGTCCCAGGCGGCCGCCTCGCGGCCGCTCGCGGGCCAGCCGCTCGGCAGCAAGATGAGCGCGGCGATGCCGGCCAGCGCCGCGCAATAGAGGTTGGGCCGAATGGCAATCGACTGCGCGATCGACGTCGGACTGTACCAACGCCCTTTCGGATGCTCCTGCGCGTTCACCAACCAAAGCCTCCTGATTCAGGCCGAACGGATGTCATTGCGTAAGAGATGTCATGGCATAAGAGATGTCATGGCATAAGAGCAGGAAATAGCGTCCGGCAAAATGGGACGGGACATCGCTCGAGCCGCGCACGAGATGTCACGGACCGCCTTTTTTGCGCTAGTCTTCCCGCTCGAGGCAATGGGCATGATCCTTCGGGGGGGACGGCCAATGGCGATCGGAAGACGCCGGTTCATCGCCGCGCTCGGCAGCGCGGTCGCGTGGCCGGTCGCGGCACGCGCGCAGCAATCCGCGACGCCGGTGATCGGCTTTCTCGGCAGCGGTTCCCCCGAACCTTACGCCGACTACCTCGCGGCCATCCGGCAAGGCCTGGGGCAATCAGGCTTCATCGAAAACCGCAACGTCACGATCGCGTACCGCTGGGCCGAGGGGCGATACGACCGTTTGCCGGCGCTCGCGGACGAACTTGTGAGGCTTGGCGTTAAGGTCATCATGACAAGCGGAGGCGGCAATGCCGCACTCGCGGCCAAGGCGGCGACCACGAGCATTCCCATTGTTTTTCACATGGGCGCCGACCCGGTCGGCCTCGGCGTCGTATCGAGCCTCAACAGACCCGGTGGCAATGTCACAGGCGTGAGCTTTCTCACCGCACTTTCCGGGTCGAAGCGATTGGAAATTCTGCACCAACTCGTGCCGTCGTCGAAAACCATCGGTGTCCTGGTCAATCCCGACAATGCCTCCGTCTCGATCCCCGTCAAAAAGGATCTGCAGGCCGCGGCGCCGACCCTTGGCCTCGACCTCGAAATCGGCGAAGCCCGCAACCCGCCGGAAATCGACGCGGCATTTGCGAAATTCACCGAGCGGCAGGTCGGTGCGATCTTCGTCACGGCCGACACCTTCTTCCGGGTTCAACTCGTGCAGATCGTCGGGCTGTCGCGGCGCTATGGCATTCCGGCGATGTACAATACCCGCGATTTCGTCGAGCAGGGCGGTCTCATGAGTTACGGCGCCAGCATCGTCGACGCCTATCGGCTTGAAGGCGTTTATGTCGGCCGGGTGCTCAAGGGCGAAAAACCGGCCGATCTGCCGGTGGTTCAATCGACCAAGTTCGAGCTCGTGCTCAACCGCAAGACCGCGAATACGCTCGGCTTGAACATCCCGCCGACGCTGTTCGCCATCGCCGACGACGTGATCGAATAAATCTTTCATGCGTCGCCACAGGGATAATGATTCCGGCATGACGCTTTGGAACACCGGACGCGCCATGCTCTACGGCGCCGGGATCGGCGTGGCGGCTGCTGCCGTAAAACTCTTCGCGCCTTGGAGCGAACCGCACACGACTGCCGCGATCGCCGAGGAACTCGTCGGCGCGGCGCTCGCCTTTGCGCTCTTGTGCGGCTTGGCCGCGGCGTTACGCAACTTCATCGCGCGACGGCTCGACTCGGCATCCTAGAGCATCAAAGGGTAGTGTCTCAGTTTGAATATTGCCGGAAGATATAAACGGCGATCGCGATGGCGAGTATGCCAAGTAGCGCCATTTTAAGCTCTGGCGGGAAATTGGCGGACCCTGAGCTGACGATCAGAAGGATGGCCATAGTCATGCGGCGGTCCTTGCGTGCGGCCCGCGCGGAACGCGGCTAGCCCTCCGGCCGTTCCTCGATGGCGTCGACGCGATCGGGATAGAACGCAACGTAATCCTTGATCGCTGAGCCCGCGGCGTAGGGCGTCTCATAGGTCCAGATGGCGTTAACCGAACGCTCGCCGCCGAGCGGGATGCTGTAATAGCTGCAGTCGCCCTTGTAGGGGCAGTAGGTGGCGTGGGCCGTGCGTTCGATGAGCGCTACGTCCACATCCTTGCGCGGAATATACCGCACCGGCGGATAGCTCGCCTCGCGCAGCGTCAAGGCGTCGCGCGTATCGGCGACAACACGCCCCGCGACCGTGACCACGATCCGCTTCGGATCGCGCTCGATCGTGATCGGATGGTCCGGCCCCGGGATTTTGATCGTCTTCTGGTTCCGGACGGCAGTTTCCGACATGGTTTTGCTCCTTGCGCTCTCGCCCCCAGCGCGGCGGCAGAGTTTAACGCCACGGCAGTGATGCGTCTAGGATTGTGGCTCCTCATCGTTTGACGCCATTCGTTTCTTAAGGGGAATTGCCGCCGTGGAAGCGACCGAAGCGGCGCGCGCTCATCAGGCCGATAAACAGAAAGCCCAGCCCCAGACTTGCCGTATCGGCGATGGAGCGCAGGCTGAAGTCGCCGACCTGATAGATCAGAACGTAAGCCAGCGCGAGGTTGAAAAAGCCCCACATCACGTTGACGGTCGACGAGGAAAGTCCTTGACCCGGCGGCTTTGCGAACGGGCTTTGAAAGGGACGTCCCATCACCCCACTGACGAGGTGGGGAATGGCATTGCAAAGAAACGCGCCGCCGAAAAAATACGAAATGAGATGCAGCCAGGGCATTGTTCATCTTCCTTTCCGGTCGGCAAGCGTAGCGTGGATCCCGCCTACGCTCGCGAGGCGAGCTTCGTTGGGTATGCCAGAGCCCTGAGTGTAGATGGAGTCCGAATACACGAGGGGGTTGCGTCGCCTTTTTGGTTGAATTAGGCTCCGATCATGCGTTGGGGCGTTGGGGCATTGCTTGTTTCGGTTGCCGTCGGCTGTGCGGGCTGCGTCACGCAGTCTACGCCGCAGCCGATCGCGTCCGCGGTCGCGCCGGGACAAGCCAGGGTTTCAATCACGCGGGTCGACGGCACGTCGCTCTTGGGCAGCTCCGTCCACATCGCCGTCAATAACGTAGCGGTTGCCGACCTCGCCGAGGGGCAGACTTTCACCAGCGGTGTGCGCCCGGGCGCCGTCACCGTGACGGCAAACGGCACGGCGGACATCGGTCAATATACCGTGCATTTTAAAGCCGTGCCTGGAAAGACCTATGCGTTCCAGATTTCGAAACGCATGGAGCACACGGTGGCGGGGGTGGTCGGTGGCCTGGCGGGTCTCCTCGTCGAAACCGTTGTGAGTGGCGAGCACGGCGGCGCGTTCCAAATCACGCCGGTGAAGCCGTAATAGCGCGGTAGGATGGGTTGAGCCTTTGCGAAACCCATCATTCAGCCTCTCAGCCGTATGATGGGTATCGCTTCGCTCCACCCATCCTACGCGCTTCCTTTACCGCGGCGTTTTTATCGGACAAACCAAACACTCTTGCGAGCGCTCGTTGATTCACATCATTGAGACGACCCAGTAGAGCTTCGCGAAATGCTCCCACATGAAATTGCGGATCGAATTGGTTCCCAAGCCGCTATGGGGTCGGAATCTGAGATCGCGCGAGGGCTTAGGGAAAGCGCGGTGGGATAAATTCCGCCAAGAGCTAATCCGATCTAATGGCGGCCGTTGCGCTATCTGCGGAAGCGGAGACAGGCTCCACGGTCACGAGGTGTGGGGCTATAGAGAGAAAAAGACAGTAGGAACTGCCGTACTTTTGGCAGTCGAGATTGTCTGCATGGATTGCCACGACATCCATCATTGGGCGAGAACAACGCAACTGTTTCGCGCTGGGATCATCAAACATGGTCGATATGGGGCGCTGAGCGCGGTAGGATGGGTTGAGCCGTTGCAAAACCCATCATTCACCTCTCCGCCGTATGATGGGTATTGTTTCGCTCCACCCATCCTACGCGCTTATCCGGGCTACGGTTGCTGCGCGGCCGCGCGAGATCGTCTACGAGGCTAATCCGAACAAATGTTGTGGCAATGTCTGCGCCCGATCAGACATTCGATTATAGTGCCGCTCGCTCATTTCACTCAACGTTAGACGCTTAATATCAGGATTCGGCTTTCGCCCAAGTGTTGCAGCGAAAATAGTCTCGCCCAATTCCCATATCGGTTGCATTGCTCGCACCACCTGAGCTTCACCATCGATGTCACCGTTCTGCTTAAAGTGTTCGACAATGTGAATGCACGCCGCGTGAAATCGCATTGGCCCCGGCGGATGTCCCCGTCCGAGCGTGTGATTATTCCAGATTGTTTCATCCATCAGGCGAAACACAAAAAAGATCGCCAGCAGGTAATTGCTAAGCGCATCACCAGGGGTGCGGTAAAACTCCCTATAGGCGTCCCTGACGACACCCGTCCGCCGCTCCACAATTCCGGGCACATGCCGAAGCGAATCAAGACCCCAAATTGCGGCGTGACCGTCCGCGGCAAGCTCAAGGGCCTGACGAGCAATCAAGTCACTCTTCACGATAAGCTGGGCGTCCGCATCCAAATGCCGAAGCACAAGGTGCGCGAATTCGTGTCGTACGATCAGATCAAAGCATTCACTCATCAAAACGACCGCAAAAGCCTCACGCAAGGGATCAGCCGGGGCGCGGTGTGGCAGCACGTTCCAAAGCATGTGGGCCGGAAAAGCGTCCGTAGCACGGCCTTCTTGACTAGGGCGACAACTCGTTTGATTTCCGACCTCGGGCCACAGTCCTGCAGTCGCCATCATGCGTTCAAAAAAATCCCGTAACGTCGGCACGAGACCAATATTCAAAACGATAAATCTGTGTCTGGCGCGCATTGCGAAAGCGCCGTAACTTGTCGCCTCACAAAAGAAAACGTGCGCGGGACAGCGTTGGCTAGGTAGAACCCTGTTATTGATACGACGCACAGTCATGCCGGCGCGCCGTCCAAATTCCGCAATTAAGCCCGTCATCATACCCGGATCGACTCGCGCCGGCCGACTGTGAGCCGACAAGGCTTTGTCGAGGCAGTCGAGCACGTCTTGGTCGATCAGGTCTAAATCGCCCAGCATCTTACCCGGCTCTCAATTCATCCATTCGAACATTCGGCTCGATATAATCTGCTTTGCCCAAACTGCCACGATCTGTTCGTAGAATTTTCCGCACCCTTCAGGCTCTACGTCGGGCGCCGGGCTAGCGGCCGGTAACGTCGCCAGGCTGGCGCAGATGTTGCAGTTACGGTGACAGTCCACCGAATTGCCGAACGAGACTAGGCGTGTCCGAGTTCCTACCGGGTCCAAGGCCACCCAGGACGATTCACTCGCAGTCACAGTAACGGAGACGTGATCCTGACATCCGTCCCCAATACAGTTACATGTTGCAGCAATCTCGCTCACTAAGGACGCCTTCGGCCGAGGGTACTCTCCGATGGTGGAGCGAGTGCGGTGCCTGCGGGCGGGGCCATACACGTCGCCCTCGGGCAGCTTCGGGCATCAGTCCCCCGGCATTAGGACCGGGGCGGGGAGTGTCCCCTGGGCTGGGACAGGCGAAGGTAGGTAACACCTACTCAGACCGCGTCCCAGGAAGCCTGGCCTGGAGCTGAGCCTTAGGGACGACGACTCCCTTTGGTGAGAGCCGTGGTGGGACGCCGACAGGCGAGCTGCCCCAAAAGGGCAGAGCCGCACCCGATGGTGCGGAGGATACGGATCAGCGTTTGTCGGCGTTCCGCTTCCTTTTTTTCCTTCTTCGTAGCCCGGATGGAGCGAAGCGTA
>JBAPUM010000073.1:0-2405 GCA_049282655.1 Xanthobacteraceae bacterium
CGGCCGCGCCACCTCCGCCGGCGGTAGCGGTCGCGCCGCCCGTAGCAGCGCCGCACCCGCCCGCGCCGGTGGCTCCGATAGTAAAGCCGGCGGCGAAGGTTCTCGATATCCCGTTGTAACTTGCCGCTCACAGCACGGGCGGGTAGCCCGGCATCAGATCATAGGGATGCGCCCAGCCGGGCAGCGCCTTCATGCGGTCGAGCCACGCAGCAATGTTTTTGTGGGCTGCGGCGATGTCGAAGCCGAACTCCTCGGCCGGATAATACAAATAAGCACAACACGAAATGTCGGCGATGGTCGGCCGGCCACCGAGCATGAACGGCGCATTCGCAAGCCGCTTGTCGAGGATCGCGAGGCTGCTGTCGATGCGTCCTTTCAGGAAAGCGAGCACCGCCGGATCGCCCGGCGGTCGCGCGAAATTTTTGAGGAAGCGAAACGGTCCGAGGAAGCCGTTGAGTTTTTGATTGTCGAAAATGATCCAGCGCAGCGCTTCGAGCTGTTCTTCTTCGCCCTCCGGCTTGAACTTGCCGCTGCGGTTTGAGAGATAGGTCAGGATGACGCCGGACTGGGTGAGTTTTTTGTCGCCGTGGACCAGGACCGGCGCCTCGCCCATTTCGTTGACCTCGGCGCGATACTTCGGCGTGCGCGTCTCGCCGCCGCGAAAGAAATCGACATAGACCGGCTTCCAGTCGGCGCCGATCAGATTGAGCATCAGCGCCGCGCGGTAGGCATTGCCGGATTGGGCAAAACAATAAAGCTGATATTCGGGCATGTTCGTTCCTAACGCGTGAGGGTAATGGCGGCGCCGCTCGCGCCTTGTCCTTGAAAGCGGCCGTCGGCGAAGGTCAGTTCGACCAGCGCCGTGCCTTTGTGATCGCGCAGGATCAGTCTGTCGCGCTCGAAGGTCCACTTGCGGCTGGTGAAGAAATTGCCGGGACAGCCGCCGGCGGGAGCGACCGTGCCCTCGACGGCGCCGGCTGAATTGCCGAGCGTCATCACACAAGCGCCGCCGCCCGCCATGGCAAACTTCCATTTGCCGGCGAGATCGACCGGAGGCGGTTGCGGTGGTGGAGGCGGTGGCGGGGGGGCCGGAGGAGGCGGCGTGGCGGCGGCTTGATCCGGCGTATTTCCGCCGAGCCGCGCGGTGCTCGTGCAAGCAGCCAGCATTGCCAGCGCCAGCAAAAGCGCCAAGCCCGCAACAGCTCTCGCGCTTGCCGCCGAACGATGTCCCATCCGTGTCGCGCCGATCATGTCCAGCAAACCGGCGTCACCTTATTTCATCGTCGGAATAACGAACTCGGCGCCTTCTTTGGTGCCGGACGGCCAGCGCGCGGTCACCGTCTTGGTCTTGGTGTAGAAGCGCACCGAGTCCGGGCCGTGCTGGTTGAGATCGCCAAACCCCGAGCGCTTCCAGCCGCCGAAGGTGTAATAGGCAAGCGGCACCGGAATGGCGAAATTGACGCCAACCATGCCGACCTGCACGCGGTTGGTGAAATCGCGGGCGGTGTCGCCGTCGCGGGTGAAGATGGCGACGCCGTTGCCATATTCGTGCTCCGAAGGCAGCCGCACCGCTTCCTCGTAGTCCTTGGCGCGCACCACCGACAGCACCGGCCCGAAGATTTCTTCTTTGTAGATTTTCATGCTCGGTGTGACCTCGTCGAACAGACAGCCGCCGATGAAATTGCCGTTCTCGTAACCCTGAAGCTTGAAGTCGCGGCCGTCGACGACGAGCTTGGCGCCTTCCTGCACGCCCGAGTCGATATAGCCCTTCACCTTGTTGAGAAGTTCGCGCGTGACCATCGGGCCGTAATCGACCTGGGTGTCGCTCGCCGGGCCGATCTTGAGGCTTTCGACGCGGGGGATGAGTTTCTGCACGAGCGCGTCCGCGGTCTTTTTGCCGACCGGCACCGCGACCGAGATCGCCATGCAGCGCTCGCCGGCCGAGCCGTAGCCGGCGCCGATCAGCGCATCGACCGCCTGATCCATATCGGCGTCCGGCATGATGACCATGTGGTTCTTGGCCCCGGCGAAGGCCTGCACGCGCTTGCCTGCGGCGCAACCGCGCGAATAAATGTAATGGGCGATCGGGGTCGAGCCGACGAAGACGATCGCCTGGATGTCCGGATCGTCGAGGATCGCGTCGACCGCCTCCTTGTCGCCGTTGACGACGTTGAGGACGCCGGGCGGTCCGCCCGCCTCGATGAAGAGTTCCGCAAGCTTCATCGGCACCCCCGGATCGCGCTCCGAAGGCTTCAAGACGAAGGAATTGCCGCAGGCGATGGCTGGGGCGAGCTTCCACAGGGGGATCATCGCCGGGAAATTGAACGGCGTGATGCCGGCGACGACGCCGAGCGGCTGACGCAGAGAATAGATGTCGATCCCGGGGCCGGCTCCGTCGGTGTACT
>JBAPUM010000074.1:0-5451 GCA_049282655.1 Xanthobacteraceae bacterium
CGCGACTGGATGCTGGAGAACAAGGTCAATCAGACCTCGTTCAAGGCGACCCGCGCCAAGCTCGCCGAGCACCCGATCGAGCAGGTCGGCGCAAAACTCCGCGAAATGATGCCGTGGATCAAGCAGCGGGCATTGGTGGATAAGAGCCGGAATTAATTTCACGCGAGTCGTAGCCCGGATGGAGCGCAGCGAAATCCGGGGTCTACCTGACCGCCGTTCCCGGATTGCGCTTCGCTCCATCCGGGCTACCCTTGTCATGACGATTTAAATACAGTTTTATGACGGCGCGCCGTGCGCTGGGTGTTAGGGTGAGTCATTTCCGGGCACGCGCCTTGTCATGCGTGCCGCTTTTCGCTCGCTGCAACAGCGTTTGACTTCCGCGGATTTATTCGCTCGGCACGGCTATCGCCGGCCGGCGCTGATCCTCCTCCCGCATCTGATCGCGCTCGCGCTGATGGTGGCGACCGAATGGACGGTCACCGCCATGGCGGCGTTCGCGCTCGCCTGGGGCATTCTCAATTTTCTTTGGCTTGCGCTGACGCGCCGGCCGCTGCTCTCGGCGACGCTGTCGCTCGTGATGATGGCGGTTCTCGTGCTGCTGTCGCAGCTGAAATATCACGTGCTGATGATGACGGCGAATTTCGTCGACCTGATGATCGTCGACACCGACACCATCAGTTTTCTGTTCACGATCTTTCCGGCGCTGCGCTGGATGGTGACCTTGAGTGTCATCGCGCTCCTGCCGATCCTGATCCTGGCCTGGCGGCTCGATCCGTTTCGGGTGCGCCGGCTGACCGCCGTCGCACTTTTCTTCGGCTGCCTCGGCTGGCTCACGATCCTCGAATTGCAATTCCCGCTGCAGCCGTTCGAAGCGTTTTATGGCGGCAATCTCGTATCCTTTTTCGCGCGCACCGGGGTCGACGCGGTTTCCGAGCTGATGACCCACGGCCTGATGCAGTCCGATGCTTACGCCGCCGACCGCCTGAAACCTATTCCGGCGCGATGCGAAGCGGCGGCGAAGCCGCCGCACATTATTCTCATTCACGACGAGTCGAGCTTCGATATCCGCATGGCGCCCGGCATCAAGCTGCCGGAGGGTTACGGGGCGCATTTCAAATCGTTCGACGGCAAGGAGCGCAACTTCCTGGTCGAGGGCAATGGCGGGCCGAGCTGGTTCACCGAATACAACGTGCTCGAAGGCCTCTCCGCGCGCTCGTTCGGCCGCTTCGCCTATTTCGTGACGCGGATCGCCTCCGGCCGCGTCAATCGCGGACTGCCCGCCGCGTTGCGCCGTTGCGGTTACTCTACCGACTCGCTTTATCCGGCGCTCGGCGCCTTCATGAGTGCGCGCAGCTTCCAGGCGACGACCGGCGTAGAGCGCTTTTACGATCAGCACGATCTCGGAGCGCGCGACATCGAGCCCGACAGTTTCTTCTTCAATGCCGCGACACGGATGCTCGAACAGCACCACAACCGCGGCCCGATGTTCATCTTCGTCTATCTCGCCGCCAATCATTTCCCGTGGGATTTCCGCTACCGGCCCGACCTGATGCCGCTGTGGAAGGATCTCGGCAATGTGCCGCCGGTCGACGAATATCTGCGTCGGCAAGCGATCAGTGCGCAGCAATATTCCGAGTTCAAGGCGAGTCTGCAGCGGGAGTTTCCCGACGATTCTTTCCTCTTGGTGCGGTTCGGCGACCATCAGCCGGATTTCTCGCCGGCGCTGCTCGAGCCCGGGCTCGACGACAAGGCCGTCGCCGACCGGCTGATGGCCTACGATCCGCGTTACTTCACGACCTATTACGCCATCGACGCTATCAACTTCACGCCGGTCGACGTTTCCTCCGCGCTCGATACGATCGAGGGGCCTTATCTGCCGCTCATCGTGCAGGAGGCCGCCGGCCTGCCGCTCGATCCGTCCTTTGCCGAACAAAAGAAAATCCTCGTGCGCTGCAGGGGACTGTTCTACGGCTGTGCCAACGGCGCCGAAGCGCGACATTTCAATCGCATGCTGATCGACGCCGGCCTGATCAAGAATCTCTAGCCGCTGCGCATGCGGCGTTCCTTCCGCAGCCGCCTTGATCTGGCGGCCACTGCCGCTACACTGCTGCGATCGATGCGATAAAAAACAAGGGAGGATATATGTTTGCCAAACGACATTTCTTCGCGGCCGCGGCCACAGTGCTGACCGTCGGTTTCGCTGCCACGGCGGCCGATGCTGCGGATGCCTTCACGGTGACGTCGTCGACGTTCCAGGATGGCAAAATGATGCCGATGAAGGTTGCCAACAGCAAAGCCAATGCGCCGACCAATCCGAATTGCGTCGGCGATAACGTCTCGCCGCAGATGTCGTGGAGCAATGTCCCGGCCGGCACCAAGAGCTTCGTGCTGCTGATGGTCGATCCGGAAGGGCGCGGCGGCGCCGGAGTCATGCACTGGGTCGCCTATGGCATCCCGGCCTCGGTGACGGGCTTCGCCGAAGGCGAGACCAGCAAACAGACCGACAAATTTGTCGGCGGCAAAAGCACGCAGGGCGTAGGCTTCTACTCCGGCCCCTGCACGCCCCCCGGCCAGGTTGCGCATCATTATACGTTTACGCTGATCGCCACCGATTTCGAGCCGACCGAAATGGCGCCGGGCCTCACCCATGACGAAGTCACGGCGAAGCTCGCGCCTCCCGGCCAGCCGCCGGCGCATACCAAAGGTGTGGCCGGTCTGGTCGGCTTGTTCGTCAATCCGTGGCATCCGTAACGGCCTGAACTTAAGCCGACAAAGCCGAGAAATGGTCGAGCGTGCCGGATTCTGAAATCGTCACGCTCGACCGCTTCGAGATAATCTTCGAGCCCTGGTCGTGGCCGTTCGCCGCGGATCGCCGTGCCGACATCGACCGCTTTTTCGCTTCGCTGCAGCAAGACCGGCCGGGGGTGTGGAACGGCCGCGCGCTCCTTTTACAGCGCTATGCAATAGACGACGGCGTGCTGCGCGGCCGCTGCTTTGAAACCGATTACGCGAGCCTCTGCGCCTGGCGCGATTGGCAGTTTCCCGATCGAAACGTCCATAACGTCTTTTCCGCGGCGGCGCTGCAGTCGGCCGACGGCGCGTGGCTCGTTGGCGAGATGGCCCGGGACACCGCCGCGGCGGGGCTTCGCTATTTCCCGTGCGGCACGCCGGAACCGGACGACATCGACGCGGCGGGTAAACTCGACCTCACCGGCAATCTCGTCCGCGAACTGCACGAGGAGACCGGCCTCGACATCGCCGAATTCGCCGCCGCGCCGGAATGGAGTTTTGTGCGCGATCGTTGCTATATCGCGCTGATGAAGCGGCTGACCGCGCGCGAGCCCGCCGAGGAGCTCCGGTCCCGCATCATGCGCACCATTGCGCGGCAAGAGCGGCCCGAGCTTGTCGACATCCACATCATCCGGAGCACGGATGAACTCAGTCCGGCCCTGCCGCGTTTCATGACCATGTTTCTCGAACACGCCTTTGGACGATGACGATGAAGCTCACCAAGATTGTAAAGCATTGCCGGATCGACAAGCCGCGGCATTTCAAGCTCGCGGATCACGATCCCGCCGAGACCTTCGGTCTTTCGACCGACATCGAGGAGGTGAAGCCCGCGCTTGACGAGGGTGTCGCCCAGCTTGCGGAAATGCAGCAGCGCCTCAACGCCTACGGCCAATGGGCGGTGCTGATCGTTCTGCAAGGCATGGATGCGGCCGGCAAGGACGGTGTCGTCAAGCACGTGATGGCCGGCATCAATCCGCAGGGCTGCGAGGTGCATTCCTTCAAGGCGCCGACCAAAGAGGAACTGGAACACGATTTTCTGTGGCGTACCGGCAAAGACGTGCCGGCGCGCGGCCGCATCGGGATTTTCAATCGCTCCCATTACGAGGAAGTCCTGGTGGTGCGGGTGCATCCGGAAAAGCTCGCCGAGGAGAAGCTGCCGCCCGGCGCCACCGGCAAGGATATCTGGAAGCAACGCTTCGAGGAGATCCGCGGTTTCGAGCGTCGCCTTATCCGCAACGGCACGCAGGTGCTGAAATTCCACCTGCGCATTTCCAAGGAGGCGCAGCGCAAGCGGCTGTTGGCCCGTCTCGAAGAACCGTTCAAGCGCTGGAAATTCTCCATGAACGACGTCGCCGAGCGCGATCGTTGGGACGATTACATGGCGGCTTACGAAGACATGATCCGCGAAACCTCGACCGACGATGCGCCCTGGTACGTCATTCCCTCGGACCACAAACATGTGGCGTGGCTCGTCGTCTCGGCCGCAATCGTCGAGGCGTTAGAAAGGCTCAAGCTCGAATATCCCAAGGTCACCGGCAAGGCGCTGAAGGAACTGAAGAAAGTCGAGCGCGCGCTGAAGGAGGAAGGATGAAATCGAGCGCTTGGCAGTGTCTGCGTCTTCCGTTAAAAGACCGTCTGACGCGGGCTTAACGTGGAATTCACCTTACTCCGCGATCTTCGGACTGGCATGAACAGGACCACAGCAATGTCGACGCGCCGCGATTTCCGCGCGATGACCCGGGAGGCCTTAAAGGCCGGTCCCGCCGCTGTGCTGTCAGGCTGCAAAACTCTTGGCGGGCTCCTGCTGCTTAGCGCCCCCTGAGCGCCGGCTGGGCTTTTGTGCCTGGGCACTCAGGGGATCGAGCGAAAGCCGAGGAACCCACGAGCGCCCTACACCCGAAATGAAGTTTCGGCGGCGCGAATAAAAAAGGACTTAGCCATGAGCACCGAAGCCCACTCCGAGAAGGACCACGTCGTCATTTTCGACACCACCTTGCGCGACGGCGAGCAATGCCCCGGCGCCACCATGACGCATGACGAAAAGCTCGAAGTCGCCGAACTGCTCGACACCATGGGCGTCGACATCATCGAAGCGGGCTTTCCGATCGCGTCGGACGGCGATTTCGCCGCCGTTCATGAGATCGCCAAGCGCACCAAGCGCGCCGTCGTGTGCGGGCTCTCCCGCGCGGCCTTCAAGGACATCGACCGTTGCGCCGAGGCGATCAAGCCCGCCGAGCGAAAGCGCATCCACACCTTCCTCTCCACTTCGCCCGTGCACATGAAATACAAGCTGCAAAAAGAGCCGCACGAAGTTTATGAGATGGTGATCGCGCAGGTGACGCGGGCGCGCAATTACACCGACGACGTCGAGTGGTCGAGCGAGGACGGCACCCGCACCGAATTCGATTTTCTCTGCCGTTGCGTCGAGGCCGCGATCAAGGCCGGCGCCACCACCATCAATATCCCGGATACCGTCGGCTACACGGTGCCGGAGGAATATTTTTCGCTGTTCCAGCGCGTGCGCGAGCGGGTGCCGAATTCCGATCTGGCCCGCTTCTCGGTGCATTGCCACGACGATCTCGGCATGGCGGTGGCGAATTCGCTCGCCGGCGTGCGCGCCGGCGCGCGGCAGATCGAATGCACCATCAACGGCATCGGCGA
>JBAPUM010000075.1:0-4071 GCA_049282655.1 Xanthobacteraceae bacterium
CCTTAGCCGCTCGCCCGCGCGCCGCGATGGGCGGCAAGCTCGACGGCGCGGTCGGGGATGGTGAGCCGCAGCGTCGCCCCGATGGTGCCCTCGACCAGGCGGATGTCGCCGCCATGGGCGCGCACCAGTTCGGCGGCGATCGCCAAGCCGAGACCGGAGCCGCCGGTTCGGGTCGAGCCCTGGAACGCCTCGAACATATGGGCCTGCGCCTTTTCCGAGAAGCCGGGCCCGGTGTCGGACACTTCGATCACCACCACGGCGCCCTCGCGGCGGCCGGTGATGCGGATCTGATCGCGGCCGGGATCGTGCGCGGCGCGGCTTTCCAGCGCCTGCAAGGCATTGCGCGAAAGATTAAGCAGGATACGGAACAGCTGGTCCTGATCGGCCTCGACGATCAGGTCGCGCTCCACGGCATCGATCCAGCGGATCGGGCCGTCGGCGGGCAGCCCGAGTGTCTCGTGCACCTCCTCGACCAGGGGCTCGAGCAGAATGGGTTTTCGGTCCGGCGGCGGTTCCTGCACCCTGCCGTAGGAAAGCGTCGATTGGCAAAACGCGATGGCGCGTTCGAGCGCGTGCATCAGCTTCGGCGCGAAGCGCTGCACGCCCGGATCGGGAATCCGCGCCAGCCGGTCGGAGAAGAGCTGCGCCGACGCCAACAGATTGCGCAGATCGTGATTGATTTTCGACACCGCGAGCCCGAGCGCCGCGAGCCGGTTCTTCTGATGCAGCATCGAGGCGAGCTCGGTCTGCATCGCCGCGAGCTCCCGCTCGGCGGTGCCGATCTCGTCGGCCCGCCCCGACGACGCGATGACGCGGTCGGGGTTTTCCGGATCGGCGCGGAACGCCGTCATATTGGCGGTGATGCGCCGCATCGGCCGCACGAACATGTAATGCAGCGCGAGATAAACCAGCGTCGCGGTGATGCCCGAGATCAGAAGCGACAGCAGCAGAATATCGACCGAATAGCGCAGCATCGCCTGGCGCAGCGGCGGCTCGTCCATGATCAGTTCGATATATTCGCCGCCCATCGGCGCCGGACCGACGACGCGCATGACCGCGCCTTTGGTGTGCGTATTCGCGAGCATCCGGAAGGCGTCGACGATGGCGTCGAAATTCTTGACGTCGCGCATGTCGAAATCGTCGGAGATCGGCGGCGGCATGTCGTCGATCGCGAGCATGCGCCGCCGCGACCCCATCTTCATGGCGACGGCGCGGGCGCCGATCGAATTGAGGATCTGCTTCGCGAGCGCGTCCGACACCACGCCGTTCGGCGCCGCATCGAGGACGAGCGCCGCCGTATAGCCGGTCGCCAACCGGTCGTTGAGCCACATCAGCCGGAAATTGGCGACCGACGGCACATAGATCAGCACTTCCGCGATCATCACGAACAAGATCGTGAGGACGAGGAGCTTTCCTGAAAGGCCGAAGCGCGGCGCCCGGAGGGGTTCCGGACGCGCGGTTGTCTCATCGGTCATGTCAGAACCGTGCGATAGCATTTTGTTTGAGCATGATCTTTTCCGACCTTCCTTCGCCCGCCGAAGCGGGCTTCGCGAAGGCGGGAAACCGACGTCCACTTTTCGGGATCATGCTCCGGCGTTTGCAAAAGTCTTAACCAAAACGACGCAGCCAACCTATGATGCGACGCGTCAAAGGTGCCGTCAAACCACGGGTGAAATATGTCATCGCCGCGCGTTTGCCCACCTCCGCATAGGTCGGATACGGCACAATAACCCCGGCAAAGGCGTCGATATTCAGTTTTTGGTTGATGGCGAGCGTCCAGGCGGCGATGTTTTCGGCCGCCCCTGCCCCAACCAATGTCGCACCCAGAATATCGCCGCGCCGATCGGTCACGATCTTGATGTGGCCATGGGTGGCTCCGGTCGCCAGCGCCCGGTCGTTCTCGCGGTAGGACGAGCGCAGCACCCGGATGACGCCGCAATGCGCCCGTGCCTCGTCCTCGCCGAGGCCGACCTGGGCCAATTCGGGATCCGTGAACGTCACCCGCGGCACCGCGAGCCGATCGGCCCGCACCGGGGTGCGGAACAGCGCATGACGGATCACAAGCCCGGCGTGGTGATTGGCCAAATGGGTAAAGCGCGGCCCGTCGGTGACGTCGCCGATGGCATAGACTTGTTTGTTGGTGGTGCGCAGCCGCGGATCGACCGTGATGCCGGTCGGCCCGTAGCGGATGCCGGCCGTATCGAGGTCCAGATTTTCCAGGTTCGGCCGCCGCCCGGCGGCGACGAGGAGATGCGTGCCTTCGATGGTTTCGTGCCCGGCTTCGGTCGCGATCTCGACCTGCACGCGCGCCAGCGCGCGCCGCACCTGCGCGACGTCGACGTTACTGCGAATAACCACGCCCTCGCGGGTGAGCCCGTCGAGCACGATGCCGGCGCATTCGGCATCCTCGTCGGCGAGCGGCTGGGCGCTTGCCAGCACGGTGACGGCCGAGCCAAGCCGCCGGAACGCCTGCGCGAGCTCAAGGGCGGCTGTCTCCGCGCCGATGACGATGAGATGGCGCGGACAATCGGGGAGATCGAACACCGTCTCCTCTGTCAGATGCGGGGTATCGGCAAGCCCCGGGATCGCCGGCAATGACGGCGAAGACCCTGTAGCAATGACAAAGCGGCGGGCGCGGATGTCGAAACCGTTGACGGTCACGGTCGCGGGGTCGGTAAAGCGCGCGCCGCCTTCGACTACCCGCACACCGAGCCCATTGAAGCGTTCGCGGGATTCCTGCGGCGCCGCCGCCGCGATGACGTCGTGGACGTGGTCGCGCGCGGCGGCAAAATCGGCGCCGGACCGCGCCGCCCGGGGACGGAACCGGGCGCCGCTACGGGCGACAATGGCGCGCTCGGCCGCCGCCAGCAGCGCCTTGGCGGGCAAGGAACCGCCATGCGGGCTCGCGCCGGCCAATTTGCTGTTTTCGACCAGGACGACATTGACGCCGAACGCCGCAGCCGCGGCCGCGGCCGCCAAGCCGCCGGGGCCGCCACCGAGCACGCAAATGTCCGGCTTGATCTCCTGTCGGGCCTCTTGCCGCGCCGCTTCGGTCATAACCTTCTCTCGGGCCTCAAAGTCTCAGGCCTGTCACAGCTATTCTATAGTCGCTCGATGATGGCAATGCGGCCCCGATTCGGCCGAAAATTGCCCGATCGGGCTTGATCGGGGACTGGCACAAGCCAGCGCAGTCACGTTGACGAGCCGGGAGGCCTCCCGTATAAGCCGCGCCAATCGCGCCGCTAAACCGGCGGGCCATGGCGCCTGCCTAACCCCGATCATCAGCCTTTTGGCGTTGCGTGCGCAGCGGAGACGATGCCGTGAAACGGACCTATCAGCCGAGCAAATTGGTGCGCAAGCGCCGCCACGGCTTTCGCACCCGCATGGCGACCAAAGGCGGCCGTCTGGTGTTGTCGGCGCGCCGGGCGCGGGGGCGCAAGAAACTGAGTGCGTAACTGAGCGCTTAACGGCGCGGTTTGCGTCGCTTTGTCGAGCATCAGCGGACAGCGGGCTTCGCCGTTCCGGATCGCCAAACCCAAGTCGACCCCAAAAGTCTGCACCATGGAGCGCTTGAAACGCCGGACGGACTTTCGGGCAGCCGCCCAGGGTGCACGGGCGCCCGCCAAGGCGTTTGTGCTGCAGGCGCGCCGCCGCAGCGACGAGGGCGCGGCGCGGCTGGGCTTCACGGTATCGCGGCAGGTCGGCAATGCGGTCAAGCGCAACCGGGTGCGGCGGCGGCTGCGCGAGATCGTGCGGCTCGCGGATGCCGGTCAGTTTTGCGCCGGTCATGATTACGTGCTGATTGGACGGTCGACGGCACTGCAACTGCCGTTTGCCGACATGACGCGGGATTTTGCCAGCGCGCTCCGCCGGGTCCATACCGCGCCCGCCAAGCCCGCCCCAGCTAAGGCTGCGCCGGCCAATACCGCACCGGCTGGTGCCGGAAGCGAGCGGTCCCTACATAGAGCGGGCTCGCCCAGCCGGCCGCGCCGGCAGCCAGAACAGCGCGGCACGCCGCAACGGCAAGATCCGAAACAAGATCCGAAACAAGAGCCGAAAGACGAGCCCTGA
>JBAPUM010000076.1:0-10681 GCA_049282655.1 Xanthobacteraceae bacterium
ACCGCGCGGCGTCAGACGGGCATTCTTGTGCACGTTCATCCGGTTCTCCCTTGGAATACTGAAGTCTCAGCAACCTCAGTCTCCTCGGTCAGAACCGGATGGACAACCTATTGAAAGCTCACATCTAGCCGCCGCGGCGCATGTCGGCTTCGATCGAAAGCTTGGGATTGTTCTCGATGAGCGCCCGGTAGACCTGCATGTTTTCGAGAATGCGCTGCACGTAGTTGCGCGTCTCGGAGATCGGAATGCGCTCGATCCAGTCGATCGGATCGACCTTCGGATCGCGCGGATCGCCGTATTGGTCGATCCATTCTTTGGCGCGTCGGGGACCTGCGTTATAGGCGACAAAGGCGAGGATATAGGAGCCGCGCCAGCTCTCGATGTCGCGGCCGAGTTCGGCCGTGCCGAGTTGGGCATTGTAGGCGACGTCGCTCATCAGCCGGTGCTGATCGAAGGTGACGTTGAAGCGTTTGGCGGTATCGCGTCCCGCGGCCGGCGTGACCTGCATCAGGCCGATCGCATTGGCGCTGGAGACGACCTTCGGATTGAACGCGCTTTCCTGGCGCGCGATCGAAAACACGACGCAGGGTTCGACCTGCGGGCCGATCTGCTGGTATTGCGGTATGCCGAAATCGGGAAACGCATAACGCTCGAACGGATAGCCGCGGCCGAGCGCGGTCTTGCCGATCAGGAGCGTCGCGCGCGCGTCGCCGTGGCGGGCGGTAAGCTCCGCGAGTGTCGCGAGACCTACGGTATCGGTCGCCTTGTCGCCGAGATCGGCGGCCATCGCAGCTACCAGGTCGCGCTCGTCGATCGCGTAGAGAATCTCGAACGCGCGCGCGATTTCCAGCGGCCGATGTTCGCCGGCCGGCTCCGGCAGTGCGCTCAGCGTGACTTCGTTGAGACCGAGCCGGGCGCGCGCCAATTGACCGTAATAGGCAGTGGGATAGCGCGCCGCGGCCTCATAGAATTCCCGTGCGTCATGGTCGTGGCCGAGCGCTTCCAAGGCGCGGCCCTGCCAATAATAAGAGCGCGCCAGCGGGATCGGATTGGTGGCGCCGTCGGCGATCCTGGCGAAATGCTGGAGCGCTGCGGCCGGCTCGCGGAGGAAGCGCAACGCGATCCAACCGGCGGTGAAGTGCTGCTCGGAGCGATAATTGTCGCTATTGGGTGGTGCCGCGCCGTCGGCGATCTCATAGGCCATTCTGGCGTCGCCGAGATCGAGCAGTTTGCGCGCGATCATCCGCCGCTCGATCCACCACTGATCGGGATCGCCGATGCGCGAGGGGTCGCGCGGCGCCGCCGCCATCCACTGCGCCGCCTCGGTCATTTTGTCGTTGCGGCGCAGCCACTGGATCCGACTGAAGATGTAGCCCGGATCGTGGCGCCCGGCTTCCGGCACTCCTTCGAGCAGGGCCTTGGCGTTCGCCGCCTGATTGATGACCGCTGCACGCGCTTTGGCGACGGCGAGCGCCGTGGCGTCGAGATGGCCTGCCGCCCGCAAGCCGCCGTCGTCGTCCTCCGCGTAGAGCCGCGCGTCCATGCGCGCCGCATCGTCGGCAGGTGTGATCAGCCCGGCGAAGGTTTCGCGGGCCTGCGCTTCGAGATCCGAGGAGAAGCCGTCGCTGCGCCAGGTGTCGCGCAGCGTCGAGGCCGCGGCGGCGCTGTTGCCTTGCGCAAGAAACGCCTGCGCCAGCGCGAAATGTCCTTTGACGGTGTGCGGCGGCTCGCTTGCGAAAAAGCGGATGACGGTTTGCGGGTCGACGCGCTCCTGCCACAACACCCCTTCGGCGCGGCGCCGCAACGTCGTGACGCTGGGCCAGCTCGGGTTGGCGCTGATGAAACCGAGGTAGCGCGAGAAATCGGGGCTGCCGTCATCGCTGCGGAGGATCACCCATTCCACGAGCTTGCGGGCGATCGGATCGGAAATCGTGCCCTCGATCGTGGTCGCCTCGTCCTGGCGGTTCTTGCGGACGAGGTCGATGGCCTGCTTCACCGCCGACAGATCGATCTGGGAAGTCATCGCGCCGGTTGCCGCGGCAAAGGGCACGACGGCGCGCGCAGGCGGCGACGGCGGCATGATGGCGCCCGATACCGCCGAGACCGGAACAGGCGCTGACGATCCCGAAGCGCCGGGGGTAATTCTCAGCGGCACGGCAGGCCTTTGCGCGGTCTTCTTGTCGACAGGCTTCTTGTCTGCGGCCTTCTCGGCGGCCTTCGGCGTGCTCTTGGCCGCTGGGCTGTGGGCGGCTTTGCCGCCAGGACGCTCGCGCGGCAACGGCACCGGGTGCGATTCGGCACGGGCCTGGCCGGCCCCGAGGAGCACCCCCAGTCCGACAGTCGCGGCAAGAATCGCGGCGGCGAAAAGGCTAGTTCGGCGATTTCCCAGCACGTTTTCTCCCCGCTGCACCGACGCCCGCGGCTGATTCTTTCGGCCGGTTAGATTGAGAAAAGCCTAATCCGCACAGGCCGTCACGATAATTTACGGTTCGGCGGCGAAGCGCGGCCATTAAGGGCAGCCATGGCGTGGTAGCACCCTGCGCCCGCCGAAAGGCCTTTCAAGGGCGGCTGCGAACCGATATTTATGCATGGAGCCGGGCGATTGCCGCGGGGGTTAGCGCCCGCGCCAAAGGCCGCCCCGAAGCCGCTCTAAGAACTGCTTCATGGAACTCTCCGCGCAGGGTTCCAAAAGCCCTTTTTATGGATCGTATCATGGCCGCCAAGACCCGCTTCCGAGGCTCCTTCACTGCGCTCGTCACCCCGTTCAAGAACGGTTCGGTCGACGAGAAAGCGTATCGTGACCTGGTGGATTGGCAGATCGCCGAGGGCACCAACGGGCTCGTTCCGGTGGGTACCACCGGCGAAAGCCCGACGCTGTCCCATGACGAGCACAAGAATGTCGTCGAATGGTGCGTCGATCAGGCGCGCGGCCGAGTCCCGGTCGTGGCCGGCGCCGGTTCGAATTCGACCAAGGAGGCCATCGAACTCGCGCAGCACGCCGAGCAGGCCGGCGCCAATGCGGTGTTGGTGGTCACGCCTTATTACAACAAGCCGACCCAGGAAGGGCTCTACCAGCATTTCAAGGCGATCAACGACGCGATCGGGATTCCGATCCTCATCTACAATATCCCGGGCCGTTCTGTGATCGACATGTCGGTCGACACCATGAAGCGGCTGTTCGAGCTTCCGCACATCTCAGGCGTCAAGGACGCGACCGCCAATGTGGCGCGCGTGTCGCAGCAGCGCGCGGCGATGGGCGAGGACTTCAATCAGCTGTCCGGCGAAGACATCACGGCCCTCGGCTTCATGGTGCATGGCGGGCACGGCTGCATTTCCGTCACCTCGAATGTGGCGCCGCGACTGTGCGCGGAATTCCAGGCGGCCTGCCTGAAGGGCGATTACGCCGCGGCCCTGAAACTGCAGGACAAGCTCGCGCCGTTGCATCTCAATCTGTTCGTCGAGTCGAACCCGGCGCCGGTCAAATATGCGCTGTCGCTGTTGGGCAAGTGCTCAAACATCCTTCGTCTGCCGATGGTGCCGGCCAGCAAGAACGCGCAGACCGCCGTTCGCGACGCCATGGTGCATGCCGGCCTGATCAATTGACGGCGCCATTTACGGCCGAGCCTGACGCCAGCGGGATCCGGCGGACCGGACGCCGCGCCTGCGCGGGCAGGGGCGAAGTGATAACCAATCGATACGCCACGGGGGAGCGACATGCTCGATGAGTTCAAGAAATTCGCAATGCGCGGCAACGTCGTCGATCTCGCCGTCGGCGTGATCATCGGAGCCGCCTTCGGCGCAATCGTCAATTCGCTGGTCGGCGACATCGTCATGCCGCTGATCGGTTCGGTCAGCGGCGGGCTCGATTTCTCCAATTATTTTCTTCCGCTGTCGTCGAAGGTGACGGCAACCTCGCTGGTCGAGGCGAAGAAGCAAGGCGCGGTGCTGGCCTATGGCAATTTTCTCACCATCGCCATCAACTTCATCATCATCGCCTTTGCGCTATTTCTTGCCGTCAAGGGCATCAATAAATTGAAGGCCGCGGAGCCCGCGCCGCCGCCGGCCGCGCCCTCCAAGGAAGTGCTGTTGCTGACGGAAATCCGCGACGCGCTGCAGAAAAGCTGAGCGCGGGGACGGCAGGTCATCGGATATGGCGGCAAAGGCGGAATCGAAGCTGCGTGTCGTTGCCGACAACCGCAAGGCGCGGTTCAATTATTTTATCGACGACACGATGGAAGCGGGCGTTGCGCTGACCGGCACCGAGGTGAAATCGCTGCGCCTCGGCAAGGCCACTATTGCCGAATCCTACGCCGATGCACGCGGCGGCGAGATCTGGCTGATCAACTCGAATATTCCCGAGTATCTGCAGGCCAATCGTTTCAATCATGCGCCGAAGCGGCCGCGCAAGCTCCTCTTGCACCGCCGTCAGATCAACAAGCTCATCGGCGCGGTCGAGCGCGAGGGCATGACGCTCGTGCCGCTAAAACTCTATTTCAACGAGAAAGGCCGCGCCAAGGTCGAGCTCGCTTTGGCGCGCGGCAAAAAACTCTATGACAAGCGCGACACCGACAAGAAGCGTTCGTGGGAGCGCGAACGCGGCCGGCTGATGCGGCAGAAGGGCTGAGCGAATGCCGGAACAACCCCAATCGCCGCGTCTGATCGGCATGCTCGTGTTCCCGGGGCTGACGCAGTTGGACATGACCGGGCCCTACGAGGTTTTGGCACGGCTGCCGACTACGACGGTTCATCTCGTCGCCCATACGCTCGACGCGGTGCGAACCGATCGCGGCATGATGATCCTGCCGAGCATGACTTATGCGCAATGCCCGCAGCTCGATGTCGTCATGGTGCCGGGCGGTCCCGGCCAGCAAAACCTGATGGAAGATGAGGTCGTACTCGACTTCCTGCGCGCTCAGGCAAAGGCCGCGAAATACGTGACGTCGGTGTGCACCGGCTCGCTGGTGCTCGGCGCGGCGGGTCTGCTCAAGGGCAAACGCGCAACCTGCCACTGGGCGGCCATCGATCATCTGAAAGCACTCGGCGCGATCCCGGTGAGCGAACGCGTCGTTGTCGACGGCAATATCGTCACCGGCGCGGGTGTCGCCTCGGGCCTCGATTTTGGCCTTGCGCTCGCCGCCGAACTCGAGGGCGAGGACGTGGCGCGGGAAATCCAGTTGCAGATCGAATACGATCCGGCGCCGCCGTTTGCGTCCGGTTCGCCGCGCACGGCAGCGCCCGAAACCGTCGCGAAACTGCGCAGCCGTCTTGCCGCGCTCAACGAACAGCGGCGCATGGTGGCGGAACGCGTCGGCCGGAAGCTCGGTATTATCAGTTCGTGATACGAGGCGTTTGCGATGTCCGTCCCCACCAAGCTCGACCATTGCGTGATCCATGTTAGCGAATGGGAGCGCTCGAACGCGTTCTACACCAAGGTGATGGGCGCCGAGCTCGTCGCGCGGCCGGTGGGCTTTGCCTATCGTTTCGGCGACAAGCAGCTCAATGTGCACGGGCCGGGCGTAAAACCCGCCGAAGTGGCGCTCTTGCCGGTTAAGCCCGGCAACAGCGATCTCTGCTTCGAATGGGATGGGCCGATCGCCGACGCCATCGCGCATCTCGGCCGCTGCGGCGTGCGGATCGATAGCGGACCGATGCAGCGTTTCGGCGCCAAGGGGCCCGGCACCAGCGTCTATTTCCGCGATCCTGACGGCTCGCTGATGGAGTTCATGTTGTACGTCCCGAATAAATAAAGGCTCCATCCGGTATCTCTACCGGACAAGAACGCCCCGGAAGGTCATTGCCTGACTGCGCAACGAGCGATAGCCTCGCTGCCAACGAGTTTTGGGGAGGAATGCCGATGTCGAAATTCGTGGTCGCGCCGCATTTCCGGCTGCAGGAATGGGTCGCCGAGGAGAAGGGCTATTTCGCCGCCGAGGGGCTCGACTACGAGTTCCGCGAGACCATGGACTCGAGCCGATCAAGCGGCCACCAGATCGGCAATAAGGTCGGCGCCTTTCAGACCTTCGAAGCCGGTCGGACCTGCAATGTCAGCGGCGCCTGCCACTGGACGGTCAACGTCGCGGCGTCGAACGGCCATGGCAAGCTTTATCCGGATTGCTATTCGGTGTCGCCGTGCGGCGTGTTTGTCGCGCCGGAATCGCCGGTAAAGACCCCGGCCGATCTTGCCGGCGTGCCGATATCGGTCGGCTATCAATCCGGCAGCCACTACGCGACCATCCAGGGCCTCGAGCAATATCTCAAACTCGACGAGATCAAGCTGTCCTTCAACGACGGGCTGTTGTTCAGCCGCATGGAATTCTTGATCGACCGCAAAGTGCCGGCCGCGTCGCTGTTCAGCGGGCCCTATTATTTCCTCGAGCAGTTGGGTTTCCGCAAGATCATCGACACCACCTTCATGATGGCGTCGATGGTTACCGGCACGCCGGATCCGGAGGATGTGCGCAAATATTTCCGCGCGCTACGCCGCGCGCAACGCGATATCGATCTGCGGCCGGAGCTTTACACCCACTATTTCAAAAAAGAATTTCCAGTTCGCTTCCACGACCAGATGGATACGCGGCGCTGGGGTCCCGGCGAGCGGCTGGTGTTCGAGCCCTATTCGAAGGAAACGTTTGAAGAGTCCTTCGAGTGGATCGAGCAGCACGGCATCTTTCCGCGCAGCGAAATGGGCAGCGGCCGCTACGAGACTTCGATCTTCGCCTGACGATTACGTTTTCGACCGCGCGCCGAGGGTCTCGCGCACTTGGGTGAAGACATCGCGGAACATCTGCGGCGTCAGCACGCCGGTATTGGTGTTGTAGCGCGAGCAGTGATAGCTGTTGATCAAAGTGAGCCCGGCGATCGGGTGGGCGCGGCCGTGGCCGAACGGAAACGCCGAGCGTTTCGAGCCATTGGCCACGACAAAAGTTTCATGCGCGACGCGGCCTAACGTCACGACGACACGCAGCCTGGTCATTTCCTTGAGCGTCGCTACGAGGAAATCGCGGCAGGTATTTATCTCGACCGGGAGCGGCTTGTTTTCGGGCGGCACGCAGCGCACCGCATTGGTGATGCGGCAATCGAGAAGCTCGAGCCCGTCGTCGGCGCGCTCCTGATAATCGCCGCGGGCAAAGCCGAATTCCTGGAGCGTGGCGTAGAGGAGGTCGCCCGCATAATCGCCGGTAAAGGGCCGTCCGGTACGGTTGGCGCCGCGCAGGCCGGGAGCGAGGCCGACGATCAGGAGCCGCGCATCGAGCGGTCCGAATGAATCGACCGGCGCATTGAACCATCCAGGCTCGCGGGCGCGCCACGTCTCGCGGAACGCGACGAGGCGCGGACAGCGCGGACAATCCCGGCCGGGCATGCCGCTCGTGCGCAGCATCGCGCTTCGCCGCGGCGATTATTCGTCTTCGAACTCGTCCTCGACTTCGACACGTTGCGAGGTCGGGCTGCGCTGCAGGAATTGCGGGGTGTGGCGCGGCTCGCGGCCCTCGCGCGGTTCACCTCTCGGCTCCCGCGCCGTCCGTTCGCCCGGGTCGCGTCCGACCTTGGATTGCAGCTCGACGATATCGACGAATTGATCGGCCTGGCGGCGCAACTCGTCGGCGACCATCGGCGGCTGCGTCGAGATGGTCGACACCACGATCACGCGCACGCCCTTGCGTTGCACGGCCTCGACCAGCGAGCGGAAATCGCCATCGCCCGAAAACAGCACCATCTGGTCGATATGCGGCGCGAGTTCCATGGCGTCTACCGCAAGCTCGATATCCATATTGCCTTTGACCTTGCGGCGGCCGGTCTGATCGACGAATTCCTTGGTCGCCTTGGTGACGACGGAGTAGCCGTTGTAGTCGAGCCAATCGATCAGCGGCCGGATCGAGGAATATTCCTGATCCTCGATCACGGCGGTGTAATAGAACGCGCGCACCAAGTAGCCGCGCGATTGGAACTCGCGCAGCAAACG
This sequence comes from Xanthobacteraceae bacterium, assembly GCA_049282655.1. Taxonomy (GTDB): domain Bacteria; phylum Pseudomonadota; class Alphaproteobacteria; order Rhizobiales; family Xanthobacteraceae; genus BOG-931. The sequence continues at coordinate 7,961 of JBAPUM010000076.1, forward strand.
CTTGTAGTCGATATCGAAACCGAGCGATTTTGCGGTGGCATAAAGGTTGGCGCCGTCAATGAACAATGCGATTTTTTCGATCTGTGCCGACATGGGATGTCTCTAGTTTATCTCTCGGGTTCTTGCTCTCGTGATGAAGCCGGATCAGCCGCAATAGGCTCGACGATTCCGGCGCTCTTAAATCAGGCTTCTCGCCAGTCTGGCTTCTAGCCAATGGGAACATTCGTTGCGTGAGGTACTTCCGCTAATTGCGTCGTGGCAAACAATTCGCTGCGAAAGGACTGCGTCACGCCGTCGCGACGGTTCCGAGAGTATATTCGGATCGGCACGAACTAGTTCCCAAGGGTCGGGTTAACAGAGGAGCACGCGGACGCCAAGTTAATTATCGTTAGGCGAAAGTCGGTGGAAGTCTTGAGAGGGGAAGCCGTGCGGCGGCGGTTTTGTCAATTCCGCGGCAAAGATGGGCCTTGCGCTCCCGCCCTGCGGGCGATACCTAAGCGCCAATTGCGGAATAATGCCTTTGCGGGAACTTTGCCTTTGAGCCCCCGGCAAGGAATCAGGCAGTAACTACTCAGGCAGTACCAACTGTACCACCCGGGCGGCGGCCGTGCCGTCGCCCCTTTGCAGGAGCCCCTTCATGGCCCGTGTCACCGTTGAGGATTGCATCGACAAGGTCGAAAACCGCTTCGACCTCGTGCTCCTTGCCAGCCATCGCGCGCGCATGATCTCGTCCGGCACCCAGATCGCGGTCGACCGGGACAACGACAAAAATCCGGTTGTGGCGCTCCGGGAAATCGCCGAAACGGCGATTTCGCCCGAGGATCTCCGGGAAGAACTGGTCCACTCGCTGCAGAAATATGTCGAGGTCGACGAGCCCGAGCCGGAGAGCGTCCCGCTGATCGGCGCGCCCGGCACCGGTGTCGACGCCGACGATACCGACGTCACCACCGACCGGATGACCGAGGAAGAGCTGCTCAAGGGCCTCGAAGGTCTGACCCCGCCGGAGAGCCAGCCCGAGCCGGACACCATCGAGGACGACGAGTAAGTCCGCCTCGGCTACCCGGTTTCGCGAATTCCTTAACCAAAATGTCCGTCCCGCGGCGCGCCGCGGGCCTAATCCGTCGCGATCTGTCCGCCGTCGTCGCCTTGTGGTGCTGGCGCCGCTACATGATATCTTTGTGATCGGTTTTCGCCGACTCTCCCGGCGAGGGCCGTGGCCGCAAGGCCCGATCACCAAGGTTATTCATTAGGGCGTCTCATGGCGCGCTCGCCGATCGATTTGCCGCGAATGCAGAACCAGCCCCGGTTGCGGGTGCCGGCGGCGCTGGCGCCGCGTCTCGTTCCGCTCGACGGCGAGGCGCCGCCGCCGAAGCCGCGCAAGCAGCTGATGCGGCAATATGAATTGATCGACCGCGTCAGAGCCTACAATCCGACTACCAACGAGGATCTGCTCAACCGGGCCTATGTGTACGCCATGCGGGCGCATGGCGAGCAAAAGCGCGCGTCCGGCGATCCCTATTTCTCGCACCCGCTCGAAGTCGCCGCCATTCTCACCGATCTCAAGCTCGACGATGCCACCATCGCGGCCGCGCTGTTGCACGACACCATCGAGGATACCGACGCGACGCGTACCGAGATCGATCGCATCTTCGGCCATGAGATCGGGCGTTTGGTCGAAGGCCTGACCAAATTGAAACGACTCGATCTCGTCTCCAAGGAAGCCAAGCAGGCGGAGAACCTGCGCAAGCTCCTCCTCGCCATCGCCGACGACGTGCGGGTGTTGCTGATCAAGCTCGCCGACCGCCTGCACAATATGCGCACGCTTTCCTATCAGCCGCCGGAGTCGCGCCGCCGCACCGCCGACGAGACGCTCGAAATCTACGCGCCCCTGGCCGGCCGCATGGGCATGCATGAGATGCGCGAGGAGCTCGAGGATCTGGCGTTCCGCGAGCTCAATCCCGAGGCCTATAAGGTTTTGAGCGAACGGCTCGAGACGCTCGCCGAGCGATCGAGCGGCTGGATCACCGAGATCGAGCAGCAACTCGCCAAAAAGCTCGGCGACCGCGGCATCACCGCCGAAGTGTCCGGCCGGCGCAAGCGCGCCTATTCGATCTGGCGCAAGATGGAGCGCAAAGCCGTCGGCTTCGAGCAGCTCTCCGATATTTTCGGTTTCCGCGTCGTCGTCGGCGACCTCGCCGAATGCTATCAGGCGCTCGGCATCGTGCACACGACCTGGCCGGTGGTGCCGGGGCGCTTCAAGGACTACATCTCGACGCCGAAGCAGAACGACTATCGCTCCATCCACACTACGGTCATCGGCCCCGGCAAGCAGCGCGTCGAACTGCAAATCCGCACCCGCGAGATGCAGCAGATCGCCGAATACGGCATCGCCGCGCACGCGCTCTACAAGGACGGCCGCACCGCGCTGGAGGGCGGCGAGAGCGGCGCCTATCAGGGCCTGCGCAAGATCATCGAGACGCTGGCGGGCGACGATTCCGACAAGTTCCTCGAGCACACCAAGCTGGAGCTGTTCCAGGATCAGGTGTTCTGCTTCACGCCCAAGGGCACGCTCATCGCGCTGCCGCGCGGCGCCACCGCGATCGACTTCGCCTACGCCGTGCATACGGACGTCGGCAATTCGGCGGTGGGCTGCAAGATCAACGGCCGCATCGCCCCGCTCATCTCGCCGCTGCGCAACGGCGACGAAGTGCTCATCACCCG
>JBAPUM010000077.1:0-52198 GCA_049282655.1 Xanthobacteraceae bacterium
CCGTCGTAATGCGTGGGAACAGATGGTAACGGGCCGGAATGTTTGGGAATCGTGGCTGGGGAACTAGGATTCGAACCTAGATTGACGGAGTCAGAGTCCGCAGTTCTACCGTTGAACTATTCCCCAATTCGCGCGTCCGGCCAGTCCTTTACACGAAACGTCGAAGGCGCCTGCAAGCCCCGCAGAGGCCTGAATCGGCGATGCGGCCGGAACGGCCTTCCTCTATTGCAATTCTCCGGTCTTTCCAAGCCTTCCGCAGAGAGCCTTCGGCGCGGCCGCCTGAGACTGCCGATGCGGGGCAGTGGCTTCGCTCCAAGCGGGCGATCGAGGCCAGCGGCTTCCCGATAAGTAATACTGCACAGTCGATTCTATACTCTATGTTATAAAGTATATCCTCATAAGTACATGTACTTAAGCAGTATATATTCACCATTATACAGTGAAGTTGTTTACGGGCTGCACGGTTTGACTTATGGATTTCGTCGAGGGGACTGTGCGATGAACGACGACGCTTTTACCGAACGGCTGGCCCGGGTGCGCCGCCGCTTCGTGTCGACGCTCGAGGGGCGGATCGAAGACACCGCAGCTTCGCTGCCGAAGCTCGGCAAGGAGGCGCCGGCCTCAGCGACTGCGGTCGGCGAGGCCTATCGCTGCGTGCACGGCATTGTCGGGGTCGGGCCGATCGTCGGTTTTCCGACCACCGGGCGTGTCGCCCGCGAGGTCGAGGATTTGCTGCGGCCGGCGCAAAGCGACCGGCGCGGCCTCAGTGACGAAGAAATTTCGGTGCTCCGGGAACGTCTTGCCGATCTTCGCGCAGCCGCGACGCACGAGATGCAGGCGTTCTACCGGGACACGAAAGTCATGCAGGAGTGATGGGGTGGGGTATGCGTATTACATGGGGTTTTGCCGTCGCGCTTCTGGTCGCCACGATAGCGCCGTCGCAGGCGCGGCCGCCGTTACCGCCGCCGCGTCCTAATCAGGCGCCGCATATAGCTACCGCCGCACCGGCCGTCGCGCCGGCGCCGGCTCCCGATCCCGTGCTTGCGGCCTTTGCAAAGCCCTCGGGCGGGCCGCTCGCCGCCGTCACGCTCGCCGATATCGGCTTCGTGAACGGCGTGCGCTTTGCCAATCTGGGCGGCCATCACGATTTGTTCGTGCCGCTGCCGCAGCGCAGCGATATCGCGGTGAGCGGTCTCGTGCTGGTGCTCGACGATATGAGCGCCCACGACGCGCGGCGCAATCTCGAGGTTCAGGTCAATGACCGCACCGTCGCCGCGATCGTGCTCGACGGCAAGAGCCGCGACCGTGTCATTCGCGTGCCGCTCGACAAGACGGTGCCGAAGGACGGCTATCTGAAACTCTCGTTCCTTTACTCCGGCGCCGCCACGATCGACCGCTGCATCGACGTGCGCTACGTCGGCGACAGTCTGACCATACGTCCGGAAACGGCGGTCGAAGTCGATCTCGGTCCGCGCGAACTCGATGTCACGACCACCGCGCAATTGATGCCGCGCGATGTCGGCATCGTTCTGCCCGGCCGGCGCATCGCTGCGAGCGAACTCGCAACCGCCCTGACGGTGGCGCGTTCACTGAACTCGAGCGGCCGCCACGTTTCGTTTTATCACGGCTATGATTCACTGCCGGAGCTCGTCAAGCGCGGCGACGAGGGCCGCTGGGCGCGCGGCCTGGTCCTGGTCGGTCCCTTTGCCGATACGGTCGGTCTGATCGATTCACCGCTCGCCCGATTGGCCGGCGACCCGCGCGCGGTCGGCACGATTGCCGCCGTCCGCATCAACAGCACGCCGGCCTTGCTGGTCTCGGACGGCGCCGTGGTCCGTGCCGGACAGTTGTTCGGCAGTCCGTTTCTCGCCGCCGGACGCGGCATCGATGAAGCCTCGGTGGGAGACGCTTCGCCGATCACGCTGCCGAGCGACCGCGTCAGTTTTGAAGAATTGCATGTCGCGGCCGCCCAAGCTGAAGTATTCGGCCGGGCCGATCTCGCCGCCGTCATCGATACCAGGCGGCTGCCGCCGGAAACCCGGCCGACGCGGCTCCTGCTCGACGTCATGGTGGCGCCGGACGGCGCCGGCGAAAAGGCCGTGGTCAGCGCCTTTGTCAACGAGCGCCTGCTCGGCAGCACGGTCGCTGCCACCGGCGAAGCGACCCATCTCGATCTTCTCTTGCCGGACGGATTGGTCGGGACCATCGCCAATGTGCGTGCGCTGATCCAGCGCGACAGCGCCCAGGGCGATTGCCGGATCGAGCCGCAGGGCTATCCGGCGCAAATTTTGGGCTCATCCGCGCTGGTGCTGTCGAGCGCCGACAATACGCCGCATGATTTCTCCGATCTCACCGCGCATTTTTCGAAGCAGCTTGAAATGCTGCTGCCGGCGGCCGCGGCCGATCAGCCCGATCGCATGCTGGGCCTCGCAGCGGAAGCCGCGGCACAATTGTCGCCCAATAGCGCGCCGATCACCGCGAGCTTCATCGCGCCTGGCACTGCGCCCGAGCCTCAATCGCCCTTCGTCGCGGTGAGCGAGGTGCCGCCCGCCGGCGCCACGCCGCGGGTGCGCTTCGATCGCGGCCGCGTTGCGGTGACCGACCGGACCGGGCGCACCTTGCTCGATCTCGGCGGTTTTTCCGGCGGCGCCGTCGCCCAAATCGTCACCGCGGGCGACTATCCGGGAATTTGGATCAAGCCGCTGTCGGCCGACCAATCGACGCCGACGCCCGCGGATCTGCATCTCGATCACGGCGATGTCGCCTTCGTGGACGGCAATGGTGTTGCGCTCGCGATGTCGACCGAGCGCGACACTGTCGTGCAGGTTTCCTATCCGGATCAGGTGTCATGGCTCACGGTCGCCGCGCGCTTTCGGTCCTGGATCATTGCCGGTCTGTGGCTGTGCGTAACCGCTGGGCTCCTTCTCGTGCTGCAGCGCATGTTCCGCCGCCGGCCCGCGCACCCGTCCGAGTAAACCATGGCGCTCTCGCCGTCCGATCGTGCGCTCGGCGATCTTCTGGTGGGGCGGCGCGTCATCACGCTGCCCCAGTTCGACGCGGCAACAGCGCTCGCGGAAGAGTGGAACGTGCGGCTCGGCGACGCGCTGTTGTCGCGCAACTGGATGGATCCGCGGCTTTATTACGAGACCTATGCGCAAAATTTCGATCTGCCCTTCGTCGATCTGATCCGCGATCCGCCCGATCCGGCCCTGCTGCGCGCGTCGGACGCGGAATTTTATGCCAACCGTCTCACCATGCCGTGGCGGCGCGGCGACGATCACTTCTATATCGCGACCGCCGAACCGGGGCCGGAAACGGTTCTGTTCGCGCGCGGCCGCTGGGGCGCCGACATCGAATTCGTCGTCGTCTCGAAATTCGACATCGTCTATTCGGTGCAGACCCTATTCGCCAAATCCCTGTCGCGACGCGCGGTGTTCGAGCTCGCCGAGGTCGATCCGCAAATGTCGGCCCGCACGGTGTTCACTACGCCGCAGATGATTGCGGCTTACGCGTTCGTCAGCGCGATCCTGTTCGGCTTAGCCGTCGCGCCGCTCGATACGCTTATCGGGCTCAACGTCGCGGTCAGCCTGTTCTATCTCGGCAACTTCGTCTTCAAGGGAATTCTGGTCTCGTTCGGCGGCGGCCGTTCGGTCGAGATCGACGAGACCATTGCGATCGAAGCCCGGTCGCTTAGTCCCGAGGAATTGCCTGTCTTCACGGTGCTGGTGCCGATGTATCGCGAAGCCGCGATGCTGCCGCAGCTCGCGCAGTCTTTGCGCAATCTCGATTATCCGCTCGGCAAGCTCGATATCAAAATCATTCTCGAAGCCGACGATACCGACACCATCGAGGCGGCGCGCGGCCTCGGCCTCGAAGGCGTGTTCGAGATCATCATCGTGCCGCACTCCGAGCCGCAGACCAAGCCGAAAGCCTGCAACTTCGCGCTGCGCTTCGCCCGCGGCGAATATCTGGTCGTCTACGACGCCGAGGACAGGCCGGAGTCGGACCAGTTGCGCAAGGTCGTGGCGACGTTCCGCCGCTCGCCGGCCAACACCGCCTGCCTGCAATGCCGCCTCAATTACTACAACGCCAGCGAAAACTGGCTGACGCGAATGTTCACGCTCGACTATGCGCTGTGGTTCGACCAGGTGCTGCCAGGGCTCGAACGGCTCAACATGCCGATTCCGCTCGGCGGCACATCCAATCATTTCCGTATCGACGTGCTGCGCGAATTGCACGCCTGGGATCCGTTCAATGTCACCGAGGACGCCGATCTCGGCATTCGCATCGCGCAAAAGGGCTATCGCGTCGGTGTGGTCGATTCCACGACGTATGAGGAGGCAAGCTGCCAGACCGGGCAGTGGCTCCGCCAGCGCTCGCGTTGGATCAAGGGCTACATGCAGACGCTTTTGGTCCATACCAGGCGGCCGATTCATCTCATGCGTACCGCGGGATTTCGCAGCTTTTTCGGCTTCGTCTTCTTCGTCGGCGGCACGGTTTTGGCGGGGCTGCTCAACCCGGTGTTCTGGGCGTTTTATCTGATCTGGCTCGGGCTCTCGGCGGCGAGCTTCGATCCGATTTTTCCGCAATCGCTTTTGTTTCTCTGCTTGTTCAATCTGCTCGCCGGCAACGGAGCCTTCACCTATCTGATCATGCTGGCGCCGATCCGGCGCGGCTGGCTTGAGCTTATTCCGTTCAGCTTCACGCTGTTCGCCTATTGGGTCCTGATCTCGATCGCCGCTTATCGGGCGCTGTGGCAGCTCCTGCGCAATCCGTACTACTGGGAAAAGACCGAGCACGGCTTGTCGCGCCACACTCCGGCGCGGGCGTCGGCGGCGGGAGGCGCGCCATGAGCGATTCCGGCCGCGCCATGACGCGCGCCTTGGCGGCGGCGCCGATCGCGTCCTTCGCATTTGCGTCGATCCTGGCGCTTGCGGCGGTCGCCGTCAGCAAGGGCCTGATTGCCGACGATGCGTTGCGGCTGTGGGCCGGCGCCAGTACGGCTGCCGACGGCCAAGTCCCGATCGGCCGTATCGTTGCCGGCTATCCGACCTTGCCGTTTCTCGCCAGCACGCTCGTCGCCTGGCTGGCGCCGGCCGATGCTCCGGTGCCCGCGCTCGTCGCCGCGGCTCTGCTCGCGCTCATCGCGGCATTTTATTTCAACTCTTTTCGCACGCTCGGCCTGTCGAAAACCGCGAGTTTGGCCGTCACGGTTATGCTGGCGTTCCATCCGGCGATGTTGCGCGCCGTTGTCGCCGGTCCTTCCGATATGTTCCTCGCGGTATTCTTGCTGATGTTCTGCCTTGCGCTCTTCGACTTGCGCGCCCGCAGCGGCGCGTCGGAAGTGATGCAGGTCGGGGTCGCGCTGATGGCGCTTGCCTTCTCCCATCCGCTTGGCGCCGCCTTTGCTTTCGCAGCCGTACCGTTTCTGGTGTTCGCCGTTCGCCCGATGCTGGTGGCCTATTCGGCGGCGAATGTGGTGATCGCACTGATCTTTCCGACGATTTTTGCGGTCGCGGCCTTCAGTTACGTGTCGTGGATTTTTCCGGGCGACGGCTGGACCTTTCTCGCCGCACCGACGCAGGGCCTGTCGCTTTGGAGCGCCGCCGTCGCGCACGAATTCGGCGACGGGTTTTCCGGCTTTCTCACGCTCTATGCGAGTGGGGCGATGGCGTTCGCGCTTGTGGTCGGCGCGCCGATCGCCGTCGTGATGCTGGTGCTTGTTCATCGCCGGCGACCGCTCGCGGCGCCCATACAAGTTTTCGCCGCGATTGCGGTTGCAGCGGCGGCGATCAGCACTCTGAGCGGTTTCTTCGGCGAACCGACCGCCATTGTGGCGGCCGCTCCGGTTTTGGCCGCGGCCGTCGTGATCCGTGTCCCGCTGGCGCGAGAACGCTTCGGCCTGACCGTGGCGTGGCTCGTTCTCGGCTGGCTCGGCGGCGTCATCGGGCTTGGCTTCGTCGATGCCGTCACGATGGAGCATTTTCAGTCCGGCTTCGAACGCGGCGCGGGCGAGCGGATGGACGCGCTCACCGCCGGTGGCGCCACGGCGCGGCGCGACGGCATCCTGGCCGACACCGACAACGCGCCTGCTCTGGTGCTCGGTCGCGGCCGTGCCCACGGCATTCTGGGGCCGCAGAGCGAGGCGTTCACGCTGGCCTTGTTGTTTGATCGCGTCGACGCACCGTTCATCGCCGTCCCCGATCCGCAAAGCAGTGCCGGCGTCAACGATCGGCTCGACAAAGCCTTTCCGTCGCTGTTCCGCGAGGGCACATCGGGTTATCGGCTTATATACCAAAACAATACATGGCGATTGTTTGCTCGCATAAATGAGAAGGCGGATTTCAGGGATTAATATTTCGCGTTTACACTGTTAATACTAGAGAAAATAAGCATAAATACGGATAAGCGCATGCGGATACTTGTAGTCGACGACTCGGAAGACTCCCGTGATTTGACGGAAGGCGCGTTGCTGTCCGCAGGCTACACCGACATCGTCACCGCGGCTTCGGGCTGGGAAGCGCTGAAGGTGCTCGACGTCGGCGGCGCCAATGATCAGAAACCGACCATCGACGTGGCGCTGCTCGATATCATCATGCCGGAAATGGACGGCGTCGAAGCCTGTGCGCGCATCCGCAACGATGAGCGCTACGGCGACCTGCCCATTATCATGGTGACGTCGCTCGACGACATGAACTCGCTCTCCAACGCTTTCGTGGCGGGCGCGACCGATTACGTCACCAAGCCGATCAACCGCGTCGAGTTGGTCGCGCGCGTGCGCGCGGCGCTCAAGCTGAAGCAGGAACTCGACCGCCGCCAGGCGCGCGAGCAGGAATTGCTGACGTTTCTATCGGGCTGGGGCGACCGCCGCGCCGGCCAATGGATCGACAAGGTCACGGGGTTGTTTGTCGGCGAGGTGGCCGAGGCCTATCTGGCCGGCGTTTGCGGGGCCGAGGTCGACGAAATGGTCTCGATCGTCGCCCTGTCGCTCGACCGCTTCGAGGTCTACCGCGCTGCGAACGGAGAAAGCGCGGCACTCGGCGTCCTCGCCGAAGTGGCGCGCGCGGTACGCCGACTAAAGGCGACCGTCGGCCTGGTCGCCGCGTCCTACCGCAACGGTACCATCGTCGTGGTTGCGCCGGAATTCGACGGCGATGCGGCGCAGCAATTAGGTGAGACGCTGCGCTCCACGGTCGCGCGATTGCACCTGCGTAATTCCGAGGCGGTGGTGTCGGACTACATCACCGCGAGCGTCGTCGCGATCACCGGCCGCGTGAAGCGCGCCGCCGATCGCGTGCAACTGCTGACACAGGCGGTCGCAAGAGTGAAAGACGCCGCGACCGCGGGTGGCGACCGCGTCGTCACGATGACGATTTGACGAGCGCCGCTGCGATGGCGTGACGGGACTTTTGTTGGGGTGGGGTAGAGCGTGTCGAAGCGTTGCGTCGGAATTGCGTTGGGGCTTTCGATCGCGCCGAGCGCGGCCATGGCCGGGGCCTGGACGCTGCCGGAGAACACCGGCCAATTGCTCGCAACCTTCACCGCCAGCACGGCCACCCAGGAACTAAACGGCAGCAGTGGTCTTACGTCGACGCCGCGTTACAGCAAGGCGGAATTGAGCGCGCTGTTGGAATACGGGTTGACCGATAAATTCACAGTGATTTTGAATCCAGGCTTGCAATATATCGATATTGGCCCGCCGACCAGCGCAACGCGCGGCGGCCTGGGCTACACCGAATTCGGCGGCCGCTATCAGCTTTGGCAATCCGGCGATTGGGTGTTCTCCGGCCAGGCGACGCTACGCCTGCCGGGAACAACCGAGACCGGGAATCCGGCGGCGGTCGGCTATACCGACGTGGAAGGCGATTTTCGCGCGCTGCTCGGCCACAACTTCACGCTCGGTTCGATGCCGGCCTTCACTGATTTCGAAGTGGCCGAACGCGCCCGCACGGCCGGTGCGCCGAGCGAGTTTCGCGCCGATGCCACCTTCGGCGTGCTGGTAGTGCCGCAGTGGCTGTTGCTTGCGCAAAGCTTCAACGTGTTATCGGAAGGCGGCGGCACCGATACGATCTTCGGCGGCAGCTACGAATATTATAAGCTGCAGCTCAGCGCGGTGTACGAAATCACGCCGACCTTGTCGGTGCAGGGCGGCGGCTTCACCACTTTTGCCGGCCGCAATGCCCTGCAGGAAAGCGGCGCGATCTTCGGCGTCTGGTACAAGTTCTGATCGGACGATTTCAGCTGCGGTGGCAGCTCAGCGTCCAGGCGCACATCAGCACGTGCTGCGCCGGTTTGCCCTGGACCGTGAAGTCGGTGTCGGCTAAGCCGCCGGCCTCGGGATCGGTGAACCAGCGCCAGATCATGACGCCGGAGACGCTGGGCCTGTTCAAGATGGTAAGCCAATCGGAGAGCACGTCCGCCTGCAGTGCCGGGTCGGGGTCCGATTTGCGTTCCTCGGCGCTCTCCCACGGCTTCGCCGCAGCGCCTTGCGCGGAGCGCAATCCGATCTCGCCGACCACGATCGGCTTGCGGTCGATCAGGGCCAGCATGTCGAGCCGGTCGGCGACGCTGCGCATGATGGCGCGCCGGGATTCTTGGTCGCCGTCTTCGCCGAGCGGCGGATAAAGCGACACGCCGATAGCGTCGAGCCGTTCCCAGAACGGCACCGTTTCGGCTTCCTCGAGGTTGTGGGCCACATAGAGCAGGCGGCCGGAGAACACCGTCCGCGTCGTCGCGATCAGCAGCTCCCATTGCGGCCGTTGCGTCGATTGCGCGAGCTCGGTGCCGATCGCAAGCGCCTCGGCCTTCTCTTCTTCCGCGACATGGGCGATACGCGTCAATTCACGCTGGTAATTGCCGAACCACTGCTGCCAGTCCGTTCCGGAGCGCATGTCGATGGCGCCGGCCCAGCTGCCCGGAACCCAGACGTGCGGCTTGACGAGTACCGTCAGTCCGGCGGCATGGGCTTCACGAATGGCGGCACGCAACTCGTCGTCGCTCATGTCGCTGCCGCGGACGAGATCGGGGCTCTGCCGGTCCGCTTGCCAGAAAAAAGGAATCACCGCGACGCTCTTGGCTCCGAGCGCCTTGGCGTTGCCGAGCGCGAGGTCGGCCGAGACACTGCCGAACGGATGGCCCGGCGCGGCGATCAGATTGAAGCCGTCGTAGCGGCGATCCACCACCGGCTCGGAGCGCGCGTTGAACCATCCTGTCGCTGCGAAAAGCACGGCAAACGCGAGCGCCGGGTTAAGCCATGCCGCCCGCCGCTTTGTTTCGCCGACAGCTTTATTTTCAGATGTGCCGATCGAGCGCATGCTCAGGTCCGCTTCAGCGCCTGCAGATGGGTCTGCACTTCGGAAGCAAGCGTCATCGGGTCGAAGGGTTTTGAAATTACGCCCTGAGCCCCGAGCGAAATGAATTGCTCGACCTCGCGCGCTTGGGCGCGGGCGGTCATGAACAGAACCGGGATATTCGATGTCTGCGGATTTTCGCGCAAATGCGAGAGCGTGGTGGGACCATCCATGCCGGGCATCATGACGTCGAGCAGGATCAGCCCCGGCGACCATCGCGCCGCGGTCTCGATCGCTTCGGGGCCCGACGAGCACGCTCGGACTTGAAATTCCGGGTTGAGCGCGAGCGAGAGATCGACGACCTCGCGGATATCCGGCTCATCGTCGACGTGGAGTATGCGTGTTTCAGTCATCCGTTTGCCGCCGACCGGCCGATCGAGATTGTCGCGGATGTCTCCGCAGCCCGAGTCGATCTTGCCATCACAACCGGAATGATGAGTTAAAAAGAAAGCGTAACAAACAAAAATAGGGTAGGCGCAAACAACTACGCGGATTTGCTTAGTTGATCACCGCGCGCGAATTCGGTCGGATTGCGTGCTCGCTCCTGCGCGCGAACACGCGTCGGGTGCCTAGTGCGCGCGGACGCCGACTTTCAGCTCGCCGAGCACGGGGCTCGAGCGGCAAACGATGGTATCGCCGGGCTTCACCGGGCCGACACCCTCGGGCGTGCCGGTATAGATCAAGTCGCCGGGATAAAGCGTGTAGAAGGACGAGGCGAATTCGATGAGACGGCGGCAATTGTAGATCAGATCCGCCGTATTGCTGTTCTGGCGCCGCTCGCCGTTGACCTCGAGCGACAGCGGGATCGCGTCGGGATCGGGGATTTCGTCGGCGGTCACCATCCAGGGTCCGGCGACCGCATAGCCGTCGACCGATTTGCGAAAGCTTCGGTCCTCGCGGCCGCGCACCGTCATGTCGAGACCGAGGCAATAGCAGGCGACGTGGTCGAGCGCCTTGTCTTGCGGAATGTCGCTGCCGGTCTTGCCGATCACCATGACCAGTTCGACTTCGTGATCGGTGCGGCGCTCGGGAAACCGGACCGGGATCGTGTCGGACGGCCCGATCAGCGAGGAATTGGCTTTGAGAAACATGCCGGCTTCGAGAATTTTCGACGACTGCACGTTGGCGATCTGCGAGCCGGGCTGCGCCGCCGCGGCCGTCATCTCGGCGATATGCGCCTGATAATTGGTCGGCGCGCAGGAGAGCTTGGTCGGCCGCGCGACCGGGGCGAGCAGTTTGACTTGCGCGATCGGCTTGCCGGGCGAGCGATCCGCCAGCCGCTCGAAGCGTTCGCGCCAAGCGGGCAGTGCGGCTACGACCGCATCGCCCAGCATCGCGTAGGGGGCGGCGTTGCGGATTTCCGTCTGCGCTTCGGAAATGTCGTGGACCAGGTCCCCGCGCACCACGCCCAATCGGTCGTCGTCATAACGGCAAAGCTTCATGGCAACCTCCCTGAATGTCCCAATACCCTTTACCGCGTCTGGCGGCCCGACAACCCGAACGTCACCGTGGTGACGCAGAGAAAGCTGACCGCCGCCGACACCAGAAACACCGCGCGCGGCTGACCGTTATCCATCAGCATGCCGTACATGATCGGCGCAATGCTCGAGCCGATGTTGAAACCGGTCGAGACGAAACCGAAGACGCGGCCATAGGCGCCGGCCGGCGTTACCGCACGCACCAGCATGTCGCGCGACGGATAGGTCGCGCCGACGCAAAAGCCGCTCACGCCCATCAGGACGATGAGGATCACGGACGGAAAATCGAAAAACCCGACCAGCGCGGTGACGATGCCGCCTGCCGTGAGCCCGACGGCCGCAACCGTGGCGTGGCTGCGGGTGCGTCCGGCGAGAAACCCGCCGCCGAGCACGCCGGCGGCGTTCATGGCAAGGAGGCTTGTCAGCGCCACGTTGGCGATCGCGGGCGCCGTGCCGTGCAGCGCGCCGAGCGCCACCACGAGGTAGGTGTTCAGCCCGCCGCCCATGAGGGATATCAGGACAAAGAACGCCATATTGAGAAGGATCGGCGGCGTCATCAGGAACCGCCAACCTAGATTCGCGCCGCCGACCCGATCTTTCGCGCTGGTTTTGCCGCCATGCGCGGCGACGGGCTCGGGCTGCGCGAGCACGGCCAACAGGACAATGAGGCCCAAAATCGCCGAGCCGATATAGGCGCCGCGCCAGCCGAACACGCTTTGCATGTAGAGCAAGCTCACCGGCGCGATGGCTCCGCCCAGCATGCCGGCGAAGGTGTGGAACGAGAAGATCTGGCTCAGCCGGTCCTGCGGCACGTGATGCGACAAGAGCGAATAGTCCGACGGATGATAGACGGTGTTGCCGATGCCGGCGACGCCGTACATGGCGATGAAGACCCAATAGGACGGAAAAATCCCGGCAGCCGCATAGGCGGCGCTGCTCAGCGCCAGCCCCGCGATCAGCACCACGCGAGCGCCGACGCGATCGACCAGGAATCCGACCGGGGTCTGCAGCACCGCCGAGACGACGTTGAATACCGTGAGGGCCAAAGCGAGCTGCGTATAGCTCACATTGAAATCGTCGCGCACGAAGGCCAAGAGCGGCGCCAGCATGAGCATGTAGTAATGGCTCATCAGATGCGCCGCGCAGACGGCGGCAATGAGCCGCGACTCGGCCGGCCGCATCGTGCGAACAGAAATAGCTTCAGTCATTGCGTATGGGTCGGCGCCATTTGCTTCTTGGCGTTCTGCAGCGCCTGCCAGACTGTGGCCGGAGTGAGCGGCATGTCGAGATGACGGATGCCGAAACCGGACAGCGCGTCGATCACCGCGTTCATCACCGACGTCAGCGCGCCGGCGCAGCCGGCTTCGCCGCAGCCTTTGACGCCGAGCGGGTTGGTCGTCGCCGGCGCCGGATGATCGGCCAGCACGAATGACGGCATGTCGGCCGCGCGCGGCATCGCGTAATCCATAAACGAGCCGGTGAGCAGCTGGCCGTCGCTGTCGTAGTTGACCTTTTCCATCAGCGCCTGGCCGATGCCCTGCACCACGCCGCCATGCAATTGGCCGGCGACGATGAGCGGATTGACCACGGTGCCGAAGTCGTTGACGCAGTTATACGACACGACATCGACGGCGCCGGTCTCGGGGTCGACCTCGACTTCGGCGATATGGCAGCCGTTGGGGAAGGTCGAGGCGGACGGCCCGTCGCTGACGTGATCGATGTCGAGCGATGTCGGTGCGTCGGCCGGAAGGTTGACGCCGGAGCGAAGCTTCTGCGCCAGTTCCATGATCGAGACCGAGCGATCGGTACCGACGATCGTGAAGCGGCCGCGTTCGAAAGCGA
Organism: Xanthobacteraceae bacterium; assembly: GCA_049282655.1. Lineage (GTDB taxonomy): Bacteria > Pseudomonadota > Alphaproteobacteria > Rhizobiales > Xanthobacteraceae > BOG-931. The sequence goes on from JBAPUM010000077.1 coordinate 12,671, forward strand.
TATCGGCCGCGGCAGCTTCGAGCAGATAGCTCGCCGCGAGCTTGCCTTTCTCGATGATTTTCGCCGAAGCCTCGACGATCGCGGTGCCGGTATGCATCAGCGACTTCGAACCGCCGGAACCGCCGCCGGCGATCAACCGGTCGCTGTCGCCTTGCACCAGCGCGATTTTCTCGAACGGAATGCCGAGCTGTGCGCTCAAGACCTGCGCGAAGGGTGTGGCGTGGCCCATGCCGAAATCGAGCGTGCCGGTTGTCAGCGTCACGGTCCCGTCGGCATTGAAGGTGATGCCGGCCAATTCCTTCGACGGCGGTGCGGTGACTTCGAGGAAGTTGCCGATGCCGAAGCCGCGCAGCTTGCCGCGCCGCCCGCTCTCGCGCTTGCGTTTGGCAAAACCTTTGCCGTCGGCAAGCTCGTAGGCTTGTTTGGTCAGCGCGACGAAGTCGCCGGAATCGTAGGTCACGGCCGACGCCGTCTTGCGCGGCAATTCGGTCGGCCGGATTTGATTGCGCCGCCGCAACGCCACGCGATCGACGCCGAGCTCGGCCGCCGCGGCATCGATCAGCCGCTCCATATAATAATTGCCTTCCGGGCGGCCGGCGCCGCGATAGGCCGAGACGTGCGAGGTATTGGTGAACACCACCTTGGTCGAGACTTCGATCAGCGGCGTGCGGTACATGCCCTGCACGTTCTTCACCGCATTGATGGTGCCGGGCATCGGCGCGACCGGGGAGAGGAACGCGCCCACGTTGGCAAAACTCGACAGCCGCACCGCGAGGAAATTGCCGTCGGCATCGAGCGCGAGCTCGCCGTCGACGTCGTGATTGCGGCCGTGACTGTCGGACACGAAGCTGCCCGAACGCTCGTCGGTCCATTTCACAGGGCGGCCGAGCGCGCGCGCCGCATGCAGCACGCAGATATATTCCGGAAACACGGCGGCCTTCATGCCGAACGAGCCGCCGACCTGGCCGGTGAGGATGTGCACGTCCTTGGCTGTGACGCCCATCGCTTCGGCGATATTGGCCCGCATGCCGAACACGCCTTGCGAACCGACATGCAGCGTGAAGCGGCCGCCCTCGAAGGCGCCCACGGCCGCGCGCGGCTCCATGGCGGCGACGACCAGCCGGCTGTTCACGAGTCTCAGCTTGGTGACATGCGCCGCGGCCGCGAAGGCTTTCTTCACCGCCTCGGCATCGCCGAAATGGTAGTCGAGCGAGATGTTGTGCGGCACGTCGTCGTAAAGCTGCGGCGCGCCGTCGCGCACGGCTTCTTCGGCCGAGGTGACGGCGGGCAGCGCTTCGATATCGAGGCTGACCGCTTCGGCGGCGTCCTTGGCTTGCAGCAGCGTTTCGGCGACGACGTAAGCGACCGGGTCGCCGACATAGCGCACTTTGCCTTTCGCCAGCGCTTCGCGGAGCGGCTTCTTCATCGGCGTGCCGTCCTGGTTACTGAACGGCACGACGCATTTGAGCGGCCCATAGCCGGCGAGATCGGCAGCCGTATAGACGCCGAGCACGCCCGGCATTTTGGCCGCGGTCGCCGTATCGATGGCGCGGATCACGCCATGGGCGATCTGGCTGCGGACGATCACCGCATAGGCCTGCCCGAGGAGGCTGACGTCGTCGGTATAGTGGCCTTTGCCCCGCAGCAGCATGGGGTCTTCGCTGCGCGGCACCGACTGTCCGACGGCAAATTTCTCAACGGCCAGTTGGTCGGGCGTCAATTCACCCGCTCGGCCACTCGCAGACCGCTGTAAATCCATGACAATTCAATCCTGTAAGCTGCGGTATCGGTGACATAATAGAGTTGCCGTGAGGCGGCAACTGGCGCCGGAACATGGCTCATAAGCCGCAACAGCACAATGAAAGCCCGGTATTGCCCTCCCGACCGCCGCTGTTACAGTTCGTTCGATTTGGGACATGAACGAAGACCGTAGCCGTCGAGCTGATAGCTCCGGCGCGGCGGGAAGGCGTTGGATGGACGACGAGGCCCGGCCGCCGGGCGGCGTCGACGCCAATGGGACCGCGCGCAACAGGAATGCGCACGGCACCCGCTGGGGTCGGCGGACGCCCTATGGCATGCGTCGCGACAGCCCGCGGCGCGACGAATGGCGCGCCGGCGTCGTCGATCCGCATGGCACCACCTATGCGGCGCTCGATCTCGGCACCAATAATTGCAGGCTTCTGATCGCGCGGCCGACCGCAACCGGGTTTCGCGTCATCGATGCTTTCTCCCGCATCATCCGCTTGGGCGAGGGGATCGCCGCCTCGCGCCGCATCAGCGAGACGGCGATTACCCGCGCGGTCGAAGCGCTGCTCGTCTGTCGCGACAAAATGCGCGCGCGCGGCGTCGTGCGGGCGCGGCTCATTGCCACCGAAGCCTGCCGCGCCGCCGAGAACGGCACGGAATTCCGCGCCCGAGTCGCGAAGGAAGCCGGCCTCGAACTCGAGATCATCGATTCCGCGACTGAGGCGCGGCTCGCGGCGACCGGATGCACCGAATTGTTCGATCCGGCCGCGAGCGGCGTCATCCTGTTCGACATCGGCGGCGGCTCATCCGAGCTGGTGCGGCTCAACCGGACAGACGAAGCACTGGCATCCGGCCGCCGCGGTCCGCCCGAGCCCGACATTGTCGGCTGGGCTTCATTGCCCGTCGGCGTCGTCACGCTCGCCGAACGCTATGGCGGCAAGGCGGTATCGCGCGAAATTTATGACGCCATGGTCGATGAGGTCGCCGGTTTCGTCGAAAAATTCGCGGCGGATCATCGCGGCCTCGCCGGCTTCCACATGCTCGGCACCTCGGGCACGGTGACGACGATCGCCGGCGTGCATTTGCGGCTGCGCCGCTACGACCGCCGCCGCGTCGACGGCTGCTGGCTTGCCGACGAGGAGGTGACGCGGGTCGTCGAAGAGCTGTTGGCGATGAGTTTCGAGGAACGCGCCGCCAATGCGTGTATCGGCGCCGATCGCGCCGATCTGGTGCTCGCCGGCTGCGCCATCCTCGATGCCATCCGGCGCTCGTTCTCATGCCCGCGGCTGCGCGTTGCCGATCGTGGGCTGCGCGAGGGCATGCTGGTCGAAATGATGCGCGAAGACGGCGCCTGGGACGGGGCCGAGCGGTGATGGCCCGGCTCAAGGACGAGAAGCAGCGTAAACTGTCGTCGCGCCTCTGGCTCGAGCGTCAGCTCAAAGATCCCTATGTGCTGCGCGCCAAACGCGACGGCTTTCGCTCGCGCGCCGCCTATAAGCTCGCCGAGATCGACGACAAGTATCATGTGCTGAAAGAGGGCGCGCGTGTGGTCGACCTCGGCGCCGCGCCTGGCGGCTGGAGCGAGATCGCGGTCAAGCGCATCGGGCCGCAGGGCAGGGTGATCGCGCTCGATATTCTCGATCTCCTGCCAATTACCGGCGTTGAATTTCTCAAGCTCGATTTTCTCGACGCCACCGCTCCCGATCGACTTAAGGTGATGCTCGGCGGCAAAGCGGATGTCGTTCTCTCCGACATGGCGGCCAACGCCACCGGCCATCGCAAGACCGATCACCTGCGCATCATGGCGCTCGCCGAAGCCGCGACCCTTTTCGCGCGTGAGGTGCTGGACGAGCGCGGCTCATTCCTCTGCAAGGTGCTGCAGGGCGGAACGGAGACGGTGCTCCTTGCCGAGCTCAAGCGCGATTTCGAAACCGTCAAGCACGTCAAGCCGCCGGCGAGCCGGGCCGATTCCGCGGAGCTTTATCTGTTGGCGCGCGGATTTCGGCATCGCAGCCGAACCGATTAGCGCGCTTCACCCGCGGCTTCAGCCTTGGCCGCCTTCCGTCCCGAAAGCTCGGCGCCGGCGTCGAGCGGCAATTGGTAGAACAGCGCGATCGCGCTGACCGACAGCAGGCTGACGATAAGAAACGCCGGCGGAAAGTCGCTCGCGCCCATTGTTGTCCCACCCTTCACCGCCAGCGTGATCTGGACGACGAGCGCGCCAACCGCGACGCCGGTCGACAGCGCCAGCTGTTGGGCAACGGAGACCATCGTGGTGGCGCGGCTCATCATCGGCGCCTCGATCTCCGCATAGGCGATGGTGTTGATGCTGGTGAATTGCAGCGAGCGGAAAAAGCCGCCCGACAACAGGATGGCGATCATCAGCCAAAAAGGCATGCCGGGCGCGAAAGTCGCGCAGGCGGCAAGAAACGCGCTGCTGATGATCGCATTGTAGAGGAGCACATTGCGGTAGCCGAAGCGGCTGAGCACGCTGGCGACCGCGGCCTTCATGAACATCGCGCCGAGCGCCGCCGTGAAGGTGATGAGGCCGGACTGGAACGGCGACAGATCGAAGCCGATTTGCAGGAGGAGCGGCAACAGGAACGGCAGTGCGCCGATGCCGAGCCGGAACAGAAAGCCGCCGACGATGCTGGCGCGGAAGGTCGGCAGTTTCAAGAGGCTGAGATCGAGGATTGGCGCCGGACACCGTTTCGCATGGATCACATAGGCCACGGCCGAGATGGTCCCGACGACAAGGAGCGCCGCGACCACGCCCCATGGCAGGAATTCGAGCCCCATGGCGGAGAGGCCGAAGGCAAGTCCGGCGATGGCAAGCGCCGAGAGCACGAACCCCAAGAAGTCGAACGGATCGTGGCGCTCGACCCGAACATTGGCGATGTAGCGCGATGCGAGCGCGATGCCGACGATGCCGATCGGCACGTTGATCAGAAATATCCAATGCCATGACGCATAAGTGGTGATGAAGCCGCCGAGCGGCGGCCCGCAGATCGGGCCGATCAGCGCCGGCATGGTGACGAGCGACATGGCATTGACCAGAAGCCGTTTGTCGATGCTGCGCACCATGATGAGGCGGCCGACCGGCGTCATCATTGCGCCGCCCATGCCCTGGACGATGCGCGCGAACACGAATTGCTCGAGCGAGTGCGAGGCAGCGCAGCCCATCGAGCCCAGGACGAATACGCCGATGGCGGCACGAAAAACGTTGCGCGCGCCGAAGCGGTCGGCGGTCCAGCCGCTCGCGGGGATGCAGATGGCGAGCGACAGAAGGTACGAGGTCACCGCGAGCTTCAAGGCGAGCGGGTTGGTGCCGAGCGCGCGTGCGATGGCCGGCAGCGACGTCGCGATCACGGTGGAGTCCATGTTCTCCATGAACAACGCCGTGGCGACGATCAGCGGCATGATACGGTCGTAGGGACGCGGTTCCATGCGCGCTATCGACTCGTACTGGATTGGATTCGACGAGCCGATAGGGACATCATGTCAGGCGTTTTGCCGCTTCTTGAACCATGCTGACATCGGAATATTTCTGCACGTCGATGTCGCCTTTGAGCAGGCCGACTTCCTTCTGTTGCCGCAGATTGTTCTGCAACGCTGTGAGATTGGGCATGCCGTCCGGGTCGCGATACTGATCGCGTTCGGTGAACGCCCAGGCGGTGCGCTCCGGCGGCACCTTGTTGAGGCGGGCGACGATGGCTGCGGCTTCCTCGTGATTCTTCGGGTCGATATACCAGCGAATGGCCCGCAATGTGTCCTCGAGAAAATCCACCAGCGCCGCCCGGTTGTCGCGGATGAAGCCTGAGCGCGCCGTCCACATGGTCAATTGTGATACGCCGAAGGCGTCTTTCTGCGTAAACAGGGTCTGGGCGATCTCGGTGAGGCCCGGATCGAGCGAGAACGGCGGCACGGCGCTGATGAGGTCGGCCTTGCGCTCGGCGAGCATGGCGCGCATCGCCGGAAACGGCGCCTCGACGACGGTGTAGTCCTTATTGGCCTCGAGCCCGTTCTTGTGCAGCAGTGCGCGCATGGCGATGTCGACGGCGCTGCCCATGGCGTTGGTGGCGAGCACCTTGCCGCGAAGATCGGCGACGGTTTTCACCGGGCCGTCCTTGAGCACCATGAACTGGTTGGTGCCGTGTCCGGGCACGCCGTCCTGGATCTCGTCGGCGATAATACGCAAGTCGACCATATTGGCGTTTTCGATTGCCAGGCCGAGCGACGCAAAGGCGAGCGGGCCGATATCGAGTTCGCCTGCCGCGAGCGCAGTAATAACGGGAGGCGTGCCGGCAAAGCGGGTCGCTTCGGCCACATAGGATTGGCCAAAATGCTTGAGAAGGTCCTTCTTCTCCAAAACCAGCGGCGCCGTCGAGGCTGGCACCACGACCCAGCCGACGCGTATTTTCAGCGGTGCGGGCTGCGCCAAACCGCGTCCGGTGCCGGTCGCCAATGCGGCGCCGGCCGCCATCCCGCCAAGCCCAAATCGCCGACGATCCATGCCGTATTTCATGGCGTATTCCCCCCGTTTTTCCACCTTGGCCCTATTATTTGCGGCCAAGGCATGCTATCCACCGCCGCCAACCCAAAAGCGGGTCATCGAGTCGGGCGAGGGGTCAGTTTCCACTCGCTCGCTAGGCGTTATCCCGATGCCCCGCCCGCCGTTTCGAGCCCTGCGGAGTTGGCAATGGCCGCGATTTCCAGAGAACTACCGCGCGAAGCATACACCTTCGATGACGTGCTGTTGAAGCCGGGCCTTTCCGACGTCATGCCGTCGGAAGTGGATATCCGCTCGCGCATCACCCGCGGCATCATGCTCAATATCCCGATCGTCGCCTCGGCGATGGATACCGTGACCGAAGCCGCCATGGCGATCGCGATGGCGCAGGCCGGCGGTCTTGGCGTCCTCCACCGCAATCTCGAGCCCGACGCCCAGGCCGCGCAGGTTCGCCAGGTCAAGAAATTCGAATCCGGCATGGTGGTGAATCCCGTCACCATCGCACCCGAGGCGACGCTCGCCGACGCGCTCGCTTTGATGCAGGAGCATCGCATTTCCGGCATTCCGGTGGTCGAAGGCGGCGGCTACGGCCAAAATGGCAAAGGCCCCGGCCGGCTGGTCGGCATCCTCACCAATCGCGACGTGCGCTTTGCCACCGACAAGCGGCAAAAAATCTCCGAGCTGATGACCAAGGACCGGCTCGTCACGGTGCGCGAAAGCGTCGACCAGGACGAAGCCAAGCGGCTCCTGCATCAGCATCGCATCGAAAAGCTTTTGGTCGTCGACAGCGATTATCGCTGCGTCGGCCTGATCACCGTCAAGGACATCGAAAAGGCGGTGGCCAATCCCAACGCCTGCAAGGACGAGCAAGGCCGGTTGCGCGTCGCCGCCGCGACATCGGTCGGCGAAGCCGGCTATGCCCGGAGCGAGGCTCTGGTCGATGCCGGGGTCGATCTCGTCGTCGTCGACACCGCGCACGGCCATTCGCGGCGCGTGCTCGACACCGTCACCCGCATCAAGCGCATGTCGAATGCGGTGCAGGTGGTCGCCGGCAATATCGCCACCGCCGAGGGCGCCAGAGCGCTGATCGACGCCGGCGCCGACTCGATCAAGGTCGGCATCGGGCCGGGCTCGATCTGCACCACGCGCATCGTCGCCGGCGTCGGCGTGCCGCAATTGACCGCGATCATGGACGCCGTGGAAGCCGCGAGAAAAACCGATACGCCGGTGATCGCCGACGGCGGCATCAAGTATTCCGGCGACCTCGCCAAGGCGCTGGCCGCCGGCGGCGATTGCGCCATGGTCGGATCGCTGCTCGCCGGCACCGACGAAACCCCCGGCGAAGTGTTTCTCTATCAGGGCCGCTCCTACAAGACCTATCGCGGCATGGGCTCGGTCAGCGCCATGGCGCGCGGCTCGGCCGATCGTTATTTCCAGCAGGAGATCAAGGACACGCTGAAGCTCGTTCCCGAGGGCGTCGAAGGTCAGGTCGCCTATAAGGGCTCGGTCGCCAATGTGGTGCATCAATTGGTCGGCGGGTTGCGCGCCGCCATGGGCTATGTGGGCGCCAAGGACCTTGCCGATTTTCACGCCAAGGCCGAGTTCGTGCGAATCTCCGGCGCGGGTTTGCGCGAAAGCCACGTCCACGACGTCACCATCACGCGGGAAAGCCCGAATTATCCGAGCCGGACTTAAATCTTCGCATGGCAGGCGCAGCACCCGATCCTTTCGTGAAAATTCGCAGCGCCACCAATACGCATCGGGCGCGGCACGGCTGCGGCGCGTTTCCTTACGATAACGGCCCGCTGCTCGCGGCGCTGGCGGCTGCCGCCAATGCGCGCCGCATCGTCGAATTGGGCACGGCGCTCGGCTATACGGCGCTGTCGTTCGCCTCGGGCGCTCCGGGGGCAACCGTCGACACCATCGAGCGCGATCCCGAGCATGTGCAGCTCGCGCGCGACAATATCGCGGCGGCGGCGATGGACCATCGCATCACCGTGCATGAAGGCGATTTCGCTTCGGTGCTGCCCACGCTCGATCCCGGTTACGATGTCGCCTTCTTCGACGGCGGCACGCCGGTGCCGGCGCTGCATAAGACGCTGCGCGGGCTGCTGCGCACCGGCGGCACGCTGATCACCGCCAATCTCAATCACGGCGGCACGGCGGACGCGGTACGCAAAGCGTTGTTCGACGGCAAGACGTGGCGCAGCGCGCTGGTCGATGACGACGGCGAAACCGCGATCAGCGTCAAATTATAACAGCGGGCCCGGGGAGTATTCGATGACCGTTCAAGCGATCTTATTGCCATTGTTTCTCGAAGTGATCCTCACTTTTGCGCTGTTGTTCTGGCTCGCGCCGCTGCGCGCGCGCGATTTCAACGCCGGCGTAGCGACGAACGACAATATCGCGCTGCGCGAGCCGAACTGGTCGAAGCGGTCGCTGCAGGTCGCTTATTCGTTCAGCAATCAGTTCGAACTGCCGGTACTGTTCTACGTGCTGACGATCCTCGCCTACATCACGCACCTTGCCGGTGTCGTATTCGTCGTACTGGCCTGGATCTTCGTGCTGTTTCGCTATCTGCAGGCCTATGTGCATGTGACCAGCAACACGGTCCGCGTGCGCGGCGCATTTTACGGAATATCCGCGCTGGCGCTCGCGTTGAACTGGGGGATTTACATCTTCGAGGTGTTGACGCTGCCACGGCCGCTGCCTTGAAGATGACATGACCCCGTCAGCCCGCCTCTCCGCAGCGATCGAGATCTTCGCCGATATCGAAGCGCGCCGCCGCCCCGCCGGCGATGCGCTCAAGGACTGGGGGCTGGCGCATCGCTATGCCGGCTCGGGTGACCGCGCCGCGATCGCCGGCCTCGTCTATGATGCGTTGCGCCGAAAGTCGTCTTCGGCATGGCTGATGGGCGAGGCGACGCCGCGCGCCGTGCTGATCGGCATGTTGCGCCGCGAGCGCAACGCCGATCTGGCCGCCATCGAAGCATTGTGCAGCGGCGCGCGCTATGCGCCGGAGGCATTGACGGACGCGGAGCGTACGGCGCTCGCCGCCGACGCGCTCGCGGGCGCGCCCGCGCATGTCACGGGCGACTATCCGGAGTGGCTCGATCCTTATCTCGAGCGCGTCTTCGGCGACGAACGGGCTGACGAAGGCGCGGCACTGTCGAGCCGCGCGCCGCTCGACTTGCGCGTCAATACGCTCGCCGCCGAGCGCGACGATGTGCTTGCCGCCTTGGCGCATCTCAAACCCGAACCGGCGCGGTGGTCGCCCGCCGGGCTTCGCATCCGGCTTGCGGCCGACGCCAAGAGCCCGGCGATCCATGCCGAGCCGGTGTTTCTCAAAGGCCAAATCGAAATCCAGGACGAAGGCTCGCAGCTTGCCGCCCTGTTGGCTGGCGCCAAGCCCGGCGAGCAGGTCATCGACCTTTGCGCCGGCGCCGGCGGCAAGACGCTGGCGCTTGCGGCCGCGATGGAAAACCACGGCCAGATCTATGCGACCGACACCGACAAGCGCCGGCTCGCACCGATCCACGAGCGCCTTGCGCGCTCGGGCGCGCGCAATGTCCAGGTTCGCACCCCGAAAAGCGTCGGCGATACGCTCGCCGATCTCGCCGGCCGCGCCGATCTGGTACTGATCGATGCGCCGTGCACCGGCACCGGCACCTGGCGCCGTAATCCCGACGCCAAATGGCGTATTCGCCCGGGCGCGCTCGCCGAGCGCATCAAGCAGCAGGATGCCGCGCTCGACCATGCCGCGACGCTCGTCAAACCAGGCGGCCGCATCGCCTACGTAACCTGCTCGGTGCTGGCGGAGGAAAACGGCGACCGGGTTACCGCATTCATCGGCCGTCACCCGGATTTTTCCGTGGAAAAGCCGGGCGCCGTCATCAATACGCTCGGCGAACGCGCCTATCTTTTTTCCCGCGCGGTGCTTATTTCTGGTGAAGGTTTCCAAATGACGCCGCGGCGCACCGATACCGACGGGTTTTTCCAAAGCCTGCTGCGCCGCTCTTCATGACCTCCGGACTTCGATGACCGCAGCCCAGCAAGAGTCCCACGACAAGATTCTCATCGTCGATTTCGGCTCGCAGGTGACGCAGCTCATCGCGCGGCGGGTGCGCGAGGAAAAGGTCTATAGCGAGATCGTGCCGTATCAGAAGGCGGAAGCCGCGTTCCGCGAGATGAAGCCGAAAGGCGTCATTCTCTCGGGCGGTCCGGCTTCCGTGCTCGACAAGGATGCACCGCTCGCGCCGATGGCGATCTATGAGTCGGGCGTGCCGGTGCTCGGCATCTGTTACGGCGAGCAGGCGATGGCGCAGCAGCTCGGCGGCAAGGTCGAGGCCGGCCATCATCGCGAATTCGGCCGCGCCGAGATCGAGGTGACAACGCCGTGCGCGCTGTTCGACGGCGTCTGGGAGGTCGGCCAGAAATATCCGGTGTGGATGAGCCACGGCGACCGGGTCACCGCGCCGCCTGCGGGCTTCGATGTCGTCGGCACCTCGACGAACGCGCCGATCGCCATGATCGCCGACGACAAGCGCAAATTCTACGCCACCCAATTCCATCTCGAAGTCATGCACACGCCGAATGGCGCGGCGCTGTTGCGCAATTTCGTGCGCAAGATCGTGGGCTGCACCGGCGATTGGACCATGCGCGCCTTCAAGCTCGAAGCGATCGACAAGATCCGCCGCCAGGTCGGCAAGGGCAGGGTAATCTGCGGGCTCTCCGGCGGCGTCGATTCCGCGGTCGCCGCCGTGCTGCTGCACGAAGCCATCGGCGAGCAACTCACTTGCGTCTTCGTCGATCACGGACTGTTGCGGCTCGGCGAAGCCGAGAACGTCGTGGCGCTGTTTCGCGGCAGCTACAACATTCCGCTTGTCCACGTGAATGCGTCCGATGTTTTTATCAAAGCGCTGGAAGGCGTCGACGACCCCGAACAAAAACGCAAGACCATCGGCAAACTGTTCATCGATGTGTTCGAGGCCGAGGCGCGGAAAATCGCAAATGATGGAAAAGGTTTGGCCGAATTTTTGGCGCAAGGCACGCTCTATCCCGACGTGATCGAGAGCGTCTCGTTCACCGGCGGTCCGTCGGTGACCATCAAGTCGCATCATAATGTCGGCGGCTTGCCCGAGCGCATGAACATGAAGCTCGTCGAGCCGTTGCGTGAATTGTTCAAGGACGAAGTGCGCGCGCTCGGCCGCGAGCTCGGCCTGCCCGATGCCTTCGTCGGCCGCCATCCGTTTCCGGGGCCGGGGCTCGCCATCCGCTGCCCGGGCGCCATCACTCGCGACAAGCTCGAGATTTTGCGGCTCGCCGACAACGTCTTCATCGAGGAAATCCGCCGCGCCGGCCTCTACGACGACATCTGGCAAGCCTTCGCCGTGCTCTTGCCGGTGCGCACCGTCGGCGTCATGGGCGATTTTCGCACCTACGATTTCGTCGTCGGCCTGCGCGCCGTCACCTCGACCGACGGCATGACGGCGGATTTCTATCCGTTCGACATGGCCTTCATCGGCGCCGTGGCGACGCGGATCATCAACGAGGTGAAGGGTGTGAACCGGGTGGTGTATGACGTGACGAGTAAGCCGCCGGGGACGATTGAGTGGGAGTAGGGGAGCGGAGCCGCGATAGCTGAGATTTTTTGAGGACAGTGATGGCTAGTAAGACGTTCGTGGGAAAATCGGCCAAAGGGCAAGTTGACGCGGACTCGCAGACGGGTGCGCGCTTCACGCGCGTGATCGCGTTAATCGTGGCGCTTGAAAACTATCGCAATCCGTCCTGTGGCGACCCTTTGCCCTCGGTCGACTTCGCGCACGCGGATGCTGACGCGTTCGTCGCGGTCCTAAACGAAGTCTACAGCGATATGCCCGCCGAGGATGTCATCATCCGTGAGATAAAGGATTCCGAAGCTAGCTTGACGGCGCTTCGGGACGAGTTGGGATTTGCGATCAAAGGCCTCGCCGCCGGCGACCTCTTCATCTTTTACTATGCTGGCCATGGGTTTCACGGGGCTGGCGGTAACCGCCTGAGCGCCTACGACACCAATCGCACCAATGTCGTAGGTACGTCGCTCCTCATGCGCGATGATCTTCTGGAGCCGTTGGCGGATAGCGACTGCCAACAGGCGCTCATCTTTGTGGACGCCTGTGCGGAGAAGTTTAGTGCGGTGGTCAAATCACGCGATGTAATCTCAAATCTCGACGCCCAGGAGGTTGAGGATTTCCTCGACAGCGGATGGCATTGCGGCGTCTTTTTGTCATGCTCCCCCGGCGAGAAGTCATATCCCTCATCGACGCTCCGGCACGGGGTCTGGACGCATTTCCTTCTCGAAGCAATGTCCGGACGGGCACCGGAGGCTCTGACGCAGCAGCGTTGGCTGACGGACTACGGCCTGCGCGACTATCTGCGTACCGAGGTTCCGCGCTACATTACACGCGAAAGGCAGGTCGGCGGCACTCAAACGCCGCAAGCCATTCTTTCGGGTTCCAACTCGTTCCGCATTCGCCATATTCCTCAACCGCCCTCGGTGCCGGCCGACGCCGCGTTGGCGGGTATCAAGCTGCGCAACAACAGCGAGTTTATCGAGGGTATTGAGACGGGTGAAATCCGGCGACTCTCTGGATTTCAGCGCAGCTTCCACAAGGTCCCCACGCACATCAGCGATTCCGCCGAGAGTTGGTGCCATCGGCTGCTTCAAGAGAGCGTTGCCGAGGAGTTGCAACGCCTCTACGACGCTGCGAAGTCTGCGCTCAGTGCGCGACGGCGAGATCTCAGGAAGGCGGATGCCGTCGGCAGCGGTAACCTGGATACGCCGGCGTTTCGATACTCGGTCGAGACCGGTCAGAACCCGGACGATGCGGCGGAATATATCATTCGCCGTCGCCTTGAGTTGCGTCAGGGATGGCCGGCCCACCGTGATGCGATTGACGAGCTTTTTGGGAACGAGTTTGACCGGCTCGTGATCGAGTTCGACGGCATGGATCAGACCTTTGACAGCTTGGTGGATAAGCTCGAGGACATTCGGGATGAGCAAGGTGGGAGAGTGAGCGACGACGACCGCACACGTCGCGTTAGCTACGAGCGTGACGGTGCTACGTTCACATTTGATCTAAATGAACAGCGCGTAGAGATCACGTTTGGGCAATCGGGGGCACTTGACCTCGTGGATGCGGTGCAGCGCTTCCAATTGGGCATCGCGCGTTCAAGCCCGATGCTGCACGCGCCAATAGCCACTGGGGCGCCGCGCGAGCGAGGGGCTGTGCAGAAGCTAAAACGCGGTAGCCGTTGATACGGGCTCTTGACCGCGCGCTTCAACATCGAACGGTCATGCAAGCGCGAATGAAAAATCCGGCTATGACCATCCGCGAGGAGTGCGTCGGAGCATTCTGACGTTTCTAAATTCGCGGCCTGAACAATCACCCCGCAAAATTCGCCGCGATCCTTTGCTGCAAATAATCATGCGCTGTGATCGGCGCATAGCGCTTGCCGGGGCCTTGGATGATCGCGTCCTCGTTGGCCTGGCAGAAGAACGGCAGCGAATAGCGCGGGCCCAGATATTCGTCGGCGCGCGGCATGCGCACGCGGTGCAGGGTCGATTGCAGCTGGTCGTCGCTCCAGCGCATCAGCATGTCGCCGATATTGCAGGTGATGACGCCGGGCGCGGGCTCGACGTCGGTCCAGGCGAATTCGTCGGATTCCTTGCCGGGGCAAAGCTGCAGGCCGCCTTGGCCGGTCTTCTGATGCAACAGCGTGAGGCAATCGAAATCGGTATGGGCGCCGGCGCGCCAGCCGGTGAAATCTTCGGGCTTGGCGTTCTCCATCGGCAGATAGTGCAGAAGCCGCAGCGTGCTCTGATATTGCGGCGACAGCGGATCGTGGCACTCGGTGAAGAAGTCCGGCGCAAAGCCGAGCTTGAGCGCAAAGCACGACAGCACTTTCATGCCGAGCGTCCAGTTGGCGCGCTCGAGCGCGAGCATCGTAGCCTTGAAGCCCGGCAATTCGTCGCCGCTCGGCCACAGCTTTGCCATCCGCGTCGTGGTGATCTGATAAGACTCTTTGTTGTCCGCCGTGCCGGTCGAGGGCCGCACCTGGGCTTTGTATTCCCAGCCGGCATTGGTGCCTTGCAGGAGCGGATATTTGGCCTTGGTCTCATGCGGTAGCGCGAAGAAGCGCTCCGTCATCGCAAAGCCTTCGTCGATCTGCTCCTGCGGAATGCCGTGATTGACCAGCTGGAAGAAACCGATCTCGGTCGATGCCTTCCAGAGTTGTTCGGCGATCTCGGGCTTGCGCGCTTCGAAATTGCTCATGTCAATGCGCGGGACGTCGCGGGCTTTGGTCGTGCCCATGCCGCGGAAAGTCTGCTCCTTGTTGAGCTCGTCGAGCGCGTAAGCTGTGTTGCTGCGGGCGTTCATGAAATTCTCCATCGCGTATGTCGGCATTTGCCGCGGGTGAATACGGGCAAAGACCGGCCGGGCGCCGGGCGCGAGCATTGGACGCTTGCAGACATGGGGCGCTTGCAGTCAGGGATCGGGTCGGGAAGAGAAAGCGCGTCACTGCCGGGCTCCAAAACGAACGGATCGTCTTTGCCGAGCAATCTCCCGGGCGTGTGGCCCTGAGCGCTTCTACTCGCCGTCAATCAATCAAATGCCGTTTCGCTAGGCAAGCTCATAAGTTAGGCAAACATTGCGGCGGCTGCCGCCAAATTGTGTTACACCGGCGCCGCGGAGGGCCCGGGAATGGCAAAAACCATCACGATCTACGGTATCAAGAACTGCGACACCATGAAGAAGGCACGCGCCTGGCTCGACCAGCACGGGGTGGAATACGAGTTCCATGATTACAAGGCGGCCGGCATCGAGCGCGAACGGCTCGATGCATGGTGCAAGAAGGTCGGCTGGGAAACGCTGCTCAATCGAGCCGGCACCACATTCCGTAAATTGCCCGAGAAGGAAAAAATTGATCTCAATGGCAAAAAGGCCACAGCGCTGATGCTCGCGCAGCCGTCGATGATCAAGCGGCCCGTGCTCGACCTCGGCGGCGGTAAAATATTGGTCGGATTCTCGCCGGAACTTTACGGCAAGGCCGTCGCTGCCCGCTAAAAGCGCGGCGTTTTTACTGTTTACAAACCCTGTCGAGTGGATTCGCGGAGGTTCCCTGCGTGGCTTCCCGCGCGGGTGGAACTAGTTCGGAATTAGCTCGTTCTTTACGCAATACACGGCAGCCATTTTTCCGTCACCAATCGACCATGCTTTGCCCGAACAAGTTCGGCTTGGTTAGCGGCGAGAGGTGAACGAGATCGGCTGATGGGGAATCGTTCGTTCGCGAAAGTGTCGTTCGCGAAAGTGTCGGGCGCGAGATTGCGCCGGGGAATTGGGTGGAGGTTAGCATGACTATGCGTAAATTCGTCGGCGGCGCTGCGCTCGCCGTCAGCACTGTTGCGTATGTATGTTCCGCGCAGGCGGCCGATCTGCCGATGCGGCCAGCACCGATGCCGCAAGCGCCGGTCGTTTATGCGCCGCAGACTTACAACTGGACGGGATTTTATATCGGCGGCAACATCGGCGGCGGCTTCGCCAATTCCAAATGGAGCGATCCGTTCACCGCCGGAACCGACACCTTCAGCAAAGACGGCTTCATCGGCGGCGGCCAGATCGGTTATAATTATCAGTACAATTGGCTGGTGCTCGGCGCCGAAGGCGATTTCGATTGGACCGGGCTCAAGGGCAGCGGCAACGACGCGATCGGCGACTCGATCAACACCAAAACCGAATGGACGTCGACCGTGACCGGCCGCATCGGCACGGCCTTCGATCGTTTGTTGGTCTACGGCAAGGGCGGCGTCGCCTTCGCGCATGATCACAGCACGCTCACCGATATTTTCGGCGGTACCGCGACCGCGAACCTGAACCGGACCGGATGGACAGCGGGCGCCGGCCTTGAATATGCGCTCGACAAGAACTGGACCGCCAAGCTCGAATACGACTATCTCGGCTTTGGCTCCGAGGCGCTGGCTCTGCCGACGCCGGCATTCCCGGCCTACGCGTCGAACGCGTCGTTGAACGTGCAAGAAGTGAAATTCGGCATCAATTACAAGTTCGGGCCGTAACGGAAAAGCGCGAGTGGCGAATAGGTTGAGTTTGTTTCGCTACTCGCTACTCGCTAATCAACTTTGATCTTCGCCGCTTCGATGACTGGCGCCCAGCGCGCCAAGTCGGCGTCGATGCGCGCGCGAAACTCGGCCGGCGTGCCGGTGATCGGCTCCATCAATTGCGCGGTGAGCTTTTCGCGGATTGCGCGCGAATTCAGCGCTTCGCCGGCGAGCTTGCCGACGCTTTCGATGATGTCCGTCGCGGTTCCGACAGGCGCTATCAGTCCGTTCCAGGCGTCGGCCTCGACGTCGACGCCCGCTTCCTTCAAGGTCGGAATGTCGGGCAACAGCGCCGAGCGTTCGGCGGTCGTTACCGCGAGGATCTTGACGCTGCCGGAGCTGAGTTGCGGCACCACCGATATGGCGGGCAGGCAGACCATCTGAACGTCGTTACGGATCAGCGCCGTCATCGCTTGCGGCGACGACGAGTAGGGGACATGCACCAGCGTCGTGCCGCTTTTGAGCGCAATCGCCTCCATGGCAAGATGCGACAGCGAGCCGGTGCCGATTGAACCGAAGGCGTATTTGCCGGGATTGCGCTTGATCAGATCGATAAGCTCACGCGGCGTGGTCACGCCGAGGCTTGAATTGACCGCGAGCGCGCTCGGCTGTGACGCAAGCAGCGTCACCAGCGCCAGATCCTTGCGCGGATCATAGGGCAGATTGCCGAACAACAAGGTGTTGATGGCAAGCGGGCCGCCGATGCTGATGCCGAGTGTCGCGCCGTCGGGCGCGGATTTGGCCACCGCATCGGTGCCGGTATTGCCGCTCGCGCCCGGCTTATTCTCGACGATGAAGGGCTGCTGTAGCCTGTCGTGCAGATAATCGGCGAGAAGCCGCGCGACGATATCGGGGGTCGCGCCGGCCCCGAACGGCACGATGATCCGCACCGGCTTTGCCGGCCAGTCTTGCTTCGCCGGCCAGTCTTGCTTCGCCGGCCAGTCTTGCGCCGCGGCGGTGAGCGTGCCGAGCGCGACAAAGAGCGCCGTCAGGATGCCACGCGTCATCAGGATTTCCCGCATTCCCCATCGACGGCGCAAGACGTATCATGGCAGGAGCAGAAGGCGAAGCAGGGGACAATTTTGCGCAGCACCACGAAATTGCGGGAGCTTTTGAGCTCGGGCCACATCACCGTCGCGCCGGGCGCGTTCGACGGTCTCTCGGCACGGCTCGTCGAGCAGGCGGGGTTTGCGGCGATTTATGCGAGCGGCGGCGCCATCGCGCGCGCGTCCGGCGTGCCCGACCTCGGCCTCATCTCGCTGACGAGCGTGGTCTACCGGCTGGCCTCGATGGTGGATGTGGTCGAGGTACCGATCGTCGCCGACGCCGATACCGGCTTCGGCAATGCGCTGAACGCGCAAGCCGCGGCGCGGGCTTTCGAACGCGCAGGCGTCGCTGCCTTTCATCTCGAGGATCAGACCTTTCCGAAGAAGTGCGGCCATTACGACGACAAGGGCATCGTGCCGGCTACCGAGATGGTGCAGAAACTCAAGGCCGTGCGGGACGCGCTGCACGATGACGATTTTGTCGTCATCGCGCGCACCGATGCGATTGCGGTCGAGGGGTTCGCGGCCGCCATCGACCGGGCATCGGCCTATCTGGAGGCCGGCGCCGACGTGATCTTTGTCGAGGCGCCGACCACGGAAGCGGAAATCGAGGCGATTGCGAAGCGGTTGCCGGGATGGAAGCTCATCAACATGTTCGAGGGCGGCAAGACGCCGCTCCTGCCGGCGCCGCGGCTTGAGGCTTTGGGCTACCACCTCGTGATCATCCCGAGCGATACCCAGCGTGCCGCCATCAAGGCCATGCAGCGCGTCTTGGGCGCGATCGCCCAGGACGGCAGCTCTGCGGCGCTTCGCGCCGATATGGTGACCTTCAAGGAACGCGAGGCGGTCATCGGCACGGCCGACTATCTCGACCGCAGCAAGCGCTACGCCTGACAAGGCCGGTTCGGCGTGATTGACCGCAGCGTCATTGACAATGGGCGCTTGCTCGCCATGATCCGGGCCGCGAGGGGGCCGGGTCCGGCCCCGGGAAATTTCAATTCGGAACTTGGCGTTACGTCAAAAGGCTTTGCGTCATGGGACTTGCCGTTGAAATCCTCGGCCTCGTCATCTTCCTCGGCGCGCATGTTTTTGTGACCATGCGGGAGCGGCGCGCGGCGCTGATCGCCCGCGTCGGCGAATGGCCCTATCGGGGGCTGTTCGCGCTGGTGTCGACCATAGGCCTTGTCGTCGCGGCTTACGGATTTGCCAGTTATCGCGCGGCCGGTCCGATAATGCTGTGGTATCCGCCGGCCTGGACGCGCCACATCGTGGTCGCGTTGATGTGGCCGGCGAGCATCATGGTCGCGGCCGCCTATATCCGCGGCAATATCCAGCGCGTGCTCAAACACCCGCTGTTGGTCGCGGTTAAAACCTGGGCCGTCGCGCATCTCTGCGCCAATGGCGATCTCGGCGGCATCATCCTGTTTGCTTCGGTGCTCGCCTGGGCGGTGTTCGATCGCATCACCTTGAAGCGCCGCGCCGACCCGGGCGCACCGCCGATCCCTACCGGCGGCGGCAAGAACGACATGATCGCCATCGTGGTCGGCACCATCATCTATCTCGCGCTCGGCTTCGTCTTCCATCCGATCGTCATTGGCGTGCCGGCGTTCGGGACGCCGGCGCTGGGGCATTACTGATGTCGGCACAAAACGAAACGCGGCGGCTGTCGGCGCCCGATATTCGCGCCCGCAAAGGCGGCGAGCCGATCGTGTGCTTGACGTCTTATCACGCGCACACCGCCCGCATCGTCGACGCTCATTGCGACGTCATTCTGGTCGGTGACTCGCTCGGCATGGTCATGCACGGCCTTGAGACCACGGTGCCGGTCACGCTCGAGATGATGATCCTGCAGGGCCATGCCGTGATGCGCGGCTCGAAGCGCGCTCTGGTGGTCGTCGACTTGCCGTTCGGCTCCTACGAGGGTTCGAAAGAGCAGGCCTTTGCGTCGGCGGCGCGGGTGATGAAAGAAACCGGCTGCGGCGCGATCAAGATCGAAGGCGGTCGGCGGATGGCGGAGACCATCGCCTTTCTCGCCGAGCGCGGTGTGCCGGTGATGGCTCACGTCGGGCTGACGCCACAGGCAATCAACACCATCGGGTCGTTTCGCGCCCAAGGTCGCGACGAGAGCGACTGGGCGCCGATCGAGGCCGATGCGCGCGCCGTCTCGGATGCCGGCGCGTTCGCCGTCGTGCTCGAGGCGATCGCCGAGCCGCTCGGCCGGCGCATCACGGCACAGATCGCCATTCCGACCATCGGCATCGGCGCCAGCGTCGCCTGCGACGGCCAGGTGCTGGTGCTCGAAGACATGTTGGGGCTGTCGCCGCGGGTGCCGAAATTCGTCAAACGCTTCGGCGAACTCGGACCGTCGATCGAACAGGCGGTGAAACGCTATGCCGAAGAGGTTCGAGCGCGCAGCTTTCCGGGGGCCGAGCATGTCTATCCGATGCGCCCATCGACCGTGAGCAAGCTGCCCGAGCGAGGTAAGGGCCCGGCGCGGGCCTAAAGCCCTTTCGCGCTCTAAACCATGCCGAAGGGTCGCAGGCTTTGGGGGACCCTTTTGCCTTGCTCGTGCCACATCATTAAACTAGTTGCGGCAAGGGTTTAGGGTAGCGAAGCCGGACGAAGCGCCTGGATTTATTGGGCTTATCGGGGCGGGGCAGTGGCCGCCGGCCAAGCGTGTATGCTGGGCCGACTGGCTGTGGACGGGTTTGCTGGGGACGAGTTTAGTGAGCGATATATTCCAAGAGGTCGATGAGGAAGTCCGGCGCGAACAGCTCAACAAGCTGTGGCGGCGCTACGGGCACTATGTGGTCGTCCTGTGCATACTGATCGTGGCCGGTGTCGGCGCCTGGCGCGGCTATGAGTGGTGGCAGGCCAAGAAGGCGGGCGAAGCCGGGACCGCATTCGAGCAAGCCGCGATGCTTGCCCAGACCGGCAAGCACCAGGAGGCCGAGGCCGCCTTTGCCAAGCTGGCCAATGACGGTACGGCCGGTTACCGGGTGCTGGCCCGGCTGCGCGAAGCCGCCGAGCTTGCCCCCAATGACCCCAAGGCGGCTGTCGGCGCCTATGACAGCATCGCGGCCGACACCAGTTCGGCCCAGCTTATTCGCGATCTGGCGGCGGTCCGCGCCGGCTACCTGCTGGTGGACTCGGCGCCCTATGCCGAACTCCGCACCAGACTGGAACCTCTGACCGCGGGTGACCGGCCGTTCCGCCACAGTGCCCGTGAGATCTTGGCGCTGTCGGCCTGGAAGTCCGGTGACATGGCCGCGGCGCGGCAATGGACCGACCTCATCATGACCGATCCGCAATCGCCGCCGCAAACGCGCAGCCGCGCTCAGGTCTTGAGCGAACTCATCGCCGCCAACGGCAAGGGCTGACGCGATGGGCAGACGGTCAAGGCCTTCGCTGTTGCAGATCGGTTCGGCGCTCGCGCTCGCGGCCGTGCTCGCAGGCTGCACCAAGGGCGGTCAATTCGATCCGACCGAAATCCTCAATAGCGATGCCTTCGACAGCAAGAAGAAATTGAAGGGCGACCGCGAGGCGGTATTTCCGAATGGCGTGCCGGGCACGACGATCGGCGTGCCGCCGGATTTGGTGAAGGGCTATCAGCCGCCGCCGGATCAAGCCGATACCGGAATTCCGCCTGCTCCCGCGCCGCAAGCAGCGGCGGAAAAACCAAAGCCAAAGGCCAAGCCCAAACCGAAGCTCGCCGCAGCGCCGGTGCAGCACCAGGATTCGGTTTGGAATCAGAAGCCGGCGGGAGCCACCCGCATCAGTGTCGGCCCGGCCGGAACACCGGCCGCGCCCAATGCGCAAGCGCCCATGGCGTCTTCCGCGCAAACGCCCTGGCCGGCGCCGCAGCCAACCGGACCGGCCCAGCAGGCCGGACAGTCGTCACAGTCGGTCTGGCCCGCTCCTCCAGCGCCGGCGAAGGCGACCCAGTAGCGATTATTCCCAATAAGGCGCATAGCGCCTAGCGGCGCCACGCGATCGTAGCCAATTGCCGTGAACGTGGCCCCGACCGGCGCGGCCGGGATCAACTTCAACCATACTCAGCCATACATTGTGCAGTTATTGTCATGTCTTCCTTAGGCCCAGCTTTCACACTTGCGATCGTCGGTCGCCCCAACGTCGGCAAATCGACCCTGTTCAATCGTCTGGTCGGGCGTCGTCTGGCGCTGGTCGACGACCAACCGGGTGTGACGCGCGACCGGCGCGAGGGCGACGGCAAGCTTGGCGATCTCAGCTTCCGGATCATCGATACCGCGGGCCTCGAAGATGCCGAGCGCGACAGCCTCTCGGAGCGGATGCAAACGCAAACGGCGGCGGCGATCGAGCAGGCGGACGCCGTGCTCTTTGTCGTCGATGCGCGCACCGGCACGCTTGCGACAGATCGCGCCTTCGCCAATCTGGTGCGCAAATCGGGCAAACCGGCAATTCTGGTGGCGAACAAGACTGAAGGCCGCGCCGCCGCGGCGGGCGTCTTCGAGGCCTTCTCACTCGGGCTCGGCGAACCGGTCGCAATCAGCGCCGAGCATGGCGAAGGCTTGTCCGACCTTTACGATGCAATACGCACGGCGCTGCCCGAGGCGACCGCGCCGCGCGAGGACGAGGAGCCGGCCGATGCCGAGCGGGAAGCGCAGCCGATCCGCATTGCGATCGTCGGCCGGCCGAACACCGGCAAATCGACGCTGATCAATCGCCTGATCGGCGAGGATCGGCTGTTGACCGGACCGGAAGCCGGTATCACGCGTGACGCGATCGCCGTCGATCTCGATTGGCAGGGCCGGCACCTGCGGATCCACGACACCGCCGGGTTGCGCCGCCGTTCGCGCATCGAGGAGAAAGTCGAAAAGCTTTCGGTCGCCGACACGCTCAATGCGATCCGCTTTGCCGAAGTGGTGGTCGTGCTCATCGACGCGCTGACGCCGTTCGAAGAGCAGGACATCCGCATTGCCGACCTCGTCGAGCGCGAAGGCCGCGCCCTCGTCATCGCGGTCAACAAATGGGATCTGATCGAGCCCGAGCCGGGCGCGCTATCGCGTCTGAGCGGCTCGGTCGACCGCATGATGCCGCAGATCAAGGGCGTGCCGGTCGTCGTTTTGTCGGCGCAAAGCGGCAGCGGCCTCGATCAATTGATGGGCGCGGTGCTCAAGGCGCACGATGTCTGGAATCGCCGCATACCGACGGCCGCGCTCAACCGATACCTCGCCGATGCGATCTCGGCCAATCCGCCGCCGGCGATCAGCGGCCGCCGTTTGCGGCTCGACTATATGACGCAGCCCAAGGCACGGCCGCCGACCTTCGTGCTGTTTTCCTCGCGCGCGAGCGAACTTCCCGAGACCTATCGGCGCTATCTGATCAACGGCCTGCGCGAGAATTTTGCGCTGCCGGGAACGCCGATAAGGATCAATATGCGGGCCAAGGCCAATCCCTACGCCGGCAAGAGAAAGCGGCGCTGACTGGCGCGTCATTGCGAGCAAAGCGAAGCAACCCAGTGCTACGGCGAGGAGCCTGGATTGCTTCGTCGCTTCGCTCCTCGCAATGACGCGAAATTCACCCGGGTTGCGGGAATTGCAGAAACTTGCCGGCGCGGAAATCGTAGAGCTTGCCGGTTTCGGGCAAGCCCGGCAGACAGAGCTCGACAAGCTTGTCGGCCACCGCTTCGGCGGTCGGCAACGTCATCGGGTCTTCGCCGGGCATGACGGCGGCTCGCATGCGGGTGCGCGTCGGCCCCGGATTGAACAAATTGACGCGCAGCGGCGTCGACGCGGTTTCCGCCGCGTAGATTTGCCCGAGTACATTGAGGGCCGCTTTCGACACCGAATAGGCGCCGCTATAGGCGCGCGCATGGGTGGCGGCGCCCGACGTCACCAGCACCACGCGGCCGGCCTTGGCTTGCCTGAGCAGCGGATCCATGGCGCGGATGAGGTGCCAATTCGCCGTGACGTTGATGCCGATGGTTTCGTCCCAATCGCCGGGCTCGATATGGCCGAGCGGCGAGCGCTGACCGACGACCGCGGCATTGCCGACCAGGATATCGAGCCGCTGATAGCGTTCGTTGAGCGCCGTCGCCAGCCGGTAGATGCCGGGAGAATCGCGCATGTCGAGCGGCACCAAAGTCGCTGATCCGCCGGCGGCGCGGGCTTCGTCATCGAGTTCTTCGAGCCCGCCGACGGTGCGCGCCACGGCGACGACATGGGCGCCTTGCCGCGCCAAAGCGAGCGCTGCGGCCCGGCCAATGCCGCGCGACGCGCCGGTGACTAGCGCGACACAGTCAGCAAGCGGCTGCGGCATATCTCAGCTCGCTTCAGCGAGCAACGAAAGCTGGCGCGGCACTGTGTCTTGCGCGGTGCGGTCGGTGAGGGCGGTCGGATAGTCGCCGGTAAAGCAATGGTCGGTGAATTGCGGCCGCACCGGATCGCGGGCTTTTTCGCCCATGGCGCGGTAGATGCCGTTGACCGATAGAAATGCCAAGGAATCGGCGCCGATGAATTGCCGCATGCCTTCGAGATCGTGCGTGGCGGCGAGAAGCTTGTCGCGCTCCGGCGTGTCGATGCCGTAATAATCGGGATGCGTGATCGGCGGCGAGGCAATGCGGAAGTGCACCTCGCGGGCGCCGGCGTCGCGCATCATCTGTACGATCTTCACCGACGTCGTGCCGCGCACGATCGAGTCGTCGATCAGCACTATGCGCTTGCCGGTCACGACGGCGCGATTGGCCGAATGCTTGAGACGGACGCCGAGCTGGCGGATCTGCTGGGTCGGCTCGATGAAGGTGCGGCCGACATAGTGATTGCGGATGATGCCGAGCTCGTAGGGAATTCCCGATTCCTGCGCGTAGCCGATCGCCGCCGGCACGCCGGAATCGGGAACCGGAACGACGACGTCGGCCGCGGTCGGGGCTTCACGCGCGAGTTCGGCGCCGCTCGCCTTGCGGACATCGTAGACGCTGCGGCCGCCGATAATGGAATCCGGCCGGGCGAAATAAATGTATTCGAAAATGCACGGGCGCGGCGGCATGGCCGGGAACGGCTTGTGCGAATGGGCGCCCTCGTCGTCGAAGATCAAAACCTCGCCGTTTTCCACGTCGCGGACATATTGCGCGCCGATGATGTCGAGCGCGCAGGTCTCCGACGCGAGGATCGGACAGCCGTCGAGCTTGCCGAGCACCAGCGGCCGTATGCCGAGAGGATCGCGGGCGCCGACGAGCTTCTTGTTGGTGAGGCCGACGAAGGCATAGGAGCCTTCGAGCATGCGCAGGCCTTCGATCAGGCGGTCGACGAAGCGGTTACGGTGCGAGCGCGCCACGAGATGCAGGATCACCTCGGTGTCGGTGGTCGACTGCATCATGGCGCCTTCGCGCACCAATTGCCGGCGCAGCGTCAGCCCGTTGGTGAGATTGCCGTTGTGACCGACCGCAAAGCCGCCGGCATTGAGCTCGGCGAACAGCGGTTGCACATTGCGCAGAATGGTCTCGCCGGTGGTCGAATAGCGGACATGCCCCACTGCGGTATTGCCCGGCAGCCGATCGATGACCTCGCGGCCGGAAAACGCATCGCCGACGAGACCGAGGCGGCGCTCCGAGTGAAAGCGCTTGCCGTCGAACGACACGATGCCGGCGGCTTCCTGGCCGCGGTGCTGGAGCGCATGCAGTCCGAGCGCCGTAATGGCGGCGGCGTCCGGGTGGCCGAAAATGCCGAATACGCCGCATTCCTCGCGGAGCCGGTCGCCATCGATGTCGAAGGGCGTTGGCTCAGACGATCTCGGGTCGAGCGCAGTGGCGTCGGTCATGAGGGTCGGGCCTCCAGCCCACCAAGCTCGCTATGCTGGTCCGGCGGCGCGTCCGGCGTATCGGTATCTTCCGGTTTCGGCCGCTTCAGCTTTTTCAAAATGGCGTTCTCAGGGTCGTCCGGCAACTGCGCCTTGATCCAATCGCCGGCACTCGAGAGCACGACCTTGGACTTCGCGTGCAGAACCCAATCCGGCTTGCTGCGGTCCGGCACCAGCCAATCAAAGAACATGTAGGCGATCACCACGATAATCAAGCCGCGGCCGAGCCCGAACAAGAAGCCGAGCGTGCGGTCGAGCGCGCCGACGCGGCTATCGAGCACCATGTCTGAGACGCGGACGGTTAACACCGAGACCACGAGAAGTGTAAGCAGAAATACCCCGCCTACGACCGCTACGGCGGCGACGATGTCGTTGTTGAAGTATTGTTTGGCGAACGGCAGCAGCTTGCCGTAGGAATAAAGCGTCGCGCCGGCGGCCAGCACCCATGCGGTGATGGAGAGCACCTCACGCATGAAGCCGCGCACCATGGCGAGCAGCGCCGAAATCAGCATCACGGCGAGGAGGATGATGTCGAGCAGCGTAATGGGCATCGCTTACCAGTCCGCTCGCCTCGTTCCGGCCCATTAGGCCCGACCCGCCGGGTGTATAGCCGGGCTCCGTCACTCCGTCACCCGTCTTGTCGCGCGGTCAACAGGTTCCGGCCGGCGGTCCACACCCCGTATCGGTCATAAACCGACGATTAACTCAGATTCGCAAGACCGAAAGCCGGATCAGCTCGGGCGCCGCGGTCGGGCCTCTTGGTCAAGCGGCCAGGTCTGGTTTCTTGCTCAGGCGTCTGGGTCAGGCTTCTTGGTCAGTTTTCTTGGCGCCCGACACGCCGCAGCGCCGGGACTCCGTCGCGGGCAATCTCGGCGACAAGATTGGCGAGAGTTGCAATCGGTGAAAGCGAAAAGCCCTCCGGCGCTTCGTTGCGGGCTGCTTCCGGGACGACGGCTTTGGTGAAGCCGAGTTTCTGCGCCTCTTTCAGCCGGGTCGCGGTTTGCGGCACCGGCCGCACGGCGCCCGACAGCGACACCTCGCCGAAATAGACCGCGTCGGCGGCAAGCGGCGCGCGCGCCAGTGACGAAACCAAGGCGGCCGCGGCCGCAACGTCGGCCGCCGGCTCCTGGATGCGCAACCCCCCCGCGACATTGAGGTAGACGTCGTGACCGGAGAGCCGAACGCCGCAGTGGGCTTCGAGCACGGCCAGGACCATCGACAGCCGATTCGGATCCCAGCCGACGACGGCCCGGCGCGGCGTGCCGAGCGAGGTGGGCGCGACCAGCGCCTGGATTTCGACCAGGAGCGGGCGGGTGCCTTCGATGCCGGCAAAGACGGCGGTGCCGGGACTGCCGAGATCGCGCTCGGACAAGAACAGTTCGGACGGGTTCGCCACCTCGCGCAGGCCCGCGCCGGTCATTTCGAAGACGCCGATTTCGTCGGTCGGCCCGAACCGGTTCTTAAGCGCCCGCAAGATCCGGAACTGCTGCGAGCCTTCGCCCTCGAACGACATGACGGCATCGACCATGTGCTCGACCACGCGGGGCCCCGCGATCTGACCGTCTTTGGTGACGTGGCCGACCAGGATCACGGCTGAGCCGCCGCGCTTGGCAAAGCGGATCAATTCGGCGGCCGACCCGCGCACTTGCGTCACGGTGCCGGGGGCTGCTTCGACGGTCTGTGTCCACATGGTCTGGATCGAATCGATGACCAGAAGCCGCGGTGTCGGGCCTTGCGAGAGCGTCGCCACGATGTCCTCGACCGAGGTTTCGGCCGCGACCTCGACATTGGCGTCGGCAAGCCCGAGACGCTCGGCGCGCAGCCGAACCTGGGCGACCGCTTCTTCGCCGGAAATATAGACGGCGCGGTGGTGATTGCGGGCGAAGGCGGCCGCGACATCGAGCAGGAGCGTCGATTTGCCGATGCCGGGATCGCCGCCCAGGAGCAGAACCGAGCCGCGCACCAGCCCGCCGCCGGTCACACGATCGAATTCGCCGATGCCCGACGCAAGCCGCGGCGCGTCGTCTCCGGCCGCGGATTTGAGCGGTTCGATGGTGAAAAGCCGACCCTTGCGCGAGGCGCGCTTAGGCCCTTCTTTGCCTTCCTCGACGAGCGTGTTCCATTCGCCGCAGGCTTCGCATTTTCCGGCCCAGCGCCCGTAGGCCGCACCGCAATTCTGGCAGACGAAGCTTGGTGCGCGCGTGGCCATTCCAGTCCCTGATGACGCTCTCAATGCCTGTCGCTCATGTCCCGCGATAGACCAAATGGCAGCGCGGGCCAAGGCGGGTGAGAATCTCATAGCCGATGGTGCCGGCGGCAGCCGCAACTTCATCGATCGGAATCTCCGTACCGATCAGAATGGCGTGGTCGCCGCGATGAATGGCGCCGTCGGCGACATCGGTGACGTCGATGCAGGTAAGATCCATGGAGATGCGGCCGACAATCGGGCATCGCTTTCCGGCGATGATCGCCGCGCCCCCCGGCCGTTCGTCGGTGCCGCTTCCCGCGCGCAACAGCCCGTCGGCGTAGCCCAGCGCCACAATAGCAATGCGCGAGGCGCGCTTTGCCGTCCAGGTGGCGCCGTACCCCACCGTCTCGTCGCGCCCGACGCTGCGCAGCTGCAAGATACGCCCGGCAAGTTCGACGACGTTCTTCATCGGGTTCGGTTGGCCCGGCGTCGGATTGACGCCGTACAGCGCGGCGCCGGGCCGCGCCAGGTCGTAATGCGCCGAACTGCCGAGATAGATTCCGGAGGAATTGGCAAGCGAGGCTGGAATGCCCGGATAAAGCATATGGAGCTCGCGAAACAATTCAATCTGCCGGGCATTGAGCGGGTGATCGGGATTGTCGGCGCAGCCGAGGTGGCTCAGCAACAGCGCGATACCGTGATTTTCGGTCTGCGCGCGCGGCGCGAGCGCGGCTGCTTCCTCGGGCCTGATGCCGAGCCGGTTCATGCCGGTGTCGACGTGCAGCGCGGCGCCGCCCCGCCAGCTATTCGCGCTGACGAAAGCATCCCATTCGGCGAGTTCGGTCGTCGAATTGATGACCGGCCGCGCATTGATCTCGATAAAACCGTCGCCCCAATCCGGTGTGAACCCGTCGAGCACGTAGATCGCCGCGTCGCGCGCGCGCGAGCGGACGCGGCGCGCTTCGGCGATGTCGGCGACGAAGAATGTGTTGCAGCCGGCCTCAGCCAGTCTTGCCGTCACCGGCTCGATGCCAAGCCCATAGGCATTGGCTTTGACCACTGCCGCGCATTCGAGGGTGAGGAGGCGGTGCTTGAGCTCGCGCCAATTGGCTTCGATGGCGCCAAGGTCGATCGTCAGCGTGCCGCCGGTTTCGGGCGGCGCAGCAGCGGGCGATGCCGGAGCGATCCGTTTTGTGCGTGCCATGCCCGCCTTATGGCCGGAGGCGGGGCGGGGGTAAAGCGGGACTGTGCGTGCTTGCGAAGCGAGTGACTGCAGAGCGTTATACGCTTGACGTATAACGGTGCGCAGGCTAATGTTGCTGAATGATCCGGTCGTTTCGCGATCGCGCCACAGATTCCCTATGGATGGGCGTTTTCGTCAAGCGCTTCAGCGGCATCGAGAAACAAGCGGTACGAAAACTCGACATACTGCATCATGCTCGCGATCTCAACGATCTGCGAGTACCGCCAGCGAACCGCCTGGAAGCGCTCGTGGGTACTCGACGCGGACAGCATTCAATTCGCATCAACGATCAATGGCGCATCTGTTTCACCTGGACGAAGGAGGGACCAGTCAATGTCGAGGTCGTCGACTATCACTAAAGGGATAGCTCTCCCCAATCGCGTGACCACTCATCCGGGCGAGGTGTTGAGCGAGGAATTCCTCAAGCCGCTCGGGATGTCGGTCAATGCGCTGGCCCTTGCTCTGCGGGTGCCTACCACGCGCATTGGTGCGATCGTCAAAGGTGAACGATCGGTGACGGCCGATACTGCCTTGCGGCTGTCACGTTTCTTCGGCACCAGTGCCGAATTCTGGGTAAATCTGCAGGCCATGCACGATCTGACTAAAGCGCGAATGGAAAGCGGTGGCGCAATCGAGCGCGACGTCCGACCCAGAGCTGCCTAAAAACGGACCTGCCAAAACAACGAGCCCGCCTTAAAAGCTCGGCCGGTGTACGGTATCGAGATTGCCGAAGCGGGTGAGGGCGGCCTCGAACTGCAATTCGACGGTGCCCGTCGGGCCGTGGCGCTGCTTGCCGATAATGATCTCGGCCTTGCCCTCGACGCGCTCGCCTTCGGCGACCCATTCGGCGAACTTGTCCTGCTGCGACTCCGACGGCTTGCGCATCTGGTGGTAATATTCCTCGCGGAATACGAACATCACCACGTCGGCGTCCTGTTCGATCGAGCCGGATTCACGCAGGTCCGAGAGCTGTGGGCGCTTGTCATCGCGGGACTCGACCTGCCGCGATAATTGCGACAATGCCAGGATCGGGATGTTGAGCTCTTTGGCGAGCGCCTTGAGCCGGGTGGTGATCTCGGTGATTTCCTGGACGCGGTTCTCGCTCGAGCGTCGGGTCGAGCCGGTCAACAATTGCACGTAATCGATCACCAGCAGATCGAGCCCGCGCTGGCGTTTGAGACGGCGGGCACGCGCCGCCAATTGTCCGATCGACAGGCCGCCGGTTTCGTCGAGGTAGAACGGCAGATTTTGCAGCTCGATCGAGACATCTTTGATTTTCTCGAAATCTGATTCGTCGATGCCGCCACGGCGGATTTTGGTAGACGGTATCCCGGTCTGTTCGGCGATGATGCGGGTCGCGAGCTGTTCGGCCGACATTTCGAGCGAGAAGAAGCCGACTATGCCGCCATTGACCGTCGCCATATGGCCATCGGCGCGTAGCTCGCCGACCCAGGCCTTGGCAATATTATAAGCAATGTTGGTGGCGAGCGCGGATTTGCCCATGCCCGGGCGGCCGGCGAGGATGATCAGATCGGAGGGCTGCAGCCCGCCCATCCGACTGTCGAGGTCGGTGAGCCCCGTGGCGAGGCCAGAGAGATTGCCGTCGCGTTGATAGGCGCGCGCCGCCATGTCGACGGCCGTGGTGACGGCCTGGGAAAAGCGCTGGAAGCCCGAATCGTAACGTCCAGTCTCGGCGATTTCGTAAAGCCTGCGCTCGGCGTCCTCGATGTGCTTCACGGGCGTCGAATCGACCGGCGCGTCGTAGGCAAGATTGACCATGTCCTCGCCGATCAGGATCAGATCGCGGCGGATCGAGAGATCATAGATGGTGCGGCCATAATCCTCGGCATTGATGATCGTCGTCGCCTCGGCGGCAAGGCGCGCCAGATATTGATTGACGGAGAGGCCGCCGATGTCGACATCACCCGGCAGAAAGGTCTTCAGCGTCACCGGGGTCGCGAGCTTGTTGGCCCGCACGAGTCCGGAGGCCAGTTCGTAGATGCGCTGATGGATCGGTTCGAAGAAATGCTTCGGCTCGAGGAAATCCGAAACCCGGTAGAACGCCTCGTTATTGACGAGGATGGCGCCAAGCAACGCCTGCTCGGCCTCGATATTGTGCGGCGCCGTCCGAAAGGTCGGCTCCGGCGGCGCTTGCTTGCGTGCGGTCGAATCGAATGCTGGCATGGTCCCGACGAAAGGAATCGTTGCGTGTGGCCGTTTTGCGGCGTGTGGACGAAAGCGGTGGTTTGTTACTCAACATGGCGGATCACTCAACGACAGCGGCACTTTCAGCGCACTCGCGACCGTCACGCAACCACGAACGTCACTTCGATAGTCGAGCCGCTCGGCCCTGGGAAACCTTCGTTGCGGCTGTCCCCACTACTCACCGCGCAAGCGGGAGGGTGCTATTCGGCGCTTGACGCCGGTCCGCTAAAAGCGGTCGGCGCGGATCACTCGCCGGCGAGTCGCAGCGGCGTGGCATAACCGGCCTCGAGCGTCCGCAGCCGGGCCTCTTCGCGGGTGATGTAATCGCGGGTCTCCGGCGCGACGCCCTTGCGTTTCGCCATTTGGATCTGGAATACGACCATATCGCCCTCGCGGAACGCCATCTCCGAGCAGGCGAGATAGAATTCCCACATCCGCACGAAGCGTTGATCGTAAAGACGGATCACCTCGTCGCGGTGTGCAAGGAAACGGTCGCGCCAGGCCTTGAGCGTCTGGGCATAGTGCAGCTGCAAGACCTCGACGTCGGTGACGGTGAGCTGGGCGCGCTCGATCGCGGGCAGGATTTCCGATAGCGCCGGAATGTAGCCGCCGGGGAAGATATATTTGGCGATCCACGGATTGGTGATGTTGGGACCGGCGCTGCGGCCGATCGTATGCAAAACCGCGATGCCTTCGTCAGCGAGCAGCTCCGCCCATCGGGTGAAATAGGTGTCGTAGAATCCGATGCCGACGTGCTCGAACATGCCGACCGATACGATGCGCTCGAAGCGGCCCCCGACGTCGCGGTAATCCACCAGCTGGAAAGTCGCATCGCGCGACAGACCGCGCTCCTGCGCTCGGTTCTCGGCGCGCCGGAATTGCTCCTGCGACAGCGTTATACCGGTGACGCGCGCGCCGGCGATCCCGGCCAGATAAAGCGCAAGCCCGCCCCAGCCGCAGCCGATGTCCAGCACGTTCAAGCCCGGTCGCAGCCGCAGCTTCGCCGCCAAGTGACGCTTCTTGGCGAGTTGGGCGTCATCGAGCGATTGCTCGGCGGATTCGAAGTAGCCGCAGCTATATTGCTGGTCGCCGTCGAGGAAGAGGGCATACAGTCTGCCGTCCAGATCATAATGATGGGCGACGTTCTGACGCGCGCGCGACCGCGGATTGAATTGCTGCAAGCGCCGGAACAGAAAGCGCAGGATCCGTGGCGGCAGCGCCCACATCGGCGAAGAGATGGGGTCTTGCCGTAGCAGGATCGCAAGCACATCCGCGATCGAGCCCTGCTCGACCACGAGCGTACCGTCCATATATGTCTCGCCGAGTTTCAGTTCCGGATCGAGGAAGGCCATCCATTGCGCGCTTTGTGTGGTAAAGCGCACGGCGAGCGGCGGCCCGCTGCCATCGCCAAAGGCGTATGTCACCCCTTTGGCCGTCGTGATCGTGAGCGATCCTCGACGGATGAATTGCCGCAGCAGTAAGAACAGCAACCGGTCCACGGCCGCCCCCACGCAATTCCTAGTCTTTGACAGCCTGTGCGACGATTGACGCCTCTTCGGCCTTGCGACTGGTTTCGTACATTCAATCAGCGACTTGGGCTGTCGGGTTCCTATTCTTATTCTTTGCCGTTATTAAAACAAAATCCTCGCCGACCAGCAATGCGCGCTTCGCGGGGCAGCGCTTACAATTCGGCAGTTTTGGGTGGAGCATGATGATTAGGTCGAGAAGTCATGACGGGTGGAGCGTGTTCCGGCACGGCACGCCAATCACCGGTGTATTCGCTGCGCTGACCATCGTGCTGGTTGTGACCGAAGCGGCCGCACAGACCAATATCGATCAAGGCAAGTCGCCGGCCGAGATTTTCGCCAATGCCTGCGCGGTCTGCCACAAAACCACGCGAGGGCTCGCCAATGGCCAAAATAGCCTGACGCTTCCGAGCTTTCTGCGCGAGCACTACACCGCAAGCAAGGATCAGGCGGCAGCGCTTTCGGCTTACGTCCTCGCATCGGGCGGCAACGGACCCGCGCCGCCAGCGGCGCAAAAGCCGAGCGCCGAACACGCCAGAACCGCGGTCGAAGAACCCAGAACTGGCGAACCAAAAGCTGGTGAGCCGAAAAACGGTGAGCCGAAATCTGCGGCCCATCCTCCACTGCACCAGACGGCTAAGCGGGAGGAGGCGCCGGCGAACGCCAAACCAGAGGGACAAAAGGAGGAGGAGGGCAGGCCGCGGGCCGAACCGAGCCCCGCCGCTGCGTCGTCGGAGCCGGTAGTCGGTACGCGCGAGACGCCGCCTAAGCCGGGCGCCGGACCGGCACCCGAATCTGCGGCGCCGCCGCCGCAAGCAGTGGCCAGAGCACCGATGCCAAGCGAACCGCCAGCAGGCGCACCGCTAGTGCCCGATCAGGACCTCAATCCGGCACCGGCCACAACTGCGGCCGGCGAAGCGCAGCCGAGCGACAGTCCGCCGGTGCCGCGCGACAATATCCCGGACTGACCTCTATCGGCCGTTCAGTTCTTGGCGGGCGCCGCTTCCGGGGCTTCTTCGCCATCAGCAACGGCCGCGGCTTCACCGGCGCCAGGCTCGAAGAATGCCTCGGCGGCGATGACGGCCGCTTCCTGATCGGTCGGCTCGCGCAGCTGGGTCACATCTTCACCGCGCGCGATGCGTTCGGCCTCGTCGCTATTGCGCGCGACAATGATGTTGACCGAGGTGTCGATCTCCGGATGCAGCGCGATCGGAACTTTGTGCTGGCCGATGGTCTTGATCGGCGTGTTGAGCGCGATCTGACTGCGGTTCAAGCGAAAGCCGGCGTCGCCAATCAGGCCGACGAGGTCGCGCGGCGTGACCGAGCCAAACAACTGCCCGGACTCCGAGGCTTGACGCAGAACCGTAAAGCTCTTGCCGTCGAGCTTGTTGGCCACTTCGCCGGCTTCGGCTTTCAGTGTCAGCGACCGCGCCTCGAGGTCGGTCTTCATCGATTCGAAACGGGTGCGATTTTCCGCGGTAGCGCGCAGCGCCTTGCCGCGCGGCAGCAGAAAGTTGCGGGCAAAGCCATCCTTGACGCGCACAACGTCGCCCATCTGGCCGAGCTTGGCGATGCGTTCGAGTAATATCAGCTCCATGGCGGCCTCGCTCAGCGGATCACGTAGGGCAGAAGCCCCAGAAATCGGGCGCGCTTGATCGCCTGTGCAAGCTCACGCTGCTTTTTGGCGGAGACCGCGGTGATGCGGCTCGGCACGATCTTGCCGCGCTCCGACACAAAGCGCTGCAACAGCTTCACATCTTTGTAGTCGATCTTCGGTGCATTGGCGCCGGAGAACGGGCAGCTCTTGCGCCGGCGGAAGAAGGGACGGCGTCCGCCGCCACCACCACCACTTTGCGGTGACATCGCCATGTTCATTCCTCCCCGAAGCTTTCGCCATCGCCATCGCGACCGCGGCGCTCGCGCCGCTCGCCGCCGCGATCGCCTCTATCACGATCGCCTCTATCACGATCGCCCCGATCGCCCCGGCGATCGTCACGGTCGCGGTCGCGTTCGGCGCGGCGCATCATGGCGGAGGGGCCTTGCTCGTGTTCCTCGACCCGGATGGTCAAATAACGCAGCACGTCTTCGTTCAGCCGCTCCAGCCGCTCGATCTCGTTGATCGCCGGCGGCGGCGCGTCGATATCCAGCAGCGTGAAATGCGCCTTGCGGTTCTTGCGCAGGCGGTAGGAGAGCGATTTAACGCCCCAATATTCGGTCTTTTTGATCGAACCGCCGAGGCCTTCGACGACGCCCTTGAGTTGCGCCGTCAATTCCTCGACCTGCTGCGCGCTCGCGTCCTGGCGCGCCATATAGACATGTTCATAGAATGGCATGGCTGCCCTTTCCTCATTCGCCGTGCTCGCCCAGGCGCGAAGCCCCTCGAACCCTTCGGGAAAGGCTCGAATGCTCTGAAGGCGGGAACACCGGACGCCGGACCCCAAGAGGCCCTACCGAGGATTAAATCCATCCTTGGAAAAATCCACAGCCGTCCGTTCAGCCCCCGGCCGGGGTCGAGCGGAAGGCGGCCTTATACCCGGCTGTGCCAGAAAGGCAAGGTAGATCGCGGCTTGATCGCGGTTTGGCCTCAGATCCGGGGCGACCTGCCGCCGGCATTCTGGATGAGTTCCGCGAGCCGCACCGCGAGTTCCACGCCCTCGCGCAGCTGCTTGGCGCCGCCGCCTGCGGTCGGCCCCGTTCCGCGCATTTTTTGCATGCGCGACAGCAGGAGGTCGAGGTTTTGCGCCAATAGCTTCTGGCGAAACGCCGGATCGGATCGCGCCCGGGCAAGCTCGGCATCGGTAACTGGCGAGAAAGCACTCATTGACGACCCGTTTGCGATCCCCTGCCAAGGCTATGCCAAGGGTAGACCAGACCGATTAATGCCGATCTATCCTTGGGCTAGGCCAGACTATCAATCCCCAGTTGTCGCTTCCTTACCCGGACACCCAGCCCGGTGCCTATGCCTTGACACGGCCGATCGGGCAGTATCTTTCGCCGCTTCCCGGCGGGACCGGATTAGAACGAGGGGCGGGTTTCAGGATTATGACGGTTGCGTTTGTTTTCCCAGGTCAGGGCAGCCAGACCGTGGGCATGGGCAAGGCCTTGGCCGACGCCTTTGCCCCGGCGCGGCAGGTGTTTGAGGAAGTCGACGCGGCGCTCGGCGAGCGGCTGAGCGACACCATCTGGGGCGGCCCGCTCGAAACCCTCACTTTGACCGAAAATGCCCAGCCGGCGCTGATGGCGGTCTCGCTCGCGGCGATGCGCGTCCTGGAACAGGAAGCCGGCGTCGATTTGGTCCGCGATGCTGCCTTTGTGGCCGGTCATTCACTTGGCGAATATTCGGCGCTTGCCGCGGCACGGACGTTCTCGATCGGGGACGCGGCGCGCCTCCTGCGCATCCGTGGTCGCGCCATGCAGAAGGCGGTTCCGGTCGGCGTCGGCGCCATGGCAGCCCTCATCGGCATCGAACTCGGCGACGTCTTGCCGATCGCGGCGGAGGCCGCAAGCGTCGGCGTCTGCGCCGCCGCCAACGACAATGGCGGCGGCCAAGTCGTGTTGTCGGGCGAACGACCCGCGGTCGAGCGTGCCGTCGAAATCGCAAAATCGCGCGGCGTGAAACGGGCGATGCTGCTGCCGGTATCCGCTCCCTTCCATTGTCCCCTGATGCAGCCCGCGGCGGATGCCATGGCCGAGGCCTTGGCGCAGGTTGCGGTCGAACCGCCGATCGTGCCGCTCGTCGCCAATGTGCTGGCGCGACCGATCCGTGAGCCGGCGGAGATCGTGCACAGCCTTGTCGAGCAGGTGACCGGCACGGTGCGCTGGCGCGAATCCGTGCTTTTCATGGTGCAGTCCGGGGTCACGACGTTCTATGAGATAGGCGCCGGCAAAGTTCTCACCGGTCTGATTAAACGGATTGCCGACGGACTATCGGCGAGCGCGATCGGCGCGCCCGACGACATCGCCCGGTTCAAGGCGGGGCAAGGCTGAGCGAGCAGGTTCGCAAAGGGCAGGCCAGATGTTCGACCTCAACGGAAAAACCGCGTTGGTCACCGGCGCCACCGGCAGCATCGGCGGCACCATTGCGCGCGTTCTCCACGCCCAGGGCGCAACCATAGCCATTTCGGGAACCCGCCGGGAGAATCTGGACCAGCTCGCGGCCGAGCTCGCCGACCGGGTGCACGTGCTGCCTTGTAACCTCGCCGATGCGGCCGAAACCGATGGGCTGGTGCAGCGCGCGGAAGAGACGATGGGCCAGCTTGACGTGCTGGTCGCCAATGCCGGCGTAACGCGCGACAATCTTCTCGTGCAATTACGCGACGAGGACTGGGATCAGGTCATCGCTATTAATCTCACCGCGACTTTCCGGCTGACCCGCGCCGCCGTGCGCGGCATGATGCGGCGGCGTTTCGGGCGCGTTATCGCCATCACCTCGGTGGTCGGGGCCACCGGTAATCCGGGCCAAGCCAATTATGTTGCGGCGAAAGCCGGCATCACGGGCATGATCAAGGCCGTCGCACAGGAATATGCCAAGCGCGGTGTCACCGCGAACTGCGTCGCACCCGGTTTTATCGTGACGCCGATGACCGAGAAACTGAATGACAAGCAGCGGGACGTCATTCTGGCGAAGATTCCGGCAAGCCGCGCCGGGACTGCGGAAGAGGTGGCCGCGGCTGTGGTATTTCTGGCGTCGAGCGAGGCCGGTTACGTGACCGGACAGACATTGCATGTGAACGGCGGAATGGTCATGATTTGAAGGCGATATGATCGGTGCCACCGGGATGCGGCCGCGCTGGTCAACGCTTTTGAAGTGTGGTAACCGAACCGAAATCGGGCTGGGGGAGCCGGAATGCCGGAGAGCGGGGCGAAACGTCCGCCTCTGATCGGTGTCGACCCAATTGAAGTTGTCGACCCCCCGTCGGCAAGTTCAATGAAGCACTCGGTGCAACGAAGTACTTGGTGCGACGAAATACTTGGTGCGACGAAGCGCTTGATGCAACGAAGCACTTGGACGGAATCGGGACTAGATCGACTGGGTCGCGTTGAAAAATGAGGTTGGAACGATGAGTGATATTGGCGAGCGGGTTAAGAAAATCGTCGTGGAGCATCTTGGGGTTGAACCCGACAAGGTGACTGAAAACGCCAGCTTCATCGACGATCTCGGCGCCGACAGCCTCGATACCGTCGAGCTGGTCATGGCTTTCGAAGAAGAGTTTGGTTGCGAAATCCCCGACGATGCGGCCGAGACTATTTTGACCGTGGGCGACGCAATCAAGTTTCTCGAAAAGAACGCAAAGAGCTGACCGTCGTTACGGCCCGCACCGTCGACGCATGAATGTCGTGCGAAAGCGCCCCGTCCGCGCGGCGCATCGCGCGGTCAGGCGGTTTGACGGACGTTCAGGTGTGGGCAAATTCTGCACGCCCAACTCCGGCATCGGTTTCGGAGACTGCGTCGATCGGGAGCGCCCTGAATGAGACGGGTCGTCGTCACAGGTCTTGGTCTGGTGACACCGCTCGCGTGCGGCGTTGAAGCGACCTGGCAGCGATTGCTCGCCGGACAAAGCGGCATCAAGCGCGTCGAAAAATTCGAAGTATCGGACCTCGCGTGCAAGATTGCCGGCCAGGTCCCGCGCGGCGCCGGCACCGAGGGCAGCTTCAATCCCGACGATTGGATGGAGCCCAAGGAACAGCGCAAAGTCGACGACTTCATCATCTTCGCCATGGCGGCGGCGACCCAAGCGCTCAACGACGCCGATTGGCATCCGCGCGAATACGACGATCAGATCGTCAGTGGCGTTCTGCTCGGGTCCGGCATCGGCGGCGTCGAGGGCATCGCCGAAACGGCGCTGGTCCTGCGCGACCGCGGACCGCGTCGGGTCTCACCGTTTTTCATCCCGGGGCGGCTGATCAATCTCGCCTCGGGCTATGTGTCGATCACACATTCTCTGAAAGGGCCGAACCACGCCGTCGTCACCGCTTGCTCGACCGGCTCGCACGCCATCGGCGACGCCGGCAGGCTGATCGCGCTCGGCGACGCCGATGTAATGGTGGCGGGTGGCACCGAGTCGCCGGTCAACCGCATTTCGATCGCCGGCTTTGCCGCCTGCCGCGCGCTGTCGACGTCATTCAACGAGACGCCCGAACGTGCCTCGCGGCCCTATGATCGCGATCGCGACGGCTTCGTCATGGGCGAGGGCGCGGGCGCCGTCGTCCTGGAAGAATACGAGCACGCCAAGCGGCGCGGCGCTCGCATCTACGGGGAGTTGATCGGCTACGGCATGTCGGGCGACGCCTATCACATTACCGCGCCGGCCGAAGACGGCGACGGCGCCTTCCGCTGCATGCGGGCCGCCATCGGCCGCGCCGGCATCGCCCCGGACGATATCGACTATATCAACGCGCACGGCACTTCGACTCCGCTCGGCGATGAAATCGAGCTCAGGGCGGTCGAACGGCTTGTCGGCAATGCAGGCGGCCGCATCGCGATGTCGTCGACAAAGTCATCGATCGGACATCTGCTCGGTGCCGCCGGCGCGGTCGAGGCCATTTTCTGCCTGCTCGCAATGCGCGACGGAATGCTGCCGCCCACAATCAATTTGGACAATCCATCGGTCGCCACCGCCATCGATCTCGTCCCGCACCAGGCGCGCAAGCACCCGATCAATATCGCGCTGTCGAATTCATTCGGCTTCGGCGGCACCAATGCGTCGCTCGTCTTCCGCCGCTCGCCGCAATAGGACGCTCAACACCGTTTCGCCATACTTGCTCCGCTTTCGCCTGCGATCCACCGCAAGTCTTTCTTGAAGTGGTACCTTTCTTGAAGTGGTATCCCTCTCGACGTGGTAACTAAGGGCTGGCACAGCAGAATCGGCGGGCTTTAAGTCGCTTCGCCCTGTCGCTTTGTTTTGTTGGCAGCTTGAGCTTCACCGCACAGTTTTGGGCTTCATTGCGCAATTGATCATGGGCTTGACCGAACAACGGATCCGCGGCGGTGGCAGACACTAATCCACCGCCCATCAGTCCACCGCCCGGTGGCGGCGAACGCGCGCCGCCAGCCGCGCGGCAGGTCCCTCCG
>JBAPUM010000078.1:0-28050 GCA_049282655.1 Xanthobacteraceae bacterium
CTTCGGCACCGTGCCCCGGCGCGGCGGCTCGTCGCCGCCGCCCGAGCCGTCGGCGCTCGGCGGCTTCTTCCGTGGCGAGGCGCGGCGCTTCGCCTTGGCGCGGCGCGGCTCCGGCAGCTTTTCCGGCCGCGGCTTCACCGGTCCATCCGGATAATCGAAGCTGAGCGTCGCCTTGCCGTCCTCGCCGGTGACAACGATGACGCGCACATGGCCGCCCGATTTGAGCTTGCCGAACAGCACCTCGTCGGCGAGCGCCTTTTTGATGTGCTCCTGAATCACCCGCGC
This sequence comes from Xanthobacteraceae bacterium, assembly GCA_049282655.1. GTDB lineage: Bacteria > Pseudomonadota > Alphaproteobacteria > Rhizobiales > Xanthobacteraceae > BOG-931. The sequence continues at coordinate 286 of JBAPUM010000078.1, forward strand.
CATCGGCCGGGCGCCCATCAGCTCGTCATAGCCGTTGGCGATCAGCCATTGGGTCGCTTCATCGGTCAACTCGATGGTCACCTGGCGGTCGGCCAGTTGCGCCTCGAGCTGCAGCACGAATTTCTCGACCACCATGGCGATCACTTCGGGCGACAGATGCGCGAAGGTGATGATGGAGTCGAGCCGGTTGCGGAATTCCGGCGCGAAAAGTTTTGTGATCGCTTCCATGTCGTCGCCTTCGCGCTTACTTCGCGTGAAGCCGAATGCTGCTTTCGCCATGTCGGCGGCGCCCGCATTGGTGGTCATGATCAGGATCACGTTGCGGAAGTCGACCTGCTTGCCGTTGTGATCGGTAAGCTTGCCGTGATCCATGATCTGCAACAGCACATTGAACAGATCGGGATGCGCCTTCTCGATTTCGTCGAGCAGCAGCACCGAATGCGGGTGCTGGTCGATGCTGTCGGTGAGCAAGCCGCCCTGATCGAAGCCGACATAACCGGGCGGCGCGCCAATCAGCCGGGAGATCGTGTGGCGCTCCATGTATTCCGACATGTCGAAGCGGATCAGCTCGACGCCGAGCGTGGCGGCAAGCTGCTTGGCGACCTCGGTCTTGCCGACCCCGGTCGGCCCGGAGAACAGATAGCAGCCGATCGGCTTTTCCGGCTCGCGCAATCCCGCGCGGGCGAGCTTGATCGAGGCCGACAGCGCTTCGATCGCCTTGTCCTGGCCGTAGACCACGCGCTTGAGCGTCTCCTGCAGATTCCGCAGCACCTCGGCGTCGTCCTTCGACACCGCTTTTGGCGGGATGCGGGCCATGGTGGCGATCGTGGTCTCGATCTCCTTCAGCCCGATGGTGCGCTTGCGCTTGCCTTCCGGCAAAAGCATCTGCGCGGCGCCCGACTCGTCGATCACATCGATCGCCTTGTCGGGCAGCTTGCGGTCGTGGATGTAGCGCGATGAAAGTTCAACCGCGGCCTTGATGGCCTCGTTGGTGTATTTGAGCTTGTGATAATCCTCGAAATAGGGCTTTAGCCCTTTGAGGATTTCGATGGCGTCCGGAATCGTCGGCTCGTTGACGTCGATCTTCTGGAAGCGGCGGACCAGCGCCCGGTCCTTCTCGAAATACTGCCGGTATTCCTTGTAGGTGGTCGAGCCGACACAGCGCACGGTGCCGGACGCGAGCGCCGGCTTGAGCAGATTCGACGCGTCCATGGCGCCGCCCGAGGTGGCGCCGGCGCCGATCACGGTGTGGATCTCATCGATGAACAGAATGGCGCCCGGATAGGCCTCAAGCTCCTTGATAACCTGCTTCAGCCGCTCCTCGAAGTCGCCGCGATAGCGCGTGCCGGCCAATAGCGTGCCCATGTCGAGCGCGAACACGGTCGCGTTGCGCAGCACGTCCGGCACTTCGCCATGCACGATGCGGCGCGCGAGCCCCTCCGCAATCGCGGTTTTGCCGACGCCGGCCTCGCCGACGAACAGCGGATTATTCTTCTGCCGCCGGCACAGCACCTGAATAGTGCGGTTGATCTCGGCTTCGCGACCGATCAGCGGATCGATCTTGCCGTCGCGCGCCTTCTTGTTGAGGTTGACGCAATAGGCATCGAGCGCGTCGCCTTTCTTCTTCGGCTCGTCACCGGATTTGGCGTCGGTCTCCTCGTCGGAGCCGCGCACCGGACGCGCTTCCGACATGCCCGGCCGCTTGGCGATGCCGTGGCTGATGTAATTGACCGCGTCGTAACGGGTCATGTCCTGCTCTTGCAGGAAGTAGGCGGCGTGGCTCTCGCGCTCGGCGAAGATCGCGACCAGCACATTGGCGCCGGTCACTTCCTCGCGGCCCGACGACTGCACGTGAATGACCGCGCGCTGGATGACGCGTTGGAAGCCGGCGGTGGGCTTGGAATCTTCGGCACCGTCGGTGACGAGATTGTCCAGCTCGGATTCGAGGTAGGCGATGAGACTGCGCCGCAGCTTTTCCAAATCCACATTGCAAGCCCGCATGACCGCCGCGGCGTCTTGATCCTCGATCAGCGCCAGGAGCAGATGTTCGAGCGTCGCGTATTCGTGGTGACGCTCATTGGCGAGCGCCAGCGCCCGATGAAGCGATTGTTCTAGGCTGCGCGAGAACGTGGGCATTTTTACTGTCTCATCGTTTGTATTGGATGCTTCCCCCCGGAATCACTTCTTCTCCATTATGCACTGCAAAGGATGCTGGTGTTTGCGGGCAAAGTCCATCACCTGCGTCACTTTGGTTTCCGCCACCTCGTAGGTGAATATCCCACATTCGCCGATCCCATGCTGATGCACATGCATCATGATCCGATGGGCCGATTCCTGATCCTTGTTGAAGAAGCGCTCGAGGACGTGGACCACGAACTCCATCGGCGTGTAGTCGTCGTTGAGCAGCAGAACCCGATAGAGGTTCGGCCGCTTGGTCTGCGGCTTGGTTTTGGTGATGACCGCGGTGCCCGGGCCGCCCTCGCCTTTGCGCTTGCGATCATCGTCCGCCATCCGCGCCGGTGGTACGGTGGTAAGAACGTCAATCAGCGGCATTGGTTCGCCTGCCGTCACCCGCGTCAATCTCCAAGACCCTTCATCATCAAGACTCTCACCCTAAAGCTAGTGCGATTTGCGTGCCAAATCGAGAGCAGATTGCGCCCCGCCATCAACGCGGCTCAATGCATCCTGTTTCAGGGCGAAAGCGTCAAATATGACGGGAGACGGCCGGCACAAGGCCCTATTGCGCATTGGTGTCGAGCGCCGACTCGGTTATCTAGCGCTGGGGTGTAGGGAGGTGACTATGGTCGACCTCGTACGACGGGCAAGACTCATCCGCGAAATGGAGGAGGACTTCGTCCCGGACTATGACGCTGTAAGCTTACCATCGGCCGACAAGCGCGCCGCTTACGCGCTTGAGCACATCGCATTCCGCGTCGGACGGATCGAGCAGACTTTGGCCAAGCTGGCGGTCGTAATCGAGGCGGCCCTTGTCGAGCCCAAATCTTAGGGCACCCATCTCAGGGCACCTCGTCTTAGGGCACCCGACCTAGGGTACCCATCTTAGCGGCTCCAAGCCTTAAAGCCTCACCTCAGGCCGCCGCGACGCTTACTTCATCGTCGCAACTTTTGCCAGCGCACCCTCGAACGGCTTGTAGGCTTCCTTGGCGAGATCGCTGTAGAGCTCGGTGAGCTTGGTCGTTTCGGCGACAAAGTCCTGATAGGACGACTTCAGGTACTCACTCTGCACCTCCATTGCGGTCTCAAGCGACTTCGCGCCCATCAGGCGCTCCCACATCGCGGCAGAGCCTTCCATCGACTTTTTCGAGTATTCCGCGACTTCGACAGCGATAGCCTGGGCGCTTTTCGACCACGCGCCGAGCGAGGACATAGCCGTTTCCATGCTCTCCTTGCCGAACTTCTGCATATCTTCGGTTGTCATGACGATCCCCATTGGGCAGCCCGAGCGGCCGCCCGGCTAGTGAACCCGCACGAACTGCCTGGGAAAGCCAGCTGCCTTGGAAAGCGAGCTGCCTCGGAAAGGCCTCGAGCGGCACTGACGTTGAACATAGTGCAGTGCACAATGAAGTGCAACCGCTAGGGGCAAATTGCACAAAATAGCGGCGGTTTAGCGACTTAACCCTTTCGCAAGGGCGTTTGCCTAACCTGCTTGACCGTGCTGCCCGGGCCACGCCCACGCAGCCGGAATGCCTCTCTTACCGTCCGAATGGCCACAAGCAGGACTCATTCTCCGGCGAGGGACAAGACGAGAAGGCAAGATCAGGGGACCTTCTGCCGGTCAACCGAGCTTTCAGGGACGGGGTGCGTCATGGGATGGGTGAGTTTGGAGGCCCGCCAGAGACTTCGGAGTGGGCTTCGTTGGGGCATGCTGGCATTGGGTGCCGCATCCACGGCGCTCGTCTGCACGAGCGACACGGCCTTGGCACGACACCATCGCGCGCACGGCGGAGGAAGCCATCATCACGCCAGCGCCGAGGAATATTCTCCACCAGCGGCATCTATTCTGGTCGACGGCAATAGCGGCGCGATCCTTGAGTCATCCAACCCGGACGCGCTGCGCCACCCAGCCTCGCTGACCAAAGTCATGACGCTCTACCTGCTGTTCGAGCGTCTCGACGCCGGCAAGATCAAGCTCGACACCGCGCTTCATGTTTCCGAGCACGCTTCCGAACAGGCTCCGACCAAGCTCGAGCTCAAGCCCGGCCAGAGCATCACGGTCGAAGAGGCGATCAAAGGCATCGTGACCAAGTCCGCCAACGATGCCGCGGTCGTCGTCGCCGAAAACCTTGGCGGCGACGAGGAGGGCTTCGCCAAACTGATGACGCAAAAAGCCCACGCGCTGGGCATGGCGCGCACGACCTATGTCAACGCTTCCGGCCTGCCGGACGACGACCAACTCACCACTGCGCGCGACCAAGCCCTGCTCGGGCGCGCGATCCAGGATCGCTTCCCGCGCTATTACAAGTACTTCTCGACCGAGTCCTTCGTCTATCACGGCGAAGCGATGCGCAATCACAACCACCTGCTCGGCGCCGTCGAAGGCGTCGACGGCATCAAGACCGGCTTTACCCGTGCGTCGGGCTTCAACCTTCTGACCTCGCTGCATCGCGACGGACGCTATCTGGTCGGTGTCGTCATGGGCGGTCCCTCGGCATCGGAGCGCGACGGTCACATGCGCGAATTGATCGCGCAGCATTTCAAGGAAGCAGCGCTGCGCCGCACCACGCCGATGCTGGCCGACGCCCACGAAGACGCCCAGCCCTATGCCTTCGGCAAATCTCCCATGACCTCCGTGCTGACGGCGGCGTCGCATGCCGAGCCGGCATCGGCGGCGCCAGTGTCGACGGCGAGCGTCAGCCCGCGGCCGGGCTCCGCAAGCGATCCGATCCATCCCGTTGCGGTGAAGACCATCTCCTACCGGATGGCGCCGGTTCAGACCTCGTCGCTCGGACCGATGCCGGCTCTGGTGGCGGCAGCCGTGCCGCAAGCAGTCCTGCCGCAACCGGCCGCACATCCGCAGCCGGCGGCAGCGATGGCCGAGGTGCCGCACGCGGTCGTCGTCGCCTCAGCCGATCCGGCGACGGATCGCGGCGCCGCGGCCTACCCGGCCGAGGTCGCCAAGCCCGAGCCCGTTTTTGCGGCGCCGCCAAAGCCCGAGCCCGCCATGCGCGAATCCGCCGTGCCTGAGCCGGCAACCGCCTCGGAGCCGACCGATGCCGAGCCCGCCATATCGTCGACCCGCATTCACGCCCGTGGCGGCTGGCTCATCCAGATCGGCGCCTTCGAAGACGAAACTGACGCCAAGCAGCATCTCTCCGCAGCGCAGACCAAGGTGCGCAGCGCGCTGGCGGCCAAGGACCCGTTCACCGAGCGTATCCTCAAGGGCGACAAGCCCTATTACCGGGCGCGCTTTGCCGGATTCGACCGCGCCACCGCCGAGGCCGCCTGCAAGCAGCTCAAGCGGAGCGACTTCGATTGCATGGCCCTGAAGGATTGATTGGCGCTTAAGGACTGATTCACCGCGGCATGATCTCTTTGGCAAAAGCGGCGTTCGTTTTTCGGATCGTGCTCTAAGACCCCCGCCAGTGGGGCCAGGCTGACGAACAGGGCATCGAGCAGAGACGGCGGACCACGCGAGGTTTTGTGCGGAGTACCTCAGCGATGGCGTCGAAGCAGAACGTCCTTGGCCTCGTTGACGCGAGCCGCAAGATACGTCGTCCCCCCTTGGTCGGGATGGATTTTCTTCATCAGGGAGCGGTGAGCCCGGGTGATGTCCTCCGCGCTCGCCCCGGCTTGAATGCCAAGGATCTGATAAGCTTCCTCTTCAGTCATTTTGCCGCCGGGCGGCGGCCGCGTCCCGCCCCCCGCTGCCGCGTCACGCTCCGGGTTTTCACGCCATCCGGGTTCCCGGCGATCAAGATAAGTTGCCAATAACTCACGGCTATCGGCGTCAATCTCGGCAATAAGGCCGATGAGCGCCGCGCGATCGAGCGCATCGAGTGAAGCGCCTGCGAACCGCCCGGCCAGCACCCGGCCGTGCATGGCGCCGCTGTCATGGTCGAGCTCCATTTCGATAAAAGCGGTGCTTACCCGCGAAACCCGGCCGGTGCTTTTTTGCGTGCGGGCGCCGAAGCCTGCGGGCCATAGCGAAACCCAGCCGAGTAAGCCCAGCCCGAACACACCGACCGGCACCGCGACCCCTATCTCGCCGCGAAAAAGCAGAAACGCCGCAAACAGCAGCGCGGCGCCGCCGCCGAGCGCACGTAACAGACGCGCCGCCTGCTTGGGATCGGCCCTGGAGAAGGCATTGACCGCCCACAGGCCGAGAACGAGGACGACAATACCGAGCAGGATCTCGGGCATGGTTTCCTTGAGCTACTTCAATTGCTCGATCAGCCGCACCGCGCCAGCGCTTTGCGCCTTGAGATTGGCCAGCGCCTTCATTCCTCCCGCCGCATAGGCCGCCGCCGCGCGCAACAATTCGCCGAGTTCATGCGCGGCGCCCGGGGTAAAACGACAGAACGCGCCGCCCGTGAGCCGCGCAATCTCACGGAACGCCTTTTCGCAGGCCGGATCATAACCCTCCTGGAACATGAACGCCTTCACGTTGCGCAAGGCGAGCTCACCGGCGCGCGTGCATAACTCACCAGGCGATTCCTCCATGGCGTCGCCGATAAAGGTCAGAGCCGCTACCTTCGAACCCTCGGCTTCGCGCCGCGCATGCGCCAGAACCTTGTCGATCTGGGTGGGGCCGCCCTCGCAATGGATGCGCGCCATCAAGCCGCCGAGCCGCGCGGCTTCCGCTACCCAGGGCGAAGCCCGGCACTCCGCGAGCCCGCGATAGTAGACCAGTTGAATATCGAGGCCGCCGACGGCTGCGGCCTCGCGAAACATCTCGCCCTGCAGTCTGCAGGCGCTATCCCAGGTCGGCTGCCGGCTCATGGTGGCGTCGAGCGCGAAGATCAGCCGGCCGCGCTTGCCAGGTTCGGCGGCAGCAGCAGGCCCGAACGCTTTGACGCTATTGAGGAAGGCATCGATGTCCGCGCGCGGCGATGGCGCGGGGGCGGGCGCGGTCTCACGGGATTGCGTTTGCGCCGGCGCGGGATTGGCCGGCGCGCGGTCGGACCGGTCTTGGCTCATCGGTCTTGGCTCATCGCCGGATAAAGTGGCCCTCCCCGGCATCGCGCGCAATGGCCGGCGGAATGGGAGTGTCCTAGTTCGAATTCTTGCTCTCGCCGAAGGCGACGATGTAGCCCTCGGGATCCTCGATATAAAAATCCATCGTGCCCCACGCCGTCGCGGCGTACCCGGAATGCCTTCAATCGGCGAGAAGATCGTGCGTCTCGAGCGGCTTATCCGCTGCCGCAATCCATTCGGCCCGCGCCGCCGCCCGGCGTTTGCCGCGCTCGTCGATCGGCAGTCGCAGCGCGTCGATCAGCGCCTTCACCTCATCGCGGGCGGTCACATGCGAAGTATTGGGGCGCAGCCCGAGCGTATCCTCGGTGAGATCGTCGAGCGCGGTGAGCCCGCGCGGGAAGAATTCGCGGTAAACGACCCGTTCGGCAAAGCCGTCGATCGGACGGAAGCCGAGCTGCTTGGCGAGCCCCTGGACCCCCTCGCCGACTAACCGCCTGTTGCGCGAGCCCAAGGTCGACAGCCGATTGCGCACCACGACCCAGTCGGTCAGCCCGCCGTCGACAAGACGGCGCTGGCGGCGGGCCTCGCGCACCATCTCGGCATAATGGCTGACGCCGGCGACCTCGAAACTGTTCTGATCGAGTACGCCGAGCACATCGAAGTCGACAAAACTGTCGTTGAGCGGCGTGATCAGCGTATCGGCCATCGAATGGGCGAGCCGCATCAGGTAGGAATCCGAGCCGGGCGTATCGATAACGACGAAGTCGTGGTTTTGCTCGACCGCGCTCACTGCCTCGGCGAAGGCGGAGAATTCCTGCGCTTCGATTTCGTCGAGGCGCAGACCGAAGCCGCGCGCCACGCAATAATGCACGGGGACCTGCAGGTTGGCGCCGCTACGCGCCGCCCAGGCCCGCCGGTTCTCGACATAATGCGTGAAGCTTTTCTGACGCGAATCGAGGTCTATGGTCGCGACACGCTGGCCGGCTTGCAGCAGCGCGACCGCGACATGCATGGCCGTGGTCGACTTGCCCGAGCCGCCTTTTTCGTTACCAAGGACGATGACATGCGCCGAGAACGGTCTGCCGACATCCGCCTGCAACATGGGAGACGCAACCCCTGCGTTGCGGTCACTTCTCCGGGCTGCAACGCGCAGGGTCAAGATAGCGCATTGGCTTCGCTAAGTTAATCATTAACCCCACTCGGCGTGACAAAACGTTTTGGGTGTGCCCGCGCTGCAACTCATGAAGACGAACGCTAAGAAATCAACACGTGGCCCGCGCGTGATCCGGACCTTACCGGCGCTCAAGCGTGCGATCGCCGCGCTGCGCGCACGCCGCAAGTCGATCGCGCTGGTGCCGACGATGGGCGCCTTGCATGCCGGCCATCTTGCGCTGGTGCGCGAGGCACAACGCCGCGCCGATTGCGTCGTCGTCTCGATCTTCGTTAATCCTACCCAGTTCGCTCCGACCGAAGACCTCGGCACCTATCCGCGCACCTTTGCGGCCGATCTTGCTGCACTTGCGAAGATCAAAGCCCACCTGGTCTGGGCGCCGTCGGTCGAGACCATGTATCCGCAAGGTTTTGCCACCAGGATCTTGCCGGAGGGACCGGCCAAGGCCGGGCTCGAGGATGCTTTCCGCCCGCACTTTTTTGCGGGCGTCGCCACCGTGGTGGCAAAGCTCCTCCTCCAATGCGAACCGGATATCGCGCTGTTCGGCGAGAAGGATTTTCAGCAGCTCAAGGTCGTGACCCGTCTCGCCCGCGATCTGGGCCTGCCGGTCCGCATCGTCGGCGCCCCGACCGTGCGCGAGCCCGACGGTCTCGCGCTGTCCTCGCGCAATGCGTACCTCACGGCGAGCGAACGCCAAGCGGCGCCGGCGCTTGACCGCGTGTTGCGCCAATGCGCCGAAGCGATCCGCGGGGGTAAGCCGATCGCTGGCGTCCTTGCGCAAGGCCGCGAAGCGATCGCCAAGGCGGGCTTCGCGCTCGATTATCTCGAAGCGCGCAATGCCGAGACGCTTGCGCAACTCGGGAATGGAAAAAGCGAGCCCATCCGCCTCCTCACCGCTGCGCGGATCGGCAAGACGCGGCTGATCGACAATATGGCGGTCTGATTTTCGCAGACGCCGATTATCGCGGTGCACATTGATCTGGATCAAGTGTGCCGGCAAATTCTTCAACTAAGAATACTAAAGCAAATCTGCGGATGCCGGGTCCCTGAGTGAGGGGCAGTCCGGCCCCTTATCGCAGGTATCGGTCTTCGCGGGTCAAAGAAACGCCCAAGGAGACTGCCATGCATGCGTCCAGCCAACACCACGCCTCCGGCCTCGCCCACGTGATCCAAGTGATCGCGATCGTGGCCATCCTGATAACTGGAGTGGCGGGTACCGTAATCTGGGTTTATCTCTTGTGGTGAGCAACAAACCTGAACGGTTTGCGCTCCCGCCCCGCGTTGCGGGGACGGAGCGCTGGCCAGTTACTTCGCCGCGACCTTCATCGGGTCTTTGACGTTCGGGAAGGTTTCGAACTCCTTGGCCCAGAGCTGGCCATCGATCTTCTCGACCTTGCGGATATAGATATTGCTGACGATGTCGCGGGTGTCCGGGTCGATCGAGATCGGGCCGCGCGGGCTTTCCCAGGCCATGCCCTTCATTGCCGCGATCAGCTTGTCGCCGTCGGCATCGCCGCCGGTTTTTTTGAGCGCCTCATAGACCAGATGGAGGCCGTCATAGGCGCCGAGCGAGGCGAAGTCCGGACGCTCGCCGTTCATTTTCACGAAATCGGCGACGTAGTTCTTGTTCAGCGCGCTATCGTGCGCCGCCGAATAGGGCCCGGCGGTGATCAGCCCGATCATCTGATCGCCGGCATTGTTGAGGCTGTCGTCGTCGCAGAGGTCGCCCGGGCCGATGAGCTTGATACCGGATTCGCCAAGCCCCTTCTCGCGCGCCTGCTTGGTGAAGATCGGCGCCAGCGGACCCGGGAAATAGATGAAAGCGGTATCGGGCTTAAGATCGGCGATGCGCTGCAGCGACGGCGCGAAGTCGGGGCTCGCGAGCGGAATGCGGATCGATTCCATGACCTCGCCGCCGACTTGCTGGAAGCGGGTCTTGAAGGCGGTTTCCGCCTCGGTGCCGGGCGCCCAGTCGTTGACCAGCGTGACCGCGCGCTTCGAGCCGTTCTTGATCGCCCATTCGGCGAGCGTCCAGGCCTGCGGCGCGATGATGAAGCCGGCGCGCACGAAATAGGGCGACTTGGTCGTCGTGATCGAGGCCCCCGAGCTCATCGAGAAGGTCACCTTCTTGGCCTCGGTGACAAGCTGGGCGATGGCGAGCGTGCAGGGCGTAATACCGGCGCCGACAATGTCGACCTTGTCGTTGACCAGCATTTCCTGGACCAGGCGGTGCGCGTTGTCGGCGACGCCGGCGTCATCGCGGATGATCAGCTCGATCTTGCGGCCGGCCACCGTGTCACCGTGCTGCTGCATATAGACTTTGAGCGCGCCGGTGAGCTCGCGGCCGACGGCGGTGAAGCCCGCGCCGGTGAGCGGCAGGCTGCAGCCGATCTTGAGTGTGGTGTCGGCGGCAATGGCGGGTCGCGCCAGCAATCCGCCTGCCGCGGTCGCGGCGATGCCTTTGAGAACTGTTCGGCGTTTCATGTTGTTTCTCCCCCTGTGTTTGTTTGTAACCCCTCCCCTTTTTGGGGGAGGGAAATTCATCCTTACACCCGCTCGAGATGCGGAATGGTCGGCCGCTCGCCCTGCGCTTTGCCGGTGATCGGCGGCCTTGGCAGACGCGCAGTGCCGCCTTCCATGACGAAGATATGTTCGAGCGTATACCAGGGCGCTTTGACGTCCGGCGCCTTGGTGCAGGCTTCGTTGTGCCGCACGTAGTTGCCGATCAAATGCCGCGTCACGCCAAACTGCACATCGGTCTCGATATTCTTGTCTTCCGGATCGTAGATCTGGGAGATCAGCGTCTTGAAGCCGGGCTTATAGGTCAGGAAGTGCAGATGCGAGGGCCGCATGTTGTGCCGTCCGGCGGCGCGCAAGAGTTCGCCGACCGGGCCGTCGATTGGGATCGGATAACCAGCCGGTTTCACGCTGCGGAAGTTGATGCGGCCGTTCTTGTCGGTCGTGAACTTGCCGCGCAGGTTCATATCGGCCTGGACCGGATCCTGGTTTTCGTAAAACCCTTCGGTCGAGGAATGCCAGATGTCGACCTCGGCGCCTTCGATCGGCTTGCCGTTCGCGTCCGCGAATTGCGCGTCGACGAACAACACGGCGCCAGGCGTCGGCGAGCGCACGATTGAATCGCCGTTTTTGGTCGGCGGCGAATCCATCCGCCAGAACGGACCGAGCAGATTGGCATCGGTCTCGGTCTGGCCGCGATTGCCGTTGTTGAGGAGACAAATCAGCGTCGAGAAGCCGAGCGAGCCGGACATCAGCACGGCTTCGTTGTGGGTCTCGTTGGATATCTGGCCGAGCGCCAAAATGTAGCCGACGGCGGCCTGGAATTCTTCCTCGGTCAATTTCACTTCGCGGGCGAACGAATGCAGATGGCGGATGAAGGCAGCCATGATTTCGCGCAGACGCGGGTTTTTGATGCGCTCGTACTCCTTGAGCACAACCGGAGTGACGTCTTTTTCGTTTTCAATGATCACTGTTCTCGCTCCGCAATTCTTGATGTTCGGGTCGCCGCGGACTTTAGGGGATTATGGCAGGCTCCGCCACGCACCAATGAGCGCAGCCACGGGGGCTCGATCCCACCCCGAGAACTCACAAGAACCCCGGTCACATCAGGCCGAGCTCGCGCAGCTCCCGCCGCAGCGTCTCCGGCATGGCGGCGGCGCCTTTGACCACTTTGTCGAGATCGCGCGGGGCGTCCTTCGCCGTGAGGTAACGCCAGCCCTGAAAGGCCCGAAACGGCCGTGGCTCGACCAGCACCAGTTTGGGATCGAGCACCAGCCCACATCGCCCAATGCCGTCTTTATCGACAAAGGGGCGAACTTCACGGATCCGCTCGCGGCAGGCGATTTCGCCGCGAATAATCCAATAAAGCGAGCCGCCGTCGATAAGCTCGTCGGCGCGCTTCGGCACCATGCGGGTAACATGGATCCGCTCCGGCTTTTCGCCGTTCTTGCGTTTTGCTTTCAGCTTTTGCTTGATCCAGTCCTCAAGATCGCGAACCGAGTCACAGCCGACACAGAGCTTGATGAGATGAAGGGGCATAGTCCTACTTTATCGGCTCCTTTTCGGCTTCAATCAGCATGATCTTCGCACCTTCCACAACTTGCGCCCCGATGCCCACAGGAACTTCTTGCACGATGCCCGCAAACGGCGCGCGCAACGTGTGCTCCATCTTCATCGCTTCGATAACGGCAAGACGTTGACCGGCGGCGACTTTATCCCCGGCGCCTGCCAGAAGTTCCAAGACCCGGCCATGCATCGGCGCCCTGATCACGCCATCGCCGACGCTCGCCGTCCCGCCCGCCGCCGAGACATCCCGGATGGCGACGCGGGTTTGACGGCCGTGGCGCAGCACATCGGCTGCCTGCAAATCTCCCGGCACCGCAAAAACTCTCGCATCTTCGGCCGAACCCGCGCTGTCGACCGTCGCGCTCGCGCCGTCCTTCCGATAACTGACATTTGCCTCGGCATTCTCGCCATCGACCGCGAGAGGGAGCGTGAGCGTGCGCAGGCCGCCGAGTTGGAAACCGTCGCGCGCCGCCCAGGGTGAAAGGGCTTCCTCGGGGTCGTCCTCCGCCGACGCCGTCTCTCGCGCCATCGCGGCATTGAGGAGATAAGCCACGCCGAGCGCCGCCGCCGCATTATCGCGTGGCTGCGGCACGGCGCCGAGCGCCGCAAGATTGCGGTCGATGAAGCCGGTATCGACCTCGCCCTGCCGAAACGCCTCCGCGCGGCACAGATTGGCAAGGAACGCCACATTGCTGCGAACCCCGGCAACCAGCGTGCGATCAAGACCCGCGACTAGCCGGCCGAGCGCCGCCTCGCGCGTTTCTCCGTGCGCGATGAGTTTCGCGATCATCGCGTCGTAGAACGGCGTCACCTCGTCGCCCTTTTCCACACCGTTATCGACGCGGATATCGCTCGGAAATTCCAAAGCGACGATTTTTCCGGCCGCCGGCAGGAATCCGTGCTCGGGATCTTCGGCGTAAAGCCGTGCCTCGACCGCATGGCCGCTGAGCCGGACCTCGCTCTGAGTGAGCGGCAGTTTTTCGCCGGCCGCGACCCGGAATTGCCACTCGACGAGATCGAGCCCGGTCACCGCCTCGGTCACCGGATGTTCGACCTGAAGCCGTGTATTCATCTCGATGAACCAAAAGCCATCGGCACGCAGGTCCCTCGTGCCGTCGGCGACGAACTCGACTGTGCCGGCGCCGCTATAGCCGACCGCCTTGGCGGCCTCGACTGCGGCCGCGCCGATCTGTGCCCGCAAATCCTCGGTCATGCCGGGCGCCGGTGCTTCCTCGACGACCTTCTGATGACGGCGTTGCAGCGAGCAATCGCGTTCGCCGAGATGGATCGTGTTGCCATATCGGTCGGCGAAAACCTGGACCTCGATGTGGCGCGGCGAGGGAATAAATTTCTCGATCAACACCCGGCCGGAGCCGAAGGCCGACTGGCTTTCGCGGATGGCGCCTTCGAGCGCGGGCGCGAAATCGGCGTGCTTTTCCACGAGCCGCATGCCCCGCCCGCCGCCGCCGGCCGCGGGCTTGATCAGCACCGGATAGCCGATTTCGTAGGCCTTCTCTTTGAGGAATTTCGTGTCCTGCCGCTCGCCGTGATAGCCGGGCACGATCGGTATGCCGGCTTGCTCCATCAGCGCCTTGGCACTGTCCTTCAAGCCCATCGTGCGAATAGCCGCGGCCGGCGGTCCGACAAAGACGATGCCGGCGCGGTCACAGGCTTCGGCGAAGTCGGCATTTTCGGACAGGAATCCGTAACCGGGGTGGATGCATTGGGCGGCCGATCTCTTGGCGACCTCGATCAACCTTTCGATTGACAAATAGCTGTCGCGCGGCGGGGCCTCGCCGATCCAATGCGCCTCATCGCAGACGCGTCTGTGGAGCGCATTTGCGTCGGCTGTGGAATAGACGGCGATCGTGCGCATGCCGAGCCGCTTCGCGGTGCGCGCGACCCGGCAGGCGATCTCGCCGCGATTGGCAATGAGGACGGAATTGAACATGGCGATGGGGAAGACGCGCGTTCAGCTCATTGCGGACGCGCGGCGGCGCCCGCGCTCGCTTCCGGCGGCGCCGGAAATGGATTGAGCTGAACCGGGCCGGCACCGGCCGATGACGGCGCGGTCGCGCCAGGCTGCGGTGAGGCGAGCGTTGCCCCAGGTGACCAGACCGGCTCGACCGGAGCGGTCGGCGCTGGCGGCGGGGCCGGCGCGGCTTGCGCTGCTGCATTCTTCACAGGCTTGCGCGCCAGCTTCGGCGGCGGCGCGGGGGAAAGGGCCTGCGCGCTTGAATCGGCGCCGGCGGTGATTGCTCCGGCCGCAGCAGCCGTCATCGGCCCCTTCGGCTCGGGATTCATGATGCTCACTGCGGGGATCGAAGAGGCGGTCGGAAAGTCGATGTCGACCAGAACTTTATGCGGGCCTGGCACGCCCGGCTGAACTGGAGCCTGGACCGACGTCGCATCCGCAACCGGCACCTCGGAATTTTGCGCCCATGCCGTGACGTAGCGATCGAGGTAACGATCGAGCGTCTGTCCGCTCAGGTTGGCCCGCACGCGGCTTGGCTCGCGCAGGAGCGAGAACGCCTTGCAGTTCTGGCTGGTACAGCCGTCGCGCACGGCGAGCGTGTGGGCGACAAACCCGAACCGATCGCTCTCGAGCGCACGGCGCAGCGGCAGCACGACGCCGTCGATAGGCGCCCCACCGCGCTGGATGTAGGCGGCGGTATCGGCCAGCAAGGTAAGGCGCGCGGCGACGTAGGACGTCGCCGCGGCGACCGTTGCAGGCGCCGCGAACAGCGCCTTCTCGCAGGCCGCCTCGACGCTATCACCCGCCAAGCCGTCGAGGCAGGCGAGCGACGATCCGGGAGTTATCGCTTGCGCACTGAGTTCGGTTGCGCGCTGTTCGAGCGCGCGGCGCTCGGCGCCCTGGTCGCGAACGCTGGCGCCGTCGAGAAAAGCCCAGGCCAAGACCGCGCCAAGCACGGCGCCGACCACGACGACTCCGAGCCGTGTCACATTTCGCGTTCGTGCATTGTTGAACGCAACGGCGCAGACGGAAACCAGCAAGGCCGCGGAACCCGCCGCGACCCACAAGCGTAGTGCCGAGCTTCCGATGTCGGGATCAGCGCCGAGCATCAAGCCACTCCTCGGACGATTGCTTTGCTTTCCGGATGGCTGCCTCTGCGGCCAATAGGCTTTCAAAGCAGCGAAGTATGGCGTAATGGCGCCGCTGGCGAAAGACGCGCAGTCGCAGCGCTCAATGCTCGAGGTCGAGCTGACTCTCCTTGGCGACGCGCTCGAAGGCCTCGCCCGGATTCTTGATCCGATACTGGTAATCGTCGCCGTCGGACGGCAATAGCCGGACCACCTGGTAGGTGCCAGTCGCGCCGGGACGGCTGATCGGGCTCGAGGTGTAGAAGACGGTCTGGCCGACCTCGAACTTGTGGGCCCGCAACGGCCGAGCCAATGCCGTGACTTCGGCGACGGTGATCGTCGCTACCGGGGCGGTGACCGATTTTGCGGCCTCCACGGGGACCACTTTGACCGCGACACCATTTTTGACCGCGACACCATTTTTGGCTGCGACACCGTTTTTGGCTGCGACACCGTTTTTGGCTGCGACAACGTTCTTAGCCGCGAAGCCGTTTTTAGCGGCGACACCATTTTTAGCGGCCACGCCGTTTTTGGCTGCGACGCCGTTCGTTACAGGCTTTCTTGCCGGCCGCTGCGCCGCAGTCTTAGACGCAATCTTGGCCGAAACTTTGGGCGCAGTTTTCCGCGCCGCGGCAGTGCGATTGGAAGATTTTCGGACCGCACCGCTCCGGCTCGCTTTATCGGGCCGCCTCTTTTTGACTGAACTTCTATTCATGGAACAACTATATAGCATCCAAATAAGGACCGGAGCAAAGAATATAGTGCCGAAATGCGTTGTTTGAACCCGCCGCTATAGGCTATGATTAAGATCAAAAAAGGCGTTTTATACCAGACACTTATCGCGATTCTTTGCGACCGCATAACAGGATTGCTCGTCACGCTTGTTGCCGCCAGCGGCCTTTCTCATCGGTCTGCCAATAAGTAGCCTCCAAGCCAGCCGCCTTGGCATCCTTCCAGCGCGTCCGCGCGATTTCGACGGCATCCGGATCGTCGCCATTGAAGAGAAGAACAATGCGCTCGTAACCTCCGGCACTGATCGCCATGCCGGCGCCGTCGACGAGAAAACGCACATTCGCGCCATTGGGATTCGTCTCATCGACCGTCAACACGACCGGTTGTTCGGCCGCTTCCGCATCGCGGGAGGTGCCATGCGGAATAAAAGAGTCATCGCGCCAGGTCCACAAATGCGCGTCGAGTGCTTCGACGCGTTCATCCGAGGACGCCTGGACGACGACCCGCCAGCCGCGTTCCAGCGATTTCTGCAACAGCCCCGGCAACACCTGTTCGGGGGTCTGGCCCTTGAGATGATAGAATAGGACTTCGGTCATCTCAGCGCTCGTAATGATCCTCGACCAGCCGTTCGAGAAGCCGCACGCCCCAGCCCGAACTCCAGCTTTTGTTGATATCGGTCTGCGGCGAGCCGAGCGCGGTGCCGGCAATGTCGAGATGCGCCCAGGGCGTCTTGTTGACGAAACGCTGCAGCAATTGCGCCGCCGTGATTGCCCCGCCCCAGCGGCCGCCGGTGTTTTTCATATCGGCGAATTTCGAGTCGATCATCTTGTCGTATTCGGCGCCGAGCGGCATCCGCCACACGCGCTCGCCGGTTTCCTCCCCGGCTTTGGTCAAGCGTTCCGCGAGCTTGTCATCGTTGCAGAACATCCCGGCATATTCCTGCCCGAGCGCGACGATGATGGCGCCGGTCAGCGTCGCCAGATTGATCATGAATTTCGGCTTGAAGCGCTTGTTGACGTAATGCAGCACGTCGGCGAGCACGAGACGGCCCTCGGCGTCGGTATTGATAATCTCGATGGTCTGGCCCGACATGGTGGTGACGATGTCGCCCGGCCGCTGCGCCTTGCCGTCGGGCATGTTTTCCACGAGCCCGATGGCGCCGACGACGTTGACCTTGGCCTTGCGCGCGGCCAACGCCCGCATCAGGCCGACAACGCAGGCGGCGCCAGCCATGTCGCCCTTCATATCCTCCATGCCGGCTGCCGGCTTGATCGATAGGCCGCCGCTGTCGAAGCACACGCCCTTGCCGATGAAGGCAACCGGATCGGTCCCGCGCTTGCCGCCGTTCCAGCGCATGATGACGACTTTCGATTCATGCGCGGAGCCCTGCCCGACGGCAAGGAGTGCCCCCATGCCGAGCCGCTTCATCGCGGCCACGTCCAGCACTTCGACGCCGACACCGAGCGTGCTCAGCGCCGAGGCGCGGCGGGCGAATTCGCCCGGATAAAGCACGTTAGCCGGCTCGTTGATGAGATCGCGTGCCAGCACGACTCCGTCGGCGATCGCGGAATTGCGCGCCCAGGCCTTTTCCGCCGCCGCCGGATTGGAACAAGCGAAATTCACTTCCGCTTTGCTCAGCCGCTCGTCGCCCTCTTTGCGCTTGGTCTTGTAGAGGTCGAAGCTGTAGGTGCGCAGCCTTGCGCCGAGCCCGAGATCGGCCAGTTGCGCCGGTTTGAGCGCGCCAGAGGCGAATTCGGCGAAGATTGTCGCACTCGGCGCTGAGGTCGGCACTTTTCCGGCGGCCACGCCACCCAGTCTAACGATATCGCGCGACTTCAACTCGCTTTCCTTGCCGATACCGACGACCACAAGCCTCGGTAGCGTAAGGCCCGAGGGCGCCACGATGTCGAGGCTCGAACCCATCTTCCCGGTAAAGCGGTCGGCGGCCGCCGCCCGGCGCAGGAGGTCGCCGATCGGCGCTAGCGCTTTCTGCGTCGCCGGCCCCAATTGGAGGTTTTCTTCACAGAACACAACGAGAACTCCGCGGGGACGCGCAAAGCTCGTGAAGCCGAATTTGAGGGCGGCAGGCATAAATCGATCCTTTGCGGCCAGGCGCCGCGCCGAACGGGCGCTTTGCGGCGTTTATGAACCCGAGCGCGACATCCTGCAAAGCCCGCGTTTTGGCGCCAAATCCCGCCGCCGAAGGCCGCGGTTTATTCAAACGGGCGTATTAACACTTTAGTGTGCATGTTCAATAGCTTTGCCTTTGTGGATTGCCTTGGCCCGGCCATTTTGTGGACGCATGAAATAGCACTGTGGGGATCGGCCTTCGATGCGATGCCGCGGCGGGGGTTGCCGCGGCGGCCGGTGGGCCGTCTGCGGGGATGACAAGTCCGATGGGGTCGATCGGCCGCTATATGTTTCGCGCCACGATGGGCGCGTTCCTGATCGCGCTTGTCAGCTTGACGATCGTGATCTGGTTCACGCAGGCCATGCGCGATTTCGACCTGATCACGAGTCAGCGCCAGACGATGCTGGTTTTTATCGGCATCACCGGCATGATCATCCCGCTCCTGGTCATGATGATCGCGCCGATCGCCTTGGTGATGGCCGCCGCCCACGTCCTCAACAAGCTGAGCTCGGATTCCGAGATCATCGTGATGAACGCCGCGGGCGAATCGCCGTGGCGTCTGCTGCAGCCGTTTATCGCCGCAGCGCTCGTCGTTTCGCTCTTGGTCGCGGTGATCGCCGCTTACGTGTCCCCGCGCAGCCTGCGCGAATTGCGCGACTGGGGCGCGCAGGTGCGGGCCGACATCCTGACCAATATCGTTCAGCCCGGCCGCTTCACCACGGTCGGCGGCAACCTCACCTTCCACATTGCCGATCGCAAGCAGAACGGGCTTCTGGTCGGCATTTTTGTCGACGACCGCCGCGACCCCAACGAACACGCGACCTATCTCGCCGAACAGGGCGAAATCGTAAAGCACGACCAGGGATCGTTCCTCGTTCTCGAAGGCGGCAGCATTCAGCGGCTCGAAGCGGGCCAACGCGACCCCCGCATCGTGACCTTCGACCGCTACGCGTTCGACCTGTCGCAATTCACCGGCAGTACGCAAAACGTCGTCTACACAGTCCGTGAGAAATATCTCTGGGAACTGTTGTGGCCGCGATCCGACGACGCGCTCTACGCCGCGCAGCCGGACCAGTATCGATCGGAGCTAAACGACCGTCTGGCGACGCCGCTTTACCCGCTCGCTTTCGTCATCCTCGCCTACACCTTCCTCGGTCCGCCGCAGACGACGCGGCAAAGCCGGACGCTGGCCCTTCTCGGCATGATCGGTACCGTGGCGCTGTTGCGCCTCGCCGGCTTCGTCAGCGTCATCGTCGGCGTTCGCGTGCCTGCCATCTTGGCTCTGCAATATGTCGCGCTGTTCGGCGTGATCGCGGGCGGGCTTTGGCAGATTTCGCGGGGACGCGCCGTCGAGCCCGCCGCCGGAGTGTCGCGCATGGCGACCGCGATCGCCGAGCGCATCGCTCGGGCAACGGCGTGAGGGACGAGCCATGATCGCCGGGACACTCTCACGCTATTTCGGCATGCGGTTCCTCACGTCGGTCGTGGGTTCCTTCGTCGGCGTCGTCGCGCTCGCGGCGATGATCGATTACGTCGAATTGATGCGCCGCGGCGCCGACTGGCCGAACGCGACGGCGATGGTACTCGCCAAGATCTCCATGTTCCGCGTGCCGCAGCTCACCGAACGCATCATGCCGTTCTCGGTGCTGGTCGGCGCGATGTCCTGCTATCTGGCGCTGTCGCGCCGGCTCGAACTCGTCGTCGCGCGTGCAGCCGGCGTCTCCGCCTGGCAGTTCGTGGCGCCGGCCATGATCGCGGCGTTTCTCTTCGGCGTCGTCGCCACCACGATCTACAACCCCGTCGCCGCGGTGCTGCACGAGCGTTCGAAGCGTCTCGAGGCCGAGATGCTGGGCGAGAACCCCTCGGCGTTGCAGGCGAATACGACCGGATTCTGGGTCCGCCAGAAAAGCGCCGACGGCGCAGCGATCATCAATGCCGCCACGAGCCGCGAGCAAGGCGCGGTGCTCGGCGCCGTCAGCGTGTTCACTTTCGACAGCGCCGGCCATTTCCAGAACCGCATCGAAGCCAAAAGCGCAACGCTCGAGCCCGGCTACTGGCAGCTCGACGACGCGCGCGCCTACGCAAGCGGCAAAGCGCCGGACATCGAAGCGACCTATCGGGTCGCCACCAATCTCACGCTCGAGCAGGTGCGGGAAAGTTTCGCTACCCCCGAGACGGTCCCGTTCTGGGAGCTTCCGACTTACATCGAGATGGCCGACCGCGCCGGCCTGATGGCTGCGGGATACCGGCTGCAGTATCAGCAGCTCCTGGCGCGGCCTTTCCTGCTCGCCGCCATGGTCTTGCTCGCGGCGTCGGTGAGCTTGCGCTTTTTCCGCATGGGCGGCGTGCAAAAGATGGTGTTGAGCGGCATCACCGCGGGCTTCCTGTTGTTCGTGCTGTCGAAGATCACCGAGGACATGAGCAAGTCCGAGCTCATGTCGCCGGTCGCTGCGGCGTGGATCCCGGTCGTGCTCGGCGGGCTGACCGGCTTCGTCGCGTTATTGTTCCAGGAGGACGGGTAGTGGCGAGTAGGCGTGGCCCTCTCTGTCCCGGCCGCAGTGGTAGCGTTCGAGTGAGTAGAACGGCGCTTGCCGCGCTGTTGGCATGCCTTTTTGCGCTCGTCTTGGCACCCCTCCTGGCGCCGAGCCGCGCGTCGGCGCAGGACGCCGACCGCACGCCCGCGCAGGACGCCGGCAACCTCATGCATTTCCCGCCGCGCCCGCCGCTGCCGAAAAAGGCGCCGGCGCCGCAATCCAACGCGCCGATGCTCGTGCAGGCGACCGAGATCAAATACGATTACACCAACAACACCGTCGCCGCGGTCGGCAACGTGCAGATCTATTACGGCGGCGCCACCATCGAAGCCGACCAGGTCATCTACGATCAGAAAACCAAGCGGCTGCGCGCCGAGGGCAACGTCCGGCTGACCGAACCCGACGGCAAGATCACCTATGGCCAGTTGATCGACCTCACCGACGATTACCGCGACGGGTTCGTCGATTCCCTGCGGCTTGAAACCCCCGACGACACCCGCTTTGCCGCTTCCCGCGCCGACCGCGCCAAGGGCAATTACACCGTGCTGCAGAACGGCGTCTACACGGCCTGCCAGCCCTGCAAGGACGACCCGAAGAAGCCGCCGCTTTGGCAGGTGCAAGCCGCCCGCATCATTCACGATGAGGGCGAGAAAATGCTCTATTTCGAGGACGCCCGCATCGAATTCTTCGGCGTGCCGCTGGCTTACGTGCCGTTCATGTCGACGCCCGACCCGACCGTAAAGCGCAAAAGCGGATTTTTGTTTCCGGGCTTCACGGAAGGATCGGCATTCGGCTACGGATTCGAGCCCAAATATTTCTGGGCGCTCGCACCCAACTACGATGTGACGCTCGGCACCAATATCACGACCAAGCAAGGTGCCGTGCTCGAAGGCGAGTGGCGGCATCGCCTGTTAGACGGCTCTTACTCGATCCGTGCATCCGGCATTTTCCAGGCGGATCCGAGCTACTTCGCCGCCCGCGACGGCCAGACCAGCCCGACCGCCGAGCATTTTCGCGGCGCCATCCAGGGCGCCGGGCAGTTTGCGATCACCGACAAATGGGTCTGGGGCTGGACGGGATTTCTCGCCACCGATAGCCAGTACATCAACGACTACCAGTTCAAACAGATCGCCGCGAAATTCGATCCGTTTCAGACCGGCGTCCAGGCCGAATCCATTTCGCAGCTCTATTTGAGCGGCGCCGGCGAGCGCAGCTATTTCGATATCCGCTCGATCTATTATTACGGCTTCTCCGAGGTGGACAATCAGCGCCAAATCCCCATCATCCATCCGGTCCTCGACTATTCGAACGTGCTGAAGCAGCAGGTGCTGGGCGGCGAGTTCAGCTACAAGCTCAACTTCACGAGCCTGACCCGGCAGCAGGCGGAATTCGACGCCATCACCCAGACCGCCGCGAACGGCGGCACCTGTGCGTCCGCCGATACGGCGGTTCAGGGCAGCTGCCTGCTGCGCGCGATCCCAGGCACGTATTCGCGATTTTCGGCGGAAACCGATTGGCGCCGCACCATCGTGACCGAAAACGGCCAGATGATCACGCCGTTCCTGCAGCTGCGCGGCGATTTCGCCTCGCTCGAAGTCGACAACCAAGGCAACACCGGAAGCTTTATCTCCACCGGCCAGACCGAGCTCGCCCGCGGCATGCCGGCGGCGGGCGTGGAATATCGCTATCCCTTCGTCGATGCGGAGCCGTGGGGGACGCAAACGATCGAGCCGATCGCGCAACTCATCCTGCGCCCCAATGAAACCGACATCGGCAAGTTCCCGAACGAAGATGCACAAAGCATGGTGTTCGACGACAGCAATCTTTTCCAGATCGACAAGTATTCCGGCTGGGACCGCGTCGAAGGCGGCAGCCGCGTCAATGCCGGTCTACAATACACCGCGCAAGTCAACCGCGCCGGCTCGCTCAACATGTTGTTCGGCCAATCCTACGCGCTGTTCGGCCAGAATTCGTTCACGCAAGGCGATATCACCAATACCGGTCTCGACAGCGGCCTCGATAAGACCGTCTCGGATTACGTCGGCCGGGTCACGTACCAGCCCAATCAAATCTATTCATTCACCGCACGCGGGCGCTTCGACGAGGCCACTTTCACCCCGCAGCGGCTGGAGTTCGAAGGCCGAGCCAATTTCGACCGCTGGTCCTTGCAGCTCTTGTACGGGGATTATGCCGCGCAACCGCTGCTCGGCTTCCTGTCGCGCCGCGAGGGGGTTCTGGCCGGCGCGTCCGTCAAGCTGAACGAGAACTGGATCGCGCTCGGCTCGGCCCGCTACGATATCGTCAATGACAAGTTCGACCAGGCCCGGCTGGGCTTGGGTTATGTCGACGATTGCTTCATGTTGTCGCTGAACTGGCTCACCGGCTACACTTACGTCGGAACGACGTCGCCCCACCAAAGCAACTCGTTCATGATGGAGTTCAGTCTGCGCACGCTCGGCCCGGACGCGTTGTCGGCGGTGTCGCCGGGGCTCTAAATTTCGCCGCGAGGCTATGAACGCATGCTGCTATGGTTTGGGAAACAGGGCCGGCCGCGGGCCGGAGCGCGGCAAATGAGGGAGAGTGGAAGCTGATGCGGCGGTTCCCTACCCGAGCACCCTGGGGGGCGTTCGCCATGGCGGTTTTCGCCGCGGCGATCCTATTCGCCGCGCCTTCTTCGGCGCGGGCTCAGCAGGTTGTCGTGCTGGTGGACGGTCAGCCGATCACGGAGCTCGACATCGAACATCGCGCCAAATTCACGGAAATGAGCACGCGCAAAGCGCCGACGCGCCAGGACGTGATCAACAATCTGATCGACGAGTCGCTGGAGCTCCGTGAAGCCAAGCGCTACTCGATCGAACCGACCACGGCCGACATCAACGCGCAGTTCAATAGTATCGCGCACAATATGGGCGTCGACGGCGACAAGCTCGTGCAAATGCTGGACAGCGGCGGCGCCAGCGCCGACACCCTCAAGGACCGGCTGCGCGCCCAAATGGCCTGGTCCGCCCTGGTGCGCGGACGCTACAAAGCGAGCCTGGAAATCCCGGACAGTGACGTGGAGGCCCAGCTTCAGCTGCACAAGTCCGACACCCCGAGCCAAGTCGGATACGAATATACCGTGCGGCCTATCCTGTTCGTGGTTCAGCGTGGGTCGCCCGACGCCGCATTCGAAGCCCGCAAGCGCGATGCCGACGCCTTGCGCGCGCGTTTCGTGAACTGTGGCGACGGCATCTCCTTCGCCCGCGGTCTCCCGGAGGTGGCGGTCCGCGACGCGATCGTCAAATCTTCGGCCGACCTGGCGCAAGAGCTGCGCGACATCCTCGACAAAACGGAAATCGGGCATTTGACGCCGCCCGAACAGACGGCAGAGGGCGTGCAGATGTTCGCGGTCTGCGCCAAGAAAGAGTCAAAATCCGACGCGCCGGGGCTGAAGCAGATCCGCGACGAAATGTTCGAGAAGAAATTTGGTGCGAAAGCCAAGCACTATCTCGAGGATTTGCGGCGCCAGGCACTGATCGAATACAAAACGACCGATATCGATCAGGGCAAGAATGCTTCGAAAGTGAAATGACCCGGATTCAAATCCGCAGAGAAGCGCGTCCCAGACCATGATCCATTTCGATTAATTCGGATCATGGTCTAGATTGTTCGTTTGAGCGTGATCTTTCCAAGAACCGGCCTCCACTTTTTGGGATCATGCTCCCGCGAAACGCGAATTCCACCAAACGAGATGCAATAGAAAACGTCGTGCAACCTTTAGCGCTAACGCTCGGTGAACCCGCCGGGATCGGCCCGGACCTTGCCCTGGCGATCTGGCGCCGGCGCGTCGAGCTCGATCTCCCCGCCTTTTATCTGATCGGCGATCCTGCGTTTCTCAAGGGCCGTGCCGCGCGGCTCAATCTCGACGTGCCGATCACCGTCGTGACACCGGAGACGGCCGCGGCGTCGTTTGCTTCGGCGCTGCCGGTCGTGGCCATCGATATTGCGGTGAGCGCCCAACCGGGGCGGCCGGATAAATCGAGCGCGCCGGCCGCTGTCGCCTCGATCCGGCGTGCGGTCGCCGATGTCATGGCGGGCTCGGCGGCAGCCGTCGTCACCAATCCGGTAGCTAAAAACGTGCTTTACAATTGGGGTTTCGCCGAACCCGGCCATACCGAATTCCTGGCCCGGCTAGTGCAGGAAGCAACCGGCAAGATTTTGCGGCCGGTCATGATGCTGTGGTCGCCGGAGCTCGCCGTCGTGCCGGTGACGATCCATCTGCCGCTGCGGGAGATTTTTACACAGCTGACAACCGAGCTCGTGGTCGAGACCGGGCGTATCGTCGCCCATGATTTGACCGCACGGTTTGGGCTTGCGCATCCGCGGCTCGCGGTTGCCGGGCTCAACCCGCATGCCGGGGAAGCCGGAACTCTCGGCGAGGAGGACAGCGCCATCGTCGCGCCCGGCGTCGCCCGGCTCGTCGCGGAAGGAATTGACGCCAAGGGCCCGCTGCCCGCCGACTCGCTGTTTCACGAGCACGCCCGCGCAACCTATGACGCAGCGCTCTGCATGTACCATGACCAGGCGCTCATTCCGATCAAGACGCTTGCCTTCGATCACGCCGTGAATGTCACGCTGGGCCTTCCATTTGTGCGCACCTCGCCGGACCACGGCACCGCCTTCGATATTGCCGGTACCGGGCGAGCCGATCCGGCCAGCCTGATCGCGGCACTGCGGCTCGCGGCGAGGCTCGCTGGCTCGGCGGCGACGACGGTGGCGCACGGCGTGCCTCAGCCGACATCGTGAGCGGAGCTTTCGACAGCCTGCCGCCGCTCCGCGAGGTCATCCGCCGGCACGGCCTGTCGGCGAAAAAATCACTCGGTCAGAACTTTTTGCTGGACCTAAACCTCACCGCACGCATCGCTCGCGCCGCAGGAGAACTCGAAGGCGTCACGGTCCTCGAGGTAGGCCCCGGGCCGGGCGGGCTCACGCGTGCGCTCTTGGCGCTCGGCGCCGCCCGGGTGATCGCGGTCGAGCGCGACGAACGGGCGATGGCGGCCCTCCGGGAGATCGCCGCGCTTTATCCAGGCCGGCTCGACATCGTGGCAGCGGACGCGCTCGACTTTGATCCGACGCCTCATTTGCCTCAGGCTCCGGCGCGCATCGTCGCCAACCTGCCTTACAACATCGCGACGGCGCTGCTGGTGAACTGGCTCAGCGTCGAGCCTTGGCCGCCGTGGTTTGATTCCGCCGTGCTGATGTTTCAGCGCGAAGTGGCCGAGCGCATCGCTGCCGCGCCCGGCGGCAAGGCTTATGGCCGATTGTCGGTGCTGGCGCAGTGGCGTTGCGACGTGCGCATCCTGTTCGACATCAACGCATCGGCATTTGTGCCGCCGCCGAAAGTGAAATCCTCCTTGCTGCGGCTCGTGCCCCGCCCCGATCCGCTGCCCTGCGATCGCAGGCTTCTTGAAACAGTGACCCAGGCCGCGTTCGGGCAGCGGCGAAAAATGCTGCGCCAAAGCCTGCGATCGCTCGGCATCGACACAGCGGCTTTGATTGCGGCCGCCAATCTCGACCCGACCGCGCGCGCGGAGGAAATTCCCGTCAGCGGTTTTGTGGCCCTGGCGGAGGCTCTCGCCGCCGCCCGCAATAATCTGGCATGATGGCCGTTCCCAACGCGGCGATAGGCGCCGGCACGCAATGATCCCATGGCATCGCCAGTCGCTGGTCGCTTACGGACAGCCGCTCTGCGAGACGATCGCGGAATGTCCAGTGCCGCGCGGCAGCGAAGTGCTGGTGCGGGTCGAATGCTGCGGCGTCTGCCACTCGGACCTGCATCTGCAAGACGGCTATTTTGCACTGGGCGGCGATAAGCGCCTCGACATTACCAAGGATCGCTCTTTGCCGTTTACGCTTGGGCACGAGATCGCGGGCGTCATCGAAACGGCGGGAGGTGAAACAGACGGCGCGGCCACCGGGCACCGCGTCGCGATTTATCCATGGATCGGCTGCGGCACCTGCGCGGCCTGCCGTGCGGGCGCGGAAAATCTCTGCTCGGCGGCGCGTCATCTCGGCGTCGCGGTCGATGGCGGCTATGCATCGCATGTGCTGGTGCCGCATCCGCGGTACCTTCTCGATTATGCCCCGCTGCCGACGAGCTTTGCGGCGATGCTGATGTGCTCGGGATTGACCGCCTATGGCGCCCTCAAGGAGCTCATCGGCCGCGCCGAGCGCGGACCTATATTGCTCGTCGGACTAGGCGGCGTCGGGATGATGGGTCTGGCGCTCGCCCGCGCCATGTTCGAGGAGGCGCCAATCGTCGCCGACATCGATGCCGAAAAGCGCGAGGCTGCGCTGGCGGCGGGCGCGGCGCTCGCATTCGATCCTTCCGATCCGCAGGCTCGGAAGGCGGTATTGGCCGCGACCGGCGGCGTGTTCTCGGCCTGCGATTTCGTCGGTTCCGAAAAGTCGCTGCAATTTAGCACAGGCGTGCTCGCCCGCGGCGGCAAGGTCGTGGTCACCGGGCTGCTCGGCGGCACCTTTTCGCTTCCTGCCGCCATGCTGGCGATAAAGGCGATGACGATCCAGGGCACCATCACCGGAACACTCGCCGACGCCCGCGAGCTCCTTGATCTGGTGCGCACCAAAAATATCGCGCCGATCCCGACACGCCAACGGCCACTCAGCCAGGCGCAAGCTGCGCTGGATGATCTGCGCGCCGGCCGCGTCGTCGGCCGGACGGTGCTCCTGGCCTAGTGTCCTGAACCGGAAGTTCGCGACATTAGCATGGCCTCGGTGCTGCATTATATGTGCAGAAGCGTTCGATGGATTGAAGGATTTGATCGGCGGATTTGGTCCACTGGAACGGCTTCGGATTA
>JBAPUM010000079.1:0-25069 GCA_049282655.1 Xanthobacteraceae bacterium
ACCGCGCGGCGTCAGACGGGCATTCTTGTGCACGTTCATCCGGTTCTCCCTTGGAATACTGAAGTCTCAGCAACCTCAGTCTCCTCGGTCAGAACCGGATGGACAACCTATTGAAAGCTCACATCTAACCAACTCGGAATTTTGGAGGAGGCGATCCGACGTACCTTACCTACGTCGGTTGCAGCAGTGACGGATGACGACTCCAATAAGTTCTGTTAGCTTTACCCAGTAAAGTCTGAACAAATTGCGGTCCGCTGCGCAATAGGCTTTAAGATGGTCATTTTGCAATCGGTCGGCAGCGAGCTTTTTAGAACACTAGAGTCACACGGCCGCGAGCTTCTTAGAGTACTAGAGCGAGTACTAGAGCAGCCGTTCATCGGCAAGATTGTCCAAGTCATCGGAAGTGTTTCGGCCATCGAGTGGGTGTATACTCATCCGGTGTTCAGCTTTGGAGTATTTGCAGCGTTTGGCTGGCTCATTTTCGCTGCCGCCCAGAGGAAGGGGGCTCAAGAGGTACGGCAGAGTCCTCCAGCAACGGACGGTGATCAACATAATCTGCATGTGCCCATCAGCCAAACGTTAGACGTCTCTGATATTTGGTACTTTGACGACGGCGTGGGACCGCCTGTGGGGCCCTTAAATCTTGAAGACTTGAAGAAAACGATTGGCACTTTTTCAAGTTTGGATAAAGTGTCTGTGTGGAATAGCCGACTTCAAAATTGGAAGCAGGCCAAGGATATTCCAGAACTTAAGTTGTGACCGAAATTCCTGACGAAGCGGAAGATTACAAGCGCACATGAGCGCACATCTTCCAATTGACGAGCGCCTGCATCGGGCTGGCCAGCACATCGTGCGGGGGAGGCTCTTCTTTGATTTATGGTTTTATTTCGAAGGGGCCGAGACGCGACCCAACGTCATCGAGACGATGCGCGAGTACAATGAATTCTTCCGGTTCACGCCTCACGCATACTTGGTAGCTTACGTCGTGTACATCGCAGGAATGTTCGATAAGAGAAAGGACACAATAAATCTCATACGACTGTCGCAGGAGATGAAGGCGGCGCACCTGATACAAGGGCAAACAATCACGGAAGTCGATGCACTCCTAGCAAGTGTCACGCCCCTTGTCTCGAAAGTGACTATTCTACGGCACAACGCCTTCGCGCACCGAAGCGCGAGCATCTCATACGATGCTGCGTTCAAGAAGGCGGAGGTCACGGCCGATCAACTCCGCGACTTGACCGAGCTAGCGCTAAAGATCGTCAACCGCCTGCTCTTGGCCCGTGGGTTGAAGGATGAGGTCTTCACTTCGCTGCCGCTTGAAGCCGCTAAGGCCATGATGAAGGCACTCGCAGCGGCGTAAGCGCAACGCTTTGCCGGCTTGCGAGCAAGGTAGCCTCCCTCTCTTATTCAAACAAAAACGGAAACTCCGCAGCACTACCGTCACGAAGCTTCTGGTATAGTCGCTCTGAGGGTACACCCTGTTTACCCTCGTTATGGGTCGCGAGATCAAGATAGAAATTTCGACCGCCATGTTTCCCAAAAATGATCCAATCACCGGTTAGACCGCGTTTTGTGCGATCTATGAAGCCCCCGATCACAAGCCTGTCCACAACGACCTTGGGCCATTGATCCGGCATTTTCCCGTGCGTGTTCGCTACCTCGCCAAGCATCGACAGCAGGTCTTTATTTCCGGAGCCGTCTAGGTTCCAACGAATGCCAATATTTTTGAGCAGGTGGCGGGGTGCTGAATAATGCTTGTGCCAAAGCGGGTGCAAGGGAGGATGTCGGAACTGTTCTGCGGGTTTGGTATTGAGCGGAGGCCGAAGCCCTTCAAGGTAGTCGATCTCGTCAAGCACGAAATGATCCTCTCTCAAGTCTGCTTTGATCGAAAGCAGTCGAACAGCAAAGCTTAGGCTAATTCGATCCGCGAAAGGGCGATCATTGGTAATCGCGCGTTTTATCGCGCGCATCTCATCTCTGTCGAAACTCACTTTGACCATTTCGCCCATGTCACATTCCATTTTGCTCATCTGCCGCACGGACGCCATAGCGAATTACGGTGACAGTGCATTTAATTGACAGACTATTCGCTCGGATAGATCATTGGTATGGTCCGGCTCGCGCGTGTCGTCATCCCCGGCCATCCGCATCGAATCCCTTCGGGCGCGCCATTTTCAAGGTCAATAAAACGTTAGTCCGCGCCAGCGAAACCATCGCCTATTTTCCAGCATTAACTTTTGCACCGGTTGACCATTTCACGATCCGTAAGACTTGCTTGATAGAGAACAGCCCGCCGGAGTTTCAGCGGATACAGGCATGATCGCCGATCGCGACAGGGAAGACGACGAGAAGGGCCGCGAGCGCAGGGGCGTGGGGCGCACCCGGGTGCTGCGCAATGCCAAGATCATCGTCCCGCGCCGCTCGCCGGTGATCCATTGCACGGTACAGAATATCACCAGCACCGGCGCCTGCCTGAGGCTCGCCAACACGTTCGGCGTGCCGGAGAGTTTTGAGCTCACCTTCGAGCTCGGCCGCACCCGCCGGCTCTGCCGCGTCGTCTGGCGCACCGACGACCAGCTCGGCGTGGCGTTCGAGAGCGAAGACCGGCCGGCGAAAAACTAAAAATCCTCGACCGCGCGAATCATGCGCTCGATGTCTTCGGGCCGCGACAGGCGGTGATCGCCGTCCTTGATCAAAGTGAGCACCACGTCGTCGCGGGCGAGCCGCGCCACCAGCGCTTTGGCGTGCTGCCAGGGCACGTCGGGATCTTCGACGCCTTGCAGAATGCGCACCGGGCAGCCGGTCTCGATCATGCCGCCGAGGAGGAGGTGGTTGCGGCCTTCTTCGATCAATTGCTTGGTGACGATATAGGGCTCCGGCGAATAATCGGACGGCCGCGCCCAGAAGCCGTTTTGTTCAAGCTCGCTCTTGATCGCGGGCGTGAATCGCTTCCACATCAATTCCTCGGTGAAATCGACCGCCGGCGCGATCAGCACCAGGCCGGCGGCGCTCGCGGCTGCGCTCGGGAGGGGGCCGCGCTTGCGCAGCGCTTGCACCAGCAGCAAGGCAATCCAGCCACCCATCGATGAGCCGATCAGAATCTGCGGTCCGCGGCAGAACTCGTCGAACACCGCGAGACTCTCGTCGAGCCAGCGGCCGATGGTGCCGTCGGCGAAGGCGCCTTCCGATTCGCCGTGGCCTGAATAATCGAACCGCACGCAGGCGCGGCCGGCCTGCGCCGCCCAATCGGCCAGCGCCTCGGCCTTCGTGCCCTTCATGTCGGACTTGAAGCCGCCGAGCCACAACAGGCCGGGTCCAGCGCCGTTTTGCGTGCGCACGGCGATGGCGCGCCGCGCGCTACCTTCGCCAATGTGCAGGAATTTCAGACTGTTATCGTTCATTGTGCTTCGCACCGGGAGGCAGCGGTATTGCCGGTAGTTTGCGGCGGCGAAACATAGATGACCCCAACCTTATTGGCCATTTCGGTGTCGCTTGGCGTTGACTTGCAGGCAAAAACTCACGATCTTCCCGGTTTACCGTCAGCACCACCGATGACTGTCATCGTATCGGGCGATGCCGAGCGGCCATCCGCAACAGCCAAGGGAGAGAAGACCCATTCGTCGCCCAGCAAGATCCACGCAGCCCGCTCCCAAAGAGGGGCCGCGTATCAACGAGGAGATCCGCGTTCGCGAGGTTCAACTCATCGACAAAGACGGCGCCAATCATGGCGTCACCGAAATCAACGCCGCCATCGCCATGGCGCAGGAGGCCGGCCTCGATCTGGTCGAGATCGCGCCCAATTCGGTCCCGCCGGTCTGCAAAATCCTCGACTACGGCAAATACAAATACCAGGCGCAGAAGAAAGCCGCCGAGGCGCGCAAGAAACAGAAGGTCGTCGAGATCAAGGAGATCAAGCTCCGGCCGATGATCGACGATCACGACTACGACGTGAAAATGCGCTCGATGGAGCGGTTCTTCGAGGAAGGCGACAAGGTCAAAGTGACATTGCGTTTCCGCGGCCGCGAAATGGCGCACCAGGAGCTGGGCTACAAGCTCCTTGACCGGGTCAAGGGCGACACATTGAAGATCGCCAAGGTCGAGCAGGAGCCGCGCTTCGAGGGCCGTCAGGTCGTCATGGTGCTGGCACCGCGTTAACCCCCCGGCCGGCCTTCGCTTTCGGTTGCCATTATGGGCGACCTCTGCCATAACCGCGCCCTCTCGCCGCCCGGCTGAATTAGGGCTGCCGTGGCGGCGCGACGTGCTCAGGCACAATCAGCTCATTTTCGAGCATTTCGGCAGGGCCCTCTCCCCAGCTTCCCCCCGTTTGCCGGGGAAGGTAGGGAGCGGGCTCGCCGCCAAGGGAGAGCCAAATGCCCAAGATTAAGACCAAGTCGGGCGCTAAAAAGCGCTTCAAGGTGACGGGGTCCGGAAAGGTGATGTATGCCCAGTCGGGCAAGCGTCACGGCATGATCAAACGCACCAAGAAGCAGATCCGCCAACTGCGCGGCACCAACGTGCTGTTCAAGACCGACGGCGACAACATCAAAAAATACTTTTTGCCGAACGGCTGACGACCCGTCGTGGTGCCGCCTTACGCGGCCAACCGGGTTCAGCCTTCGTCATCTTAAAGGAGATCAGCCATGGCTCGCGTCAAACGCGGCGTCACTTCACATGCCAAGCACAAGAAGATTCTCAAAGCCGCCAAGGGCTATTACGGCCGGCGCAAGAACACGATCCGCATCGCCAAGCAGGCGGTCGAGAAGGCCAATCAATACGCCTTCCGCGACCGCAAGCGGAAGAAGCGCACCTTTCGCGCGCTGTGGATCCAGCGGTTGAATGCGGCGGTGCGCCCGTTCGGGCTCAATTACAGCCGCTTCATCGCGGGCCTCGACAAGGCCGGCATCACGGTCGACCGCAAGGTTCTGTCCGATCTCGCCATCCACGAGCCGGCGGCCTTCGAGGCGATCGTCGGCCAGGCCAAGTCGGCGCTCCCGGCGTAACGGTATTTGCGTCATGCTCGGCCATGGCGCGTACAGGACGTGTCATGATTGATCGCGCATACGTGCAGCGCATGGCGCGCTACAATCGCTGGCAAAACGAGAACCTCTACGGCGTCGCCGACGGGCTGTCCGAGGCCGAGCGGCTGCGCGAGCGCGGCGCCTTTTTCGGCACCATCCACAAGACGCTGAGCCATCTGTTATGGGGTGACCAGATCTGGATGAGCCGCTTCACCGATCTGCCGCAGCCCGACGGCGGCATCCCGGGATCGGTCGCGCTCTATGCCGACTGGGAGCACCTGAAGTCGCAACGCTCGGGTTTCGACCGCACGATGATCGATTGGGCGGATACCATCAACCGCTCATGGCTCGCCGAGGAGCAGACCTATTTTTCTTTCGCGCTCGGCCGCGACGTGACCCAGCCGCGCTGGGTGCTGGTGACGCATATGTTCAATCACCAGACCCATCATCGCGGCCAGGTCCATTGCATGCTGACGCAGGCCGGCGGCAAACCGTCCGATACCGATCTTCCTTTCATGCCGGATTGAGCGACGATGACTGACATTGCCCAGCTCGAAAGTGAAGTCTTGGCGAGCGTCGCCGCCGCCGGCGACGAAGCGGCACTCGAAGCCGCCCGCGTCGCGGCGCTCGGCAAGAGCGGTTCGGTTACGGCGCTGTTGAAGACGCTCGGCACGCTCACGCCGGACGAGCGCAAAACGCAAGGCCCGCTGATCAATGGGCTCAAGGACCGCGTCAATGCGGCACTCGCCGCGCGCCGCGATGAATTCAAAGGCGCAGCGCTGCAGGCGCGGCTTAATTCCGAGAGCATCGACGTCACGCTGCCGGTACGCGAAGCGCCAGCCGAGATCGGGCGCGTGCATCCGATCACCCAGGTGATCGACGAATTGACCGCGATCTTCGCCGATATGGGCTTTGCGGTCGCCGAAGGTCCGGACATCGAGACCGACGATTACAATTTCACCAAGCTCAATTTCCCGGAAGACCATCCGGCGCGCTTGATGCACGACACCTTCTTCTTCAATCCGAAGCCGGACGGCTCGCGGCTGTTGCTGCGCACCCACACCTCGCCGGTGCAGGTGCGCACCATGCTGACGCAGAAGCCGCCGATCCGCGTCATCTGTCCGGGCCGCACCTATCGCTGCGATTCGGACCAGACCCACACGCCGATGTTTCATCAGGTCGAGGGCCTGGTCATCGACAAGAAATCGCACCTCGGCCATCTGAAATGGATCCTCGAGGAATTTTGCAAGGCGTTCTTCGAAGTCGATCGCGTCGGCATGCGGTTTCGGCCGTCGTTTTTCCCGTTCACCGAGCCGTCGCTCGAAGTCGACATCCAGTGCCGCCGCGACAAGGGCGAAATCCGTTTCGGCGAGGGCGAGGATTGGATGGAAATCCTCGGCTGCGGCATGGTGCATCCGAACGTGCTGAAGAATTGCGGTCTCGATCCCGACGAATACCAAGGCTTTGCCTGGGGCATGGGGATCGACCGCATCGCCATGCTGAAATACGGCATGTCGGACCTGCGCGCTTTCTTCGAGGCCGACGTGCGCTGGCTCAACCATTACGGCTTCCGCCCGCTCGACCTGCCGACGCTGGCGGGGGGATTGAGCGCGTAACGCCATGATGAAATTCACCCTCGCCTGGCTCAAGGAGCATCTCGATACCGATCGCCCGCTCGGCGAGCTTGCCGACAAGCTCACCATGATCGGGCTCGAAGTCGAGCGCATCGAGGACAAAGCAAAGCTGTTCGCGCCGTTCACCGTCGCGCGCGTCATCGAGGCGAAACAGCATCCGAACGCGGATCGTCTTCGCGTCTGCATGGTCGACACCGGGTCGGGCGATCCGGTGCAGGTGGTATGCGGCGCGCCCAATGCGCGCACCGGCATGAAAAGCGTGTTCGCGCCGCCCGGCGCCTTCATCCCCGGCAAGAACATCACGCTCGGTATCGGCAAGATCCGCGACGTCGAAAGCCGCGGCATGCTGGTGTCGGAATTCGAGCTGCAAATCTCCGACAATCACGACGGCATCATCGACCTGCCCGACGATGCGCCAGTCGGCGAGTTTTACGCCAAATATGCCGGCCTCGACGATCCGGTGCTCGAGATCAATCTGACGCCGAACCGCGCCGACGCGACCGGCGTCCACGGCATCGCGCGCGACTTGGCGGCCGCCGACATGGGCAAGTTCAAGGACCCCGGCATCAAGCCGGTGAAGGGCGAATTTCCTGGCCCGGTGAAGGTGGCGCTCGATTTCGGCGCGACGCCGTCGCTCTGTCCGGGCTTTGCGCTCCGCCTGGTGCGCGGCGTCAAGAACGGCCCGTCGCCGGACTGGCTGGAAAAGCGGCTGATCGCGATCGGGCTCCGCCCGATCAACGCGCTGGTCGATATCACGAATTTCATGACCTACGACCGCGGCCGGCCGCTGCATGTGTTCGACGCCGCGAAAGTGCACGGCAATCTGACGGTGCGGCGCGGTCGCGCTGGCGAATCGCTCTTGGCGCTCGACGGCAAGACCTACGCGCTCGACGAGTCGATCTGCGTGATCGCCGATGATCACGGCGTGGAATCGCTCGCCGGCATCATGGGCGGCGAAGCCTCGGGCTGCTCGGAAGCGACCACCGACGTGCTGATCGAGTCAGCCTTGTGGGAGCCGCTCAACATCGCCCAGACCGGCCGCAAGCTCGGCATCAATTCGGATGCCCGCTACCGCTTCGAGCGCGGCGTCGATCCGGCCTTCATGGTGCCGGGCCTGGAATTGGCGACCCGCATGGTACTCGATCTTTGCGGCGGCACGCCATCGGAGATCACCGTCGCGGGCAGCGCCGAAGCGCCCGAGCGCATCATCGACTTTCCGCTCAACGAGCTTGAGCGGCTCGCCGGCATCGACGTTTCGCTCATGGAAATGCGCCGCGTGCTGGAGCGGCTCGGCTTCTTCGTCGCCGGCCAAGGCGAACGGGTGAAGATCGCGGTGCCGTCGTGGCGGCCCGACGTGCAGGGCAAAGCCGACATCGTCGAGGAAGTGGTGCGCATCGTCGGCGTCGACCGCGTGCCGCTGACGCCGTTTCCGCGCGGCGCAGCGCAGCGCAAGCCGGTGCTGACCCCGATCCAGGTGCGCACCCGCAAGGCCAAGCGCGCGCTTGCCGCGCGCAATTTGGTCGAGGCCGTGACCTGGTCTTTCATCGCCAAGAAGCCCGCCGAAATGTTCGGCGGCGGCAAGCCGGAACTCGCGCTCGCCAATCCGATCGCGGCCGATCTCTCCGACATGCGGCCGAGCCTCATTCCGGGCCTGGTGGCGGCGGTACAAAAGAATGCCGACCGCGGCTTTCCCGACGCAGGCCTGTTCGAAGTCGGGCAGATTTTCCGCGGCGATCAGCCCGCCGATCAATTCATTGCCGCCGCCGGCATACGGCGCGCGCTGGCAAAGCCGTCCGGCGTCGGCCGTCATTGGCAAAAGACGAACGGCGAGGTCGATGCCTTCGACGCCAAGGCCGATGCGCTCACAGTCCTCACCGCGGCTGGCGCCACACCCCAGGCGCTGCAAGTGGTACCGGGCGGGCCGGCCTGGTTTCATCCCGGCCGCTGCGGCACCATTCAGATCGGTCCGCAGAACGTGCTCGGCCATTTCGGCGAGCTGCATCCAAGCGCGCTCGAAGCGCTCGATGCCGGCGGTCCGCTGGTCGGTTTCGAAGTCATTCTCGAACGCATTCCGGATGCGAAGGCAAAGCCGACCCGCGCCAAGCCCGCGCTCGAGCTCTCGGCTTTTCAGCCGGTCGAGCGCGATTTCGCTTTCGTGGTCGAGCGCAGCGTCAAAGCCGCCGACATCGTGCGCGCGGCGCAATCGGCCGATCGCAAGCTCATCGCGGGCGTCAGCGTATTCGACGTCTACGAGGGCAAGGGCATCGAGCCCGGCAAGAAATCCATCGCCATCGCGGTGACGTTGCAGCCGCGCGACAAGACCATGACGGATGCCGAGATCGAGGCGCTGGCGGCAAAAATCGTCGGCGAAGTCGGCAAGCGCACCGGCGGCGTGCTGCGGGCGTGAGCGGTTTGCAGCGGCTGGCTCTGAAAAGTGGTCAATTTTGGACAGACGGCTGCTGCCTGGGAGCGCATGCAGGTGTTGCCGGAGCGGCGGGCTGACGCCCGACGCTTAGCCTTCAAATGGACGGCCCTGCAGCCAGGCAATCCAACAAAAATAACTGAGCTTTGCTGCCGTTTCTGAGCCCTGACAGCGCCCCCCCCCAGCCCCCCTCGTCGGGGCTCTTTCTTTTGGTGCTCTCCTTATTCCAAGGAGGTTTCCCCTAATTTGAAGTTTAGGGTGTCACGCCGGCGATTCAAAACCTGCCGAGCAAAACCAAAACCAGCACGATAGCGAGCAGGAGGCCGAGGCGGCGCGCTGGGAGCAAGAACGCGCGAGCGATGTGGTTTTACCAGCGTCGCCCAGCGACGAAACAAGGCTTGAACGTCTAGCGATGTTGCCCGGGCTCGCTCGAATTCTGTTTGAACAACGGGAGTATTATTATAATGGCGGTCTCCCCCTAGGGGGAGACCGCCAAATGAACCGGCAAACGTTCTAAATAATGACTGTTATTCAATCATCATCTCGGTCTCTCTTTATAACGGTTTTTTCCCGGTCTCCGTGGTCGCGATCCTTCTTGATGATGACCGTCTTATCATGGTCGCGATCGCGATCGCGGTCATGATCAGAACCAACTGTCACGCCAACAGGCCCGACACCGACGCCAACATCTTCCGCTGCGGCAGGAAGCGCGGTGCCGCACACGCCGGCGGCGGCAACGATCACCAAAGCAAAACGACTAATCATCACGTGTCCTTTCAATGTAAGGTGCTGGCAAGGCAATCCCGCACCCCTTGCGTTTGTTCCGTAGCTGCACCGGATAGGCTCTTTTTGCGAAAAAGAAGCCGCAGAAGGCTAGATGTGCGAAAGGAGCATTCATCCACTCGATAAGACGGCCACGTTTGAACTCACGACGGTGATCTGTCAGGAGCCGAGCGTGTCGCGCGAATGCGGCACACCTGCAAAGCTCCAAGACCACGCAGATGCGTCTCGTCAGCGACCGAGAGCTTCGAACGCTTGCGTCTGCTAAATCCCGCGTTGCCCTTTTACCGTATCTTGCACCGCCGTATCCGGGGGCTTCAGGAATTCGTCGAACCGATCCCTGACGATGGCGTAGCACTCGCACGATGCCTTCTCGAGACCCGGACGATTGAGAACCTGAATCGTCCCGCGGCTGTAGCTTATGAGACCGGCCGCCTGCACGGATTGCGCCGCCAGTGTCACCGACTTCCGATTGGCACCCAAGATATGCGCCAAAAATTCGTGGGTATAAGTCAGCAATTCGCCCTCCGCCCGGTCATGCATCATGAGCAGCCAACGGCACATTCGCTCCTCCGTCGTATGCACGGTATTGCAAGCAACGGTCTGCTGGACCTGTGACAGCAGCGTCTCCGAATAGCTGACGAAGAGATTGCGGACGTGTTCGCTATTCTTGAATTCCAATTGCAGCAATTCGATCGGGCAGCGAACCATGCGGCCCTCCAATTGCACGATGCAACGATTAAAGGAGGCCCGGCTGTACATGGCGGCGAAGAGACCGAAGGCTCCTTCGCGCCCGATGTTTGCGGTTTCAATGGCAGAGCCGTTTTCCAGAACGGTCAACAGCGAGAGAACCGACCCTTGGGGAAAATAAGCGTGCTTGAGGAGGCCGCCAGCTTCGCAAACCACCGCGCCGAGCTTAAGCGTGACCGGCTGGAGATGGGGATCGATCCGATGCCGGCTCTCAGGTCCCAACGCAGCGAGCAACTGGTTGCTCAGCACCTTCCCTCGCGCATTCTTTGGCGCTTTGGATAAGGTGCTGAGGTTAGAACGAGTATCCATCGTCTCAGTTCAGCGCCTTTCTTAGCGGCGAGTCTGAGCAAAACCGCACGCTTTTGTGCGTCGGACGAACAAGAGTCCGAGAACCCGACAGTGATCTATGGGCCAATCAACGAGCGGATTTCGGAAATCATGGTCTGCGCATCATAGGGCTTGAGAAAAAAACGGCTGCCTGCCGTCAAATCGCTTCCCATCAGGCCAACTTGACCGGACGCGATGATGGTCTTGATGGCCGGCCAGCGTTTGCGCACCGTATGCGCGAGACGTACCCCATCCATGCCGCCCGGCATGGTGACGCTTGTAAGCAGCAAAGCGATATCCCGCCGGGATTCCAAAATGGCTATAGCTTCGTCGGCATCGCTTGCCTGAAGCGCCACGAAGCCGGCATCCTCCATGATATCGGATGTGAGCAACTTCAAATACCTATCATGTTCAACGATCAAAATGACGTGCGGCGATCTCGTTGTCATGTTGTCTGCATCTCAGCTTTGAAAGTTTTCGGTCCGGAATCCGAATTCGGCCCCGAAATCGCCAAGGCGCCCCAGAATCGCGCCATGGAAACGAAATGCGACTGCACATTGGGGTTGGAAGCAGCGCCGGCCAGTTCGAGGCAGTCGGCCTCTAGGCGTAGGCACTCCAGCGCGTGCTTTTGCAGCTGTTTCGCGTCGAACATGGCGGATCTCGTGAAAGCCTGCCATTACGATCGCACGCATCGCGTGTTCTGTCGGTGGTTTAGGCCACGAAGAACCAAGGAAATATCGGCTGCAAACACGATCATCCCGGCCGTCCGCGTCCTTGAGGCCGGCGTCAGCGTGTTCGATATTTACGAGGGCAACTGCACCGAGAGGCGTTCATGAGACTTTGGTCTCGATTTGCCGCTATCGGCTTGGCGGCGGCAACGTCGACATTGGTCTGGGCGACGCCGGGAATGGCGCAGTCGCGCGCCCATGTTTATCTGTTCCGTGGCCTCGCGGATGTTTATTCGCTCGGCATGAATACGCTTGCCGCCGAACTCAACGCGCGCGGTGTCAACGCGACGGCGCATAGCCATACCGATTGGCAGCCGATCGCCGATCGAGCCGCCGCAGCCTACAAAGCCGGGAAGGAAGGCCCCATCATTTTGGTCGGACATTCGCTCGGCGCCGATGCCGTGATGGAAATGGCCGATTACCTCGGCGACAAAGGCGTGCCGGTTGCGCTTTTGGTGCCGTTTGACGGCACGCAATCGTTCCCGGTGCCCGGCAATGTCGGCCGCGTCATTAATTTCACGCAGCGGGATTACGCCTATATGCGGCCGGGCCCCGGCTTCCGCGGCTCGCTCAGCAATGTCGATCTGAGCGCCGATCGAACGATCAGTCACACCACCATCGACAAATCGCCGCGACTGCATGCCCGGGTGATCGAAGAAGTACTCGCGATCATCGGCGGCCACGGCGGTGCGGCGACGGCGGTCGCGAAACCGGCGCCGGTCGGCGAGGGCGCGGTGAAACCAGCCGATAGCTCGAAGCCCATGCCGGAGCCCGGCACGCCAGTCATTGCGCTGCCGGAAGGGCAAAGCGCACCCGCTGGCTCCGCTGCTCCGTCGGCACCGCAGCCGCCGCAAAAACCACTTGCGGTGCCGCAGCCGGTCGATCCGAGGCAAATTCCCGACTAGCGATCGTTTGGTCGCCTAGACCCTGATCCAATTCGATTGAATCGGATCAGGGTCTAGATTTCTAGTTTGAGCATGATCTTATCCGAAAACCGGCTCCCACTTTTCGGGATCATGCTCTAGCGCAGCGGCTCATGCATGATATTCGGCGTGCCGTAATAGGATGGCCCATCGGCTTCGTAGCGCTCGCGCGCGTGTTTTGTGCTGCGCTTCGGCTTCGCTTCCGCCTCGGCGGGCGCGGTCTCCTTGAGCGGGCCGAGTCGGCGCAACACCGCATCAGCGGCGCGCTCGCCGGATTCCCAGGCGCCGCCGACCGTGCCCCACAGCGTCTCGTGCGCGGCCTCGCCCGCATACCAGACATCGCTCGCGATCGGATCGAGAAACTGCCGCCGCGCGAATTGGCTGCCGGGCACCGCGGCCGACCAGGCGCCGAGCGCATAGGGGTCGGCATTCCAGCGCGTCGCGTGCTTGCGGCCGATCGATTTCTTTATTTCAGCGCCGAACAGGCCCGCGAGCCATTCGGCGGCAAAGTCGATCATGGCCGCCTCGCCCTGGGCCGAAAGATCGCGGCCGAAGGAACCCGCGACATCGATCGTGCACAGCGGCGTGCCGGAAACATTGGCAAGGAGCGCCGCGGTGTGCGCGTTGGTGGATTTCTCGAAAACCAGATCGTCGTTTTCGAGGCCGAGCGGATTGCCGATCAGTTCGAGCGCGATGTGATCATAGCTGCCGAGCGACATGCGCCCGAACGCGTCGATCTCATGGTGTCCAAGCTCGGGATTAAAGCGCAGCCCGCCCGACGCAACGACGCCCGTCGGCACGGTGACGATTGCGGTGCGGGCCGTGATCGTGCCCTTCGGCGTCTCCACCGCGATGCCGCTGCGATTGCTCACGGTCTTGGCCGGTGTGGCGAATTGCACCGCGAGCCCTTGCGCCAGCCCCGCCAGCAGCGCGCCAAAACCCTGTTTGCAGAAGGCGGCGGCATTGCGCTCGGCGGAGTGCGCGAAATCGAACGAGGAAACCTGCGTCAGATCCTTGGCGCAAGCGTAGGGGCCGAGCACGAATTCGACCGTCGAGCGCCAATCGCCGAGGTCGTTCGGGACCGCTTGTTCGGACGGAACATCCGCCTTGCGCGCAACATCGTCGATGGCGCGGGTGGCGCGGACCTGGGCGGTGAGAAAATCCTCGAGCTCGCCCTCGCGGGCAAAGCGGCGGCCGATGCGGACTTTCTGGCTTGGCGGCGCCGGATAGACGTCGAGGCCGTGGCGCGGCGCCAGTCGCGTCACCGGATTGACGTCGGGCAAATAGATCCAATGCGCGCCGCGATCGAACGGCACGCCCATGGTCTTTAAGTCGGTGGCGCAGCGGCCGCCGACATGATCGGTCGCCTCGATCACCAGATAACGCCGCCCTGCGGCGGCGAATTTCCGCGCCGCCGCGATGCCGGCCGCGCCGGCGCCAATGATGACCACGTCGAGCGGACCCGACGGTGGCGCTGTCGCCGCTATTGCCGGGCCGAATACCGGCCGCGCCGCGAGCGCCGCCGCGGCGGTCAGGAAGAAACGTCGGCTCAGTTTCGGACCGGAACGGCGCAGCATGGTTTGTGTCGATATGCTTTCCAAAACGCTTTTTGTCGCGCCGCACATTGCCCGAACCGAGCCTTAGGGGCAAACCGTTCGGCACTGCAGCGAGCGCGACATGAACCAAATCGCAAGGCGGTTCGCATAAATTGCGGACAAGGAAATGACGCGGCGAAACCGCGCAGGACACGGCGAAGAGAAAGACGATGAGCTGGGTGCTCGACGGCGCCGGGCGGCTGATCGCCCGCTACCTGCAGACGCCGGTGCGCGGCTACGAGCCGTTCACGCCGAGCGATCCGGAAGCCTTGCGTCAATCCTTGCAGCCGGGCGACGTGCTCCTGGTCGAAGGCAACAATCATATCGCCGGCATCATCAAATATCTGACGCAATCGACCTGGTCGCATGCGGCGCTCTATGTCGGGCCGCTCGCCGGCCGCGCCACCTCGGACGGCGAGCCGCATGTGCTGATCGAAGCCAATGTCGGCGAAGGCGTGGTGTCGGCGCCGCTGTCGAAATACACCCGGTTCCACACCCGGATTTGCCGGCCGGTGCGGTTGCGCAAGGCGGACTGCGCTTTTGTCTGCCGCTATGCGATCGAACGGATCGGCTTTGCTTACGATCTAAAAAACATCATCGACCTGATGCGCTATCTATTGCCTTTGCCGGTGCCCCAACGCTGGCGCCGGCGCTTGATCGCACTCGGTTCCGGCGATCCGACGCGGCTGATCTGCTCGGCGCTGATCGCGGACGCGTTCCGCGCGGTGCGCTATCCGATCCTGCCCAAGGTGAGGCAGAACGGCAGCCGGCAGGCGCGCGAGGAAATCTTGGAAATCCGCCACTCTTCCCTTTACTGCCCGCGCGACTTCGACATTTCGCCCTATTTCAACGTCGTCAAGCCGACGATCGCGCGCGGCTTCGATTACAAGGCGCTGCAATGGGCCGACGCCGCCTGCGCGGCGGGTGCGGCGGATGTTCCGTTGGTGCCGCAAGTGCCCGATGTGACCGTCGACGGCGAAGTGGTCGTCGCTTAGCGTCATTCCGGGGCGCGGGCTCTTGCCCGCGAGCCCGGAATCCATAATCACAGACCTTACATAAAATGGTATTGGCATGGCCCGCCTCGGCCGGCGGTGATTATGGATTCCGGACTTGCCGCGTAGGGCGGCAATCCGGAATGACGCAAGGAAAGCTAAGCCATGCTCGATGACGTGATCCAATCGATCGTCCAGATGTTCGCCCCGCCGTTGCGCGCGGTGCTGTGGAAATCGATCGGGCTCGCGCTCGCGCTGATCATCGTCGTCGGCATCGCGCTTGATCGGTCGATCGTGTTTCTGATCGGGGCTGGTGGCGCATCGCTTGAATCGACGCTGGGTCCGCAAGCGCATGCGCCGGCGAGCGTGCTCGCCTGGCTGTTGTCGATTGTGGCCGGCCTCGGCATCGTCGTCGGCAGCGTGTTTTTGATGCCGGCGGTGACGGCGGTGGTCGGCAGCTTTTTCGCC
This sequence comes from Xanthobacteraceae bacterium, assembly GCA_049282655.1. Lineage (GTDB taxonomy): Bacteria > Pseudomonadota > Alphaproteobacteria > Rhizobiales > Xanthobacteraceae > BOG-931. Next base: position 15,641 of record JBAPUM010000079.1, read on the forward strand.
GACGAGATCGGCGCCGAAGTCGAACGCGAGAATTATCCGGCCGACCCGCCTGGCCGAGCGCTGCCGTTATGGCTCGCCTCGTGGGAGGGTGCGAAGACGGCGCTGTTGGCGCTTGTCATCTATCTGTGCGCGATGCCGCTCATGCTCTTTCTCGGCTTCGGCGCGGTGATCTTCTTTCTCGCCACCGCCTATATTCTCGGCCGCGAATATTTCGAGCTGGCCGCGATGCGGCTGCGGCCGCCGGCCGAAGCCAAGCTGATGCGCAAGCGCCACGCCATGACAGTCTATCTCGGCGGCCTCTTCATCGCGGGTTTCGTCTCGATCCCGATCGTCAACCTGGCGACGCCGCTATTCGCCATGGCGTTGATGGTGCACACGCATAAGCGGCTGAGCCGCCGGCAACTGAGCGCCCCCTAGGCGTCAGCCCCACATTTCGTTCGCCAATTCGACAACCATGCGCAGCTTCGCCCATTGCTCTTCCTCGGCGAGCACATTGCCCTCCTCGGTCGAGGCGAAGCCGCATTGCGGCGACAGCGCCAACTGGTCGAGGGCGGCGAACTTGGTCGCCTCCTCGATGCGGCGCTTGACGTCGTCTTTCTTCTCGAGCGTGCCGGATTTGGTTGTGATCAGGCCGAGCACCACGACCTTGTTGCCTTTGGGCAAAAAGCGCAGCGGCTCGAAACCGCCGGCGCGCGAACTGTCGTATTCGAGGAAATAGCCGTCGTAGTTGAGTTGGCCGAGCATGATCTCGGCGACCGGCTCGTAGCCGCCTTCCGAAATCCAGGTCGAGCGGAAATTGCCGCGGCAGACATGGGTGGTCACCACCATGTCGGCGGGCTTGCCTTCCAGCGCCTTGTTGATGACGCGGGCATAATCCTGCTGCAGCCGGTCGGCGTCGAGGCCGCGCTCGCGCGCCTTCTTCAACTCGGCCTGCGAGCACAGATAGGCCCAGGCGGTGTCGTCGAATTGCAGGTAGCGGCAGCCGGCGTCGTAGAAACCGCGGATGGCCTGCCGATAGGTGTTGGCGAGATCGTCGAAGATGGCGCTGCGGTCGGCATAGTCCTTGGTGACGATGGCGTTCGGCTCGAGTCGGAAATGCAGCGTGGCCGGCGACGGGATGCACATTTTCGGCGTGACGCGGGTGTGTGCCTTGAGGAACTTGAAGTGCTCCAGCATCGGATGCGTGGAAAAACCGAGCTTGCCGGTGATGCGCGGCGTGCGCGGCCGGGTCTGCACGCCCTGAAATTGGATGCCGTGATCGAGCTCGACGATCTCGACGCCGTCGAGCATGCCGTAAAAATCGAAATGCCACCAGGAGCGGCGGAATTCACCGTCCGTCGCGCATTGAAGCCCGACTTCCTCCTGCTTCTTGATGATCTTCTCGATCTCTTGATCCTCGACGGCCGTGAGTTGTGCCGCGGTGATCTCGCCCTTCTCGCGTTTGGCCCGCGCTTCCTTGAGCGGCGCGGTGCGTAAAATGCTGCCGACTACGTCGGCACGGAACGGCGCTCTGGTCTTCGACATCGGGCGATCCTCCATCAATCTTGTTGGCGATTAACAAGCCGGAGCCGCGCGCCTCGTCAACCACAAAACCGCGGCGCGGCGCCGATGGGCCGCATCCCAATACGGCGGCCTTGGCGCCTCAGACCTCGATCGTCACCTTGTCGTCGATCACCGTCACCGCATAGGTCTTGACCGGCACCATGCAGGGCGGCGAGACCACTTCGCCGCTGCGGATATTGAACTGGCCGTTGTGGAAATTGCACTCGACGACGTCGTCCTCGATATAGCCTTCGGACAGTGAGCCCGGCCCGTGGGTGCAGGCGTCGTCGGTGACGTAGAATTCGCCGCCGACATTGAACACGGCGAGCGCCAAATCGCCGATCTCGACCTTCAGCGCCGCGCCCGGAGCGACGTCGGCGGTGCTGCACAGTTCGAGGCGCTTGGTGGATTGGGTGACGTCGGACATGGTGGATTTGGGCGCTTATTTTGGATGAAACCGATAAATGCGGGGGCCCTTATACAAGATGCGGCGCATAATGAAATATCCGGCGCCGGGCGCTATACTGCGGGTATTGGCGGAGATCGAGCATGCAGAGTGAATCGGCCCGGATGAGTTCGGCGGCGGAGGCGAAATTCCGCGTCGAAAGCCCGAATTCGAAGCCCCGCGCCGTCAAGGTGATCGCGCTCGACGAGCCGAGCGAGCGCGTGGTCAAGGAACTCGCCCGGGCGCCGTGGCAGCGCGCGAGCTTTCTCACGGCCTCGGCCTTCTCCTCGGCTCCGCTCAAAGGCGAGCGCTTTTCGATGGGCGGCTGGCTCAACGATCTCGCCGGTCGCACCAAGGATCTGATCGCCGAGGTCGATGCGGCCGATCTCGTCGTCATGGTGGCGAGCGCCGGCGAGAATGCCGCCGCGGCGGCGATCATCGGCGAGGCCTGCAGCCTCAAGCATGTGATGACCACGGCGCTCATCCTGGGTGGCGCCACGTCCAGCGACGAGACGCTGTCGAAAATGCTCGCGCAATTGCGGCCGCATTCGATGATGCTGGTGATTTCGAGCGCCGACGAATACATCAAAGACATGCTCACGGCGCTGCGCGCGTGAACGCCATTTCACAGGCCCAGTTCAGATGAAATTCACCGGACAATTGACGGTCAAGGCGCCGCGCGCCGAGGTCTACAAGGCGGTGCGCGATGCTCGGTTCTTCGCCTCTTGCGTTGACGGTGTCAACGAACTTAACGAGACCGCACCGGATGTTTACGCGGCCGTGTTCGAGACCAAGGTCGCCTATATGAAGTTTCGCTTCAAAGTCACGGTCGAAGTCACGCGCGCCGCGCCGCCCGCCGAGATCGAGGCCAAGGTCGAAGGCACCCCGCTCGGCATTGTCGGCAGGCTCACCGCCACCTCGTTGACGCGGCTCAGCGACGCCCCCGTCGACGGCGGCACCGGCACCTGCATCGACTACGAGGTCGAGGCCGCGCTGACCGGCAAGCTCGGCAGCCTCGGCCAGCCGGTGCTGCGCTCCAAGGCCAAAGAAATGGAACGACAATTTGCCGCGCGATTGGCCGCGGCTTTTGCCGCTCCGGCAGCTGCGGCGCCCTGATTTGCGCTGTGACTTGTCGCGATCTTTCCGCTAGGCTCTGACGTGACAACCGGGTGACAGCGGCGCGGCCAGACCGTGCCGAAGCAGGATCAACCTGCCGATCGCCGGGACTTTGGGGGAGGGACCACATGACGGACATCACCGCCGGCACTGCGCCTTGGTATCGCTCGCTGACCGCGAGCCAGTGGCGCACGCTTCTGGCCGCCAATCTCGGCTGGCTGTTCGACGGCTACGAGACCTATGCGCTCCTCCTCACCCTCGCGCCTGCGATGCATGCGCTGCTCGATCCGTCGCAATATGCGCAGATCCCCGCTTACGCCGGCACCGTGGTGGCGATCACGCTTTTGGGCTGGGGCATCGGCGGCGTCTGCGGCGGCATTTTGGCCGACTATATCGGCCGCAAGCGGACGATGATCTACGCCATCCTCGGCTATTCGCTGCTCACCGGGCTCACCGCCTTCTCGTTCAACTGGATTTCGTTCGCGCTGCTGCGCTTTCTGGTCGGCATCGCCATCGGTTCGGAATGGTCGACCGGCTCGTCGATGATGGCCGAGCTTTGGCCCGAGAATGCGCGCGGCAAAGGCGCAGGCCTGATGCAATGCGGTCTCGGCATAGGCTTCTTCCTCGCGTCCTTCATCTGGCTGTTCGTCTCCGGCCTGGGTCCGGACGCCTGGCGCTACATGTTCGTCATCGGCATCGTGCCGGCCTTGCTGACGGTATGGATCAGAACCTCGATCGATGAATCCGCGGTTTGGCAGGCGACCGACGCGCGGCGGCGTGCGGCGAACGCGCGCAAGGAGACCGGTGCAACGCTGACGGCCGATGAAAAGGCGCTGACGCGGTTCACGGTCGCCGATCTCTTCGCCGAGCCGGAATCCCGCCGGCGCAGCGTTATCGTGTTCTTGATGTCGCTGACGACGACGCTTGCCTGGTGGGGCATCTCGTCCTGGGTGCCGCCTTACATCGCGTCGGTTGCGACCAAGGCCGGCCTGCAAGGCCCGCAATGGGCGAGCTATGCGGGCATGGCGTATAATTTCGGCGCCATCTGCGGCTATATCAGCTTGGGCTTTCTCGCCGATGCCTTCGGCCGCAAGCCGATCACGATGCTGTATTTCGCGCTCGCCTTCATCATGACGCCGGTGCTGTTCCTGTGGACGGAGGATCCGACGCTGCTCTTGGTGGCGGCGGCGGTGAATGCGTTTTTCACGCTCGGCCAATATTCCTGGATGTCGGTGTGGTTGCCGGAACTGTTCCCGACGCGCTCGCGGGCGACGGGGCTGGCCTTCACTTTCAACGCGCCGCGCTTCATCGCCTTCCTGGGGCCGCTGTTCGCCGGCGTCTTGATCGTGCAATTCGGCGGCTTCTCCCGCGCTGCGATGACCATCGCCTGCATCTATGTGCTGGGCTTTTGCGTCGTGCCGTTTCTGCCGGAAACGAATGGCAAACCGCTGCCGAAGTGACAGCCTGTCGCCGTCATTCCCGGCCTACCCACTGGGAGTCGTCGTGATATGAAAAGATATCTGGCTTTGGCGTTTTGCTTAGCTGCGGCAAGTCTTGTCAACGCCACGAACAGCGCCGCTGCGGCAGCCTGGCCGGAGCGGCCGGTAAAAGTCATCGTCGGCTTTGCGCCCGGCGGTCCGACCGATCTGTTCGCGCGGCTGATCTCACAGAAACTCACCGAGGCGACCGGAAAAAATTTCTACATCGAAAACGTGCCCGGCGCCGGCGGCAATGTCGGCGCGGTGCGGGCCGCGCAATCGCCGGCCGACGGCTATACGCTGTTGGTCACCGGCGGCAATCTGACCAACAACCCGTTTCTGTTCGTCAATGCCGGGTTCGATCCGCTGAAGGATTTCGACGCCGTCACGGTGGGCGCGGCCACTCCCGTGGTGCTGGCGATCAATCCCTCGGTTCCCGCGCAGACCGTCAAGGAATTGGTGGCCTGGATCCGCGCCAATCCGGGCACGGAAAGCTATGCGTCGCCCGGCACCGGCACGCCGCCGCAGCTCACCGGCGCGCTGTTTGCGCATTCATTGAGCCTCGACCTCGTGCATGTGCCGTTCGGCGGCGGCGGACCCGCGGTCGAAGCGACGGTTGCCGGCCACACGCCGATCTCGTTCGGGGCGCTCGCGCCCGCGGTGCCGCTGATCAAGTCCGGCGGCTTGCGGGCGCTCGCGGTGACCGGCAAGACGCGGGCGCCGACGCTGCCCGACACCCCGACCATGGCGGAGGCGGGCTATCCGGAAGTCGAGGGCGCGACCTGGACCGCGGTGGTGGTGCCGAAGGGCACGCCGAAGGACATCGTCACCGAACTGCATCGCCTGATCGTCGAAGGTCTCGCAACCACCGACGTCAAGGACAAGCTCGCCGCGATGGCCTACGTGCCGATCGGCAATTCGCCCGAGCAGTGTGAAGCCTTCTTCAAGGACGAGATGACCAAGTGGGGCAAGGTCATCAAGGACGCGGGATTGAAGGCGGAGTGAAGGAATTACCCCTCTACCGCTTGCGGGAGAGGACGCGAGCGCAGCGAAGCGGGTGAGGGTAAGTCCTCGATGCTTACGACTCCTCGATGCCGCAAGGCCGGATCCCGCCTTCCCGCCGCAAGCGGGAGGGAATTATACACGGGCAAGATGAAGCCGGAGCCGCGCAGACCAAAATGAAGCAATTTCTGATCTGGTTGGTACGCATATATTTGGGTCTTGGTGCTGTCTTTGGCGGACTGGGAATCCTAAGTTATGTTTGGGCGCTGGCAACTTACGCCGACTGCGGAGTTTTCGTTTTGGTCGTTGGGGCGCTGCTATATGCGGTGTTTGGCGCCGCCGTTAGAACCCTCGTTTGGCTACCGTCATTGATCCATTGGTGGGCTGCAGGACCGGAGCCTACCTTCGTGCAATGGCTTATGCCCGGCCTCTCCATTGCTTGCGGAACCTCGCCATGACCGCCGAACGCCCTTAACGGCGACCTTGCTGTACTCGTCAGGTATATTTGAGAGGGCTAGACGCTACTTCCCCATCAGCGCATCTCTTTGTTTCGTGAGCTTATCCAGTTCCTCGTTCTGCTGCGCGATACGATCCGCGGCGCGATCTTCATCGCCTGCGCCCGAATAGGCTGCGGCCTGCTCGATCAGCTGACGGATATTGTCGCGCAAGATGGCGATGCGCGCATCGAGTTCATCGAGCGAAAGCGAAGCGTTGTTGCTCATCAAAAGTTCCCCCGGCCAAAACACCTATCAGGCCATGACCGTGTCAGGCCCGAAAATTCATCAGCCCCATGACCGTATCGGGGCCCAAGCCGCGAAACTACACGAGATCGGGGTTGCTGAACATGCCGCCTATGCATGGGCGATTAACCATGCCCGCAACTGCCTCCGTTTTTAGCGGAAATTAACTAAATATCGCCTCAATAATCGCCGAAGAAATACGGCGCGGCATCTGGGGATGCTTCGCGACACTACGGGTTTTCCCGCTGCGGCATGCCACGGACATGGCGGCTGCATCTTGCGTGGAAAAGTGATCGTCGGGGTGGGCGTGAGGGGAATGACGTTCGAATACGCGTATCGTTGGGATTCGGTCGTCGACGACCGGGTTTCTTTTTCACGCCAAACGCGCCCGCAACGCCTTGTGGGCGGCACGGCGCTTGGCTGCGTCGCGCTGCTTTGCACGTGGACGCTCTACACCAATCTCGCCGGCCGCGACCTCTCCGGCCAGAATCTCGCCGCTGAAGATTATGTGGCGCAAGGCTTCGATCAACGAGACGCCGATCAAGCAGAGATCGCGCCGCGCCGTGGCGACAGGCTCGATCGGGTTGCCACCCGTGGCGACAGGCTTGCGGTAGTGCAGCCCTCGTCCGATGCCGCGGCTTCGTCCGCATCAAGCACTCTGGCCTGGTTCGATCCCCGCGCGCTCGGCGCGGCGCCGGAAAGTTTTGTGAAGCGGATGTTTGCGAGCAATCCGCCGCGCCAAGCGCAACAGCAAGCGGCGACAGCGCCGCCGCCGGCCGCCCATGAGATCGTCCAGGCCGCGCGCGACGAGCCGCCGCCACGGCCGGCATCGCAAGTGCGCACGGCGCTGCTTCGCGACAGTCATGCGGAACAGGCCGCCGAAAACCCGCCGGCCGAGCCGGGCCTGTTCGCAAGGTTGTTCGGCAAGCCGTCGCCGCTGTCGCTGGCTTACGCCTCGGCCGACGACGGCGTCGGCAGCGGCGGCCAGGGCTCCGGCCGCTACGGCGCGCAGACCGCGGTTTACGACATCTCCGCGCACACGGTTTACCTGCCCAGCGGCCGGCGGCTCGAAGCGCATTCGGGCTACGGCGATCTCCTCGACGATCCGCGCCACGCCGACGTCCGCATGCGCGGCGTCACCCCGCCCGACGTCTACGACCTCACCGAACGCGAAGCGCCGTTCCACGGCGTGCGCGCGCTGCGGCTCAACCCGGTCGACGAGAGCAAAGTGTTCGGCCGCGCCGGCCTCCTCGCCCACAGCTACATGCTCGGCCCCAACGGCGATTCCAACGGCTGCGTCTCGTTCAAGGACTACGACGCGTTCCTGCAGGCCTATCTGAACGGCGAAGTGAAGCGGCTGGTGGTGGTGGCGGGGCGGGAGTGAGGGGCGGGTCCGTTAGGCCGAGCCGGCTGCCTTAGCGCGCCGAAATCTCCGGTATTTCACCTTTCCCCGCGCCGCCACGGCGGCGCTCGGCCGTTTTCTTGACACCACCCACCCGTAATGCCCAGAAAGGCCACCATTTTTCCGAACCGGAATAATCCATGACCCTAGAACGAAAGCCGGTGGCGTACGGCGATTTGCGCGGCTGGCTCAAGGCGCTCGATGACGCCGGCGAGTTGCAGCGTGTCGATGCCGAGGTCGATTGGGATGTCGAACTGGGCACCATCGCGCGGCTGGCGCAAGGCGCCGCCGACGGCCCCGCTCTTCTGTTCAACAATATCCGCGACTATGGCGCCAATGCGCGCTGCCGCAGCGTCTTCACCGGCGCCCTCGCCAGTTACCGACGGCTCGCCATGCTGCTGGGTATGCCGCCCGACACCCACGCGCGGGAACTGGTCAAGCTCGGCCGCACCGTCTTGTCCTCCGGCATTCCTCCGAAGATCGTTGCGTCCGGACCGTGCAAGGAAAACATCGTCAAAGGCGACGACGTCGATCTCTATGACTTCCCGGTGCCGCAGTGGAATCGCATCGACGGCGGCCGCTACATTCTCACGTATGGCGGCGTCGTCACCAAGGATCCCGATACCGATGTGATGAATGTCGGCGTCTATCGCGGCATGGTGGGCGGCAAGAATCTCATTCCGATCCTGATGTGGCGCGCCCAGCATGTCGGCCATCACGTCACCGCCTGGCAGCAGAAGGGTTTCAAGGAAATGCCGATTGCGGTGGCGATCGGCTGGGAGCCGTCGCTCGATTTCGTCGGCGGCTCGCCGGTGCCGAAAGGCATTTGCGAATACGATGTCGTCGGCGGCATCCGCGGCGCGCCGGTCGAGCTCGTCAAATGCGAGACCAACGATCTCTACGTGCCGGCAAGCGCCGAGATCGTTATCGAGGGTTTTCTCGGCATCGAGCCCGAAAGCTATACGATGGAAGGCCCGTTCGCTGAGTTCACCGGCTATGTGGCGGGCGACCGCTCGCCGAAACCGACCATTCGCGTCACCTGCATCACCCACCGCAAGGATCCGATCCTGCGCGGCACCATCGAAGGATCGATGCCCGGCAGTTTTTCCGAGAATGGCGTCTGCTCCTCGATCATGCGGGCGGCGACGGCGTGGAACGTACTGGATCGCGCCGGCGTGCCCGGCGTCACGGATGTGTGGTGTCCGCCGGTGCAGACCGGCGTCAATACGGTGGTGCAGATCAAACAAAGCTATCGCGGCCAGGCCAAGCAGGTCGCGAACGCGCTGTGGGGCTCGTCAGCCGCGCATGTGCGCTACAAGCATGTCACCGTGGTCGACGACGATATCGATATTCACGATTACGCGGCGATCGATTGGGCCATCGCCTTCCGCGTCAATGCCGGCGAGGACGATATCGTCATCATGCCGTCGACCTTCGGCGCCGGGCTTGATCCATCGACAAGGCGGCGCGATCGCAACGTCTCGCAATTCGGCACCGGCAAATGGAACCGAGTGTTGATCGACGCCACCATCAATCTCGACTACGACCCCGATCCTGATCTCGGCGGCGCGCGCTTCCCGCCGACGGTGTGGCCGGCGCAGGCCGATCTCGATGCCGTGAAGGCGCGCTGGAGCGAATTGGGGTTTGAGAAGAAGAAGGGGTGAGTGACCTCCGGCCGTCATTCCGGGACGCGGGCAAAGCCCG
>JBAPUM010000080.1:0-30821 GCA_049282655.1 Xanthobacteraceae bacterium
CCGCCGGCCGTCATTCGTTGAATATCACGGCGGGCCGGGCGTTCGCCTATTCGGCGGGTACGCTTGCCAGCACTTGCTGCCGCGCCGGGTTCGGGATGTGCAGCCACAGGGCCGCGACGACGGCGGACACCAGCGAGAAGCAGGCCAGCGCATAAAGTCCGCCGGTAAAGCTTCCGCTGTAGTCCTTGGCCCAGCCGACTGCGCTCGGGCCGAAGAAGCCGCCGAGATTGCCGATGCCGTTGATCCAGGCGATGCCGGAGGCCGCCGCGGAGCCGGTCAGGAACAGCGATGGCATCGCCCAGAACGGCCCTTTCGAGCCATAAAACCCGATTGCAGCGATCGACATGCCGACGATCGCCCAAACGGTACCGACGGCTTGCGCCGCGATGAGGAGTCCCACCGTCGCGGCCGTGGCGGCCCAAAACAAATTCCAGCGCCGTTCCGCCATGCGGTCGGACAGCCAGCCCCACGCCACCATCGCGACCGCGCCGAACAGATAAGGAATCATGCTGACCCAGCCGACCTGCATGTTGGAAAGGCCGAGCTGCTTGACCATCTGCGGCAGGAACAACAGCATGCCGAGGCTCGCGCCGTTGATGCCGAAATAGTAAAGCGTTAGCAGCAGCACTTTCGGTTCCCAGAACGACTGCCATAGGCTGACTTGGCGCTTTGACTGGACCAGGGTGCGCTCGGTCTCGATCGTCGAGGAGAGCCAGGCGCGCTCCTCGTCGCTGAGCCAGTGGGCGAGGCTCGGACGGTCGGTGACGTAGAACAAGATGAAGAAGCCGACCAGCACCGTCGGGATCGCTTCCGCAATGAACATCCACTTCCAGCCGGCAAGACCCGCGATGCCGTCGAGGCCGAGCAGCCCTGTCGACACCGGCGAGCCCACCGCCACCGCAAGCGGTAGCGCCACCATGAAACCCGAGACGATGCGGGCGCGGTGCCAGTCCGGGAACCAATAGGTGAAGAACAGGATCATGCCCGGAAAGAGGCCAGCCTCGGCGAGACCGAGCAGAAAGCGCATGATGAGAAAACTCCACGGCCCGGTGCAGAACGCGGTCAAGCCCGACAACAGCCCCCAGCTCACCATGATGCGGGCGATCCACAGCCGCGCGCCGACCTTTTCCAGGATCAGATTGCTCGGCACCTCGAACAGGAAATAGCCCCAGAAAAAGGCGCCGGCCGCCATGCCGTAGATCGCGGCATCGAGGCCCAAATCCTTGTTCATGGTGAGCGCCGCAAAGCCCACATTGATGCGGTCGAGATAGCAGAGGAAATAAGTCAGGATCGACAGCGGCAAAAGCCGCCAATACACCTTGCGCATGGTCGATTGTTCGACTGCCATGGTTCCCTCCCAGGAAGTTTTGTCTTGGTTTTTATTATTGGCCCAAGCATAGGATACTTGGGGCCGCTGGCAACAGCCATCTGGGGGGAAGTAGCCCGCATGAGCGCAGCGACATGGGGGGATATGGCCGCGAAGTGCCCCCCGGATATCGCTACGCTCATCCGGGCTACGTTTTCTTCTTCTTTTTTGTCAGATTGTAATCGACTGCGGCACTGACGAGATTTTTCAGGGCACGCTCGTTGATCTTGTCGCCCTCATGGATATCGATGGCACGCCGGACGTTGCCTTCGAGGCTGGAGTTGAAGAGGCTCGTGGGGTCTGCGAGCGCGGCACCGTTGGCGAAGGTCAGTTTCACGACAGCCTTGTAGGTCTCGCCGGTACAGATGATTCCTTCGTGCTCCCACACCGGAACCCCGCGCCACTTCCACGCCTCGATCACGTCGGGGCAGGCCTCTTTGATGAGACTTCGGACCCGCGCGAGCGTTTCGCCGCGCCAGTCGCTCAGCTCCTTAATTCTCGCATCGATCAGCCGGGAGGGGGAGTCTCCGCCTTTTTCTGCCTTCGCGTTGCTCTTCTTCATGGCTGTTGTCGTTTCTCCCTGGTTGTCGTCGTCACTTGAGCAACGCGGGTTGACTTCAATCTACGCGCGCCAAAACCTGCTCCAGGCTGGCAAAGAATTTCTGCCACCCGAATTTGGCGCCTTGATAGGCCTGCTGTTGATCCGGCCGGAAGCCCGACTGCTCCATGCGCAGCAGGGTTCCCATGCTCGTCGGGGTGAGAGTCCAAGTGACGATACTCTCAAGACCATAGGCAGCCCAGGTATAAGACAACGTCTTGTTCGGCTCCACGGCCAGGACCTGACAGTCGACGGCGCCCCAGTCGGCGCGAAAATTGAAGCGGTGGTCGACGACGGGCTTGAAGTCGTTTTTCATCAGCCACTCCTCGATCAGGTGCGGCTGCGTGAGCGCGCGCCAGACCTTTTCGGGCGGAAAAGACACTTCACGTTCGACGACGACGGCGAGCGTTTCGGTCGCGGTATTGGTCATTGGTCCATCCTTTTGAGCAGATCTTCGAGTTGGTCGAACCTAGTTTTCCAGAAGCCTGCCATCTGGCTGGTCCAGTCGATCAGCGGCGCCAAGGCGCCGAGCTGCGCGCTATAGTGCGTCTGGCGACCTTCGTGGCGATCGCGCACCAGTCCGGCCTGCTTGAGAACTCCGAGATGTTTTGAGACGGCCGGTTGCGAGACCCCGGCCCGCGCCGTCAGCGCTCCGACCGTCTGCTCGCCGTCGCGACAGAGCCGCTCGAAGATCGCCCGCCGGGTCGGATCGGCCAGTGATCGAAAAAGCATGTCGCGGTGGCCTGGCGTCGCCATCGATAACCTGTTGGTTATTGATGGTACCTATAACCAGTCAGCTATGCGAGTCAACTGGAACGACCGGGAGTCCAACGCGTGGTGCGTCGCGATGCGCGATGATGACGCCGCCCGCTCACTCCAGCCCGCTCGCCCGCGCCTGGTCCTTGGCCATCACCGCCCAGTCGTGCTCGGCTTCGCCGTGCGCCACCGCCCCCACGAGCCGGTCGCGCCAGACATTGCCGCTGGGCAATGGCACGCCAACGGCGCCGCCGGCTTCGAGCGCGAGGTTGGCGTCTTTCAATCCCAGAATGGCGCGCTGGCCTGCCGGCTGGTAGCGCTCCTCTGCAATGAGCTTGCCGTAGATCTTGTAGGCCGCACAGGCGAACATGCCGTCGGTCATGACGTCGTAAAAAACATCGGGCACGACGCCGTATTTGCGGGTGAGCGCAAAGCCCTCGCCCATCGCCTCGATGGCGCAGCCGAGCACGAAATTATTGGCGATCTTGATCGCGCTGGCCCCGACCGGATCGGCGCCGGCCTCGAAGGTGCGGCGTGCGATCGCCGCGAATAGTGGCCGGCACCGGTCGAGCGCATCCTTCGCGCCGCCAAGCACCATGCCGGCGACGCCCGAGGCAACCATCTCCGGGCGGCCGAGCATCGGGGTTGCAATCAGCACCTGCCCGGCTTCGCCGTGCAGCTCCTTGAGCTTGGTCATGGCCGCGACGCTGTGCGTGCCGGCGCAGATGTGAATGCCGCCTTTGGGCAGCGAGGCCAGGAGACCGCCCGGCTGGCTGACGACATCGAGCACGGCTGCGTCATCGGCCAGCATGGTGAAAACAGCATCGCCGTAAGTCGCCGCCGCCTTGATCGAGTCGAGTGGCTTGGCGCCGGCATCAATGAGCGGCTTTGACCGCGCCGCGGTGCGGTTGAAGGCGCCGACGTCGTGGCCGGCCTCGAGCATGCGCCGCGCCATGGCCCCGCCCATACGGCCGAGCCCGATGAAACCGACTTTCATTTATCTCTCCCCAGTCAACGCCCTACCCTGCAAGGGGAGGGTCGAACCGCCAGCGGCGGTTCGGGGAGGGGTCCGTGAATGCCTTGACCCCCACCCGATCCGCTGCGCGGATCGACCTCCCCCCTTCAAGGGGGAGGAATAATGGCCGCTACACCAATTGGCCGCGCACCCATTCGAGCTCGCGGCAGACGTAGTCGACAATATCGCCGGTCTTCAGATTGTCCGGCAGCACGTCCCAGGTATAGGTCTCGATTTCGAGCTGGCGCGACAGCGGCTTGAGCTTATGGAAGCGCAGCGCTTCCTCGATGGCAAAGCGCGTGGTGCGGAACGGCCCGAGATCGTCGAGGAACACCGGCACGTGGAAATGGGTGCGCCATTCGCGCGGGCCGGGATTCTTCTCCCAGGCGGCGAACGCGTCTTCGAGATTGAGGAAGCGCGTCAGCTTGCCGTCCTTCTTCTCCACCGTCTGGGTGAGATAGATGGTCTTCGAGTAACGCTTGAGCGCGTCGACACTCGCTTGCGTCACCTCGGGAATGTGGACGGCTGCCGCTTCCTGCAACTTGAAGATCGGGATGCCGGCATCGACCAGCTTCTGCAAGCACTGCGAGATATTCTCGTATTCGATCGCCTGGTGGCAGATATCGAACACCACGCCGAGATGCCGGCGCAGCGCCACATGCGCTTCCGAAATCGGAATATGCGCAAGTTTTGCCACGGTCTCGGCGGCGGCGCCTGAATAAAGATGCTTGGTGAAATAATCGACCGCCTCGTCGGTGGTTTCGAGGAAGCAATAAGGTTCGGGCTCGAGCGCCAGCGTCACCACGCAGCCGGTGCGCTGTTCGAGAGCGATCAGATGCGCGACGACCCGCATGACGTGGTCGGTATAGCTCGCCACCACATTGTCGCCGGTAACGCGCGGCTTGAAGCCAAGCGGTGCGCTCTGAATCGACGGCGAAATGTCAGGTCCGCAGACATCGGCCAGCACGTCGGCGACATTCATGGTGTAGCGGGTGCGCTCTTCGGAGCGCCAGTCCGGCTCGTAGACCTGTTCCTTCACCACGGTGCCCTTGAAGGCGCCGTAGGGAAAAGCGTTGACGGTGTAGAGATACATGTCGTTGTCGCCGAGAAACTTTTTCAGCTTCTCGCGCTCGGGCTTGCTCTTGACCAATGTCTCCGCGGAGTCCGCCGACAGTCGCAGCGACACGCCGAAGCGCTGATTGGGGGCAATCCGCGCCTTCACCTTCGGCACATAGGTGTTCAGGCTCGCCCACATCTCCTCCCAGGTATCGCCGGGATGAACGAGCGTCGAATAGGTCAGGTGGCCGAGGCCGTTGCCGAGATCCATGTCAGGTTTCCTAGCTTGCCGCTGTTGTTTCTATTCCGTCATCCTGAGGTGGCCGCCGAAGGCGGCCCTCGAAGGAGATCGGCCCTGGCGCCTCGGCCGCACCCTTCGAGGCTCGCTGCGCTCGCACCTCAGGGTGACGGTTACCATTCATCGCGTCCTATCACTGTACTTTCTCCACCTTCTCCGATCCCGCCGAGCGGACGATGGCCTCGGTCACCGCTACGCCGTGGACCATCTGATCGTAGGGGATCGGATAGGCCGGTCCCCCTTCGGCCGCTTTGGCGAAGGCTTCGAGCGCGGCGCGGGAAATGTCGAGGGATGCTGCCTGCCAGGTCTTGGCCTCGCCCTTGATCGGCTGGAACTTGCAAGTGCCGAACAGCCGGGTGCGCCGCTCGTCCGACGAGGCGCCGGCGACATGGGTGACGCCTTCGAGCCGCAGCCAGCCTTTCGAGCCGAACACCTGGAACGAAAAGCCGGGGCCCGTGGTGGTCATCGTTCCGAGATAGCCCGACATACCTTCTTTCATGCGGAACAGGATCGAGGTGGTGTCGTCGGCGTCGATCGGCGCGGCGCGC
The DNA here is from genome assembly GCA_049282655.1 of Xanthobacteraceae bacterium. Classification (GTDB taxonomy): domain Bacteria; phylum Pseudomonadota; class Alphaproteobacteria; order Rhizobiales; family Xanthobacteraceae; genus BOG-931. The sequence goes on from JBAPUM010000080.1 coordinate 5,638, forward strand.
CGAAAGCTCTGGGCAAAAACGTGGTCGATCGGCCCGCACAGGTCGATCATGGCGTCGACGGCGTGAACGCCCATCGGCAAGAGCCCGCCTAACGGCGTCTCGTGCTTGTCGGCGCGCCAGTGGCCGGGATTGATGAACAGCACATTGGGAAATGTCATGGTCGCTTCGATGTGCAGAATGATGCCGAGCTCGCCCGAGCGGATCATGTCGCGCAGCTTGATCATTTCCGGGTGGATGCGGCGATTGTAGCCGAGCGCGAGCGTGACGCCCGCCTTGCGCACCGCGGCGACCGCATCTTCGGCTTCGCGCTTGGTCAGCGTGAACGGCTTCTCGCAAAAAATATGCTTCTTCGCCGCCGCGGCGGCCACCACCTGCGCGCCGTGCATGGAGTGCGGCGTCGCCAGCACGACCGCATCGACGTCTGGATCCGCGAGCACAGCCTCGTAGTCGCGTTCGAGCCGAAAGCCCTTGGCCTTGGCGAAGGCCTCGATCTCCGGCGAAACGGTGCGCGTCGCGCCGGCGACAAAACGGATAGCGTCAGAATTCTCGCATGCTTCGACGAGGGTCTTGCCCCACCAGCCCAGTCCGACAATGGCTGCTTTGATCACTGGCTACTCCCGCAAACTCTTTGTTGTTCGGCTCAGTATTTATCTGGGCCACATTTTATTTAGGCCATGTCTTTATTTAGGCCACTTTTATTTAGGCCATGTCTCCATGGCGACGATGATGCAGCATATCATCCAGAACACGCAGTATTCGGTACCGCCGATCACCCAGATCCACTTCTTGGTCACCTTGTGGGTCGCAGCCGCCGCGACAAACATATGGAAGGCCGCGATGCTGGCGACAAACGGCGTGGCGATGGCGAAGACGAGGCCGACGGTGAGAAAAGTCTCGATGGTGCCGGCGACATACATCCAGGTCGCCGGCGGATCGAACTTGGCGGCCTTGAAGAAGTTGAGCGTCGCCGGCTCGGTGAACTTGCCGACGATATGCGGGATGAAGAACAGCCCGCAGATCATGCGGAGGATGTTAATACCATTGGTAAGGTCGAAATCCGCCCAAGTCGGCATGAGAGTGGGCAGAAGGCTAGACAACGTCGGCATGATACCCCCCGGCTTCTTTTTTCCCGCCCTTCCTTAGCCTGCCCGGTGCGGGATTGCCATTACACAAGACGGATCTGGAGCGCGCTTTTCGGCCGTCAGGCATCGAGCTCCTTGTAGCGGCGGAAGATGCCCCATTCATTGAACGGGATGCGCCGCTCCGAGGCCAGATAGGCCTTGATGCGGGGCCGTTTCGCCACGCGGTCGTGCAGCGCGACCAGCCCTGAGATTTTCTTCTCGAAACGCTTCATGCGCTTTGGAAAGGCGTAGCGCAGACCCTCGACGATCTGGAATAGGGACAGATCGACATAGCTCAAGCGGCGGCCCACCGTGGAGGCGCCGCCATTGCCTTGCAGCACGTGCTCGAAATAGCCGAGCATTTTAGGCGCCTGGTAGCGCCAGAACTGCTCGGCGCGCCTTCGCGCCGCCGGCCGCTGCTCTTCGTAATAAAGCTGGCCCGAGATCGGATGATGAGTATCGTGGATATGCGTGACCAGATCGGCCACGGTCAGCTGCAATTGGTGCGCCCAGAGCCGCCCAGCCTCGTCGCGCGGCGCGAGTTTCAGGCGCGGGCCGAGATAGAACAAGATTTCAGCGGTCTGCGCGATAAGGAGCTTGCCCGCTTTGAGAAAGGGCGGCGCGTAAGGCGGATGGGCTGCGCCTTTGCCGGCCATGAGCTTCATCATCGCCGCCATGCCGCGTTCGCCACGGCGGCGCGCCACGTCGACATAGTCGGCGCCGGCTTCCTCAAGAGCGAGCCGGACGAATTCGCCGCGGCCCTGGATGCTCGGCCAATAATAAAGCTCGTAGCGCATGGACCGCCCTACCCGGCCGCTTTGTACTGCTCGTCCGTCACCGGCTCGAGCCACTCGACATGCTTGTCGTCGAGCGCCTCCTGCATCGCCACGTGCACCATGAAGGTGTTCGGCCCGGCGCCGTGCCAATGCTTTTCGCCCGGTGGAATCCACACCACGTCGCCGGGACGGATTTCGCGCGCCGCCGCGCCCCAGGTCTGCACCCGGCCAAAACCTGAAATGACGGCGAGTGTCTGCCCGAGCGGATGGGTATGCCAATGGGTACGCGCGCCCGGCTCGAAACGCACCATGCCGGAGCGCAAGAGCGCCGGCGCCGGCGTCTCGATGATCGGATCCTGCCAGACTGTGCCGGTGAAACTATCGGCGGGGCCGCGCCGCGAGGGCCGCGAGCCGCAGAGATAGATATCCATAGGTTGCTTCCTCCTTAGCGCCGGCCATCGCGCAGCGACGCGGCCGGTCGATCGCCGGTAAGATAATGGAAATTCCGGCAAGATACTCTGGCGAAAATCGGCAGTGCCGCGATAGCCGGCGCGTGCCGGGTCGGAGTAAGATAGGGCGCAACCTGCGAGGCGTGGAAAATCTAGGCATGGCGTCGCCTCAGCGGTATGACACCCCAGAACCGAGCGGCCGTCGTCTGCCACGGCTGATCGCTCATGCCGGTTTCGCGGTAGGCCTCGGCCTCCTCCTCGGCGCTTGCACCAAATGCGATGTGTGGAAGTGGCAGTCCGCCGGTCAGACTCCGCATTCATGCCACGACACGACAGCGCCGAATTAGGCGCCGGGGGCGTTATTTATTTCGTGATCATGGGCGACTGCGTCGACCGCGCCGGCGTCCCCATGGCGAGGGGCGTGCGCGACGTCGTCGAGGCGTCGCTCTTGCCGGGCACCGGAAACGCGTAACCCAAAATCGCCTTCAGCACGAAGCGGTCCGATCCCGTGGTGAAGCCGTAGCCGGCGCCAAGCTCGACATCGACCTGACTGACTTTGAAATCGGTGACGGCGAAAATTTGCTGACTTTGCTGCTCGGCCGGCAGGAAATCGCCGATCTTGCCGAAGTCGGCATAATATTCGAGGCCGATATAGCGATCCTCGCCGAGATTACGGGCAAGCCGCACGGCCGGAGCGAAGTCGGCTTCGCCACCCGCGCCGAAGCTGAGATCGACGATCGGATTGACGATGAAATCCCACTCGCTGTTGCGTATGCCGATGATCGGCCGGATTTCCAGCCCCCAAGGTTTCGCCGCGAACCGCGGCATCTCGTAGCCGAGCTCGAAATTGACGCCGTAGAAGAAATCGCGCTTGGCGGCGTCGGGAGTAACGAAGAGGCTCCGGATCTTGGCGCCGTCGGAAAGAAATTGGCCGGAGTCCGAGGCCGCGAACGGAATATAGAAGCCGCCCTCCCACCAATCGGTGATCCCATAGGCAAATTCGGGGGTTCCCTGCAGGGCACGGTTCGAGGCAAAGCCGCCCGGCACTTCCGGCTGTTTCTGGCCCGTCGCGGCGTAGTTCAGGTGTTGCTCCAGGGTCCATTGACCGACGTCGGCGATCGCTCCGTCGTAGACCTGGATCTCGTCGTGGACCTGGTCGGCGGCGCATGCCGGGCGGCCGATCGCCATGACGATCATGGCGGCCCCGAAGGCGGCAAGCGCAGCAGGCGGGCGCAAATTCACGCTCCTGTCCGGCGGTGGCTCAGACCCCGAGGAGACTACCGGCAGGTCGACCCATGTCAAACGGGCAACCTCGTCAAACGGGCAACCTCGTCAAGCGGGCGACCTTTTCAAAGGGGGCGATCGGCCTCGCCTGACTGCGAGTTATCAGATAGTCGACGGCTCCCGATGCTGCTGCAGCGTCCGCTGACGCGGAGAATGTCCTCGCCACGATCGAGCGCAATTACAGGCGCCGCGGACGGTCTCTTCTGCTGAAGCCGTCGCCGCCAAGCTCGCCAAGACTTGCGTCGGCGCTGGCCGGAGACTCGATATCGGGCAGCGCTTCGTGGTGCGCGCGTCCGTAGGCGTCGGCCAGTTGCCGCGGCGAAAGGTGAGCATAATTCGGCGCCCGATCGGCGCCCCACCAGCTCCAGATCAGCCGGCCGAGCAGCGCGATGAGCGCGAGCTGAAACAGGAGGCCGACCACCGAGACGATGCCGTTCAGCTCGCCATATATGCCGTGACCGAACAACACGCCGAGCACGCCTGCGCCGAGGAATCCCGCGGCGAAGCCGCCGACCAGACCGCGCCGGCCGAACAATTCGCCGAGCGATCCCCCGACCGGCTGCGCGGCCATTGGCAGTTCCTCGGGCGATCCACGCGGCAAAATCGAACTGTCGAAGCTCGACACATCCTCGAACCAGGCCGACGCGATGGGTAGCGACAGCAAACGGCCGGCGAGACTGCCGCCGAACTTCCATTCGCTCTTGAGCTGCGCGTCGGCGCCTTCTGCGGAGCAGACGAGGCTCGCGACGAGCGCGGCGAGCAAGGCCAATGCCCGCAGCCAAGAAGCGTGCGACACAGCGGCGGTGCGAGTTCCAGGAAAGCCTTGCAGTTCAGAAAAGCTGTGCACGTCGTCCTCTGCATGCGCCGGCGCCGAGCGTCGGAACTCCCGCGCTTGCGCTATCGCTTTTTTCTACCCTGAGGATCGCGCCAAAAGGCCTGCGCAAAGCGTCGCACGCGCGTTTGTCGCAGCGCAGCGCGCATGGCAGCTACGCGGCGAGCGTCTCTTTCACCGCGTTGACCAGTTGCTTGAGCGTGAAAGGCTTTGCCAAAAAGGCAAACTGGCCGTCCGCCGGCAGATGTTTCTGGAAGGCGTCCTCGGCATAACCGGAGACGAAGATGATTTTCAGCGACGGGTTGCGGACGCGCAGTTCCCGTAACAGCGTCGGCCCATCCATCTCCGGCATGACCACGTCGGAGACGACGAGGTCGATCTCCGCGCCGGATTTCTCCAGCACATCGATGGCTTCGACGCCGTTGCCGGCCTCCAGCACCGTATAGCCGCGCGAGGTAAGGCCGCGGGCGTTGAGCTGGCGCAGCCCCTCCTCGTCTTCGACCAGGAGGATGATGCCTTCGCCGGTGAGATCGGTGTTCGCCGCGCGTTTGCCGGGGTCGGCCGATGTATCGGCACGAAGCGCAGGCTCGGCCTCGGCCCGGTCGGCTGCGATCTCTTGCGCGGTCGCTATGTGGCGCGGCAGGAAAATGCGGAAGGTGGTGCCGGCATGTTCGACCGAATCCACATAGACGAAGCCGCCGGTCTGCTTGATGATGCCGTAGACGGTGGAGAGGCCAAGCCCGGTGCCCTTGCCCACTTCCTTGGTCGAGAAGAACGGCTCGAAAATCTTGTCGAGGATTTTTGCCGGAATGCCGGTGCCGGTATCGGTGACCTGCACCAGAACGTAATCGGCCGCCGGCATGCCCTTGGCCTGGAATTTCGCGCATTCCTGCGCGGTGATGTTGGTGGTGCGCAATTGCAGCCGGCCGCCGGTCGGCATGGCGTCGCGGGCATTGACCGCGAGATTGACGATCACCTGCTCGAATTGCGAAATGTCGATCTTCACCGGCCAGAGATCGCGGCCGTGCTTGACGTCGAGCGTGACCTTTTCGCCGATCAGCCGGCGCAGCAGCATGGTGAGGTCGGACAAAACTTCGCCGACGTCGAGGACTTGCGGGCGCAGCGTCTGCTTGCGCGAGAACGCGAGCAGCTGCCGCACCAGGCTCGCCGCCCGGTTGGCATTCTGCTTGATCTGCATGATGTCCTGGAACGACGGATCGGTCGGCCGGTGCGCGCTGAGCAGAAAGTCGGTCGCCATCATGATGGCGGAGAGCACATTGTTGAAGTCGTGGGCGATGCCGCCGGCCAGTTGGCCGACGAGTTCCATCTTCTGCTGCTGCGTGACTTTATTCTCGAGCTCGCGCTGCGCGGTGGTTTCGAGCGCGTAGACGATGGCCGCTTCCTGGTCGCGCTCCTCCTCGTCGACCGCGGTCACGTAGAAGCGGCCGGAGCGCTCGCCGTCGCCGGCCAACATGGCATCGACCGGCCCGATGTCGCCTTTGCCAAGGGCCGCCTGCCCGATCGCCGTCTGCAGCGGCTCGCGGTCGCGCTCGGCGACGACGGCGAGGATCGAGCGGTCCTTTCCCTCCCCGCCGCGCGCGCCCTCGAACAGGCGGGCGAACAACGGATTGGTGCGCACCACCCCGCCATGCTTGTCGATGGTCGCGATCGCCATGGGCGTCTGATGGAAAAACCGCATGAAGCGGATTTCGGCTGCGCGTTGCGGATCGGTGCCGTCGTCGTGGGCGCGATTGAGGACGAGCGTGCGCGATGTGCCGGGCGTGCCGTCGGCGCCGTAGGCGATTTTATGAAACAGGCGAACCGGCAGCCGGCGGCCGCTGCGGGTGCGCAGGTCGAGATCGAGCACCTCGGTTTTGACTTCGCCGGGCGCGGCCCGCATCGCCGTGAGCAGCGCCGCACCGTCGCCGGAGACGAGATCGGCGAGCTTCAGCCCGCCCGCGCCGACGCCACCCGAACCGACTTGGGCGAGATCCTGATCGAGCCAATTGGCGAGCGTCGCGTTGAGATAAACGATATCGCCCTTGTCATCGACCGAGAAGAATCCGGCCGGCGCATGATCGAGATAATCGATCGCATGCTGCAATTCCTGGAAAACATTCTCCTGCCGCTCGCGCTCCCGCGTGATCTCGGCGAGCGACCACACCGTCAACCGGCCGGCGCGCCGGCCGCTGCCGAGGGGACGGATCTTAAAGCGCAGCCAGCGCGCCGGGCGGCCATTGCTGCCGGCAAGCCGCACTTCTTCCTGCAGCCGCTTGCCTTCGCGCGCCGCCTTGAGCAGACGATAGATCGCCTCCGAGGCATCGGCATCGCCGATAAAGGCGCGCTCGACCGGCCGCAGATCGTTGGCGTCGGAGGCCTCGGTGAGATCGAGATAGGCCGCATTGGCGTAGACCACGCGGCCGTCCTTGTCGGTGACGACGATGCCATCGACGGCGCCGTCGACCACGGCCTTTATCAACGGATTGGCGGCTTCGGTCGGGGATAGCCGCAAGATGCCTGCGGCCAGCGCGAACAGCGAGAACACGCCGACGGTGGCGAGCACCGCGAGGAACGCCAGGATGTATTCGGCATTGCTGCCGCCGAGGAGCACGATGGCGGCGGCGGCAGCCACCAGAAGGGCGGCGACGAGGAGCACGAGAACGACGCTGCCACCCCGCCCGGTCGCGGCGCTGCGGTCGATCGCGGGGCGGGTCGCGGCGCTGCCAAAGTCTTCGGCGGAAAGCTTCTCGGCCCCGAGCGTCAGGGCTTTGGCGGAGTTACCGTTGGCGGGGACGCCGTTCGCGGACTTGTCTTGGGAGGACTTGTCTTGGGAGGACTTGTCTTGGGAGGACTTGTCTCGGGAGGACTTGTCTTTGGCGGAGTTGCGATCGGCGGACTTGCCGTTGGCCGATTTGCCGTCGGGACTATCGGCGCTCGACACCGCGTCGCCGGCGGCCGAGCCAGCCGCGGGCGCGACGGGCCTAAGGTCTTGAGCCTGCTCGCTTGTGGCTTCGTCTGTCATGCCCCGCTTTCAGTGCTCCGCACCGCCGAATCGAACACCAGAACCTGCGAAAACTACACGATTAGAGCATGATTTTCCGGCCGGATCATGCTCATCACGCTCATCGGGCCACCGCCCGGCGCAGCTTCATGACGTAGCCGATGATCTCGGCGACCGCCCGGTAGTGCTCCTGCGGAATTTCCTGGTCGACCTCGACCGTACCGTGCAGCGCGCGTGCCAAAGGCGGGTTCTCGACAATCGGAATATCGTGGGCTTCGGCGATCTCGCGGATTTTGCGGGCAATCAGATCGGCGCCCTTGGCGACGCAGAGCGGCGCATTCATGCCGCGCTCGTATTGCAAGGCCACGGCAAAATGCGTCGGGTTGGTGATGATCACCGAAGCTTTGGGCACCGCCGCCATCATGCGCTTGCGCGCGCGCGCCTGGCGCATTTGGCGGATCTTGGCCTTGATGGCGGGATCGCCTTCGGCCTGGCGGAACTCCTCCTTCATCTCCCGCACCGACATTTTCTGCCGCTCGTACCACTGCCGGTATTGGAACAGATAATCGGCCGCCGCCACCACGGCGAGGATCGCCACCACGGTGCCGAGCATTTGCATCGCGAGCGAGCGTGCCGCCGGAAGGATCAGGGCCGGGTCGCTGCCGACCATGGCGCCGAGCCGATGGCGCTGCGGCCACAACAGCGCGGCCAGCACCGAGCCGAACAGCACGAGCTTGACCAGGCCTTTGAAGAAGTTGGCGAGCGCCTGCTTCGAAAACAGCCGGCCGAGCCCGGCCGTGAGCGAGATCCTCGACAGATTCGGCATCACCGGATCGAACGAGAACAAAATGCGGTGCTGCACGGCATTGCCGGCGAAGGCCGCAAGCGTGAGCAGAAACAGCGGAATGCCGATGGCGGCGAGCACATGCATCGCCAGCGTCCTGGCGAGCTCGGCGATCCCCGGACCGTCGGCCGGGATTTGGTAGGAATGCGCCAGCACGCCGCGCAGCGTCGCTTGCAGGCTGTTCGCCATCGGACCGGCGAAAGCCATCAGGACCAGCGTGCCGCCGGCGATCAGGAACCAGGTGCTGACCTCGATGCTTTTGACGACGTCGCCGCGCTTGATCGCCTCGTCGAGCCGTCGCGGCGTCGGGTCTTCGGTATGTTCGGTTTCGTCGCGTTCTTCGGCCATCTTGAAGCTTTAAATTCTGGCGCTTTAGGCGTGCGGCGCGAGTTCGTGCAGCACGCCGCCCGCGTAATCGAGGAAAATGCCCATCATCGAGCCGATGACCAGCACCATGAACAGGAATCCGAGCAGGATCGACAGCGGCAGCGCCACGAAGAACACCTGCATCTGCGGCATCATCCGCGACAACAGCCCGAGCCCGAGATTGAACAACAGCCCGAACGCCAAAAACGGCGCCGACAGCTGAATGCCGATGCGGAACGCGCCGGCGACCGTCTTTGTCAAAAGCGCCGCGACGTCGCCCGAGGCCGGCAGCTCGCCCGGCTCGAACAGGGTGTAGCTGTCGTTGAGCGCGAAGATGACCAGATGGTGCATGTCGGTGGCGAAGAACATCGTGACGCCGAGCATGGTGAGGAAATTGCCCAGGATCACGCCCTGCTCGCCCTGCATCGGATCGACCGCAGTGACGAAACCCAGCCCGAGCTGCTGGGCGATCACCGAGCCCGCGACGTCGAGCGCCGAAACGGTCAGCCGCGCCGTCAATCCGAGCACCGCGCCGATCACGATCTCCTCCACCAGGAGCACGATGATCGGACCGAGCGCGGTCGGATCGACGTGATAGGCGCTGCGATGCAGCGGCAAGAGCACGGCGGCGAGAATGAGCGCGATGGTAAGCCGCAGCCGCGCCGATATGTTCTGCTCGCCCAATCCAGGCAACAGCATCACCATGGTCCCGATGCGCGCGAACACCAGGAGGAACGATGCCCCGAGCGCGGGGAGAAACGAAATGTCGATCACGCGAAACCCGCTCAACCGCTGGTGATGTGGGCGGCGATCCGCAGAAAGTTCGAGTAGAGCGCATCCGCCATGAACGGCAGCACGATCAGCATGGCGAGGAAAATCGCGAGGATTTTCGGCACGAAGACGAGCGTCGTCTCCTGGATCTGCGTCAACGCCTGGAACAGCGAAACGATGACGCCGACGACCAATCCGACCAGCATCAGCGGTGCCGCGACGATGATCAGCGTGACGATCGCATCGCGCGCGACGTCCATGACTTCGGGACCGGTCATTTTTTTGCCTGTCCCGTCAGATCGGCATCTTCAAGACGTCTTCATAAGCCGCAATCACCTTGTCGCGGACCGAGACCAGCGTCTGGAAGGTGGTTTCGGTTTCGGCGACCGCGGTGACGACGTCGATCATATTGGACTTGCCGTTGGCCACCGCCTGCGCTTGCGCGTCGCCCTTTTGCGCCGTCGCGGTGACGGCATTCATCGCGTCCTTGAGCAGCGCCGTAAAATTCGGACCCGAATCCTGGCTGTTGCCGAGACCGCCGCCGATCTTGGCCGCATTGTCGTGCAGCCGCGACAGCGCGGCATAGGCATTGGCGGCAATAGCGGTCGGTGTCGGCATGGCTCACCTCGTTGCAGAGCTCGGCGTCAGCTCTTGATGATATCGATCGTCCGTTGCAGCATCCGCCGGGTGGCGGTGATGACGTTGAGATTGGCCTCGTAAGAGCGCTGCGCATCGCGCAAATCGGTCATCTCGATGAGGTTGTTGACGTTCGGATATTTGACATCGCCGTTGGCGTCGGCGGCCGGATTGCCCGGCTCGTGCTTGATCAGAAAATCCGAATTGTCGGTCTCGACCGGACCGATCTTGACCACTTGGGCGTCGAGCGAGCGATCAAGCTCGGAACTGAACGTCACGATGCGGCGCCGATAGGGATCGCCGCCGGGCGACTGCGCCACCGAATCGGAGTTGGCGATGTTCTCCGAGATGATACGCATGCGGCCGATCTGCGCGCGCAGACCGGACGCCGCGACGCTGAGCGATTTGACGAAATCGAAGTCCATGACGAAGCCCCTCCGTCAAAACCGAGATGTCGCGGCCATCCCGCTAGCGGCCGATCGCAAGCTTGATCAAAGCGAGGCTGTGCGTGTAGAGCGATGTCACCGCCTCGTAGTCCATCTGGTTGCCCGCCACTTTCATCATTTCGTCCTCGTGCGTCACCGAATTGCCGCGCGGGCGAATTTCGTAGCGCGCGGTGCCGTCGTTGGCGAACTGCGCGCTGCCGCTTGCCTGCGCGCCGAGATGATTCGGATCGGTGCGGTCGAGGCCGATCGAGGATTGCAGTTCCCGGCTGAAATCCGGCGGCGTCAGATCGCGCGCCTGGTAATTCGGCGTATCGGCATTGGCGACGTTCTCGGCCAGCACCTGCTGGCGCGCCTGATGCCACTGCATGCGCGTGCGCAGCATCGACAGGATGGGAATATCGGAAATCGGCATCGATCGCGTCCCGCGTTGTAGACTCGCTTATTGGCCGGCAGAGTTTGCCGAGCCTATGGTTAACGAGGCCTTAACCGGGGCATTTTTGCGATTTCGCCATTAATCCGCCGTTTACCATGAGAATGCTTATGGCATCGGCATTGGCGGAGAAATGGGCTATTGTTCTTAATTATTTGTTAGTAATCACGGCGGCAAATGTTACCGGCACCATTAACCTTTGGGACCCCCAGGCTCTGGCCCCGTAAGGTGCGTCGGAGCGAAACGGGGAGTAGCGCGGATGTTTGATACGTTGTTCGGATATGAGATGCCGCTCGCGCTAAAATTCTTCGTCGCGTTCGTCGTCGTGCTCTGTCTCATTCTTGGTTTCGCGTGGGCGGTGCGCCGATTCGGCGCCGGCCGTCTGGGCACAAGCTCGCGCGGCCGCCAGCCGCGCCTCGCCGTAGTCGACTATGCAAGCGTCGACGGCCGGCGCCGCCTCATTTTGGTCCGGCGCGATAATGTCGAGCACCTCTTGATGATCGGCGGCCCGAGCGACGTGGTCGTCGAACCCAATATCGTGCGGGCCCTCACCGCGACGCGGGACGCGCCGGGCACGCGCCCGCCGGTCGGATTGGACACTCTGCCGCGCGCCATCCCGCTGCCGGAAAATGGCACCAACGGATCATGGCCGCTGCAGCCGGAAGCCGCTCCACGTCCGGCCCCGCGCATCGAACCGCTGCCGGATGAGTTACCGCCGCGGCCCTTGCCGCCGTTCGTCGAACCCGCGCCGCGTCCCCAGCGCGATACGCTCGCGGCGCTCGCCGACGAACTGTCGACGCGCCCCGCAGCACCGCCACGCGGCCGGCCGCCGACGCGGCCGCATTCCGAAGAGCCGAGCGCGGAGATATTCAAAGAGCCGCAGAACGAAGCCTACACCGACTTTGAGACACTCGCCGAGACGCATCCGGAACCGCGCGCCGAAACGCGTGCCGAGCCCCGGCTCGAGCCGCGCAAACCGGTCGGCCAACCGGCCGCCGCGGCGCCTCATTCGCCTCCCGTCTCAGCTCCGGAAGCCACCGAGCCCGCCTCCGCCGCGGACCAAAGCCTCGCCGACATGGCCCAGCGGCTCGAAGCGGCCTTGCGCAAGCCGATTGCGGAAACGCGGCCGGCAGCGCCGCCGGCTCGCTCTACGCCGCTCGGTGAACCTGCGGCTGCCGTCCTGCCGCCGCCCCCACCGCGCGCGCGCGACCTTACGTCGTCGGCCGAACTTCCGCCGCCGGCCGAAGCTGGTTTCGTCAAAGCAGGAACGGGGTTCGTGAAGGCGGGGCCGAAGGCGCCGCGGCCGGAACTCAGGCCCGAACCCAGGCCGGAATCAAAGCCAAGCCAGAGCAAGACTACGCTCTATGACAGTCTCGAACAGGAGATGGCGAGTTTGCTCGGCCGTCAGAACAAGACCTGATGCTCGCATCATGGGGCCGCCGCGTCCGTTTTAATACGGTGGCGGCCTCAGTAGCGGCGCTTGTAATCTCGGCGACGCCGCTCGCCGCGCAGGATATCAGCATCAATTTCGGGCAAGGCGCCGCCGGTGGTGGCGGCGGCCTGAACGAGCGCATCATTCAATTGATCGCGCTGATGACGGTGCTGTCGCTCGCGCCCTCGATCCTGGTCATGATGACGTCGTTCACCCGGATCGTGGTCGTGCTATCGCTGTTGCGCACCGCGCTCGGCACCGCGACGGCGCCGCCGAATTCGGTCGTCATCTCGCTCGCGCTCTTCCTCACCGCCTTCGTGATGGGACCGGTGCTGACGCGGGTCTACGACACCGGCGTCAAACCGCTGGTCGCCAACGAGATCACCGTCGATCAGGCCTTCGAGGCCGGCTCGGTGCCGCTGCGCGGCTTCATGGAAAAGAACGTCCGCGACAAGGACCTGAAGCTGTTCATGGACATGTCGGGCGAGAAGCCACCGGACAAGCCCGAAGACCTGTCGATGCGCATTTTGATTCCGGCCTTCATGATCTCGGAATTGAAGCGCGCCTTCGAGATTGGCTTTCTGTTATTCCTGCCGTTCCTGATCATCGACCTCGTCGTCGCCTCGGTCCTGATGTCGATGGGCATGATGATGCTGCCGCCGGTCGTGGTGTCACTGCCGTTCAAGCTGATCTTTTTCGTTCTGGTCGACGGCTGGACGCTGGTCGCGGGCTCGCTCATTCAGAGCTACGGGACGTAGCCGGAGCGGCGCTTTCCGCTGCCTCGATATTACCGCCGCTTTCCCCGCGATTTGCGGGCGGCGTAGCGGGCGTCGCGTTCGGCCTTTTGCTGGGCCAGCAAGGCCTGCTCACGTTCCTCGGCTTCGGCCTTGGCGCGCTCGGCCGCGAGCTTAGCCTCGCGCTCGGCCTGCGCCGCACGCTCGATCTCGCGCGCCTCCGATTCGGCTCGTTCACGCTCCCGGGCAGCCTTCAGGGTTGCCCGCTCGGCGGCATGGGCCTCCCGCGCCGCGAGGCGTTCCGCCAGCGCCGGATCGGCCGTCTTGGCACGCAGCTTGTCCAGTGCGGCCTTCTTCGCCTTGGCGGCGGCCGCTTGGCGTTCGATGAAATCCGGTTGTTTGAAGCCAGCCATTTATTGCAACTCGATCATTTTCCAACTGTCGACCCGACCGTGCGTCACCCGCCGCCGCCGAGCCGTTCTGCGATATAAGCCGCCGTCAGCGCACGCGCCAGCCGACGACCGTTGCTTCGATTGGGCTTTCGGTTTCGACACTGTGCCAGATACCGCTACTCCACCGGCACAAAAACGGGATGACATAGGTGCCGACGTGGTCCTCGCAGAGAAGTTCAAGCGGCTGGTCGGCCGGTGGGGGCCCTTCATGCGTGAAGGCGCCGATTCGCTCTTGCCGTGTTGCCATGCGGTCTAGGGTATCCGTCAGTTGCGCACTCAATAAGGATAATAGCCGCCCGCGACAAGGCCGCGATGGGCCTTTCCGCAGGCCGGGACGGACAATTTTACCGCCCTGCCCCCTGGGAACGCGGATCCGGCGCATCGACATTGTTTTATGTCGCCCGGGAGGCTACCCTAGGGTGTCAACATCGGAGATCGGCAATGGCGCGCGGTACGGTTAAGTGGTTCAACTCGCAAAAAGGCTACGGCTTTATTCAACCTCAGAGCGGCGGAAAAGACGTGTTTGTTCATATCTCGGCTGTCGAAAGGGCCGGCCTCAGCGGGCTCAACGAGGGTCAGGCGATCGAATACGAGGAAGTCGCCAACAAGGGCAAGACATCGGCTGAGAACCTCAAGGTCACGCGCTGACCTTGCCGGGTTGCGGCGCGTAAGCGCCGGACAAAACTGATGGCCGGCTGGCTGGCATGGTGCCGATGCCGCCGGCTTTTCCCCAACGTGCCATCGAACGTGGAGGCGAACGCGTCACCGCGCGCTTAGTTTTTGCGCGGCCAGACGCCTGCGTCCTCCAGCTCTTTCATCGCCTTGTCGGTGAACTCGGCCTTCGGACCGTCGCCCCCGATCACAAACATCAGGATCGCTTCGTCGCCGCCCGGGCCCGCGGTGACGTTCTCGAAGCGCCGGATCGCACCCGGCGGAAACGAAATCACGTCGAGCGGATGAAGATCGACGGATTCGACTGCGCCCTTTTCGTTCTCCCAACTGCAGCGCCACGTGCCGGTCATGGGAATAAAGGTCTCGTTGGTGTCGTGATTGTGCATCATCGGGCCTTTGCCCGGCTTGGCGCGGCAATAGCCGAGATTGAACCCTTCCGAGATCGGGATCGCCGATAGCCGCGACGCGTCGTCGCCCACGGGCGACGTCACCGCCCCGCCTTCGCCCTTCGGAGGCTGAAAGCCGATGACGTTGTAGAGCGTGCGCTCGCATTGCGGCGCATCGCTGTCGGGCAACCCGCCGTCCGAGCCTTTCAGATCTTGAAAGCGGGCGACGCGCTTTAACATCGCCGACCGGCTGATGCCGAATTTAGGCAGCGTTTCCATGGTCTCCGTCCTGTTGCGTGCTCAGTTTCCGCTCAGTTTCCCGCCGGCATCCGCAGCACCGGCTTGATGGTGGCGCCGGACGAGGATTCCTCGGCCGCCCGGTTGATGTCGGCGAAATCGTAGAATTTGATCATCTTGTCGATCGGGAATTTGTTTTCCATGATCAGGTCGACCAGCCGCGGGATGAACTCTTTCGGAAAACTGTCGCCCTGCACCACGCCGCGCACCATGCGGCCTTCCTGCAGGAACGGCATTTCGACCGCCACGTCGTTGCCTTTGCGCGCACTGCCGAGGAGAACGCAGGTGCCGCCCGGCCGCAGCGCCTCGATCGCCTCCCGGAACACCGCCGGCAGCGCCGAGGTATCGATGGAATATTTCGCCCCGCCGCCGGTGATGGCGCGGACCTCGGCCACCACCACTTCGCAATTGCCGTGATCGATGGTGTGGGTGGCGCCGAGTTCTTTGGCGAGAGCGAGCCGATGCGCGTGCACATCGACCGCGATGATCGGATCGCAGCCGGCGATCTTCGCCGCCATCAGCGCCGATAATCCGACGGCGCCGACGCCGAACACCGCAAAACTGTCGCCCGCTTTCGGCTGCATCACATTGAGGACGGCGCCGGCGCCGGTCTGGCCGCTGCAGGCGAGCGGGCCCAGCCATTCGAGCGGCGCATCCTTGCGCACTTTGACGGCGTAGCGCTCCTGCGTCAGCGCAAAAGTGCCGAACGAGGACTGCTGGAAGAAGGCGCTGAAGACGGGCTCGCCATTGCGCGACAACAGCGTCGAGCCGTCGGCGCGGGTGCCGGCCATCTTCAAGCCGCGAGCGTGGACGCAATAGGAGTGCCGGTCGTCCACGCAATTCACGCAAGCGCCGCACCACGGAAACGACATCACCACATGGTCGCCCGGCGCGAAACTGCGCACCGCGTGGCCTACCGCATGCACGACGCCAGCGCCCTCATGGCCGAACACGCCGGGCAAAGGATTGGCATAATAGCCGTCGCGGCCATGCAGATCGGTCTGGCACATGCCGCTCGCGACGACGCGGACGATCAATTCGTCGGCGCGGGGCTCGCACAGCTCAAGCGTATCGATGACGAAAGGACCCGACCTTTCGTTGATGACGGCTGCCTTGATCCGCATTACTGGCTATGGCCTTCCGCAAACGGATATTTCAAGTCGCCGTCTTTGTATTGCGGCGGATAGAGGATGACCTGCTTGCCGGGCGTGCGGTATTGATCGAGCCCCGAGCCGTCGAGGTTCTGATACTGCATCATCAACAGCCGCGGCGTTGCCCACTCGCCCTTGGCGTCGAAGCGCAGCTTGCCGACGATGGTATCGAACTCGTTTTTGTGGATGTAGTCGGCAAGCTTGCCGTCGTCGAGCGTGCCGGTCGTCTTGACCGCCTGCTCCAGCACCTGCATGGCCGCGTAAGCGTAAGGCGGCTGGTAATAACCGAGCGGATCGGTGCCGGCGTCCTTGGCGCGCGCCTGATAGGTCTTCAAAAACTCCTCGATGCCGGGGAATTTCATGGTCGGCCCGGGCACGTAAAGATGGAAATTCACCACGCGTTCGAGCTTGGTGCCGAGCTTCTGCATGAAGACCGCGAATTGCGGGCCGACCATGGCGCCGCCGAACATCTGCGCCTTGAGGCCGGATTCAGTCGCGGCCTGGATCATGCCGACCGAGTCGAGCGGATAGGACGCGACGAAAACGAGATCGGGATTGGTCGCCGCGATCGCATGCACGATCGGCGAGTAATCGACCGTCGACGGCGGATAGGTGCGATCGTAGACGACCGTAAAGCCGTCCTCTTTGGCCTTCGCCCGCGCGCCGGTCATCGCATTGTTGGAAAACTCCGCGTCGGCGCCGACGATGGCGACCGTCTTCGGCCGCGGCGTGATGGTCTTGGCGACCTCGAAAAAGGCATTCGCCATCACGCCCTTGGTATCGGGACCCCAGGCCGCGGTCTGGAAGTAGCGCGGATATTTGAACTCGTCATTGCTGCCGAGCGCCACCAGCACCATCACCATTTTCTGGTGCTGCATGATGCCGGGCATCGCCGCCACGATCAGATTGGTGGCGGCGCCCATCAGCAGATCGACTTTGTCGACGTCGAGGAGCTTGGCGTAGATGCCCGGCACATTGCCGGCATTCGACTGGTCGTCGTAATAGACGAGATCGACCTGGCGGCCGAGCAAGCCGCCTTGCGCATTGATGCGCTCCTGCCAGATCTGTTCGGCCAAGAGATTGGCCTTGCCGGACGACGCCAACGGCCCGGTGAGCGAGGTCGAGAACCCGATCTTGATCGAATCGGCCGCCTGCGCCGCGCCTTCGCCCAGTAGCAGCAGAAAGGCGCCGAGCGCCAAAGCGAGCGCGACAGTCCATCTCATGGTGCGGGATCGCACGCCCAATGCCGCGTGGCTCGTCATAGTTCCCTCCCCTGATATCGGCGCATTTGAGCGCGCCGAATTATCGGGAGGTAGTTTCAGGGTCGCCGTGTCGCCTGTCAACGCGGCGCGCTTGCAAGCGCAGAGTGGGCAAAGGCGCGGCGCACCGTGCCCACGTCGCCCTACATACAGCTCCCCTACGCACTCGGATCGCCGGCATTCGGATAGAACAATTGCTGGCCGTTGATCTTGTAGCCGGCAATGACCTTCTGGCCCTCGGGCGAAACGAGCCAGTCGATGAATTGCTGGCCGAGATCCTTCTTCACGCTCGGATATTTGGCCGGGTTCACCAGCATCACGCCATATTGGTTGAACAGCCGCTTATCGCCCTCGACCACGATGCCGAGATCGCCGCGGTTCTTGAAGGCGAGCCAGGTGCCGCGGTCGGAAAGCACATAGGCGCTCGAGGCCGACGCCATGTTGAGCGCCGCCCCCATCCCCTGCCCGATCTCGCGGTACCAATCCGCTTTCTCGGCCGCGATATCGATGCCGGCGTCCTTCCACAGACTGAGTTCGGCGATATGGGTGCCGGAGCGGTCGCCGCGTGAGATGAAGGGCGCGGCCTTCGCCTTGATGGTCTGCAGCGCCGTGACGATGTCCTTGCCTTTGATGCCGGCGGGATCGTTTTGCGGACCGATAAGCACGAAGTCATTGTACATCACCGGATAGCGCTTCAGGCTAAAACCTTCGGCGAGAAATTTCTCCTCGGCCGACTTGGCATGCACGAACACCACATCGGCATCGCCGCGCCGGGCGGTGTCGAGCGCCTGGCCGGTGCCTTGCGCCACCACCTTCACGTCGATGCCGGTCTTTTCCTTGAAGATCGGCAACAGATAGCCGAACAGGCCGGAATCCTGCGTCGAGGTCGTCGAAGCGACAACGATCGATTTTTCTTGAGCTGCGTCTTGCGGTTTCTCTTGCGCCACCGCAGGCGCCCAAAGCAAAGCCGATGCGGCCGCGGCGGCGACGACGCCAATCACGCCGGCGCGCAGTTTCTTGGACCATCGATTCATGGCAACGACCCCTTTTTATGGCACGAAAAGCCCGAACACGGTTTCTTTCACCGGCCGACGAAGGCGCGGCCGACGAGGAAGCTCAGCGCGCTCACCGCCATCGACAGAACGATCAGGATGACGCCTAAGGCAAGGGCGAAGCTCAAGTCGCCTTTGCTGGTTTCGAGCGCGATCGCCGTCGTCATGGTGCGGGTATAGCCGCGGATATTGCCGCCGACGATGATGATCGCGCCGACCTCCGCGATGGCCCGCCCGAAGGCGGCAAGGAAGGCGGTCAAAAGCCCCTCACGGCCTATGCTCATGATCGGCAATAGCGCGCGCAGCCGCGACGCGCCGTCGACCAGGAGACTGTCGCCGTAGGCCGCCCAGACGCCCACCGCCGTCCGGTGCGCGAGCGCGACGACGATCGGCGTGCCGAGAACGGCCTGCGCCACGATCATGGCCGTGGGCGTGAACAGGAGGCCGAACGATCCGAGCGGCCCCGATCGCGACAAGAGCAAATAGACCGCGAGCCCGACCACGACCGGCGGCAGGCCGAGCAACGCATTGGCGGTAACGATCAAACCGCCTTGGCCGCGAAACCGATAAACGGCAAGCGCCGTGCCGAGCGGCGAACCGATCGCAAAGGCGCAGGCACTCGCCGTCAGGCTGACACCGAGCGACAGGATGACGATGGCGCGTAAATCCGGATCAAAGCTCGCAATAAGCCTGACCGCGGTCGCGAGCGCGGCGGAAAAATCGTCCATCGCCGGCTTTTAGCGCGTTTGCCGGCTGCATGACAAAGCGCGGCGAGTTAGCGCTCCACGGCGCTGACGCTGTCTACCACTTGGCCGGCACCGACGCGATAGTGATCGAGAACAAACAAACGGATGGCCGACGA
This sequence comes from Xanthobacteraceae bacterium, assembly GCA_049282655.1. Classification (GTDB taxonomy): domain Bacteria; phylum Pseudomonadota; class Alphaproteobacteria; order Rhizobiales; family Xanthobacteraceae; genus BOG-931. The sequence continues at coordinate 24,891 of JBAPUM010000080.1, forward strand.
CAAATTAGTCGGCCGGCGCTCGGCATTGATCGCGTTCACCAGCTCGGAAACCCCGGTTTCCCGCGACAACGCGATCTCTTTGAGACTGTCCCAAAACACGTCCTCGAGGCTGACGCTGGTTCTGTGCTCCTGAACCACAACCGAGCGCTTCTTCACCATTGCGGTCGAGCGATGTTGCCCGATATCGCGGCGCTCAACGGTACGGTGCATCCTGCCCCTCCTCTGTAAGGGCTAAAGCACGACTGTGATCCACCCTGCCGAAGGAGTCGAGGAAATTGTACGCAATCGTACGCCGCCTAATGACGATAGGTAGTTCTACGCACAGGGGTTGCCGATGGGGTCCTTTTGGGGAAGCGCCACTTCAAGCTCGAGCGGCTTTCGTCGCGAGCGCACCGGCCTCTAGCATCTTGTTTCAGCACGATTTTTTCTGAAAATCGACCGGCGCCGGCGTCACCCGATCAGTCGCCGATATTCCTTCTCGGGCACGCCATAGGCATCGCGCGCCAGTTGCTCGAGGCCTTTGCGGTTGCGCACGATGATTTGATTTCGCCCGGTGTCGACCAGTTTTTTTTGCTTCAGGCTTTGCAGCGCCTCGGTGACGCCAGCGCGCCTTACGCCCAGCATCAGCGCCAGGAATTCATGCGTCAGCGGCACGGTGTCGCCGTCGATTCGGTCATGCGCCATCAAGACCCATCGCGCCAGGCGCCGATCGATATGCGCGCGCGCATTGGCGATGGCGGTGTGCGCCGTCTGCACCATGAAGACCTGGACGTATTTGAACAGCAAGCGCTGCAAGGAGCCGCTCGCCTCGATGGCCTTGCGCAAATCCTTGAGCGCGATCCGTTGCGCTTCGCCCGCCACCTGCATGTAGGTGTGATGCGGCGATTGGTCGTCGCCCAAGAGCACGGTCGTTCCGCTCATCCCTTCGCGGCCGATGAGACCGACTTCGATCTGCGTGTCGTCCGGCTGGACAGCGACCACCGACGCGATCCCGGCCTCCATAAAATAGATCGTGTCGATCGGGCGGTAGGGTCGTTCCAGGTCTTTGAGCAGCGACATCGGCGCCGGCTGCATATGCGGCTGCAATAAGGCAAGATCGGCGGCCGACATCGCGGCGAGAAGCTGATTACGCGATGATGTGGAACGACGAGGGGTGGCGACCATGGCGCGTGCTCTTTCCCATCAAGGGCAAGAGCACGATAGAGTCTCTCAACCGCCGGCGCCCGAAGGTCGCAGCTAGCGGTAAGCGATAGCTAGGCATTCGGCGGCCCAATAGCTATCAAAACTTTTGAGAGGGAGATCTCGGGTCACAACCGGTACCGGCGACGTTCAAATAAGGCCGGTGCGCCCTTTTCGCGGTAACCACGTACGACATTCTTATCGTTGCCGCGCTACCGCCGTCTGATCCGACGTCCTGAGACCGAGATCCAACGAAACGACGACGATCGCGCGCAATTCTTAGGTCAAAAATCTTCCGTCAGGCTGACCGCGTCGAGACAAGGACGGTAACTCAACGGTGCCGCTTGGTCATCGCCATCAGGATCGCCACCAGCGCCACATTGGCAAAGGCGATCGCCGCGAGAAGCCCAAGCGTCCAGGTCGCTCCACCCTTTTGGAAGGCGAGCCCGCCGAGGAAGGGCGAGACCGCCATCGCGACCAGAATGGGGAAAGCGAGGCGCCCCATCAGCACCGGATAGCGATCGGGACCGAACAGCGCGAGCGGCATGGTGCCGCGGGCGACCGAACCTATGCCGTTACCGGCGCCGTACAGCGCGATGGCAAGGGCTACGATCGGGAAATTGAAGACCAGCATCGCGGCCGCGATGGCGACCAAAGCGGCCGAAGCCGCCATGGTCCACAGCGGATGATGGTGGAACCGGCGCTCGGCCAGCACTTCAACAAACCGCGCGCCGACCTGCGCCGGGCCGACGATGGTTCCCAAGCCGACTGCAATCGTCAGGTCGAGCCCGCGTGCCGCCAATATCGGCAACAGATGGGTGCCCATGATCGACAGGATCGCGGCGCCGTTCGTCACCACCGCCGCAACTAAAATGAACACCACGGTTTCGCCGCGCTCCAATCGGACCGCCGGCCGGGCCTTCGCGGCGATCGCCGCCGCCGGGCTATGCGCAGGCAGCGCGAACAGATGGATAGGCAGCGCGATCCCGATCTGTATCGCCGCATAGGCAAAGCACGCGCCACGCCATCCGAACTCGGCGGCGAGCGCCGCGCTCAACGGCCAGCACACGGTGCTGGCGAAACCGCCGAACAGCGTGACGGATGTGATCCCGCTGCGCGATTGCGCGCCGTAAATGCCGCCCAGTGTCGAAAACGCGGCGTCGTAGAGCCCGGCCGACATCCCGAGCCCGATGACCGCCCAGGCGGCGAGATAACAGGCGAAGTTCGGCGCAAGCCCGATGCCGAGAAGGCCCGACGCCAACAAAATGGCGCCGCCCGCCAGCACGGGACGCCCGCCGTTCCGGGCAATGAGATGGCCCACCCGCGGGGCGGCAAGGCCGGCAACGAGCAGCCCGACCGAGACGCCGCTGACGACGAGATCGTAACTCCAGCCGGTATCCCGCGCGATCAGCGGCGACAGCACGCCGAGCAGATAAAAGCTCGAACCCCACGCCAGAATTTGCGTAATGCCGAGCGCCGGAACGACGATGCGCTGATCGGGCAGGACGGACATGCGAAGGGCGGTTTGCTCTCAAGCCAGAGTCAGCGGCACAAAACGACGGCGGCCACCATACCCGCGAATTGTGCCGCGATGAAAGCCGCGACGCCGGCAACGGCAATCCTCTCCGCCACGCGAGGCCGGGCGTAGGTCAGCTGACCTCTCAGCCTCTCGCTTTCCCGCTTGCGGCGCGCCGATGCACGGAGGAGCCCGCCTCATACCAGCCGCGTGTACCGTTCACGATTTTCACAACGGAAAGCATCACTGGAACTTCGATCAGAACGCCGACCACGGTCGCGAGTGCCGCCCCCGAATTGAAGCCAAACAGACTGATCGCGGCGGCGACCGCTAATTCGAAGAAATTGCTGGCGCCGATGAGCGCGGATGGACCGGCAACACAATGCGCTTCGCCGGCTGCGCGATTGAGAACATAGGCGAGGCCGGCATTGAAATAGACCTGGATCAAAATCGGTAACGCCAGCATGAGGATGATAAGGGGCTGGGCGAGAATCTGCTCGCCCTGGAAGCCGAACAGCAACACCAAGGTGGCGAGCAGCGCCACGAGAGAGATCGGCTGAAGTACGGACAAGAGCCGCGTGAGCGCGTCGCGTCCACCGCCCGCTATCACGCTCCGCCGAACGATCTGCGCAATGATGACCGGTACAACGATGTAAAGAACGACCGAGAGGACCAAGGTTTCCCATGGCACGGTGATCGCCGATATGCCGAGCAACAGGCCTACGATCGGCGCAAAGGCAAACACCATGATCAAGTCGTTGAGTGCGACTTGGCTCAGCGTGAAATGCGGCTCACCATCCGAGAGATTGCTCCACACGAACACCATCGCGGTGCATGGCGCTGCCGCCAATAGGATGAGGCCGGCGATGTAACTGCTGACCTGATCCAACGGGAGATAGGGCTTGAACAGCCATCCGATGAATATCCAGCCCAGCAACGCCATAGAGAACGGTTTCACGGCCCAGTTGATAAAAAGCGTGACCCCAATACCCCGCCAATATCCCCTGACCTGCGACAAAGCAGCGAAATCGATCTTCACGAGCATCGGAACGATCATCAACCAAATCAGGATAGCCACCGGGATGTTGACCTTAGCGATCTCGACCGAACCGATGCCGCGGAATATGCCGGGGAAGATATGCCCGAGCACGATTCCAGCGGCGATGCAAAGAGCGACCCACACTGTGAGGTAACGTTCGAATGTGGACATGGTCAGGCTCGATCGCCCGGGGTAAATCCTGCCGTTGCGCGATTGCGAAACGTGACCGACGGCGCGGTTGCCGCCGAGGTGCGGGGATCGCCGGCAGATCGCCGGCACAGAAGCGAAGGGGTATCGTTCATTTCGCTGCCGTCATGGACTCGGCGCCCGCGTCCTTTGTGTTGCCGATCTCGCGCAGCTTGTTTTGCAAGCTGAGCCGATCGAGCGAGCCAAGCGGCAACGCTGCGAAGACACCGATGCGCTGATGCAGCATGCGGTAGGCGGTTTTGAACGCGAGCGCGACCTCGGCCGGATTGCCCGTGGCGGCCGCCGGATCCGGAACACCCCAATGCGCGGTCATCGGCTGGCCGGGCCATAGCGGACAGGCTTCACCTGCGGCATTGTCGCAGACGGTAAAAACGAAATCGAGCGAAGGCGCGCCGGGCTTGGCGAATTCATGCCACGACTTCGAACGAAAGCTCGCGCTGTCGTAGCCCAGGCTCTGCAGCAGCCGAAGGGTTTCTGGATGCAGCTGCCCTTTCGGCTGGCTGCCGGCGCTGAAGGCGCGGAATTTCCCGGCGCCGAGCTTGTTCAAAATCGCCTCGGCCATGATCGAACGTGCCGAGTTCCCGGTGCAGAGAAAGAGAACGTTGAAATGACGGTCGGTCATGACGAACTCCCAGATTGTTCGCTAGACCGCAGGGAGCGGCTGATAGCCGATCCGCTGCATCATGGTTTCAAAATAGTCGCGGACCCGGCGCGGAAAGCGCAAGCCCTTGACGACCGCCGCCGAGCGCAACAGCGGCAGCACGCGAATGTCGTCGAGCGACAATTCGCCGTTCACCGCCGTGGGGCTCGCAATCAAACTGTCGAGCTCCTCGAGGTCGGGCATCAAGGCGTCGATCTGCTCGCGTGTGTTGGCGCGCAATTCGACGAAATCGCCATAGGCCTTGCGCTTGCGCAACCTGTAATGGTCGAGCGCCGCGATGGTGGCGAATTCGGGCAGGCCGAGGAGCGGATAGCGCGGCATGGTCAGCGGCCCGGTCTTGGCGACGACTTTGTCGGCCCAGGCAGCGACTTCACCGCGCTCTCGACCGGTCAGCATCGGCTCGCCGTGACCATCGACGTAACGCACCATATCCAGGCTTTCGAGCATGGGCTTGCCATCGTCCTTGACCAGGATCGGGATGACGCGCTTGCCGACGAGGCCGATCATCGTTGCTGAGTCGTCGTCGAGCACGACGGTCTCCTGCACATGCAGGCCCTTGAGCGCCGCGGTCATCCGCACGCGGAAGCAAAGCGAGCAATGCTCGAACATATAGAGCCTCACGCCGCGCTCTCCTTTCGCCGCGCCCGCGCGGCAGGTTTGCACCGCGGCGGCGGGCGCGCTTCAACACGGCCGTCGCCGCTGCCTTGGCAGCAATTTTCGGTGAGAAAGCCGAGCAGCGTATTCATGGTGTCGTAGCGCGCCGCATAAATCATCGAACGGCCGTCGCGCCGCACCGTCACCAGCGCCGCCGCGCGCAAGCGGTCGAAATGAAATGTGAGTGTATTCGGCGCGAGACCGAGCGTTTCGGCGATTTCGCCGGCCGCCATTCCGTCCGGCCCCGCTTTGACCAAGAGACGAAACACATCGAGCCTGTTGTCCTGCGCCAGCGCCGCCAGCGCCGTGACCGCATCTATCTTTTCCATATTTCAACGATTATCGAAATATAAACTGTCCGTCAAGGCGCGGTCGTCTCCTATTAGGTGACTACGCTTGACATCCGTCCCCGCTTACGTTACATTCCCCTCGAAGCTCGCTTCCAAGGACGCCGCCAGGGAGGGTACTCCCCGGCGGTTGGGGCGAGTGCGGTGCCTGCGGGCGGGGCCATACACCCTTCCCTCGGGCAGCTTCGGGCATCAGTCCCCCGGCACTATGACCGGGGCGGGGAGTGTCCCCTGGGCTGGGACAGGCGAAGGTAGGTAACACCTACTCAGACCGCGTCCCAGGAAGCCTGGCCTGGAGCTGAGCCTTAGGGACGACGACTCCCTTTGG
>JBAPUM010000081.1:0-46503 GCA_049282655.1 Xanthobacteraceae bacterium
AGCGAGTGCGGTTCCTGCGGGCGGGGCTCGTAACCCCGCTCCCGGGCGGCCCTGGGCATCGACCAGCCGGCACTATGACCGGCGTGCGAGGTGCATCGCTGTGACCGCGATCCAAGGCGGAGGTAACGCCTCTGCTCGAAGTGGATCGCGCGACCCTCCTACGCTCGCATTGCGAGCTTCGGAGGGTTCAAGTCCACCGAAGCGCATAGCGCGTAGGTGGAAGCGCGGCCTGGGGCTGAGCCATGGCCTTCATTGGCGTGGCGAGCGCCGTGGTGGAGCGCCGAGAGGCGAGCCCCCTCCGTGTTCTTCTCCGAAAATGGGAAGAATTCGGAGGGGGCGGCCGTGCCTCGCAAGCACGGCTTCATGGACTATGCGCCTACCGGCGCTCCGCCTCCCTCGATTTTTTCGGGGCTGGCTTTGGAAGGGCTTGGCTTAGAACTGGCGTGGCAAAGCTCGGGCGCGGATGCGTCGCGAGAACGGGATCGCGCGTCGCAGCGGCGAGCGCCAACAACAGGTCAGGTTATTTGGCTCGCAGCCTTCAGCCCTTCGAACATGGACGTGCGCATCAGAAAGTCGCGCGCCTTGGCTGGATCCGCGGCGGTCGCCCGCATTTCGTACATGCGTTCCCGGCGTTTGACTGGATCTTTCTCTTCCAGGACGCGCTTGTTCTGGATCGTCATCGCCTGAAGAAACTCCTTGGCGACGTGCCGCCGCTGCCGGTCATAGAGATCGAGCAGATCGTCCGCGCCGCCGCCAAGGACGCGCGCGAGCGTGCCGGCGAGACTGACGGCGTCATGGATGCCGAAATTCATTCCCATGCCGCCGAGCGGATTGTTCACATGCGCAGCATCCCCCACGAGCAACGCGCGGCCGCGGCGGTAAGTGCCGGCAACACGCTGGTGCACGGTATAGAGATTGGTGTGAACGATCGGATAGGGCTCGTCCGCCGGAATGAAGCCTTGCAGCCGCGCCTGAGCCGTCTTGAAGTCGAGCAATTCATCGACGGTCGCTTCCGGCGGCGTCGGAAAGACGACGCGCCACAGGCCCGGCGGCCCCCGGCCGGGCACCTTGAACAGCGCGCACCACTCGCGCGGATCGGAAACATAGCAGCTGTAAGCGAAGCCTTTTTCCTCAAAATCGCTCGTTGTCGTGATGACCAGGAAACGCTCCTGGTAGGTGAAGCCGTCAAAGTCGATGTCTTGCGACTTGCGCACGACGCTGCGGCCGCCGTCGGCGCCGATCACATAAGCGCCCTTGTGGATTGCGCCGTCGGAAGTGACGACGCTCGCGCCGGACCGGTCCTGCGTCACATCAGCGACTGTTTTGCCGTAATGGATGGTGAAGCCGGACTCCTTCGCCAGCATGTCGGCAAGAATTCCAACAAGTTTGTGCTGCTCACATTGCAGGCGGTAGGGGTAGCGCGTGACGTCGGCGAGCACACCGAGATCGAACTCGGCGATCACGCCTTCGTCGCGGCCGCGAAATTGCCATTGCGGACAGACAATGCCGAGGTCGTGCAGCCTCTGAGTCACGCCGCTCGCTTCGAACATCTCCATGGTCGGAGGATGGAACGTGGCGGCGCGGGGATCGTCGTAGTTGTGCGTGCGGCTTTCCAGAACGACGACCGGAATGCCGGCCTTGACCAGGAACAAGGCCGCGGTGAGCCCCGAAGGGCCGGCACCGACTATGATGACGGGCGGATCTGCCAAGTCCTAAAACTCCTCGAGGATGCGGCCCCAGCCATAGACGTGATCGTCGATGCCGGAATGGCGCAACGCGTCCCAATAGGTAATCACGTTCATCGCGAGAACCGGCTTGTTCAGCCAAGCCTCGGCCTCCGCGGCTACGGCCGCATTCGCGAGATTCGTGCCGACCTGCAGGATCGTGTCGATGTCGTCGCCGTCGATCTCGCGCAACACTTTACGCAACTCTGGCGGCTGCACCTGCGCGATAGCGAATGGCGAGGCGCATTTCATGCCGTGGAGGCGCACGATGTCGAAGCCGGCTTCCGCCAGATAGGCGCGCACCGTCTCGTCACCCTTCGGCTGATGCGGGGTCAAGACGGCGATGCGTTTGGCGCCGAATTTGCGCAGTGCCGCGACCGCAGCCGTCGAGCCCATCGCCACGCGCACGCCGGCGCGGTCGGAAAGCTCTTTCTGCAAGGCGTCGGCGCCGGCGACGCCGCCGGTGAAGGCTTCGATGGCGACCCCCATGATGACGGCGTCGGGCGCGCAGGTCATCACCTGATCGATGGCGGGCCCGATGCCCTCGCGCATGGCCTGGACATGCGCCAGAAAGCCTTGCTCGCTCGCCTGGATCGGACGCTCTTTGATGGTCAGACGCGCGACATGATTGGTCACGCCGCGCGGTCGCAGCGCCTCGCATTCGGGCCCCACGATGGTGTTGGTCGACGGAACCACGATGCCGATCTTCTTACGGTAACCAAGCGCATCCACCATCATCACTCCTCGACCGCGCCACGCGTGGCGGGTCTTGCTCTTGCCCAAAACGGTTCGTTGCTCACAGCCCGGATTCGGGAATCCTTCAGCTCAGCCTTTATTGCTTTGGCCTCCGTCGACGTCGATGACCGTGCCGCTGAGATAAGAGGCGCGCGGCGAGGCCAGCATGACCGCCAGATCGCCGATCTCGGCGGCTTCGGCGAGCCGGCCGAACGGCAGTCCGGCAAGGCCGTCCCTCCAGCGCTCCGCGTCGCCGAGATTGTCCAGCGCTTTTTTGCGCAACAGAGTTTCAATCCGATCCGTGCGGGTCGATGCCGGATTGATGCCGACGACCCGCACGTTCCAATCAACGCTCTTGGCGCCGACCGCTTTGGTCAGCGCGATCAGTCCCGCATTGCCGACGCCGCCGCACACATAGTCCCAGCGCGGCTCCTGGCCGGCCATGCCGATGATATTGATGATGACACCGCTGCGCCGGCGCTTCATCGCCTCGAGGTAGAGCTTGGTAAGGTGGATGTAGCCGAAGACCTTGAGCTGCCACGCCTCGGTCCAACGCTCCAAACTCATGTCCAGCAGATTGCCGCCCGGAATTGCGCCGGCATTGTTGACCAGCACATCGACTTCCGGATGGGCGGCAAACAACCGCTCGCGATCGGCGGCAAGCCCGAGATCGCCCGCGAAAGTCGTTACCTTTGAACCGCCGGCATCAAGCTTGCCGGCGGACGCCGAAAGCCGGCCGGCATCGCGGCCCGTTATGATGACCTTGGCGCCTTCCCGCACAAAGCTTTCCGCGCAGGCAAAGCCGATGCCCTTTGAGGCGCCGGTAATGAGAACAGAACGGCCTTCGAGCTCAAGATCCATATGTCAGTCTCACGATGCCACAGATAGACGATGTCATACTTTTGTGGGGATGGGGCAAACCGCAGCGTACCAGTCCGCAAGCTCGCCCCCGGTAAAGAAGCCGACATCCGCCGATGCCGTCAGCAGATCGAGCATGCGGTCGAGCTCATGAATCCGATGCGGGACCGAAATCAAGTGCGGATGCAAGCCGATCGCCAAGACGATGGCGCTGTCGCGGCATTCCCGCTCGAATCGTCGCAGCGTGAATTCAAGCCGCTTCGCCATCTCGCCGGTCGCATGCCGTTCGATGGCGTAAATGATCGAGTCGTTGATTTCGAGATTGTAGGGCATCGCGATCAGCGGCTGCGTGGTCGTGCGCATCCACGCCGGCCGGTCGTCGCTCACCCAATCGCAGACATAGTCGATGCCGGCGCGTTTGAGGATATCGACGGTATCGACGGTCTCGCGCAGACCCGGCGACAGCCAGCCGCGTACCCGCTTGCCGGTGAAAGCCGCAATTTTATCGAGACAGGCGCGGATCAATGCTTCCTCGCCGCCTTCGACGTGATTGATCGCCTTTTGGTGCATGCCATGGCCGATGAATTCCCACCCGGCATCGCGCATCGCCACGGCCGCCTGCGGATAGGCGTCGATGACGCCGGCGTTGAAGCTCGTTGATGCCGGGAGTTTGCGCGTGGCGAAAGCCTCGAGAATGCGCGGCAGGCCGGCGCGCATGCCGTAGTCAGCCCAGGAAAAGTTCGGCACGTCGGGCACCGTCTCACGGCCATGCGGAGGCGTCACGATGGTGCGGGGCATCGGCTGATCGAATTGCCAATGTTCGACGTTGACGACGAGGTGGACAAGGATGCGCTTGCCGTTCAGCGGCGGCAGCGGCGCGCGCTCCGAGGACAACCGATAGGGAATTCGCGGGTTGGTCATTCGTCCTCGCTCAATGGCTTGGGTGCCCTTTTTCCGTCATGCGACCGGCCGAAACCTCGGCGGCGCGCGTGAATGCCAATGGGTGCCGGCTTGCAGCAGCGTTCCCAGCGCCAGCAAAAGGACGTCGGAACCCGGGCGCCCAATCAGTTGCAGGCCGACCGGCATGCCACGGCTGTCGAAGCCGGCGGGGACGGCCAAAGCCGGCAGGCCGAGATAATTGACAAAACGGGTGAAGCGGCTGAGCGCATAGAGGGTGCGGGCCTTGAATTCCGGCGAACCCGGATCGACCTCGGCGACACGCGGCGTCTTGATCGGCATGACCGGCATCAGCAGAACATCGGCATCGCCGAACTGATCGGCGAGGAATTTGTCGCGCAAGCTCTCTTGCGCTTCGAGGGCATCCGTCAGCTCACCATCGCTAATCGCGAGGCCTTTTCCAAGTCGCTTGCGCAAGGCCGCATCGACGCGCTCGTCATTGAGGCGCTCCCTGTGCGTGCGCGCCGCCTCGGCCTGCATCACAAGGAGGCACTTCTTGTCGGCCGCCTCCGGAAAACCGGCGCGGGTATCGACATGGATGCCGAGCCGACCCAGTGCGCCGATCGCGGTGCGGCAAATCTCCGCGATCTCAGGATCGCTTTCATCGACTGCGTCCGTCAGCACGACGCCAGAAACCGCGCCGGAGATGCTGGGCACCGTCTCGTCAAACAGACCCGACCACAGCAGCGCCAGGTCGGCGGCGCTACGTGCCAGAAGACCAATGGTATCGAGGCTCGGTGCCAGAGCCATCGTGCCTTCGACGGGAATCTTGCCCCAGCTCGGTTTGAGCCCGGTGACGCCGCAACAATGCGCCGGAATGCGCACCGATCCGCCCGTATCGGAGCCGAGCGCGGCAAAGCAGCAGCCCGAAGCGACCAGCGCCGCGGAACCGCTCGAAGAGCCGCCAGGCGCGTAATCGAGGTTCCAAGGATTGAGCACGGCGCCGCGGGTGGGGTTGATGCCGGATGGCTCATACGCGAGCTCGGTCATTTCGGAAGTACCGATGAGCGATGCGCCAGCCCGATCGAGACGCGAGATGACAGTGGCGACAGGCGCGTTCGACATCAACGGTTGCGCGCAGCCCCAGCTTGGATCGCTGCGGCCGGTCGCAATCATATCCTTGGCGACATATGGCAGGCCGGCCAATATTCCGCCGCCGGGAGAACGCGGACTACATAGGCTCGCAACCGCATGCAGGCGCCGCCCGATCCGATCCAACCGTTCACGGCACTTTTCCGTCGCGGCTGCACGCTCGCCTTCCCTGAGTGAGAACCAATCCGGAAAGCGGTCGGGCGCTGTCATGGCGGTCAACATGATTATGGAAGACCAAGTGCGAGCTCGCCGAAGCCTCTAAAACTCTTCTAACAGGCGGCCCAGCCCCGGGATCTTGTCCATGATCTTGTTGTGCCGGAGCGCATGCCAATATGTCGCGGTATTGATGGCGATAACCGGCTTGCCGAGCCACAGTTCGGCAGCCGCGGCGAGACGAACCATGCTGAGATTCGTCCCCACCTGGATGATGGCATCGACGTCGCGTCCGTCGCCATTCAAGGCGATGATTCTGTCACGCAATATGTCGGGCGTGACTTCGGCGATTGCGGTCCAACTCTTACATTCGAGGTGGATGTCGCGCACGACTTCGAAGCCGGATTCGGTAAAATAGCGCCGCACTTCAGCATTGGCGACCTGATAGTAGGGCGACAGGAAGGCGATACGCTTGACGCCGCCATAAGCTTTGAGGGCGGCGGTCGACGAATGCGAGCCGATACTGATGCCGACGCCGGCTGCGCTCTCCACTTTGGCCTGGAAGGCATCCGCGCCGGCGACGCCGCCGAAGAATGTCACCGCCGACATGCCCATGACCAGATAGTCCGGCTCGCACGTCATGACGTTCTTCACGGCGTCCAGCACGTTGCCGCCGATGACATGGGCGCCCGCCATGAAAGTCTCGTTGCTGACCGCCTTGTTGTTGGGCGTGAAAATCCCGCGGTAGTGATTGGTCACGCCCGGCGGCCGCATCATTTCGAAATCGGGCTGCACGATCGTGTTGGTGGACGGCCCAATGACACCGAATTTGCATCGCCAACCGAGTACATCTCTCATTTTGCGGCTGTTCCTTGAAGGTGCGCCATCGGTCGATACTTTGGCGATTGTGCGAGTACGTTGCAAAGGCCGTCAAGGCCGCCGACGCAAAAGCAATCCAGGTCGTAGTCAGCACTTGTTCCGTGCAAGGCTTGCCTAAAACTTTCGCTTATCGTGGCTACATTCGCCGCCTATCGTGCAATAAGCTTGCCAGACACCTCATACCCGATCACATGCAGAGTGAAAAGAATCGCGTCATAGTCGTCGGTGCGGGACCGGTCGGACTGACCGCCGCGCTTGCTTTGGTCCGCCGCGGCATTCCTACCGTGCTGCTTGCAGCGGAGTCGCAACTCGTCATGGAGCTTCGCGGCTCGACCTTCCATCCGCCGACGCTGGATTTGCTCGACGAGTTCGGCCTCGTGCCACGCATGATCGATGCCGGCCTCAAGGCGCCGACCTGGCAGTTCCGGGATCGCGAGACCGGCCCAGTGGCGACCTTCGATCTTTCGCTTCTGGCGCACGATACCAATCATCCCTATCGCGTGCAGTGCGAGCAGTGGAAGCTGATGCGCTTTCTCGAAGAAGAATTGCGAAAGCTGCCCGACGCCGATATCCGCTTCGGCCACGAGGTCGTCGGTGTCACTCAAGGCCCCGACGATGTCACGGTAACCGCCCGCGTCCAATCGGAAACCGTCACCATCACCGGGCGCTACCTGATTGCCGCCGACGGCTCCCACAGCGCGGTGCGCCGGGCGCTAGGCGTCGAATTCGAGGGCTTTACCTATCCGGAATTGTTCTTGATCGCCTCGACCGACTTCCGCTTCGAGGAGGCCCTGACGGATATCGCCTATGTGAACTATATCGCGGATCCCGAGGAGTGGCTGGTGCTGCTGCGCGTGCCGGATCTCTGGCGGGTCTTGGTGCCGGCGCCGGAAGGCTCCGATCGCGCCGATCTTCTTTCCGACGCATCGCTGCAACAGGTTTTGCAGCGCGTGGTGCCGCGACCCGAGCCCTATAACATCGTGCATCGGTCCATCTATAGTGTGCACCAGAAAGTAGCGAAAAGCTTCCGCCACGGCCACGTTCTCCTCGCCGGCGACGCCGCGCATATCAATAATCCGCTCGGCGGCATGGGCATGAACGGCGGGATCCAAGATGCTTTCAATCTTGCCGATAAACTGCAACAAATTTGGGCCGGCGGCGACGATCGTTCGCTCGACCGCTATGATCGGCAGCGCCGCACTGTTGCCGTCGAGGCGGTTCAGGCGCAGACCCACCGTAATCAGCAGGTCATCAGCGAACGCAATCCCGATATCCGCAAAAAATCGCTCGATGACATGCGGCGCCTTGCCGGCGACAAAACAACGTCGCGGGAGTATATGCTGAAGTCATCGATGATCGCGAGCATGCGGCGCGCGGCTGAGATCGAGTAGGATAGGCGAACGACACCATGACCCGAAACGACACGGCAATCTATCGCGCCCAGGGTTTTGGCAAGGCGATCGGGATGGGTGCTCGCCCCGCGCTTTGCATCGTCGATTTCACCAATGGGTTTGCCGATCCGGCGATCTTTGGCGGCGGCAACATCGCAGCTGCGGTAGCGCGGACGGTCGGTCTGTTGGCGGCGGCGCGAGATTGCGGCTTGCCTGTCGCTTTTTCCCGCGTGGTCTATGCCGACGACGGCTCCGACGACTGCGCCTTCGTGCGCAAAGTGCCGGCGCTGGCGACACTGACCGAACGCGCATCGGCAGCCCAGATCGTGCCGGAGCTCAAGCCGCTTCCCACCGAGACGATCATGCGCAAAACCCAGCCGTCCGCCTTCTTCGGAACCGGCTACGCCGAGCGGCTGCGCAAGCTCGGCGTCGATACAGTTATCGTTGCCGGCTGCACGACGTCTGGCTGCGTGCGGGCCACGGTTGTCGACGCCATGAGCCACGACTTCCGCACCATCGTCGCTCGCGACTGCGTCGGCGACCGATCGTTGGAGGCCCATGAGGCCAATCTGTTCGACATGGAACAGAAATACGCCGACGTGATGGACTCGCAGGCCATCGTCGCCACGCTGCAGGCGCCGGCCGTCGCCGTATAGGCTTTGTTACACGTCGGCTCTATAGCGCTCCTCGAGCTGCCAATAGTCCGGAAAACCCACCACGCTTTGTAATTCACCGAACGAGATGCTCGCTGGTAACGGCGCTGTCGACCCCGGCATGAGCGCCGTCAATGTCGCCTGCATCGCGGCGACCGCCGAGGACAGCAGCATCACCGGATAGAGCGCGAGCTTATATCCGATCTCCTGCAAATATGCGGGCGGCAAAATCGGCGTTTTGCCGCCGGGAACCATGTTCGCCATGCACGGCTTGCTCATGGTTTGGCAGAACCTCCGCATCTCGTCTGCCGTCTCGGGCGCTTCGAGAAAGATGATGTCCGCGCCGGCCTCCTCGAAATCGCGGCAGCGCTCGAGCGCGGCGTCGAAGCCGAGAACGGCGCGCGCGTCGGTGCGCGCCATAATGAGGATATCGGCGTCCGCCTTGGCGTCCGCCGCCGCGCGGATTTTCATGCGGGCTTCCTCGCGCGAGATCACCTGCTTGCCGCGGGTGTGGCCGCACTTCTTCGGACTGACCTGATCTTCGATCATCACGGCGGCGGCGCCGGCACGGGCGTATTCGACGACAGTCCGTTGCACGTTCAGCGCATTGCCGTATCCCGTGTCACCGTCACCGATCAGCGGGA
The DNA here is from genome assembly GCA_049282655.1 of Xanthobacteraceae bacterium. Taxonomy (GTDB): domain Bacteria; phylum Pseudomonadota; class Alphaproteobacteria; order Rhizobiales; family Xanthobacteraceae; genus BOG-931. The sequence continues at coordinate 9,087 of JBAPUM010000081.1, forward strand.
TTGCCGCCGCGGCGGCACAGCAATTGCGCAAGCTGTCCAGCATCTCGGTAAACGAGATCAGGCCAGTGTCAGGCAGGCCGAGGCGAGCCGCCGACACCGCAAAACCGCTCATGAAGATGACCTTGAAGCCCGCCGCCGCGACGAGCTTTGCCGAGAGCGCATCGAAACATCCCGGCATAACGGCTATTTGCGGCTCGGCGAGAAGTTCGCGTAGCTTTTGGGCGACTGTCACGGATGGCCTCGCTGGGGTGAGCGCTATTGGTGCGCGCTATTGGTAGCTCGCCCTTGGGGCCTCCAACAAGACCGCCGATACCTCTAATTGTTCCTCTGGATACCCAGGGACTTGATCACGCCGGCGAATGTCTCATGCTCGCTCTGGAACATCGTCTCGATCTGATCGACGGCCATTCCGCCCGGAACAATCCCGAGACTCGCCAAGCGCTGCGCAATCGCGGGCTTTTCGACCAACGCCGTGATCTCATTTCTGAGCGCATCGATGATAGGTGTGGGCGTTCCTGCGGGCGCTAGAAAGCCGTTCCAGGACACCGCCTCGAAGCCCGGCAGGGTCTCGGCAACCGTGGGAATATCAGGGAAAGCAGCAAGCCTCCGCGGAGTGCTGACGGCAATCAAGCGGATTTGGTCGTTGTTAACAAGCGGGAGCAGAGAAGATGCATTGCCGAAATAAAAGTCAGTTACGCCGCCCATCAGATCGGAGATCGCCTGCGGTTCGGCACGCGCCGGAACCATGACAAGGTCGACGCCCGTCAGCTTGAACAGCCGAACTGGCGAGAAGTGGCTGAGGTTTTGCGTGCCGGCCGTAGAGAAGTTGAGCTTGCCCGGATTGGCTTTCGCATAAGCCAGAAACTCAGGCAGATTTGTCGCCGGCAGGCTACGCTTAATCGCCATCACCTGGGCCCCGGTGCCTACATTGGTGATCGGCACCAATTGCTTGATCGGATCAAATTCAAGATTTTGGACCTGCGGTGTCAGTGTGATCATCGATGACGCGCAAAACAAAAGCGTGTAGCCGTCGGGTGCAGCCTCGACGACCTCTCTGACGCCAATGACTCCGCCGGGGCTCGGCCGATTTTCAACGATGAAGTTCTGGCCGAATTTCTCGGACAGGTCCTGCGCCGCCAAGCGCGCCATCATGTCGGTGTTACCACCGGCGCCGAAGGGGACGACGATGGTAACGGGGCGCGTGGGCCAATCGTCGGCGCGGGCAGGCAGGCTAAGCGTCGCCGTTGCCCATAAGGTGGACAAAAGAAACTTAAGCAGAAATCGACGCAACATTCCTGTCACCGCCTTTGTGGTCTGCTGGGTTAATGACAAGCAAGATTGATGCCGCGCGAGCGCGCGTAATGGTGCCCCGCGAATGGCGTCGTTCGTTGACAGGAGATCTCGGCTTTGTCACGGAACCTTTGCAATCTCCATATTGTTCCATGCGGTATGAAGCGCCGGCATCACGGCAGTCGCGAATAGCTCTACCGAACGTTGCATCTCGTCGAAGCTGAGATCGCCAAAACAGAATTGTCCGACGACGTAGTTGGCGCGGCTATCCTCAAGCTGCAGGGCAAGCTGCGCCCGGACCGTTTCGGGTGAGCCAGCGACGGCTTGGCCCTGGCTGATGAGCTGGTCGAAGCTCTCCACACGCAACGGCGATTCCGGCATAGTGCCGTTCAATTCAGACAGGTAGGTGAAGCTCGATCGCCAGCGCAAATAGGCGCGGCGCGCAATCGCCATCGCCTGCGCATCGCTGTCGGCAACAACGATGAATCGCACCACACCCATCTTCGGCGGCGCCGCAGAACCTTGGACTTCCTGCCAAACCTTTCGGTATCGGGCGAGGATGGCGCGCGCATTGGCGGGCATATCGTTCGTGACCACGTTCAGGCCCTTGCGTGCGGCGCGCTCGGCGCTGTCCGGCGAATGTGCGCCATACCAAAGCGGAGGATGAGGCTTCTGGAACGGGGCGAGCTCCATCGGAACGTTTTCGAACTGGTCGTAGTGTCCGTGCCAGTTCAGGGTGTCGACGGTAAATGCCTTGAGAATAAGTTCGAGACGCTCGGCATAGATTTGCTGCCGCTCCTCGGCATTCTGTCCATAATACGAAATCTCGAACGGCACGGAGCCGCGTCCGAAGCCGATCTCCAGCCGGCCGCCGCTCATGTGATCGAGCATGCAGATTTCCTCGAGCACCCGTAGCGGATGATGCGCCGGCAATGCATAGACGAAGGTGCCGAAGCGCAGACGCGTGGTGCGCTGCCCGATGGCCGACAGGAACACGCTGGGCGATGGCGCCATGCCGAGTGGCGTGAAGTGGTGCTCGGCGACGTGATAGGCGTAAAAGCCGTGACGATCGAATGCCTCGATCACTTTCAATCGTTGCTCATAATAATCACGCAACGGTAGATCGTTGCGATCGAGATGATCGAAGACGCCGAATTCCAGCTTCATGCTTCCCCCTTGCGCGTCCGAGCACCGGTTTCGGCTCGCCGATTAATTTTGGATGAGACTGTCGGTCAAAACCGCGGCCGGTCAATACCGCATTGAGACGGTCCGCTCTGCGTTTCGAAACGGTCGCCGCGCTGTTTAGCCTCTAGCGAATACCGTCGAGTACCGCTTAGTATGAGCGTGGCAGCCCGCAGAAGCGGGCGCCCAGGGAGGATCGCGATGAAGAAGCCGAATTGGCCCGCCGGGCGGGTCTCACGCCGCACGTTCATGAAAACCTCTGCCGGCGCCGCTCTGGCGTCGAGCGTGGCCGCGCCTGCCATCCTCGCGCAAACGAAGGAGCCGATCCGCATCGGCAACATCAATTCGTATACCGGGGGACTTGCATATGCGGGCGAGAACAATTTTAACGGGATGAATCTCTACTTCGACAGCATCAATTGGACTGTCGCCGGCCGAAAGATCGAAATCGTCAAGGAGGACGACCAGTTCAACCCGCAGGTCGGACTGCAAAAGGCGAAAAAGCTCGTCGAGAGCGACAAGGTCGATCTCGTCGTGGGCATCCAGGCGAGCAACGTCGCCTTGGCTGTGCTCAACTATATGAAGCAGCAAAAGGCGTTCTATGTGGTATCCGGCGCGGGCACCGACGCCATCACTTGGGACCGTTATCCGTATCTGTTTCGCACCTCCATCTCGACCTACCAGCTCAGCACGCCGATGGCGGGCTATGTTTACGACAACCTTGGCAAAGAGATTGTCACGACGGCATCGGATTACGCGGGCGGTCATGACGTCATGGCGCAATTCAAGGGGCCGTACATGGCCAAAGGCGGCAAAGTGCTGAAAGAAATCTGGCCGCCGCTCGGCACCACGGACTTCAGTGCGTATCTGACCGACATAAAATCGATCAACCCGCCCGTGACTTACGACTTCATGCCGGGCGCGGATGCCGTCCGTTTCATCCAGCAATATTCCGAATTCGGTCTGAAAGAAAAGATGCCGCTGACCGGCTTCACCATTATCGACTCGCAGACCGTCAGCGCGTTGGGCAAGTCGGCCGTCGGCGTCATTTCGGCGCTCACCTACACGGACACCGTCGACAACGCCGAAAGCAAGGAGTTCGCCGCGAATTTCCGCGCGAAATACAAAATATCGCCGGACCTGTTCGCCGATTATGGCTACGTGGGCGCCAAGGCGCTCGGCGAGGCGCTCAAGATGACGGACGGGGACGCGTCCAACAAGGACAAGCTCGCCGAGGCCATGACCAAGGTCAAATTCAACGCGCCGCGCGGGCCATTCCGCATGGATCCGGACACCCACAATCCGATCCAGAACATTTACATCTGTCAGGTGATCGAAAGCGGCAGCGGGATTTCGACCAAAATTCTCTCCACCGCCAAGGACGTCCAGGACCCCGGCAAGAAGGTCTACTGAGTACTTCGATCGCGATCCGCTGAACGGTCGGGGGGCGCATGGAGCTGTTTGTCGCCCAGCTTCTCAATGGGCTGGTGTACGGCGTCCTGCTGTTTCTGATGGCGGCCGGCCTTTCGCTCATCTTCGGACTGATGAATGTCGTCAGCCTGGCGCACGGCTCGTTTTTCATGCTGGGCGCATATTTCGGCTGGTCGATATTCAGGATTACCGGCAATTTCTGGCTGGCGCTGCTTCTGGCGCCGATCCCTGTAGTCGTGCTGGGCATCCTGCTGGAATTGCTGTTTCTGCGCCCGCTCTATCGCCGTGGTCATATGGACCAGGTGCTGCTGACGTTCGGGTTCACCTTCGTCTTTCTCGATCTCGCGCAAACCTTATGGGGCCGTACGGTGTTGCGCCTACCGGCGCCGGAGGCGCTGCAAGGGACGGTGCAGATCGGACTTGGCGTCTTCTCCGCATACCGGCTTTTTCTGATCGGTTTCGGCTTTGCGATCGCATTGTTGCTATGGCTATTTTTGGAACGCAGCCGGATCGGCGCCATGGTGCGCGCCGGTGTCGACAACGCGGTCATGGCGGCAGGCCTTGGCGCCAATATCCCGGCGCTTTTTACCGGCGTTTTCGCCTTCGGGGTGGCGCTTGCGGCTCTCGGCGGAATAGCGGCGGCGCCAGTGCTCGGCCTCTATCCAGGTATGGACAGTGAAATCCTCATTCCCGCCTTCATCGTCATCGTGATCGGCGGCATGGGCAGTTTGCGCGGCGCCTTCGTCGGCAGTCTGCTGATCGGTGTCGCCGACACGTTCGGCAAGGCCTATTTCCAGAGCAGCGCGCAGTTTCTGATATATCTCGCGATGACCGCTGTGCTTCTGATCCGGCCGCAAGGCCTGTTCGGGATCAACTACTCGGACGTCGCCATTGCACCGGCCGTCGCCACCACAAGCAAGCCGGCCACGGTGCGGACGCGCACGGCGGGCGCCGTCATGCTTCTGGCGCTCGTGGTGCTGCCATTTCTCCTGACCGACTATCCCCGAGCTTTGGTGTCGGAAATTTTCATTTTCGCGATCTTTGCCATGAGCCTCGATCTGCTCGTCGGCTTCACGGGACTTCTGTCCCTCGGACATGCGGCATTCTTCGGTCTCGGCGCCTATTCGGTGGCCGTCCTCGGTGCGCAGTTCGACATCAATGCATGGGTTGGGCTTGCCGCAGGTGTCGCGATTGCCGGCTGCGGCGCCGCGCTGATCGGCTTTTTTTGCGTACGCACCGGTGGCATCCCGTTCCTGATGCTGACGCTCGCCTTTTCACAACTCGTGTTTTCCGTTGCGCTGAAATGGCGCGATGTCACGGGCGGCTCGGACGGCATCGCAATCGCTGAGAAGCCCGGATTTTTCGGGTTCGACCTGTCCAATTCGCTGCCGATGTATTTCATGGCGCTGAGCTTCTTTGCACTCGCCTATCTGGGATTGCGTTGCCTGCTGAACGCCTCGCTCGGTCACGCCTTTGTCGGCATCCGGGAAAATGAGCAGCGCATGATGGCGATCGGATATCCGACGCGCGCCTATAAGCTTATTTCTTTCACCATTGCGGGGGCGGTGGCCGGTCTTGCCGGCGGGCTCTACGCCATCTTCAACAGTTTCATCTCGGCTGACGCGGTATATTGGACCGCGTCGGGCGACATTCTCATCATGACGATGCTGGGCGGCGCGGGCACGCTGATCGGCCCCGCCATCGGCACCGCGATCTTCCTGCTGATGAAAAACGTGGTCAGTTCTTACAGCGAGCATTGGCTTGCGATCATCGGCGTCACATTCATCTGCTGCGTGATGTTCTTTCCCGGCGGCCTGTGGGGCACCTTGCAGAAAGTGCGGTGGGGGAGAGTGCGGACGTGAATATTCTGCATCTCGACCACCTCAACAAGTCTTTTGGCAGCCTGGTCGTGACTGACGACATCAGCTTGACCATCGCACCGGGCGAGCGGCACGTCATCATCGGGCCGAACGGCGCCGGCAAGACAAGCCTCGTCAATCAAATAGGCGGCCAGCTTCGGCCAAGCTCGGGCCGAATCCTCCTGAAGGATCGAGACATTACCGGCCTATCGCCGGACCGGATCAGCCGCATGGGCGTGGCGCGCACGTTTCAGCGCAACAATCTGTTCCAGAACCTCAGCGTGATCGAAAATCTTCGGCTCGCCTTGGAGGTGCATCGCGGCCATCCTCTCAACTGCTACAAGGCGGTCAGCCGCGGAACGGCGCTCGGGCTATTCGCCGGCGAGCTGTTGGATCGGGTGCATCTCGCCGGCGACAGCACGCGCCTGGTACGCAGCCTGTCCTATGGCGAGCAAAGGCAGCTCGAGATCGCAGTGGCCCTTGCCGGCGAGCCGACCCTTCTTTTGCTGGACGAGCCGACATCCGGCATGTCGCCGACCGAGACTGCGCGCATGATCGACTTGATCGGAACGTTGCCGCGAACGCTGTCGATCCTCATGATCGAACACGACATGAAAGTCGTATTCTCGGTCGCCGACCGCATTACCGTACTTTACTACGGCAAGGTTCTGGTCACGGGGGCGCCGGAAGAGATCCAGGCGAACGATCGCGTGCGCGAGATCTATCTCGGGATGGCGCACTGATGTTGGACCTCGAGAACATCAATGCATACTACGGCGAAAGCCACATCCTTCATGGCGTTTCACTTTCCGTACGCCAGGGCGAAATCGTCTGCCTGCTTGGGCGGAACGGGGCAGGCAAAACCACCACAATCCTGACTGTCATGGGTTACTTGCGGCCGCGCCCCGGCCGAATTTTGTATAACGACCGCAACATTGCCGGACTGCCGCCTTACGCGCTGGCGCGGCTCGGGTTCGGCTTCGTCCCGCAGGAGCGCGGCATCTTCCCGAGCCTGACGGTGCGCGAAAATCTCACCGTTTTCGCGCGAACGGGTGCCAAGAGCTATTGGACGCTGCAGCGCATTTTTGAACTCTTTCCTGTCTTGCAGTCGCGCGAACGCAATCTCGGCTTCCAGCTTTCCGGCGGCGAACAGCAGATGCTGTCGATTGCGCGAGCCTTGATGCTCAATCCTGCGCTGCTGTTGCTCGACGAGCCGTCCGAGGGGCTGGCGCCGATGATCGTGCAGCAGATTGTCGAAGTTCTCGTGCGGCTCAGGCAGGAAGGTCTCGGCATCCTTCTGGTCGAGCAGAACCTGCGGGCTGCTTTCGCGGTCGGCAACCGGCTCCATGTCATGAACAAGGGCGAAATCTGCTTCACCGGGACGGCGGCGGAGCTTCAAGGCAATGATTTCGTGCTGCGCAATTATTTGAGCGTGTGAGCTTCCGGTGCGACCCAGCCATTCCGGCGACGGCATTCCTTTCACGATGTCGATGTGCCACGGTCCGGTCATAAGGCGAGCTCGATCCGGCTACGGGCAACGGGCATCGCCACGGGAGGCAGTCGCGTGCAGGTGACAAAGCTCAAAGTCGCAGATGTCGAGCTCGACTTGTTCGATAGCGGCCAAAGACCGGGCCAAGGATCGGGCCAAGCACCCCCCATCTTGTTTCTGCATGGCGGCGGAGGTTTTAGCCCGCAGCAACCGTTCGTGGCGCCGCTGTCCGAGAAGCGTCGCGTCGTCGCGCCTTCACATCCGGGCTTCGGCAAGTCGGGTCTGCCGGACTGGCTCGACAGCATCGACGATATCGCCCACATCTATCTCGAGTTGATGGATGTCTTAAAGCTCGACCGGATTGATCTGGTCGGCTGTTCGATTGGCGGCTGGATCGCCGCCGACATGGCGACCAAATCGCCCGAGCGTTTTCGCCGCATCGTCTTCGCCGCTCCGGTAGGCGTCAAAGTCGGTCCGCCCGACAGACTCGATATTCCGGACATTTTCGCCATGCCGGAATCGGATGTTGCGAAACTCGTCTTTCACGATCCCGAGCGGATGAAGCCCGATACCGCGAAAATGTCGGAAGACGAGCTCGCCGCCATGTTTCGCGCGCGTGAAACGCTGGCGCTCTTGACTTGGGAGCCGTGGATGCACAACCCGAAACTTAAAAGGCGTCTGCATCGGATCGCTGCTCCGGCTTTGTTCATTCGCGGGGAAAGCGATGGCCTCGTGTCGCAGGAATATCTCGAGGCTTATGCGCGAATGCTGCCGGATGCGCGCACGTTGACGATAAAAGCCGCCGGTCATGTGCCGCAGCTCGAGCAGCCCAAAGTCTTTGCGACCGCAGTTCTCGAATTCCTCGGAGAGTAGAATGCGCGCGTGGCATTTCAGCGAAACCGCCTATCCCTATTTGCCGCCCGCGGACACCTACCCGTCGATCCGCGTGTCGCTGCCCAATCGTATCTACGATCCCGCCAAAGGCGCGGCGCTCTACGATCGCTACATCGATGAATGGCTGATCGCCGAAGACGAGGGCGTGGAGATCATGCTCAACGAGCATCATCAGACCGCGACCTGCGTCGACCCGGCCGCGCCGCTGATGCTGGCCGCCCTCGCGCGGTTGAGCAAAAAGGCGCGTCTATTGATCCTCGGCAATCCGATCGCCAACCGCCGGCAGCCGGTGCGCGTCGCCGAAGAAATGGCGATGGTCGACGTTCTCTCGCACGGCCGCCTCGAGGCCGGCTTCGTCCGCGGCGTGCCGTACGAGATCTTGCCGGCAAACAGCAACCCGGTGCGGATGAACGAGCGCCATTGGGAGGCGCTGAATCTCATCGTCAAATGCTGGACCCACCATGACGGCCCGTTCAGCCATGAGGGACGGTTCTTTCATCATCGCTCGATCAACATCTGGCCGCGTCCCATTCAGCAGCCGCATCCGCCGATTTGGGTCAGCACGACAAGTACGGGCGGCGCCGCGCAGGTGGGCGCGCAGGGTTACATTCAGGCGACATTTCTCACCGGATTCGACACCACAAAGCGCATTTACGAAGGATACCGCCGCGGCTGGCGCGAGGCTGGCCGCGGACAGGACGTGCCGATCGACCGGCTCGCCTATGCGGCGCTGATCTATGTCGGCGACACCGAGGCCAAGGCTCGCGCCGGTGCGGAAAAATTGTTGTGGTACGTGACCGCCAACAAGGTACCTCCCCACTTTTCCAATCCGCCCGGTTATGTGCCGGTGGCGATGAACGTCCAGTTGGCGCGCGGGGCACATAATGTGGTCAGCGCTTACGGCACCAAGCAAGCCACGGTCGACGGTGCAATCGAAGCCGGCACGATGTTTGCCGGAACGCCGGATCAGGTCTTCGCGCAGATCAAGAAACATTGGCAGCACGTCGGCGGCTACGGTCACCTGCTCATTATGGGACAAGCCGGCTTCCTCGAGCACGACGATACCGTGCATGGAATCCGTATGTTCGCGCGTGAGGTCTATCCTCGGCTCAAGGAACTCTATCCCGGAACCTTGGTCTCTGGAGCGGCGCTTGAACCGGCGGCCAACTGAACTTTATCGAGATCATGCTTTGGCCGCAGCAAGCCTTACGGCGCGAACTCACGACACGAGAGCGGCGTATTCTCTATTTTTGTGTCGGCCGGGCCTTGCCTCCGCCGCACCCGACTTTTGCAGATAGCTGAGCACGAAGTCGACAACCGTCCGCTTGCGCTTTGCGATGGTGACGACCGTCGTCATCTCGCGACCGAAGATGACGCCCAGGCTGTGCCGGTTCGAGAAATACATGATGCAGAGGGCGCAAATGGAAACATAGAAGTCGACCGGATCGACGTCCTGCCTGAACTGCCCGATGCGTTGACCCCGCTCCAGAATCCGCGCGATGACTTCGGTCAAGGGCGTCTTGAACATGTCGAGTTTCTTCGATTTGCGCAGGTATCGCGCCTTGTAAAAATTTTCCATCGACAGAAACGAAACAAAGTGAGGATTAGCCAAATAGTAGTCTATTTTCAGGTTGATCAGGGCCTCTATCGCGGCGGCCGGCTCGAGATGTTCCACTTCGATCTGTTTTTCTAGAGCGACGAGATTCTCGAAAACGGACTCCAGCGCAGCCAGGTAAAGCCCTTCTTTGCTGCCGAAATAATAATAGATCATCCGTTTGTTGACGCCGGAGCGCGTGGCGATCTCGTCAGTGCTGGTCGCGGGCAAACCGTGCTCGCTGAATTCGCTGAGCGCCGCCTGCAAGATCTTATCGCGCGTGGCGTCGGCATTGCGCCGCCGTGGGGCTTTTGCGGTTTTCCGGGGGCTCATCATGTCAGCATGCCTTCGACGCGGCAGGGATGCAACATGTCGGCCGGTTGACGGATGAAAACGCGCGAGTTAACTATTGAGTTAATAAGCACAGGACGGCGGCGCAGAACGTCCCAAGGGAGGTTGAGCATGGAGGCTGGCTATCCGCCGATCCGTCGCGTGGTGACCGGCCATGATGACGCCCACGTCGCCAAGGCGTTGATCGACGCTCCCGCGACCAATGCAAAGTTTCCTCAGCCCGGCGTGGTCTCGACCATGATGTGGTGTACCGACGGGGCGCCGGCGGCGATACCAGTCGGTGAAAATGCCGAGGACATGGGCGCCCGAATTCTCGGCACCGCGCCTCCGCGCAATGGCACGCGGTTCGCGGTCATCGATTTTCCTCCCGGCAATGTGCCGCACATGCACCGCACCGAGACGGTGGACTACGTCATCGTCATCGAAGGCGAAATCGAAATGGACATGGATGCATCGTCGGTCAAGCTTAAGGCCGGCGATATCATGATTCAGCGCGGCACCAACCACGCCTGGGCGAATCGAAGCGGCAAGCGCGCCCGTGTCGCCTTTGTGCTTGTCGATGCGGAGCCGCTGGGCATTGGCTCGCCGGTCACCGGTTCGCACAGCGCGAGATAATTTCGAGAAGCGAGTGTAACTGCGGGGGAAATGACAATGCTTGGCTTGGTGCGAGCGGCAGTGTGCGTGGCGTTTGTTGCATTCGCGGCGTCAGCGTCGGCGCAGAATTTTCCGTCTGGTCCCGTGAGGTTGATCGTCCCGGTTCCGGCGGGCGGGGTGACCGATGTCATGGCTCGCATCGTCGGTCAGCGTTTGCAGGAAATGTGGGGCCAGTCGGTCATCGTCGAAAATCACCCCGGCGGCAATTACGGCGTCGGGGCATTGGACGTTCAACGCTCGCCGCCCGATGGGCTGACCCTCCTGGTTGCGCCGGATTCGACCTTCACGGCAAATCCCGCGCTGTTTTCGAAGCTTATCTACGATCCGGATGGCTTTACGCCGATCTCGGTCCTGTGCCGCGCCACGCCGATGCTGATGGTGAATTCCGCGCTGCCGGTCACGACGGTTGCGGAACTGGTCAGCTATGCCAAAGCCAATCCGGGCAAGCTCAGCTACGGCTCCTTCGGCACCGGCACCTATGCCCATCTGAGCATGGAGGATCTGAAGCGCCGTACCGGAATCGACATTCTGCACGTTCCCTATCGGGGAGCGGCCCCGGCCTTGAACGGCCTACTGGGAAACGAGGTGTCGGTGATGCTGCTCAATCTTTCCAGCGTCGAGGAGTTCGTCAAGGCCGGGAAGGTCAGGTTGATCGCCGCCGGAACCGACAAGAGAGTTGCTTCACTACCGGACCTGCCGACGGTTTCCGAGACGGTGCCCGGCTTCCAAACCTCGGTCTGGTTCGGCCTTTGGGGACCGGCAAAAATGGCCCCCGAGCTGCTCGCGAAGATTCATGACGACGTGACGAAGGCGCTCGCCTTGCCGGAGACGCGCGAGTTTTTCAAGACCAACAGCTTCCAACAAGTCGATCTCTCCCCCGCGGACTTCCAGAAGCTGATCCAGGACGATCTGAAGCACTGGACGTCTTTGATCAATGCCGTCGGCGTCAAGATCGAGTGAGGACCGCATGAAAGTTTTGATTACGGGCGGCATGGGCGTCATCGGCGCCGAAACCACCCGGAAGTTCATCAAGGAAGGTCACCGGCCGGTGGTGCTCGCGCGCCATCGCGACGACAGCCTGATCGGCGATATTGCCGACAAATTCGACTTCGAGCAGGGCGACGTGCTCGACCTGCCGCGTATCCTTCAGGCGATCAAGACGCACAAGGTGACGCATGTAGTTCATGCGGCAGCCTTCGTCGGCGCGGTGTCCGCCGCCAATCCGGCGCTGAGCATCCAGGTCAACGTCGTGGGCCTCGTCAACGTGCTGGAGGCAGCCCGCGCGCTTGGCGTGCAGCGCGTGGTCTTCACCAGCGCGAAGGGGGTGTATGGCCCGGTGACCGGAGAATACGGCTCGCCGACCTGGAAGCCGATGTCCGAGGACCTGCCGGCGAAGCCCAAGCGTATCTACGATTCGGCAAAGTTCATGGGCGAGAATGTTTGCGCCTACTACAACGACAATATGGGCATCGAGACGGTGTCGCTGCGCTTTGCCTCGACCTACGGTCCGGGAAAGACCGCGCGCCATGGTCCGATGGCCGTCATGAGCCGCATCGTCGAGAACCCCGCAAACGGGCTGGCTTTCAAGCTCGAAAAGGGCGGCGACGACAAAGATGACTTTATCTACAACAAGGACTCCGCGCTCGGCATTTATCTTGCGACCACCGCGGAAAAGGTGAAGAGCCGGGTTTACAATATCGGCACCGGCGTCGGCGTGACGTTGCGCGACTTCGAACGCGTCATAAAGAGGCATATTCCGAACGCGCAGATGGAAATCGGTGGCGGCTTGAATTTCTATGGTTTCGCCTATCCGGCGACCGGCATCTACGACATTTCACGGGCGCGCGAAGAGCTGGGCTACAAACCCGAATATGATCTGGAGCGCGGCATTGCGGACTATCTCGCGGCGCTGAAGCAGATGAAATCCGCGGCTTGAACCGTCAGGCTTTCGAACGCGGACATTCGCCCGGACGCCGGACTTGATTACGAACCCAAGGACGCGGAACCCAAAAACCCGGAACCCAAGGAGTCGTCATGCGACCCACGCTCGAACTTCCGCGGCTCTCGCTTAACGAACGCGACCGGCGTTATGCCGCCGTGCGGAAACAAATGGCAGCGCGCGGCCTCGATGTCATCGTGCTGTGGGGCTGGCCCATGATGTGGGACTTTTACACGGCCAATGCCCGGTATCTGTCGCCGATCGGCGGCAACGCGGAATTCAATGTATTGATTTTTCCCGCAGAGGGAGAGCCGACATCGGTCATTCAGATGCCCACCTTCGTCGATGGTTGGAAGGCGGCGCAGAATTGGGTCGGCGATGTCCGCCCACGCAATAAGACTTGGGCCGATTCGGTCGCCAATCGCATCAAGGAATTAAAGCTTGAGCGAGGCAAGATCGGCATGGACGGCCTTGCCGGTCCGCTCGACCCGGATGGCTGGGTACCGCACGATGTTTACAAGCAGCTTACCGCTCTTTTGCCCGGTGCGAGCATCATCGGCCTCGACGACATGCTCGAGAAGGTACGCGCGATCAAGAGTGACGAAGAACTCGATATGCTCCGTAAGGCCGCAGCTCTCGGCGATCGCATGCTGACGACCTGCCGCGACGTTGCCCGGCCCGGCGTGAAGGAGTGCGAAGTCTACGGCGCCATGATGCAGACGATGATCGCCAATGGCGGCGAGGAGCCGACGCTCTTCCTATGGAACTGCGATCGGTATCCTTATCCGCATCCGTTTCGCTTGCCGACGATGCGGCCGATGGAGAAGGGAGATCTCATTATCTGCGAGATGCATCCCAAATTTGGCGGCTATTTCACGCATGTCGAACGCACCTACTGCCTTGGCGAGCCGGAAAAAGAGCAGATCCAGATCTACGAAGGGTGCCTCGCCGCCTACCGCCGCGGACTTGAGCACTTCGGCCCGGGCAAGACGATCTCGACCGCGTTGATGGCCGTGAAAGACGAAATCGACGCGCTCGGCCTCAATATCTGCGAAGCGGGAATTCACGGCCATGGTCTCGCTTCGCTGGAATATCCACGGTTCCGCCACCACGCCATCGCCGCCGACCGCCAGGCGATCAAAGTGATTGGCGACCGATTTGAAGCCGGCATGGTGTTCGCCTTCAACATCGACTTGCTCGATCCGAAATGGCGGGACGGCAAAACCGGCTGTGTGTTCGCCGAAACGATCGAGATCACGCCGACAGGCGCCCGCCGCATGCATTCCTTTCCGACGGAATTCCAGCGGGTGCTGAACTGATTTCTCCGGCGTGAGGGTAATGCCGCCGCCTGCCGAATCGCGCGAAGCGCGTTGCCGGCGTCGCACCTTTTTCCTATGGTCCGCGCCTTGCCCCGGGGGAAAACAATGACAAACGTCCAACAACCCAAACGCCGCGAAGTCAAAATCCGCGTCCACGACGGCGCCGAGATCGCGGTGGCGCTGTTCATGCCGGAAGGGGACGGGCCGTTTCCGGTGCTCCTGGCGCCATCGCCCTATCGCTATGACAACAATTCGCTGCCGGCGACGCCGCAATTTTTGTGGCGCGAGACCGGGCCGATCGAGCTCTATATCGAGCGCGGCTATGTGTATGCGCATATGGACGTGCGCGGCTGCGGCAAATCGGGCGGCGAATTCCGCCTGCTCGACAAGAACGAGCAGAAGGATCTTTACGACGTCGTCGAATGGCTCGGCCGCCAACCGTGGTCGAACGGCAAGATCGGCGGCATCGGCCAATCCTATTTCTGCATGCTGCAATGGTGGATGGCGATCCAGAAGCCGCCGGCGCTCGCCTGCATCGCAGCCTTCGACGGATTGAACGATCCCTATCGCGCCACGGTCTATCAGGGCGGCATGCTGGGGGATTTCTTTGGCAGCTATTGGTGGAACCAGAACCGCATCATCAATCGCCATCCGGCGAATGGCGAGCATCCGCGCGAGCAGACTTGCGATTTGAACCTCTTGCTGCAGCAGCATCCGACCTATGACGAATTCTGGCGCGAGCGCTCGGCCGCCGAGCGGCTCGAGGAGATCGAGGTGCCGCTTTATTCGGTCGGCGTCTGGGGCAAGGTCGATCTGCATACCCGCGGCAATATCGACGGTTATCGCCGCGCGAAGGGCCCGAAGAAACTGAAGATGATCGGGCCGCCCAACGCCTTCGTCGCCAATCGCGAATTCAACAGCCGCGAGCTGCACGAAACAATGCTGCTGCCGTTCTACGAGCATTATCTGAAGGGCTTGAAGACCGAATTTCTGGAACGGCCCGCGATCGAATATTTCGTGCGTGGCGCCGATGCCGTGCGCACCGCGGAAACCTGGCCGCCGGCCGGGGTCCGTTATATCACCTGGCAATTGCGTGGAGAGAAGTCGGGCAGCGTGACGTCGCTTAACGACGGCGGCCTCACGCGCGACAAGCCGTCGGGGGAGGCCAAGACGTCCTACAGCTATCCCAATCCGGGCTGGATGATGGGCGTCGTCGGCTTCGGGCCGAACAATGCGCCCGATCCGGCGCGCCGTGTGCTGACCTTCACCTCAGCACCGCTCGAAGCGGATCTCGAAATCGCCGGCCCGATCAAGCTTGTGCTTTATGCGTCATCGACCCGCGACGACATGGATTTCTTCGTCAAAATTTCGGAGCAGATGCCGCAATCGGCCGAGGACCGCGCCAAGACGCTCAATCCGGCGTCGTATTGGATCACCAAGGGCTGGTTGCGGGCCTCGCATCGCGCGCTCGATCCGAAGAAGTCGACCGAGATGGAACCCTATCACACGCACAGCAATCCCGAGCCGATCGAGCCCGGAAAAATCTATCGCTTCGACATCAGCGTCGAGCCGATGGCGCACCGATTCAAAAAAGGAAATCGGATCAGGCTTGAAATCGTCAATGGCGACTCGGTGGTCACCGACGTGCTGTGGACCCATTATTACATCCCGAGCAAGATCGGCACGGATACGATCTATCACTCGGCGGAGCACCCTTCCGCGCTCACCTTGCCGGTGATGGAAGGGGCATGATCGGCCGGCTACCGAGCGGCAACGCCGCTCGTGGCCGATGCTCTAACTCAGATCGCGTTCTGCAGGAGGGTGAAGATATCGACCAGCTTGATGCCGACGTTCTTGACGCCGGGAATGATAACCACCGAGATGCCGGAAGTAATCAGCCCATATTCGATCGCCGCCGCGCCGGATTCGTCTTTCAGGAACCGCTGCAATTGCTTGAACATGGGGTGCCTCCGAGGGTTTCTTTTCAGGCGCCCACATATAACAGAGAAACGATGGTAAATATATCGCGTTCCAAATTAACGATGAACCGGTAAACGGCGATGATTAACGCGCGCACCCGTCGCGACGTTAAGATTGTTCGTTAGAGCATGATCCCGAAAAGTGGAAACCGGCTTTCAGTTAAGATCATGCTCAAATGAAAAATCTAGAGCCGCTCGGCGAGGAATTGCATCAGCCGCGGCGCCAGAAAGCCCGAATAGCTGCCGGGCACGTCGATCGGGTCGCTCATCCAATAATGCGGCGCGCCGGGTACGACGCAGGGCCGCACGAAAATCCCGGCCTGCTTGAGCGCCAGCTGGAACGGATCGGTCTGGATTTTCTTGTCGACCAAGTCGTCCTCGGTGCCGCTCACCAGCAAGACCCCGATGGCGTTATTCGCATAGGTTGCGTAGCTGATCGGGGAAGCGTCGAAATAGACCTGCCGGTTCTCCATCGGCGACGCGCCGATGAACTTTTGGAAATTGTTCTCGCGTCCGCCTTGGACCTGATAGTTCGTCCACATCGCGACCGCGTCGTAAATGCCGTAGACGCCGATCAGCGCCTTGACGCCGGCGTCGGTCGAAGCGAAGGGGTCTTGCGGATAGGCGCCGAGGAATTTCTTGCCGGAGAGCGCCGCAAGCGCCGCGAGATGAGCGCCGGCCGAAGCGCCGAGGAGACCGATGCGGGCCGGGTCGATGCCGAAACCGCCCGACTTGCCGCGCAGGAATTGCACGCCGGCGAGCACGTCCTGCACGGCCTCCGGAAAGGTCTTCTGCTTCCCGGCAAGGCGATAGCTGATGGAGAACAGCGCGATGCCGCGTGTCGCGAGATACGGCCCCCAATATTGGAACACGCCGCGTGCGCCCTGGACCCAGCCGCCGCCGTGCACTGCGACCAGGGCCGGCGCCGCTTTGGCATCTTTCGGCAGATAAAGGTCGCCCAAAAGCTCGACGCCGTCGTGATTGGCATAGGCGATGCCGCTCTGGATGGTGAAATTGTCGTCCGGCATTTCCGCGCCTCCAGCCTTGAGCCATACGCAATGGCAAACCGCGATTGCCGTGGTAGAACACCGAGCCCAGTTTGAGAAGATGTTATGAAGCATGATCCCGAAAAGTGGGCACCGGTTTTCGGATAAGATCATGCTCAAAAAGAGCTAGGGGAGGGCGATGTTGCAAGCGGCTCGGACTGGGGAAGGATCGCTCGTCGTCGAGGGCCTACGCGTCGATATGATCGAGCGCGGCTCGGGGTCGCCGCTCCTCTTTCTCCATGCGGAAAACGGCATTGAGCCGGCATTGGCTGCGATCGATGAACTTGCCAAGAGCGCGCACGTGATCGCGCCGACACATCCGGGCTTCGGCCGCTCGGAGCTTGCTCCCGGTATGCGCACGGTCGACGATCTGTCCTATTTTTATCTCGACCTCCTCGATCAACTCGACCTATCCGACCTCACCGTGGTCGGCGTGGGGCTCGGCGCCTGGATCGCCGCCGAGGTCGCGGTGAAATCGACAGCACGGATGGCGCGGCTCGTTATGGCCAATGCCGTCGGCATCAAAGTCGGCGACCGCGAGACCCGCGACATCGCCGATATCTTCGCGATCACCGACCAGGAATATCTCGAGATCGCTTATTGCGATCCGAATGCCGGACGCCGCGACTTCAAGGCACTGCCCGACGCCGAGGTCCAAGCGGCGGCGCGGGCGCGCGAGGCGACGGCGCGCTTTGCCTGGTCGCCCTATTTCCATAATCCGCGGCTGAAGAGCCGGTTGCATCGCATCCAGATTCCGACGCTGTTCCTCTGGGGCACGCATGACCGCATGCTGAGCGAGGCCTATGGCCGCGCTTTTTGCGCGATGATCCCGGGCGCGCGCTTTCAGCCGATCGAGCGCGCCGGACATTTCCCGGACCAGGAGCAACCGAGAATCTTCGCCGAGCAAGTGCTCGCCTTCGCGGCCGGCAAATGACAGACTTTATGCAGGACAAGCTTGGGACAGGACGAGAGAGTGTTGCGATGAAAGTCTATCAGTTCAGCGAACAGCCCTATTATCCGACCTGGAACGATCATTCCGGCTCGCTGCGCGTCATCCTGCCCAATCGCAAATGCGATCCGCGCGTCGCCGCCGATCTGTTCCATCGCTATTACGACGAATATCAGCTCTGCGACGAGCTCGGGCTCAACGTCATGCTCAACGAGCATCATCAGAGCGCGACCTGCATGTCGTCGACGGTGGTGGTGGGCTTGTCGATCCTGGCGCGCGCCACCAAGCGGGCGCGGCTTCTGGTGCTCGGCTATCCGATCGGGCATCGGCCCGATCCGCTGCGTGTCGCCGAAGAGCTGTCCACCATCGACGTGATCTCGCGTGGCCGGCTCGACATGGGCTTCATCAAAGGCATTCCTTACGAGATCGCCGCTTCAAACCGCAATCCGACCGAACTGATGGACCGCTTCTGGGAAGCGCATGATTTCATTCTCAAGGCGATGACGACGCACGACGAGAACCTCAATTGGGAAGGCGAGTTCTTCCATTATCGCCAGGTGAATATCTGGCCGCGGGTGTGGCAGGAGCCGCACCCGCCTGTCTGGTCGACCACCGGCAGCACCACCCAGGCCCGCCTGCTGGGCGAGCGCGGCTATGTCATGGCGACGCTCGGTACCGGCTTCGGCACGCGTAAGCTCTACGACGCCTATCGCAAGGGCTATGTGGCGAAGTTCGGCAAGGCGCCCGGCGCCGACCGCTTCGCCTATCTGGGCTTGGTGGCTGTATCGCATGACGAGGCCGAGGCGCGCCGGCGCGGCCAGATCATCGCCGGCTATCTGCGTACCAGCGCCATCGTCCATGTGCCGTTCCGCAATCCGCCGGGTTATATGCCGGTCGAGGACAATGCGCGGGTGCTGCGCGGCGAAACCCCGCCGCGCGGCTTCACCAAGGATCGCCGCCCGATCAATATCCACGCCTGCAGCACCGAGGATCTCATCGATGCCGGCATCCTGTTCTGCGGCACCCCCGATCAGGTCTACGGCCAGCTCGTCGAATTCTGCGAGCACTGCGGCGGCATGGGCAATCTGTTGATGATGGGTCACGGGGGAGAGCTGACCCCTGCCCAGACCGTCGACAACCTCACGCTGTTCTCCCGCGAAGTGCTGCCGCGGCTCGAAGCCTATCAGCAGCCCGATGCGGAAGCGGCCGCGGCTGCGGTTGCGGCGTAGTGCCAGTTCGGCTGTTCAAAAATCGGTCCAAACCTTGATCTCGGCGCCAGTCTGGCTCATTGCTCTCGCGCCGCGCCGATCGAGTAAGTAACCGCCATGACCACGCGTATCACCATCCGCAAGCCGGACGACTGGCACCTGCACGTTCGCGACGGCGACATGCTCAAGGCGGTGCTGCCGTTCACGGCCGCAAAATTCGGCCGCGCCATTTTGATGCCGAACCTGGTGCCGCCGGTGCGGACCACGGCCGAATGCGTCGCCTATCGCGAGCGGGTCAAGGCGGCGCTGCCGCGAGGTTCCGGGTTCCAGCCGCTGATGACCTGTTACCTGACCGACGACACCGATCCGGACGACGTCGAGCGCGGCTTTCGCGACGGCGTCTTTACCGGCGTAAAGCTCTATCCGGCCAATGCCACCACCAATTCGGCCTACGGCGTCACCGACTACGGCAAGGTCTTCCGCGTGCTCGAGCGTATGGAAAAGATCGGCATGCCGTTTCTGATCCACGGCGAATACGTCGCGCCCGATGTCGATATTTTCGACCGCGAAGCGGTGTTCATCGACCGGCTATTGTCGAAATGGGTCAAGCAGTTTCCCGATCTGCGCATGATCATGGAGCACCTGTCGACCAAGGAAGGCGCCGACTTCGTGCACAGCACAGCGCCGCAAGTCGCCGGCACCATCACGCCCTATCATCTGATGCTGACACGCAACGATTGGTTCGGGCATGGCTTGAAACCGTTCATGTATGTGATGCCGGTGATCAAGACCGCGCGCGACCGCGAAGCCTTGCGCAAGGCGGCGACCTCGGGCGCGGCCTGCTATTTCCTCGGCACCGATTCCGCGCCGCATCCTTATGCGAAGAAAGTCGCGACCACGGTTACGCCCGGCATGTTCAACGCCCCGGTCGCGATCGAGACCTATGCCCAAGTTTTCGAGGAAGAGGGCGCGCTCGACAAGCTCGAGGCCTTTGCGTCGCTCAACGGGCCGAAGCATTATCGCCTGCCGGTGAACGAGGCGACCATCACCTTGGAGAAGACGCCTTGGACCGTGCCGGAGGAAGCCAAGGTCGACGGTCCCGACGAGCGCGCTTTGATCTATCGCGGCAGCGAGACTATTCCGTGGCAGGTGGTCGGGTAGGAGACAACGATGACGGGCTTTCCTGACAAGACGGTGATGGCCGAACTGACGGCAAAAATGCTGCTCGAGGTCGATGCTGTCCGTTTCATGACCGACAAGCCGTTCATCTACACGTCCGGCTGGGCGAGCCCGGTCTATACCGATTGCCGGCGGCTGATCTCGTTCCCGCGGGTCCGCCGCACCTTGATCGATTTTGGCGTCGCGACCATCGAGCGCGAGGTCGGCTTCGAGCAGTTCGACGCGGTGGCGGGCGGCGAGACCGCGGGCATTCCGTTCGCGGCCTGGATGGCCGATCGGTTGATGCTGCCGATGCAATATGTGCGCAAGAAGGCCAAGGGTTTTGGCCGCAACGCCCAGATCGAAGGCCACATCGAAGCCGGCGACCGGGTACTGCTGGTCGAGGATTTGACCACCGACGGCCGCAGCAAGGTCAATTTCTGCCAGGCGCTGCGCGATGCCGGTGCGGTAGTCGACCACGTTTTCGTCTTCTTCTTCTACGACATCTTTCCGGAGGGAAAGACGATCCTCGCCGATCTCGGCATCACCCTGCACGCGCTCGCGACCTGGTGGGACGTGCTCGACGTGGCGAAGAAAAGCGGGCGCTTCGACAAGGGCAAGCTCAAGGAAGTCGAAAAATTCATGAAGGATCCCAGCGCCTGGTCGAAGGCGCATGGCGGCGCCGCGCAGGCGGCGGAATGAACGAGCGAATAATCGAGGGAAGGTAATGCCAAACGAAAATGCGGATGTGATCGTTGTCGGCGCCGGCAATGCGGCGTTTTGCGCAGCCTTGGCGGCGCAGGAACAGGGCGCCAAAGTCATCATGTGCGAGGCGGCGCCGGAAGACGAATCTGGCGGCAACAGCCGTTTCACCGCGGGCTCGATTCGCGTCGTCTATAACGGCATCGACGACATCAAAACGCTGGTGCCGGATCTGACGCCCGCGGAAATCGAGACCACCGATTTTGGCACCTATACGGCCGATCAATTTTACGACGACATGGCGCGTGTCACGCAAAATCGCGCCGATCCGGACCTCGTCGAGCTCCTCGTCACCAAGAGCTTCGATTCGCTCAACTGGATGCGCAACAAGGGCGTGCGGCTCATTCCGATCTACGGACGGCAGGCCTTCAAGATCGACGGCAAGTTCAAATTCTGGGGCGGGCTGACGGTGGAATCGGTCGGCGGCGGGCCGGGCCTGATCAACATGCTCACCGAGTCGGCGAAGAAGCGGGGCATCGAGATCCATTATTCGACACGCGGCATGGATTTGCTGTTCGACGGCAACCGCATCGAGGGCCTGCGCGTGCGCGAGCACGGCGAGGTGCGGGAACTCCGCGCCAAGTCGGTGGTGCTCGCCTGCGGCGGTTTCGAAGCCAATCCGGAATGGCGCACGCGCTATCTCGGCCAAGGCTGGGACCTCGCCAAGGTGCGCGGCTCCCGTTACAACACCGGCGACGGCATCCGTATGGCGCTCGACATCGGCGCTGCCCCGCGCGGCAACTGGTCGGGCTGCCACGCCGTGCAGTGGGAAATGAACGCGCCGGAATTCGGCGACCTCGCGGTCGGCGATCAGTTCCAAAAACACTCTTATCCGTTCTCGATCATGGTGAACGCCACCGGCAAGCGCTTTGTCGACGAGGGCGCCGATTTCCGCAACTACACTTACGCTAAATACGGCCGCGTCGTACTGGAGCAGCCCGGCCAATTCGCCTGGCAGATCTTCGATCAGAAAACAAAACACCTGCAGCGCGACGAATACCGCATCCGGCAGATCACCAAGGTGACGGGCAACACCATCGAGGAGTTCGCGCAGAAGCTGGAAGGCGTGAACGCCGCGGAGTTCGTGAAGACCGTCAAGGAATGGAATGCCGCGGTCCGCACCGACGTGCCGTTCAATCCCAACGTCAAGGACGGCCGCGGCACGACGGGCCTTGCCATCAACAAAAGCAATTGGGCGAACACCATCGACGCGCCGCCCTACGAAGGCTATGCGGTGACTTGCGGCGTCACTTTCACGTTCGGCGGTCTGCGCATCAATACCGAAGGTGAGGTGCTCAACACCGATTACCAGCCGATCCGCGGTCTTTACGCCGCGGGCGAATTGGTCGGCGGCTTGTTCTATTTCAACTATCCGGGCGGCTCCGGCCTGATGTCGGGCACCGTCTTCGGACGGATCGCCGGCAACTCGGCCGGCCGCGCCGGCAAGAATTGACAGGCAGCCATGGCGGGAGCGGAAAAATCGAACGCACCTTGGCCTGAGGAATTGCGCCTGCACAAGGACCGCAAGACCTTGACCGTCAGCTTCGATAACGGCGAGAGCTTCGATCTTGCCGCTGAATATCTGCGCGTGCGCTCGCCGAGCGCCGAAGTCCAGGGCCATTCGCCGAGCGAGCGGCGCACCGTTCCCGGCAAGGAAAATGTGCAGATCCTGGAATTGCATCCGATCGGCAATTATGCGGTGCGGCTCGTCTTCGACGACATGCACTCGACCGGCATCTTCAGTTGGGAATATTTGTCCGAGCTCGGCCGCAACCGCGATGAACATTGGCGCGCTTATCTGGCCGAGCTCGCGGAAAAGAAACTGTCGCGTTCGGCGGCATCAAAATAAAAATTGGCCAAATTTAATATTTGCTTTGCCGATAATCTTTGCTGCGATCGTAACGGCTTGCTGGGTTCCCATCGGTAGTTTCCCGTATGCGCGTGAGCGGTGCGCATTCGGGCCTAACAGTGACACAAGGGGCGACTTCGGCAAGGCGAGAGGAGCATGTCATGAGCCAGATGGCTGATGCGGGCAATTTGCTATGGAATTTTCTGCGCAATGAACAGGCGGCGACAGCGATCGAGTACGGCCTGATCGCAGCCGGCATAGCGGTAGCGATCATCGCCACGGTGGCGGCGCTCGGTACCAACCTCAATACGACGTTCTCGAGCGTTTCGACGGCCGTGAAATAACAAACACTCTGGCGCGACCATCCACCATTCGTCACCTCGTTCCGGCATGATCGCTGCATGTCGGGGCGCGGCGCGACTTGGGACGGCAGCCGCATGGAGCGGTCTTGGCCCGGCCTTCGGGACCAAGGCCGTTCGCGTTTCCGCGTGCCATCGTCGTGCAGGCTCGCGAACACGCTGGCCGCGCGCTCATTCGACGCGGCATTTTGCGACCATAGTTGACGGAGTCTTGTCGTAAAAGTTGCGCGGCGGGCGTGCGGCGTTATGGGGCGGCTGCCCGCTGTTCAGGCCGCGCGAAAATGCTAGGATGATCAAGGGCAGCCAAAAAGTGCTGCCAGTTAGGGAGGAGAATCCGATGAAGTTCTTTAGTTTGACGGCCGTTGCGTTGGCCGGCGCTCTCGCTGCCGGCGCGGCCAATGCTCAGCAAGCCGCGGCGCCTGCGGCGCCCGATCTCAATGCCATTCCGGATCAAATGCCGTTCAATATTCCTTTTGGCACGCCGATCTCGGTGGATCGGGCCCAGGGACTGGTGCAGGCCGCGGTCGCGGAGGCCAAAAAGCGTAACTGGGCGATGAACGTCGCCGTCGTCGACCCGAATGGCGATCTCATCGCTTTTGCGCGCATGGACGGAGCGCAGCTTGCCTCGATCTCCATTTCGCAACACAAAGCACGCACCGCCGCGCGCTATCGCCGTCCGACCGTGGCGTTCGAGAATGCGGTGCAAAAGTTCGGCTTCAACTACATCCTGACGCTTGACGACGCCATTGCGTCGCGTGGCGGCATCCCACTGGTCGAGGGCGGCAAGCTCATCGGCGCGGTCGGCTGCTCTGGCGGTACCGGCTCCCAGGACGAGGCGACCTGCACGGCCGCCGCAAATACCATCAACAAGACGCAATAACATCTCGCGCGTTGGCGGGTTTCGGGAAAGAGGCGGGACGAGGGCGGCAGGAATGCCGCCCTCGTTGCGTCAAAGAATCGGATATGAAGGAGCGGAGGCTGGAGCACTGACGGCGGCCCGGGAACGACGAGATGGCGATCGGCGCGGATCATCGCTGGCTGAGCTTCGTGCTGGCTGCCGGTCTCATGCTGGCGCCCGCGGTGTTGCAAGCGCAGTCCGAAGGACCGGCTATTGTCCCGCCAAATCTCGCCGCCGCGGCGGCGCAATATCGCCGTGCGCTCGAGGAATATAACAGCGCGCGTCAGGCCTATACCGCGGTCGCCGGCGCCTATTGGCGTTCCATCACCGAAAAGCGCCAATTGCGCAACTCAAAGCGCGCGCACGGCGAGGCGTTGGCGCTTGGCGACTACGTGCTCGATCAACCGCCGGTCTATACCGGCCCGCCGAAGCCTCGCAATCCGCTGCAGCCGGAAGCGCCGGAACGACCGCCTTATGTGCCGGTCGTCGCGGATTTTCTCGCCGCGGCCCTCAGCGAATTCAAGTTCAGCCCCCGGCTGCCGCAAAACGACGGCGAGTTCAAACGCGCTTATGCACTCGCGGCCTCTTCCGCCGGCCTGACCAAAGACCAGGCAGTGCGAATCTACTCCTTCGAGGCGACCGGAAACGGCAATTACGACGTCGAGGCCGGTCTCGAATATAACAAGCACGCTCGCGCGATCACGACGGCGCTCGGCTATAACCAATTGCTGGCGACCAACTCGGTCGAAATCGTCGCCGAGAGCGGCAATCAATTCATCGCCAAGCTATCGGCCGAAGCGGCGCAAGCGCCAAACGGCCAGAAATTATTGCTCGCCGGCAAGATCGAGACCTTGCGCAAAATGATCGCCTTCGCGCGCAGCGTTCCGGATGCGTGGGACCAGCACGAAATGCTGGCCGCTACGCAAAAGGGTCTCGGCGTGCATGCGCTCAACCTCGACCTCGATCTCGGCCCGTTGCTGCAAACCCAGAAGCTTTTGGATTCAGTCGTTTTTGCCCGACGCAAGGGATGGGCCGCGACGTTGAGCGCTGCCGAGCTCGAGATGATGAACCTCACCGGCGACGGCAACGGTTTTGACATGGTGACGATGCCGCCGCCGTGGCGCGACAAGGTGCCGACCGCGAATTTCTTTCGACCCAGCGGCTATGCCGATAATCCGGTGGCGCAGAGAAACAATGTCGTCGCCAAGCTGATCGCGGCGACCGATGCCCGCATGGATGAAGAGACCAAGAAACCGGGCGCGCGGGAACTGGCGGCGGCGTTCCACTGATCGCGGGACGGTGGCAGCGCGAAACGATCAGTCGGTTTTGGAGCCGCCGGGTTTCGACTTGCGCTGCAGCCGATCGCGCTTATGCCGAATGTTTGTCTGTACGCCAGCGTTGGACAAGTTTTGCTGATTCTGAAGGGCTGCGCCCAGTTGTACCGGCGGCGGATCCTTAATGACCGGAGCTTTGACGTGGACCGGCGCCGCAGTGACTTTCACGGCAGGCGCTTGAGCGCCAGCATTGCACAGGGGGAATATAGGCAACATGAGCGCGCCCATGACGACGCCGACTTTGCAAATCTGCGCCATGATCGCCTCCCCGGATTTTCGCCATAAGCTGCAGGCTCGCGAAAATCGTACCACGCCGCGGGAGGGCTGTAAGCTATGGGCGATCCCGCGGCCCTGGCACCCTGGGCGTCTCCGGTTTTCGGAGTTCTCGTCGAGAATCGCGTGGATCATCAATGCCTAGTGGTCAAAGCGTGTCGTCACGATCTGTGGCAATCGCGTCACGCTTTTTCGTCGCATTGGCTCTCCGTCCCCAAATATTCACTAAACTCCTAGCCAAGCGCGAAGGTGTCTCCCTATAATTTGCCCAGAGTCTGTGTTGGGCGACAGTATGAACGCATTCCGTTTCTGGCGGCTTCTCCTTGCGTTGGCGGCGTTGGGAATGGTTTGGGCCGGCGCTACCCCCGCCCAGGCTCAGCTTGCGCCGGGCTGCTCGTGCCCGGCCGGTTTCACTCCGCTGTCCGGGTCGACGTGTTCTTTTACGCCGGCTCTCGCCGTCGTGATTGTTAAGGCGGCGATCTGTCCGCTGCGCAACGTCAATGTCGGCCAGATCGCATCCGCGCAGCAGCAGCAGTCGTTTTGGGGCATCAACCAGATGCTCCAGCAAAAACGCGATCAGCTCCAGGCCACGCCCGTCATCCACTCGGCGAGCGCCGGGAGTTCCGTTTATGCGTCCTCCGATCTGAACGCGGGCTCGCATGCGCTTTCCTATTCGAGTTCAGGGCAATCGCAGAAGTCCGATCCGTTTGCCGGCCTCATCAACCGGGCGGCACCGGTCGAGACCAATGCGAATTTTGGCGGCTGGGTGCAGGGCCTCGCCGACTGGCAGCACGACAGCGCGCTGTCGTCAGCCGATCTCGGCCGCTTCAACAGCACCTATGCGGTGCAGGGCGGGTTCGACCGCACGACGCTGGGGGTGCTATCGGGCGATGACGCGTGGGTGTTCGGCATCGTTTCAAGCGAGATCTCGTCGCATGTCAGCTTCGACAACACGCCGACGAGCCTGAAGTTAACGGGGCCCGGCGTCGGCGCCTATTCGGAATATGTGCGGGGCGGGTTTTCCGCGGACGTGACGGCGAAATTCGACTTTCTGCAACTGACGCAGGATTTCGGCGGTATCGTGCCCGACGCATCCGTGAGCGTGCTGAACTCCGGCGTCAGCGGCAATGTGCAATACAAATTTAGCGGAGCGAATAACGAATTCTTCGAACCCACCATGGGATTTTCGCTGACGCATGTCAGCTTTGGCAGCGGCGGCACGGCGCTCAATTTGGAGGACGGCTATACGGTTCGGCTTCAAGCCGGTGCGCGTGTCGGCAAGACCTGGGATCTCGGCCAAGGCACGAGCGTCGACGCCAATTTCAAAGCAGTAGTTTATGGCGATGCGGTCGCCCAGGGCACGGTGGCGAGCGGCCTTAGCGGTGGTACCGTCCTGCCGCTCGCCCCGACGGATTCCGGTTTGGTCCGTGCCGAACTCGATCCCGAGATTTGCTTCAACCTGCCGAACGAATACAGCCTGACTGTTTCGGGGCAGGCGCGCTTTGGCGAAGCCGTTGCCGGTGGTTCGGTAGGCGTCAATCTGCGGAAGCAGTGGTAGGCGCCCTGCGTCGCCAAGGCCGGCAAAGCCCCGAATAAGGCGTTGCGAAGCCGGATTCGGCCGTTACGATAGGCTTGGCTGTCATAAGTTCGCACCACGCTTTTAGGGGCGGCATGAGGCGACGCGAATTCATTGTGCTTGTGTCCCGGGCGGCTGCGGCATTGCCGTCGATCTGGCCGCTTGCACTGCGTGCCGAGACTCAAGCGGCAACGGATCAGCCACCCGATCAATCAACCCCGGCGCCGGCACCGCAGGTCGTCGACGATTCCGTGGGGCAGGTCGCGACCCTCGACGGTAGCGCAACCGTGAAGCGTGGCGACGCAGCAGCAGTGGCGTTGAAAATCACCGATCCCATTTTCGTCAATGATACGCTGCGGACCGCGCCCGACTCCTCGCTCGGCCTCACCTTCGACGACCAGACGACATTTAGCCTGTCGTCGAATACGATGTTGGTGGTGGATAAATTTCTCTATGCGCCGGACGGAAAGGACAATGCCGGTTCGTTCCACATCGGGACCGGCACCGCAGCGTTCGTCGCCAGCTTCGTCGCCAAGACCGGCGACATGAGGATTACGACCGATACCGTGGCGCTTGGTGTTCGCGGCACGACCGGTGTCGTCGATGTTCCGGAAGCGGGGCCGACGCCCGCCGCCGCACCGACCATAAAGCTCTACCCCGACACCGACGGTCATGTCGGACAGATCGAAGTTTCCGATTATCAAGGCAACCGGCTCGGCACCCTGACGCAGGGCGCCAGCGCGTTTTCGATTCGTCAGGCCGGCGGCGGCAACTTTACGGCGGTGACGTATCAAATACCGCCGAACGAGGCCGTGCGCGATCGCGGTGTGTTGCAGCGGCTGACCGTTTCGCATGACGTCGGCCGCCAGATGATCATCCAGCGGCAGCAATTGCGCGGGCCGAACCGGCTGCAGCCTAACAACCAGCCCGGCGGCGGCCGGAATGGCCCCGGCGGACAGAACAACGGAAACAAGGATAACAACAATAACAAGGGCAACGAAATCAACAAGAACAACAAGGGCAACGAGGAGAATAAGAATAACAAGGGCAATGAGGAGAACAAGAACAACAAGAGTAATGAGGAAAATAGGTTGCTTCGCGAGCGGAACGGCCGCAACAACGACCGCGGCGGTCCGAACAGCGGTGATAACAAGGGGCGAGACCGCAAAGACAACAATAAGAACGGTCAGCAAAACTTCGGTCGGGGCCAGGGCGGCCCGCAAGTCAATGTCCCGAAGGTTACAACTCAGCAGCGACCGGTCGTGGTGCCGAAAATCAATTTCAACTCGCCGAGACTGAAGCCTTAAGCCAGCCGGTTCAACAAACAGACAGAGAGAAGAAATGCGAGCCTTTCAATTACCAAAGGCCGGCGCCGGCATCGAGGCGCTGGTCGAGGTCGAGCGGGCCGACCCGAAGCCGGCGTATCGTCAGGTGCTGGTCAAAGTCAAAGCGTGCTCGCTCAATTTCCGCGATCTCGGCATGGTGCGCGGCACTTACCGGGTGCCGATCCGCGACAATGTCATCCCATTGTCCGACGGCGCGGGTGAGGTCGTCGAAACAGGTGCCGGAGTGACGCGGGTCAAGGTCGGTGACCGCGTCGCCGGCTGCTTCTTTCAGCGCTGGCCGGGCGGTGAATCGGCGGCCGACGTCCATACGAGTGCGCTCGGTGGCGGCGTCGACGGCATGCTCGCGGATTATGCGCTGCTTGAAGAAGACGGCGTCGTGAAAATTCCGCCGCATCTGTCGTTGGAAGAAGGTGCGACGCTGCCCTGTGCCGGCGTCACGGCCTGGCATGCGATGATGGAGCACGCCAGGCTCAAGGCGGGTGACACGATTCTGCTGCAGGGCACCGGCGGCGTTTCGATCTTCGGCTTGCAATTCGCGCATGCGATGGGCATCCGCGCCATCATCACGTCGTCGAGCGACGAAAAACTGAAACAGGCTAAAGCGCTCGGCGCCGCATTCGGCATCAATTACAAGACCACGCCGGAGTGGCAGAAGGCGGCGATGGACTTCACCGGCGGCCGCGGCGTCGATCATGTCATCGAAGTCGGCGGCGCCGCGACTTTGACGCGCTCGTTCGGCGCCATTCGCGTCGGCGGCAGGATCAGCATGATCGGCGGCTTGAGCGGCGGCGCGACCGAGCTCAATCCGGGCTTGATCTTCAGCCGTCGCGCCAATGTGCAAGGCATTTCGGTCGGCTCGATGCAGATGTTCGAGGCGATGAACCGCGCCATCGAGGCCAATGCGATTAAGCCCGTGATCGACAAAGTATTCGGCTTCGCAGCGGCGCCTGAGGCCTACCGCCACATGGCCTCGGGTGCGCATTTCGGCAAGATTGTCATCGCCGTAGGATGACGAATTAAGAAACTCAGGGAGGGATTGCCGTGGTTTATCGACTGCGCGCTATGGCGGCCGTCGTGCTGGCGGGTATCGGGGGAAGCCTCTGGCTTCCGGCAAATTTCGTCAGGGCCGAGGACTATCCGACCCGGCCGATTACCGACATCGTCGCTTCTACACCGGGCGGCGGCACCGACATCGTGTCCCGCATCGTCGGCGCGCAATTATCCATACAACTCGGCCAGCCCTTCGTGGTCGAGAATCTCGCCGGTGCCGGCTCGCTGACCGGCACGGTCGCCGCCGCCAAGGCGACGCCCGACGGCTACACGTTGCAGACCGGTCTTACCGCCAGCATGGCGGTAAACCCGAGCCTGTTCGCGCATCTGCCCTACGATCCGGTCACCGATTTCGAACCGGTGGGGATGCTGGCCGAGTTTCCCTTCGTTATCGTGGTGAGCAAGAATTTTCCGGCGCAATCGGTCAAAGAGCTCATCGCGATGGCGAAGGCAAAGCCCGGCGAGATCAATTACGCCTCGGCCGGCAACGGCACCGGTCAGCATTTGTCGATGGAGCTGTTTAAGCTGATGAGCGGCATCAATCTCACCCATGTGCCGTATCGCGGCGCGCAGCCGGCTTACGCGGACGTCATATCGGGCCAGGTGCCGGTGTTCTTCGACAATCTGGCGAGCGCCTTGGGCCAGATCAAAGGCGGCAACGTACGGGCACTCGCCGTCTCCGGCAGCAAGCGATCGCCGCTATTGCCGGACGTGCCCACGGTCGCCGAAGCCGGCGTACCGGGTTATGAAAACTATGTGTGGTTCGGGCTTTGGGCGCCGAAGGGCACGCCGCAGCCGATCATCGATAGACTTCACACCGAGATACAAAAGGCGCTCGTCAATCCGGCGGTAAAGGATCGTATCGAGGCCGATGCCGGCGAGCCGTTGGACATGCCGCTTGCCGACATCAAGCCGTTCCTCAAAAAGGAAATCGCCAAGTGGGCCGAGGTGGTCAAGAAGGCAGGCGTGACGGTGCAGAATTAGAGTGTGATCCCAAAAATTGGCAGCCGGTTTTCAGATAAGATCGTGCTCGAACAAAGAATCCACACCCCGATCCAATTCATTTGAATTGGATCGTGGTCTAGGGCGACCTTCGCAGCGTAAAGGTTGCTAGGCGCCCTTCACATCGATCTGCACATCGACGTTGCCGCGGGTGGCGTGCGAATAGGGGCAGATTTTCTCGTGCGCTTCCTTGGCGAGTGCCGCGAGCTCTGCTTGCGGCAGGCTTGAGTCTTCGACATGAAGCTTGACGGCAAGCCCAAAGCCGCCGCCATCGCGCGGCCCGATCGACACGTCCGCCGTCACCCGCGCCTTGGTCGCATCCTTCTTGTGCTGCTTGCCGACAAAATCGAGCGCGCCGCCGAAACAGGCTGCGTATCCGGCCGCGAACAAATGTTCCGGCGTCGTGGTGTTGGGCTTGCCCGGGCCGCCCATCGCCTTCGGCACCGAAAGATCGGCACGCACCGACCCGTCGCTCGCCTCGGTGTGGCCATTGCGCCCGCCGGTCGCCGTGGCGGTCGCGGTGAATAGCGGCTTGATGCTGTCCATGATTGTGCTCCGGTGAGATAGCCCCCGGCCCTAAGATAAGTCCGCGATTTGCGTAATGCACCCTGCCGGGGCGGTGTTCTAAGCGCGTCCGTCCGCGCGCTGCCGTGCGATCACAGCGCGACCTGATTGCCGTCGTTTGCCGTCTGCGCGGCGTGGCTCGAATAAATGACGATCCGCTGGGTCAGCCGGAACAGAACACGGTTGAAAATTCGCCGGGCTTGCTCGATGTCGAGATGTTCGACGGGCTCATCGAGGAGAACGAGCGGGTTCGTGCCGAGAATGGCGCGCGCCAGGTTC
Organism: Xanthobacteraceae bacterium; assembly: GCA_049282655.1. GTDB lineage: Bacteria > Pseudomonadota > Alphaproteobacteria > Rhizobiales > Xanthobacteraceae > BOG-931. The sequence continues at coordinate 40,721 of JBAPUM010000081.1, forward strand.
AACCGTTGGGCTTCGCCGAGCGACAGCATGTCCTGATCGATCCAGGCATCGAGACCGCCCACCGCGGCCATACGGGTATCGAGTTCGACCGTGGCGAGCGCGTCCCAACAGTCCTGCTCGGAGGCATCGGGTGCGAACAGATTCTCACGCACGGTGTCGGAAAGTATCGCTGCGTCATGCAGGCTCAGATGCGCGAGTGCGCGCCGCCGCGCGGCGAGAAGCACAACGCCATCGCCGGTGAAGCGGCCGTCATTATCGGTGCCGATCCAGCCCGCGATCTCTTTGAGCAGCGTGGTCTTGCCGGTCCCGCTGGCGCCCGTGAGCGCGGTCGGTCGGCCCGCTTCGAATGTGAGATTCAGGGCTGCGCCAAGGCTGCGGCCATCCGGCGTCCGGCGCGGCACGTTCGTCAGCTTGATCTCTCGCAGCGCGGCGAGCGGAAGTGACGAAACTTCGGCCGAAGCCGGCAATTCACGCCAGGGCTCAAGTCCCTGGCGCGCCGCGCGCTCCCGGACATGGCCGAGCACAAGTCGCGACAGACCTCCTGTCGTTTCGCCAAACGCAAGCCAGCTGAAAGCCACAAAGGCGGGAACGAGCAGTGCCTCGCCTCGGCTGCCGGCATGCCATGCGGCGGCGAACGCGGCGAGCGTCGCCAAAGGTCCGACCAGACCGGCCGCCATGTCGAGCACGGCGAGCCCGCGGCGTTGCGCAAATTGCGCCGCCGCAGCGCTGGCAAAATCCGCAAAGGCCATCGACGAGACTTTTGCAAAGGATCGTTCGGCCGTGAGCGGCACGATTGCGCCCAGTGCCGCGCCGAGGAAGCGTCCGGCGCTGCGCTGCCGCGAGCGGGCAGTGGCCCAGTATTGGCTCACGCCTCGCATCGCGTGGCGCAGCAAAATGACCACCACGACGAGTGCGACAAGGATCGGAATGAGCGCACGCTCGCCGAGCCACGCGGTTGCGAGCAGCAACACGACGATGGCCGTGAGCGTGACCACGGCCGGCATGCCGACACGTAGCCGCGCGTAGTCGACGTCCTCGACGTCTTCCACATAGTCGGAGAGCCGGTCTTGATTGCCGAGCTGCCAACTTGCCGCTCGTGTGATCGGCGCGGCGGCCATCGCGGCAAACAGACGGCTGCGTCGGCGCACCTGATCGAGCAATGCCGCGCGATGCCCGACGATGCGTTCGCCGTATTTGCAGGCGGTCCTGCCAATCGCGAACAGCCGCACGAAGGCGGCGGGGGTATGGAAATTGAACGTGAGGGCCGCGGGGCCGAGACCGGCGAGCGCTACCGCGCCGAGGAACCAGACTGATACGCCGGTGAGGAGGACACCCGAAAACGCCGCGGCCAAGGCGAACACGATCGCGAGCAGCCAGGCAGCCCGCGCAGGACGTGACGGCGCGGCGCCCGGCGTCGCCGGCTCGTTCGGATCGATGGTGGCGAAAAGGCTCATGCCGCGGCCGCCGCTTCAGTTTGTGTCGGCATTGCCAGAATATGACGTCGGTCGGCCACTTCGATCAGTCTGTCGTCATGGGTAGCGACAATGACCAGACGCCGTCGGGCGGCTTCGCGCAGCACCTGCCGCACTAGACTTGCCGTTTTTGCATCGAGCTTGGCGGTGGGCTCGTCGGCGATGACCACGCCCTCTGAGATCAAGGCCCGCGCAATTCCAAGCCGCATGCGCTGGCCGCCCGACAGGTTGGCGCCACCTTCGGCAATGCAGGCATCGAGCCCGCCCGGCAGGAGCTTTTCATCGGTGAGGCCGACGCTCTGTGCCGCTCGATGGAGCACCGCGGGCGAAACGCTGGGACCGTTCCAGGCGATGGCATCGCGCAGCGTGCCCGCCGGCACATAGATGTCGGTCGATATCCAGGCGCAGCCTGACGTCATCACTTGCGGCAGAGCCGCAATGCCCGGCGCCGGCGCTTCGATTCCCGTCAGCATGCGAAGCAAGGTCGATTTTCCGGCGCCGCTCGGACCTGAAATAACGATCAAGCCGCTCGCCGGCCATTGTGCAACATCGAGCTTGTCGATGCAGTTAAAGTCGAACGGCCGGATCACGGCGATTTGCGCTCCGGCCTCGCCAAAATACCAGTCGAGTTCCTTTGCCGCCGCCTCGCCCTCGGCCTTGATGTGATACTGCTCGGCATAACGGCGGAACGGCGCGAAGAAATCGGCCGCTATCACCAGAATGAACAGGCTCTGCCACAGTTCGAGACCGCTAAAGCCCGGTATCTGCACGAGGCCGAGATGACCGAGCCCGAGAAAGACGGCGAGCACGGCGATCGCGAGCGCCGAGAAGAAATCGATGACGCCGGCATTGAGAAAAGCCACCGCGAGCACGCTCATGGTGCTCTCCGCATAGGCCGACATGCGGCGCTCGATTTTGCCGCGCTCGCGCTCGAACGAATGGTTCGCCAAAATGGTCGGGAGCGTTCGGATCCGATCGGAGAACTGGGCCGCTAGCCGACCGAAATCGCGCTCCTGAACTTGCGCTTTGCTGCGGACAGCGCTGCCGAGCAAGACGAAAAAGACGATCATGATCGGTATACCAAACAAGAGCGTCAGCGCCGCTTGCCACGAGACGATGCAGACGGCCAGAGCGGCAAGGAGCGGCCCGATTGCCAGCATCGATTTTGCCGCGGCGTGGGTAATCGTCAGGTTCGTCAGCCGGTCGGGATGCCGTTGCAGGCCGGCAATCAACCGCCCGGCAGGCCTGGAACGGGCCCGAGCCGGCGACATATTGGCCAGCGCCTCGTGCAGGGTACTGCGCAGGGCGTTTGCAACCTCGGTTTCGGCGCGGGCGGCTTGAAAATCCGCCGCACAGCCGGCGGCGGCCGATAACGCAAGTGTGATTATCGCGGCCATAAATGCGGGTGCGGAAAAATCTCCCGCTTCTATCATCTGCCCCGCAAAAATCGCGAGCGATGCCGCGAAGCCGAGGCGCGGCAGCGCACGCACGATCTGCCAGGCCAGCGTCTTGCGCAGGCCGCTCTTGCCGAATTCTCGGCCGCAACCGAGCGCGCCGCCGATACCGGATCGGGTTCCGGTCACATCGGGCGGCGGTAAATCGTCGGGGCGCTGGAATAACTGTGATGCGTCGGGGTCGGTCCGCACGGGCTCATGCGGCCTATATTTGCGTGACATAGGTTCACGCGACCGGGGTTCACGCGACAGTGGTTCATGCAAAATGGCCATATCCGTCTCAATGCACCGATCGCTTTGGCCGGTTTTTGATTTCGATCAAGGTCTGCGCTCTGCCCGCAGATATAGCAATCATATCAATATAAGGGCCCACCATGACGAACCCGCTGCTGGTTGAACTGTCGCGGCTGCAGTTCGCGCTCACCGCGATGTATCACTTTCTGTTCGTGCCGCTGACGCTCGGCCTGTCCATTCTGCTGGCGATGATGGAGACGGTCTATGTGATGACCGGCCGTACCATCTGGCGCGATATGACGAAATTCTGGGGCCTTTTGTTCGGCATCAATTTTGCCCTCGGTGTCGCCACCGGCCTCACCATGGAATTCGAATTCGGCATGAACTGGGCCTACTACTCCCACTATGTCGGCGACATTTTCGGCGCGCCGCTCGCCATCGAAGGTCTGATGGCCTTCTTTTTGGAAGCGACCTTCGTCGGCCTGTTCTTCTTCGGCTGGGGCAAGCTGTCGCCGCGCGCGCATCTCGCCGTGACGTGGCTGATGGCGCTCGGCACCAATTTCTCGGCGCTCTGGATTCTCATCGCCAATGGCTGGATGCAGCACCCGGTCGGCGCCGCATTCAATCCCGACACCATGCGCATGGAGGTGACCGACTTCATGGCGGTGCTGTTCAACCCGACCGCGCAGGCGAAATTCGTGCACACGGTGTCGGCGGGCTATGTCTGCGGCACGGCCTTCGTGTTGGGCATCTCGGCTTTCTACATTCTGCGCGGGCGGCACATCGAGCTCGCCAAGCGGTCGTTCGTGCTCGCCTCGGCCTTCGGCGTGGCGGCGGCGCTTTCGGTCATCGTTCTCGGCGATGAGAGCGGATACACCATCACCGACGATCAGAAGATGAAGCTCGCCGCGATCGAGGCGATGTGGGAGACCGAAGCGGCGCCGGCGCCCATTACCGCGTTCGGCATTCCCGACATGCAGACGCATACGACGAATTATGCGGTCAAGATTCCCTGGGTGATGGGCCTGATCGGCACGCGCTCGATCGACGAGCAGATTCCCGGGATTTTCGATCTGGTCCAGCACGCCGAAGCCCGCATCCAGAACGGATTGACCGCCTATGCGGCATTGCAAAAGTTCAAGGCGAACCGGAACGACACTGCCGCGCGCGTCGCCTTCCTCAAGTCGAGCGAGGATATGGGCTATGCGCTGCTGCTGAAGCAGTACATCGACGATCCGCTCAAGGCGACGCCGGAGCAGATCCGCGACGCGGCCTGGTCTTCGGTGCCGAGCGTGCCGTCGCTGTTCTTTGCCTTTCGCTTCATGGTGTTGTTCAGCTTCATCCTGTTGGGCGCGTTCGCAACCTCGCTCTGGTACACCATGCGTGAGGCGGAAGCGCCGCGCTGGGTGTTCCGCATGGCGTTGTGCGTGCTGCCGCTGCCGTGGCTCGCCGCGGAACTGGGCTGGTTCGTGGCCGAGTTTGGCCGGCAGCCTTGGATCATCGACGGCGTGCTGCCGACGTTCCTGGCGACATCCGAGCTCGGCGTGGCCGATCTGGCGATAACCATCATAGGCTTCACCGTGGTCTACGCCACGCTCGCCGTCATCGAAGTGACGCTGATGGTGCAGGCGATCAAAAAGGGCCCCGACGCCTATCTTGCGGCAGCCCACGGCTTCGGCGTGACGCAAGCGGCACTGGCTCCCGCCGAATGACCACGTAAGCGCACGGCTTAAGGACATAAAGTCATGATCGAGACACTCTTAGCCTACACGACTTTGCGCCTGATCTGGTGGGTGCTGTTGGGCGTTCTCCTGATCGGGTTCGCCGTAATGGACGGCTTCGACATGGGGGTCGGCGCGCTGTTGCCCTTCGTCGCCAAGACCGATACCGAGCGGCGCGTCGCCATCAATACGGTCGGCCCGGTCTGGGAAGGCAATCAGGTTTGGTTCATCCTCGGCGGTGGCGCGATCTTCGCGGCTTGGCCGGCGCTCTATGCGCTCAGTTTCTCCGGCTACTATCTGGCGATGTTTTTGGTGCTGTTCGCGCTGATCCTGCGGCCGGTCGGTTTCAAATATCGTTCGAAGCGCGAAAGCCCGACGTGGCGCCGCAACTGGGACTGGGCGCTGTTCGTCGGCGGCGCGGTGCCGGCACTGATCTTCGGCGTCGCGGTCGGCAATACGCTCGAGGGCGTGCCGTTCCACTTCACCGACGATCTGCGTCCGATCTATGAGGGTACGCTGTTCGGCCTGCTCAATCCGCTGGCGCTTTATTGCGGGCTGGTCTCGCTGTCGATGCTGGTCATGCACGGCGCGGCTTGGCTCGCCTTCAAGGCCGATGGCACCGTCGCCGATCGCGCCGCCGCAATCGGCTCGAAGGCGGCGCTTATCGCGGCGATCTTGTTCGCTGGCGGCGGCGTGTTGATCTGGTTCGGACTCCTCGGCGGCTACGAAGTGACAAGCCCGATCGTATGGGACGGCCCGTCCAATCCGCTCGGCAAAACCGTGGTCGTCAACGGCCAGGCGTGGCTGCAGAATTTCCGTCACACGCCATGGTTGTTCGTGGTGCCGGGGCTCGGCATTGCCGCGCCGCTTCTCGCCGCACTCGGCTTCCGCGCGCGGAAGGC
>JBAPUM010000082.1:0-86929 GCA_049282655.1 Xanthobacteraceae bacterium
CGTGCGGACTGCATCGGATCGAGCGGTTGATGCGGCTACAGGCTCTCAAAGCCCGTCCGCGCCGGCGTCGCCTGCCGCCCGATCTGGGTGAGCGGCAGGTCGCCGCCGTCGCTCCCAACGTGCTCGATCGCAGCTTCGAGGCGCCCGCTCCCAACCGCAAATGGATTGCCGACTTCACCTATGTGTGGACGGCAGAGGGCTGGCTCTATGTGGCTGCCGTCGTCGATCTGTTCTCGCGGCGTGCGGTCGGCTGGTCGATGAACACGGCGATGACAGCGCAGCTCGTCACTGATGCGCTGGTGATGGCGATCTGGCGACGAGGCAAGCCCGACGCGCTGCTGCATCACTCCGATCGCGGCAGCCAATACACCAGCGAGCAATTCCAGCGGTTGATGGCCGACCACGGCGTCGTCTGCTCGATGAGCCGTTCCGGCAACGTCTGGGACAATGCGGCGATGGAGAGCTTCTTCTCCTCGCTCAAGACCGAGCGCACAGCGCGCAAGACGTATCGGACGCGCGATGATGCCAAGGCTGACGTGTTCGACTACATTGAATGCTTCTACAATCCGAAGCGCCGGCACTCGACGATCGGATATCTGAGTCCCGTGGAGTTCGAAATGAAGGCGGGATTAGCTTAGGCGGGTGTCAACCAAACCGGGTACAGGCCAGAGAGCAGTTTCGCTACCCCCATACAAAGGCAGGAGAAGTCTTCACGCTGGCCAAGGTTGAGTTGGAGGGGCTTCTGAAAGCCTATTTGCATGTGACCAGATATGCTGAGGCTTCGGTCGAAATGCTCCCCGATTTGGCTGACGAAATCGAATAAGCTTTGGAACAGGACTGCCAGTAGCTCACAGCGCTTTTCTCGAAGCGCGTTTCTAACAATAAGTCCTCGCCTGAAGCAAGGGCGCCGATCTGGAGGAACAGCCTCGTGTCCAACGCGTACGCCATTGTCATCGGTATTGAGCGTTATCAGCAATCCGCGATACCGGGCATCGACTACGCTCACGCCGACGCGAGGGCGATGACGAAGGTCCTTGAAGAATGCTTCGGAGTGTTAGCCGAAAACATCAAAGTCTGGCTGGATAGCGAGGCAACGTACGTCAGGCTCAAGAACGAGCTTAAGTACGATACGTCTCAGCTCGAACCCGACGATCGATTTTATTTCTTTTACGCCGGGCACGGTTTTTGGTCGGCCAACGGCGGCAACAGGTTGACGGCGTGGGATACGCATCTTTCCAGTACTGAGGGCACAACCGTAAGCATTGAGGACGTGTTGCTTAATCCTCTTAGAGAAGCGCGCTGCAAGACAAGCGCCCTATTCATCGACGCTTGCGCCGAGAAGCTGGCGACGAAGGGCAGGTCGCGCGACCTGCTTACCGGCATGAGGCGAGAGGAGTTCGACGCATTTTCGAAAACTGCGGAGTACCTGACGGCTTTTTTCGCCTGCAAGCCCGAGGAGAAGTCGTGGTCGTCTTCCACCCTCAAACACGGCGTGTGGACCTATCATCTCGAACGTGCACTTCGAGGCGAGGCGCCGGAGGCGATCTACAATGAGGCGTTCATCACTAATACGAGTCTGCAGAACTACCTTTACAAGGCAGTCAGGAAATTTGTGCGTGATAACATGGAGACGACCGCGCATCAGACGCCCTATGCGGTCTTTCATCACACCTCGACGGCGGCGCTTGTGACGCTTCCCGAACCGCCTCCACTAAGCGGCGAGCCGCTACTAAATCCAGATTTTTCAAAAGCGTACTTCGTCAAGATTGAGAAGCGTTATTATAAATGGCTGCCAGGGTTCAACACCAAAAAAGGCCATACGGTGCCTGCGTACCACAGCGACCGCGCAGCCGGTTTCGCCCGACAGCTCTTGAGTTCCGAGGTCAGTGAAGAACTTCAGGCCGTCGTTCGGAACGCAAGGGAGGTCCTCACGCTCAAATATAGAGATCTGAAGAAGGATGACGACGGGGACGGGGCCGGCACTGTCGACGCGGATGCCTTCCGTTTCCAAATTGATGTCAGTCAAAACAAGAACGACCACACGGAAGCGGTCGTGCGGCGTGAGGTCCGACTGCGCGAGCAGTATTCAAAACTTCCGGAAAATTTTGACAGCATCTTTCCGGAGGAAGTCGATACCCTAGTCATACCGCTGCGAGACAGCGAAAAAGGATTTATCGAACTGCGCGACGCTATCGAAGAGCGCGATTCGGAACTGGAGGCCGACGAGGCCACTGAAACGATAAAATTTCGTTTGGATAACGGTATGAATGTAAAAATCGATATGAAGCGCGGCCGCATGATTCTAAAAAAGCCTGGTATCGCGGGCGCGCTGTCGTTGATTGAAACCTTCGCTGAAGGTGGCGGTCCTGAGATAGCAGGGCCGCCACCGAAGCTGATCGGGAAGATCAGGTCCGACGAGTGAAGCCCGTAGGATGGGTAGAGCGAAGCGAAACCCATCAATTTCTTGCGAGACAGAATGATGGGTTTCGCAAGGGCTCTACCCATCCTACAGAGCGCCGCGCTTCAAGCGCACGGTTAGGTATGTTTGGCCGGTACCCGTGTGTTCGGAACGGACCGAAATGATGTGGCGACCCCGGCTGGATTCGAACCAGCGACCTTCAGCTTAGAAGGCTGTTGCTCTATCCCCTGAGCTACGGGGCCACGCGCGGCGACTTATAGCGAATTTGCCGGAAAAATCCCGCCAAAATTGCGCGCCGGCGCTGCCGGGGGTGAAAAAAGTGGTGGCCAAGTAGGACTGAAGTGCGCATCCCGGCCACGAGCCCGACACGATCTTTGCCTCAAGTTCCGCCGTGGGCCACTATTGCGGCCTCTCGGAGGGTTTGGGCGATGGTGTCGGGTTTTCGCGCCGGGTTTCTGGCCGCGGCTACGATTGTTTGCGCAGGCGTTTGGACATTTCCGGCCTCGGCCGCCGATAAGGCCTTTACCAACGACGATCTCGCCAATAGCGCGGTCGAGCTCGAAGCCCAGATCAAATCCGACGCCGGCACGCCGGTAAAGACCGTCGATCAGCTCCGGCATGACGCCGACGCGGCCTTCGCCAAGAACGATTTTCGCACCGGCATGACGGTGCTTAGCCAGATGGTCGCGGTGGTGCCGAACGACGGCGCGACCTGGCTGCGGCTCGCGCGCGCCATCCGGCAAATCAAGCCCGCCGACGACAAAGAGCGCGACATGCTGCGCGAGCGCGCCTCGACGGCCGCCTATATCGCCTATGAGCGCATGACCGACAAGAACGGCGAGGCCGACTCGCTTGCGCTCCTCGGCACGCTCATGAGCCAGCGCCAGGAATGGCGGCCAGCGCTCGATGCGCTGCGGCTGTCGCTCGAAAACCGCGAGCAGGCCGATGTGCGCGGCCAATACGAGCGCTTGCGCGATCAATATGGCTTCCGCGTGCTTGATTACTCGATCGATGCCGATACAGCCTCGCCGCGCGCCTGTTTCCAGTTCTCCGAGGATATTCCGCCGCGCACCGATTTCTCGCCCTTCGTGGTGCTCGCCGGCACCGACAAGCCGGCGCTCTCGGTCGCCGAAAAACAGCTTTGCGTCGAAGGCCTGCTGCACGGCCAGCAATATACCGTGACGTTGCGCGCCGGCCTGCCGTCGGTGGTGCATGAGACGCTGTCGAAGTCGAAGGATTTTGCGCTCTATGTGCGCGACCGAAAGCCCTTCGTGCGGTTCTCGACCTCGGCCTATGTGCTGCCGCGCACCGGCCAGCGCGGCATTCCGGTCATCAGCGTCAATACCCATTCGGTCGCGGTCGAAATCTACCGCATCAGCGACCGCGCGCTGATCGATACCGTCGAAGGCGCAGGCTATGCGCACGGCGATTTTCAGCAGAGCCTCAATCGGTCCGACATCGATCAGCTGAAGGATTCGCGCGGCGTCCAAGTGTGGAAAGGCGATCTCGCCGTCGATCCAAACGCCTTCAATGCCAATGCGGTCAATGCCGAGATCACCACCGCCTTTCCGGTCGATCAGGCGGTGGGGGACCTCAAGCCCGGCGTCTATGTCATGGTGGCGCAGCCGCTGGAGGCGAAAAATCTCGCCAATGATTTCGACTCGCTCGCCACCCAGTGGTTCATCGTTTCCGACCTCGGCCTCACCACGTTTTCGGCGAACGACGGCATCCATGTCTTCGTCAATTCGCTAGCGTCGGCCGAGGCGAAGAACGGCATCGAACTGCGGCTCATCTCGCGCGGCAATGAGGTGCTGGCGACGCGCCGTACCGATGCGGCCGGCCAGGCGGTATTCGAACAAGGCTTGGCGAGCGGCGAGGGCGGTTCATCCCCGGCGCTGTTGTCGGCGTCCGACCCGCAGGGCGATTTTGCCTTCCTCAATCTCAAGGCGCCCGCTTTCGACCTGACCGATCGCGGCGTCGCCGGCCGCCCGGCGCCGAATGGGCTCGATGCCTTCGTCTATGCCGAACGCGGTGTCTATCGCTCCGGCGAAACGGCTTACCTCACCGCACTGCTGCGCGATGCGCAGGGCGCTGCCGCCCTGAACGTGCCGTTGACGCTCGTTGTCGAGCGGCCCGACGGCGTCGAATTCAAGCGCGCGCTGATCGCGGATCAGGGCCTTGGCGGGCATACGCTCGCACTCCCGATCAATGCCTCGGCGCCCACCGGCACCTGGCATGTCCGCGCCTTCACCGACCCGAAACGGCCGCCGATCGGCGAGACCACTTTCCTGGTCGAAGATTACGTGCCGGACCGCATTGCCTTCGATCTGACGTCACCGGCCAAGAGCATTTCGCCGAACGCCCCGGCCGAAGTCGATGTCGCCGGGCGCTTTCTTTATGGCGCGCCGGCCGCCGATCTCGATCTCGACGGCGAAGTGGTGGTGCAAACCGCAAAGGAGCTTCCGGGCTTTGCCGGCTATGAATTCGGCCTCGCCGACGAAGAGCTCGATCCCACGCGGCAAGCGCTCGACGACCTGCCGGCGACCGACGATGCCGGCAACGCAAAGCTCTCGATCACTCTCGATAAGCCGCCGGTGTCGACGCATCCGCTCGAAGCGGAGATTACCGTGCGCATGGCCGAGCCCGGCGGCCGCGCCGTCGAGCACAAGATCACGCTGCCGATGACGCCCGCCTCCAACATGATCGGCATAAAACCGTTGTTCTCGGGCCGCTCGCTTGCCGACGGCGCCAGTGCCAATTTCGACGTGGCTATGGTGGCGCCGACCGGCGCGGCGCTCGCCCAGAGCGGGCTGCATTATCAGTTGATGCGGATCGACACCCATTACCAGTATTACAAGCGCGACGGCGCCTGGAATTTCGAGCCGGTCAAGACGACGACCCGCGTCGCCGACGGCACCATCGACGCCGCGCCCGACAAGCCCGGCCGCATCTCTCTGCCGGTGAATTTCGGGCAATACCGCATCGATGTCGCGACCTCGGACCCGAACGGCCCGGAGACCTCGATCGAGTTCGATGCCGGCTGGTATGTGGACGCCAATGCCGATACGCCCGACATGTTGCAGGTAGCCCTCGACAAGCCGGAATATCATCCCGGCGATACCATGACGGTCGCGGTGACCGCGCGCAGCGCCGGCCGCGTCACGCTCAATGTCATCGGCGACAAGCTCTTCGCGAGCCAGACCGCCGACGTCAAGGAAGGCGCGGCGCAGTTGAAGCTTTCGGTCGGCACCGACTGGGGCTCCGGCGCCTATCTGGTGGCGACACTGCGACGGCCGCTCGATGCGCCGGCGCAGCGCATGCCCGGCCGCGCCATCGGCGTGCAATGGTTCGCCATCGATCGCGCGGCGAAGACGCTGACGGTCGATCTGAGCGCGCCGGCATTATTGCGGCCGAACACCAGCCTGCATGTCCCGATCAAAGTGGGAGGCCTCGCGGCCGGCGAAGAGGCGAGGGTGCTGGTCGCCGCCGTCGATGTCGGCATCCTTAATCTCACCAATTACAAGCCGCCGTCGCCGGACGATTATTATCTCGGCCAGCGCACGCTCTCGGCGGAGATCCGCGACCTCTACGGCAATCTGATCGACGGCATGCAAGGCACGCGCGGCCAGATCCGCTCCGGCGGCGACGAAGGCGCGGCCTTGCAAGGCAGTCCGCCCTCAGGTCCGCCGCTCGCGCTTTATTCCGGGGTCGTTACCGTCGGCAAAGACGGCACGGCGGAGGTCGCGTTCGACATACCCGACTTCGCCGGCACCGTCCGCGTCATGGCGGTCGCCTGGGGCAAAGACAAAATCGGTCACGGCACCACGGATGTCACCGTGCGCGACCCGGTCGTGCTCACCGCGACCTTGCCGCGCTTTCTTCTGCCTGGCGACCGTTCGAGCGTGCATCTCGATCTCGACAATGTCGAAGGTAAGCCCGGCGATTACACCATCGCGCTCTCGAGCGCGGAGGCGGTCGTTGCCGGCGCGGGCGCGACCCAGACCGTGACGCTGCGCGCCCAGCAGCGTGGCGGCGTCAACGTGCCGATCACGGCCAACGCGGCGGGCTTCGGCGCCATCAAAGTGAGCGTCACCGGCCCATCCGGCTTCGCGCTGCAACGAAGCTTTGTGCTCGCGGTGCGGCCGCCGGCGCAAATCCTGGCGCGCCGCACCGTAAAACCGCTGGCCAAGGGCGACAGCGTGACGTTGTCGAGCGACATGTTCGCCGATCTCGTGCCCGGCACCGGCAGCGTCTCGATCTCGGTTGGCGCTTCGAGTGCGCTCGATGCCGCGGGTCTCCTCGCCGCGCTCGACCGCTATCCCTATCGCTGCTCGGAGCAGATCACGAGCCGCGCGCTGCCGCTCCTCTATGTCAGCGACCTGGCCGCGGTGGCGCATGTCGCGATCGATCCCGATACCGATCAGCGCATTCGCGATACCGTTGACGGGCTGCTCACGCGCCAAGGCAGCAACGGCTCGTTCGGCCTGTGGAGCGCCGGTGGCGACGACATCTGGCTCGACTCCTATGTCACCGACTTCTTGACGCGCGCCCGCGAGCACAAATTCGCGGTGCCGGACGCGGCGTTCAAGCTTGCGCTCGACCGCTTGAGCAATGCCGTCGCCGACCTCACCGATCCGGGCAAGAACGACGGCACCGATCTGGCTTACGCACTTTATGTGCTGGCGCGGAACGGCACGGCCCCGATCGGCGATCTGCGCTATCTGGCGGACGCCAAGCTCGACACACTGACGACGCCGATTGCCAAGGCTCAATTGGCCGCGGCGCTCGCCATGGTCGGCGACCGCCCGCGCGCCGAAAAGGTCTTTGCGGCGGCGCTCGGGGCCATCCCGCCGCAACCGCAGCCCGACCTCTCGAGCCGAGAGGATTACGGCTCGACCTTGCGCGATGCCGCGGCGCTGGTGGCGCTCGCCTCCGAAAGTGGCGCTGGCGGTGCCACGGTGCAAGCGGCCGTGCAGCGCGTCGAAGCGGCGCGCGCGTCATTGCAGCCGACGTCGACCCAGGAGGATGCCTGGATGCTGCTCGCGGCGGGCGCTGTCGCCAAGAACGCCGGCAAAGTATCGCTCGACGTCAACGGCGAGGCGGTCAATCAGCCGCTCTACCGCACCATCCACGCCGCCGACCTGAAGTCGCCATTGCGTGTCGCCAATACCGGCGACGACGCCGTCAAGGCCGTGGTCACCGTGACCGGCGCGCCGGTGACGCCGGAGCCGGCCGCACAGAACGGCTTCAAGATCGAGCGGCAGAATTTTACCCTCGACGGCGATCCGATCGACGTGACGCAGGTCAAGCAGAACACCCGGATCGTCGTGGTGCTGAAGATCACCGAAGCGCAGCCGCAATTCGGCCGGGTCATCGTCGCCGATTATCTGCCGGCCGGCTTTGAGATCGATAATCCGCAGCTCGTTTCTTCCGGCGATACCGGCACGCTGCCGTGGTTCACCGACGCCGTTGATCCGGTCAATTCGGAATTCCGCGACGATCGCTTCAACGCCGCCTTCGAGCGCAAGAGCGGCGATCCGGCGGTATTCAGCGTCGCCTATATCGTGCGCGCGGTGGCGCCCGGAAAATACGTCCGGCCGCAGGCGAGCGTCGAGGATATGTACCGCCCGGATCGCTTCGGCCGCACCGGCAGCGAGAGCGTCGAAGTGGTGGCGGGGAAATGAGCGAGCTTTCCGTCCCGCCCTCCGCTCATTCCCGCGAAAGCGGGAATCCAGAAGGGAGGCTTGTCGTCTCGGCAGAGGCTGGGTCCCCGCTTTCGCGGGGACGAGCGGATACAAAAAAGGAACATCGCTTTCGGCGTGGTCTGATTGGCGCAGGGCTCGCCGGCATCCTTGTTTTCGCCGGCGCGACAGCATGGATCGTCTCGCTCGGCCCTGCGCCGCTCGGCAAGGATCTCGAGTTTTCGCGGCAGGTACTCGACCGCAATGGCCACCTGCTGCGGGCCTATGCGACAAACGACGGCCGCTGGCGCTTACCGGCCACAACCGCCGATGTCGATCCGCGCTTCTTCGATGTGCTCTTCGCCTACGAGGACAAGCGCTTTCGGTCGCATGACGGTGTCGATCCACTGGCGCTCGTGCGCGCCGCAGGCCAACTCCTCGACTCTGGCCGCATTCGCTCCGGCGGCTCGACGCTGACCATGCAGGTGGCGCGGCTATTGGAGCCGCGCAGCGCGCGGACGTTTGCCGCAAAACTCCGCCAGATCGTGCGCGCCGTCGAGATCGAGCGTGTCTTGCGCAAGGATCGAATTCTTTCGCTCTATCTCGGCCTTGCGCCCTATGGCGGCAATATCGAGGGCATACGCGCGGCTTCACTCGTTTATTTCGGCAAGGAGCCGCGGCATCTCAGTCTGGCCGAAGCCGCGCTGCTGGTCGCCTTGCCGCAATCGCCGGAACTGCGGCGGCCGGACCGCTTTGCCGCGGCCGCGCGCGCCGCCCGCGATCGCGTCCTCGACCGCTTCGCCGCAACCCGCAAAGTGCCGCCCGACGAGATTGCGTTCGCCAAATCGGAGCCGGTGCCGACGGCGCGTCACATCATGCCGATCCTCGCGCCCCACGCGGCCGACGAGGCCGTCGCGCGGTCGCCGGCCGAGCGTGAACTCAAGCTCACTCTCGACGCCGAACTGCAGAGAAATATGGAAGGCCTCGCCCGCGAGCGCGCGCGTGCGCTTGCGACGGCGCTGAGCCCCGCTATCTCGCTCGCTATTTTCGTGGTCGACAACGCCAGCGGCCAGGTGCTCGCGAGCGTCGGTTCGCCGGCCTATTTCGACGAGCGGCGCGCAGGCCAAGTCGACATGACGCACGCGCTGCGCTCGCCCGGCTCGACGCTGAAGCCATTCATCTACGGACTGGGTTTTGAGGATGGCTTTATCCACCCCGAGACTTTGATCGAGGATCGGCCGGTAAGTTATGGCACTTACACGCCAAAAGATTTCGACTTCGGCTTCAAGGGCACCGTTTCGGTGCGCGAAGCGCTACAATTCTCGCTCAATGTTCCGGCCATCGCCGTGCTCGATCGGGTTGGCCCGAGCCGGCTCGCGGCGCGCCTGACCCAAGCCGGCGCCACGCTCACGCTGCCTGACAACGCCGCGCCGGGTCTCGCCATCGGCCTCGGCGGCGTCGGGATAAAGCTTTCCGATCTGACGATGCTCTATGCCGGGATTGCACGTCTCGGTGCGGTGCTGCCGCTCGACGAGCGTATGGGCGCATCTCCGCCGCAGGCTCGGCGGCTGATGGAACCCGTCGCTGCGTGGTACGTCGGCAACGTCTTGTTGGGTTCGCCGCCGCCCGACAATGGGGTGGCCGGCCGCATCGCGTTTAAGACCGGCACCAGCTACGGCTATCGCGACGCTTGGTCGGTCGGTTTCGATGGCCGCCACACCATCGGCATCTGGGTCGGGCGTCCCGATGGAGCGCCAGTGCCGGGGCTCATTGGCCGCAGCGCTGCGGCGCCGATCCTGTTCGATGCCTTCGCCCGGCTTGGCGCACCGCCTGCGCCATTGCCGCGCCCGCCCGCAGGCGTCCTCACGGCCTCGAACACCCGCCTGCCGCCGCCACTGCGCCGGTTTCAGCCGGGACGGTTCGCCGGCGAGACGGCTCGTCCGGCGTTGCGTATCATGTTCCCGCCGGACGGCGCCGAGCTCGATGGCTCTGGCGGACCCGAGCCGGTAGCGCTGCGAGTTTCGGGCGCCGTTGCGCCTTTGACAGTTCTGGTCGACGGCCTGCCGGTAGCGGGGGAAGGCCGGGGCAGCCTGTTCTTTCATCCCCGCGGCCCGGGCTTCTCCCGGGTGACGGTGATCGATGCCTCAGGCTCGACGGACAGTGTCGTGGTGCGGGTCGTAGATGGCTCGGCCGCACTCTCGCCGGCGCGGATCGCCCCCTAAACTCTTGCTCGACTGTGGCTTTCCGGTCCTTTCCGGCCCCGGGAGACTTTACTATTGTTGCCGAGCATTTGCGGCTCAGCCCGAGATCCTCGCGGCCATAGGGGCCGCTCGTCGGTCAACTGTAACTAGACAGAAAAATGAGCACGACCGGTAGTTGGGTATCGCGGTCCTACTGGCCTGGCAAAGGCCTCGCCGCGCTTTTCGACTATGCGGCAGGGTCGAGCCGGCGCGCGCCGGCGCTGCTCGTTGTCGTAGCGCTTCTCGCTTTTCTTCCGGGCTTTTTTCAGATTCCGCCGGTCGATCGCGATGAGGCCTATTTCGCCCAGGCCACCAAGCAGATGATCGAGACCGGCGACTATGTCGACATCCGCTATCAGGACGACGTGCGCTACCGCAAACCCGTCGGCATCTATTGGCTGCAAGCCGCGGTCGTGAACACCGCGACCGCGCTCGGCATGCAAAAGGCGCTGACGACGATCTGGCTCTACCGCGTGCCGTCACTCGTCGCGGCGATCGGCGCGGTGCTCGCGACCTATTGGTGCGCGCTGGCCTTTGTCAGCCGGCGCGGCGCGGTTCTGGCCGGTTTGATGATGGCGGCCTCGGCGCTGCTCGGCGTCGAAGCGCGTCTCGCCAAGACCGACGCGGTTTTGCTTTTCACCGTGATCGCCGCAATGGGCGTCTTGGCGCGGGTTTATCTCGCGCCGCATCGCGACGGCGACAAGGGCGTCGGCTTCGGCGCGCTGGCGGCTTTTTGGACGGCGATCGCGGTCAGCATCCTGGTCAAGGGGCCGCTCATTCTGATGGTGGTCGGGCTTGCGGCGCTGAGCCTATCGATCATCGACCGCTCGGCCCGATGGCTGTTGGCGCTGCGGCCGCTGCCCGGCATCCTGTGGGTCCTGCTTCTGGTGTTGCCCTGGTTCATCGCCATCTATGCCCGCGTCGGCCGCGAGTTCCTGGTCGCTTCCGTCGGCGAGGACATGCTGGCCAAGGTCGCGAATTCGCAGGACGCCCACGGCGCTCCGCCCGGGCTCTATTTGATTTTGTTCTTCGTTACCTTCTTCCCGGCGTCGATCCTGGCCGGATTGGCGGCGCCGGCGGTCTGGGCGGTGCGCCGCGAACCGGCGGCGCGCTTCCTGCTCGCTTGGCTCGTGCCGTCCTGGATCGTTTTCGAACTGGTCGTGACCAAGCTGCCCCACTATGTGCTGCCGCTTTACCCGGCCATCGCCATTCTCATCGCCGGCGCGGTGGAATCCAGAGTGCTGTCGCAGCGCCTTTGGCTCGTGCGCGGCGTGATGTGGTGGTTTTTGGTGCCGATCATCATCAGCCTTCTGGCGATCGTCGGTGCCGTGATTATCAATCGCGATCTGGCGTTGCTGGCGTGGCCGTTTTTTGCTGCCGCAATCGTCTGCGGCCTGCGGGCCTGGCGCTTGTTCGACGAGGACGGCGCCGAGCGCTCTTTCATGCGCGCCACGGCGGCTTCGGTGCTGATGGCGATCGGCAATTATGCCGTGGTCGTGCCGTCACTCGAACCGGCATTTCCAAGTGTGGAACTGGCGCAGGTGCTGCACGACGCCAATTGCGCGCAACCGGTCGCGGCCAGCGTCGGCTACGAGGAGCCTAGTCTGGTGTTCCTCGCCGGTACCAAGACGCATTTTACCGATGCCGCCGGCGCTGCCGATTTTCTGATCGAAGGCAGTTGCCGCTTTGCCTTTGTGGACGCGCGACAGGAGCGGACCTTCGCGCTCCGCGCCGAAGCGATCGGGCTGCGCTACGATCGCGGGCCGCGCATCGCCGGCTACAATATCAGCATCGGCCGGCCGATCACGCTCGCGGTATTCCAGTCGGTAGGCGCGCCGTGAATGGGCCGGACGCGCCGCCGGAGAGCGTCGCGGCGGTGAGTGGCTCGGTTTCCAATATCCGCGTTCTCAGTCATCGGGTGCTGCAAAACACGCTGCGGAATTTTTCGCAGTGGATCTCCTTCATCGCAGTGCAGCCGCCCAAGCACGTTCTGCGTCCGACGCTTCCCGCCATCGCCGCGGCTGGCGCCGGAATCTACGTGATCGTGATGTCGATGTTTTTTGTCGATGCCGCGGGAACGGCGTGGGCGCGAAACTTGCCGCAGGGGGTGCGCGACGCCTTCGAGCACATTACCAATTTCGGCCTGTCAGGCTGGTTTCTTTTTCCGTTCGGATTTGTCCTGCTCGCTCTCGCGGCGCTGATCTCGCCAAAGCTGCCGCGCATAGCCCGGGGCGTCTTGACGGCGCTCGCGGTCCGCTTCGGCTTTTTGTTCCTGGCGGTCGGGCTGCCTGGATTGTTCGCCACCATCGTCAAGCGTCTGATCGGGCGGTCGCGTCCGTTTGTCGGCGGTGTTGATGATCCGTTCGCCTATATGCCGTTCATCTGGCGGCCGGAATATGCCGCGATGCCTTCGGGCCACTCGACGACGGCGGTGGCGGCCGCGATCGCGATCGGCGCGCTCTGGCCGCGCATCCGCTCTGTCATGTGGGTCTATGCGCTCACGATCATGCTGAGCCGGGTGATCGTGCTCGCCCATCATCCGAGCGATGCGATTGCGGGGGCGCTGGTCGGGGCTGCAGGCGCTTTGATGATGCGGCGGGGGTTTGCGGCGCGGCGGCTGTTGTTTCGTCCCCGTGACCTTCGCGTATTTCCGGGACCGTCGTGGCGGCGGATCGGTTTGGCGGTGCGCCAGGGCCTCGTGGCGCTCACAGCATCCGCCTGAATTCGCGCGATTTTCCGCCCGATTGAACCTGGCTCGGATGCCCTTTAGAAGCTTGCGCCATGATGCCAGAAAATGGGCGCGAGCTTGCCCCTGCAATATCCGTGGTCGTGCCGGTGCGTAACGAAGCCGGCAATATCGCGCCGTTGGTGGCGGAGATCGCCGCGGCCCTGCATAGCCGTGCGTTCGAGATCGTCTATGTCAATGACGGCTCGAGCGACGCCACCGAAGCCGAATTGCGCGACTTGATGGCGCAGCACCCGTGGCTGCGGCAGATCCGGCACGAGAAATCTTGCGGCCAGTCGGCGGCGATCCGCACCGGCGTCGGCATGGCGCATGCGCCGGTGGTGGTGACACTCGATGGCGACGGGCAGAACGATCCCGCCTTCCTCCCGGCGCTGATCGCCGCCCTCGAAGCGGGTGCGCCGCGGCTCGGCCTCGTCGCCGGCCAGCGCACCGGCCGCAAGGCGACGGCTTTCAAGAAATTGCAATCGCGCATCGCCAATGCGGTGCGCTCCACCGTGCTCAACGACGGCACCCGCGATACCGGTTGCGGCCTAAAAGCGTTCCGTCGCGATGTGTTCCTGGCATTGCCTTATTTCGACGGGCTGCATCGCTTTCTGCCGGCGCTGGTGCGGCGCGAAGGCTTTGGCATCGGCTATGTCGACGTGGTCGATCGACCGCGAGGGCGGGGCGTTTCGAATTACGGTTTTTGGGATCGGCTCTGGGTCGGCATTCTCGATCTCGCCGGGGTCTGGTGGCTTATTCGGCGCCGCAAACGGGTTCCGCAATCGCAGGAGATCACCCTTGCTCATTGATATGGCGCATGCGGTCGGCACTTATTTGGTCGATGTGTTTTACATCAGGCTCGATTGGTGGATCATCTTGGGCTTTATCGCCCAGGGTCTTTTCACCATGCGATTTCTGGTGCAGTGGATCGCGAGCGAGCGGGCGGGGCGGAGCGTCATTCCGCTCGCTTTCTGGATCTTCTCGATTGCCGGCGGACTGTTGCTGCTGGTCTATGCGCTCTATCGCAAGGACGCGGTATTCATCGCCGGACAGGCCTTCGGCACATTTGTCTATGTGCGCAATCTTTATTTCGTATTGCGCGAGCGCAAGACGGCGCTGTCGGCCGTTTAGAGCGGCCCGTCGGCGCATTTTGGAGCTTCGCAGATCTACCGCGATATCCGACGGCGGCGACCTTGCAAAAGGTGCGGTGCCAGGATATGCTACTATAAGTAGTAATACATCGATTGCGCGGCATGCGACTGAACGTCCAGATGAGGGTTAGCGCCGTGAAACGCTTCGATCTGAAAGTATTGGGTGAATACGCAGCCGTCACACTCGTTTTGCTTGCGGTGCTGGCTTGGCCGGCCGAAGGATGGTCGAAGGGACGCCTGCAGGTCTGCGAAGTGCACGACGTCCAGCGCCTGCTGGACAATTGGGCAAAAAAACTATCGGAATCCACGCCGGCAAATCCCGACCCGGTTGTCGGGACGTACGAGCAAAGTGGGTCGGTGCTGCTGCCGACATGCGCAAACGGGCCCGCGCTCGGCCATGCCGATATCAGGAAATATTTTGTCGAGCACTTCCTCGCCAACAAACCGGTCGTAAAGAAGTGGGAGCGCTCAACCATCGGCGGCGACTGTACGGTCGCCTTTGCCAGCGGGCTGTACACTTTCAGTCTTAACGGCGGCACCGAATTGCGTGCTCGCTACACCTATATTTTTCGGCACGGACTGATCACGCAACACCATTCTTCGTTGGAACCGGAATCAGGGGCGACGTGCAAATAGCGCTGCCCGGCGCGAAAACGATCGCGGAGGCGACGCATTGTTTCGCTGCCCGCCTTACTCCCTGGCCGCAGCCGTAAGCGCCGCGAAACCGCGTTCCAGATCCGCGGTAAGATCCTCCACCGCTTCGAGCCCGATGTGGAAGCGCACGGTCGGTCCGCCCGGCTCCCAGCGCGTCGCGGTGCGGAACGGCGCGCAGTTGAACGGGATGGCGAGGCTCTCGTAGCCGCCCCATGAGGCGCCGATGCCGAACAGTTCGAGCGTATCGACGAAAGCGTAATGCGCCTTTTGCGACACCGGCTTGAGCACCATGCTGAACAATCCCGAGGCGCCGGTGAAATCGCGTTTCCACAGCGCGTGGCCCGGATCGCTCGGCAGCGCCGGATGCAGGACGCGCAGCACTTCCGGGCGCTGTTCGAGCCAGCGCGCCACCGCAAGCCCGGACGCGTAATGGCGGTCGAGCCGCACGCCGAGCGTGCGCAGGCCGCGCAGCCCGAGATAGACGTCGTCCGGCCCTTCGCAAAGGCCCAAGAGCCGCACCGTGTTCTTCAGAGCGGCGACGGTCGCGCCGCTTGCCGAAACCGTGCCGAGCATGATGTCGGAATGGCCGCCGATATATTTGGTGCCGGCCTGGATGACGAGATCGACGCCATGGTCGAGCGGGCGGAAATAGAGCGGGGTCGCCCAGGTATTATCCATGAGCACCAGCGCCCCCTTGTCATGCGCGACCTTGGCGATGGCGCCGACATCCTGCATTTCGAAGCTCAGCGAGCCCGGCGCTTCGACATAGAGGAGGCGAGTGTTCGGCTGGAAGTGGTCGGCGATCGCGGCGCCGATGACAGGATCGTAATAGCTCGTGGTAACGCCGAGCCGCTTCAAGACCTGTTCGCAGAAATTCCGCGTCGGACCATAGGCGCTATCGGTCACGAGGACATGATCGCCGGCCTGCACGACTGCGAGAAACGCGGTCGAAATCGCCGCAAGTCCCGACGGCAAGAGCGAGACGCCCGCGCATTGCGGTCCCTCCAACTCCTGCAACGCCTGTTCGAGCGCCTCGGTGGTCGGGGTGCCGCGGCGGCCGTACTGGTACCGGGAGCGATGCGCGACATAGTCTTCGGCATTGGGATAGAGCACCGTGGAGGCGTGGTAGACGGCAGGATTGACAAAGCCGTGGTTTGAACGGGGATCGCGCCCGGCGGTGACCAATTGCGTTGCCGGACGTCGGGAGCGGGGGGGGCCGCCATCGTTGCCTTTGTCATTCATTTCGTCTGTCCCACGTGCTACGGCACTGCACGGATGCGCCGTCCATTGGCGCCATTACCCCGGCATTACCTACACTCGTCAACCCCTTGACCTCCATGCGTGATCGTTCTCAGATGCGCGCCGACGGGGAATGAGTTAAAGCGCGCCTGCTGGTGGGGTTTTTGGCGCGCATCACCTGCTGAAAGGCCTGGTCATGAAACGCATTGCTACGACATTGGCCACGACGGTGGGGTTGGCATTGCTGCTGGCGTGCGGCACGCAGGCGGCCTTGTCGCAGACGCTCAAAGCGGTCCAGGACCGCGGCCAGCTCATTTGCGGCGCCAATGGAACGCTCGCCGGTTTCGGCTTGCCCGATCCGCAGGGCAATTGGACCGGCTTCGACGTCGATTTCTGCCGCGCCATCGCGGCCGCCGTTCTCAACGATCCGACCAAAGTGAAATTCGTGCCCTTGACGGCGGCCAACCGCTTCACCGCGCTGCAATCGGGCGAGGTTGATGTGCTGTCGCGCAACACCACCTGGACGATGTCGCGCGATACCTCGCTCGGCGTTGATTTTGCCGCCGTCAATTTCTACGACGGCCAGGGCTTCATGGTGCGCAAATCGCTGAAGGTGAATTCGGCGCTCGAGCTCAACGATGCCGCGGTCTGCGTGCAGCAGGGCACCACGACCGAGCTCAATCTCGCGGATTACTTCCGCGCCAACAACATGTCGCTGAAGACGGTGACGTTTGCCACCGCGGATGAGGCGGTGAAGGCTTACGACACCAGCCGCTGCGATTCCTACACCACCGATTCATCGGGTCTCTATGGCGAACGGCTGCGGCTCACCGATCCAAGCGCGCATATCGTATTGCCCGAGATCATCTCGAAGGAGCCGCTCAGCCCGGCGGTGCGCCAGGGCGACGACGCCTGGGAGGATATCGTGCGCTGGACGCATTACGCCATGCTCAATGCCGAGGAGCTTGGCGTCAATCAGAAGAACGTCGACGATATGCTGAAATCCGATGCGCCGGATATCCGGCGCTTGCTCGGCGTCGAGGGCCAGTTCGGCCAGGGCATGGGTCTGAGCAATGACTGGGCCTATCGCATCATCAAGGCAGTTGGCAATTACGGCGAGAGCTTTGAGCGCAATGTCGGCCAGGGCTCGCCGCTCAAGATCGCGCGCGGTCTGAACGCGCTGTGGACCAAAGGCGGCCTGCAATACGGGCTGCCGGTGCGCTGAGGGCCGTGCGCCCCGGCGCTGGCCGCGCGGCCTTGGTCACCGTCGACACCGGTGGCTAAGACCAATGGCTGAGACCAATGGCTGAGGCTGCCAAACCTGTGCCGCGCCCGGCGCGCCGTTTCGGCAATGTCGCCCTGCAAGCAGCCTTCGTCGTCGCGGTCGGCGGGCTCGCTTATGCCGCCATCGTCAATGCCGCGCAAAATCTGGCGCACGAGAATATCGCCTCGGGCTTCGGATTTTGGAATAACACGGCCGGCTTCGATATCAGCCAGACGCTGATCGATTATTCTTCCAGCACCTCGACCTTCGGCCGGGCCTTCTGGGTCGGACTGCTCAATACGCTTCTGGTCGCCGCCATCGGCATCGTGCTTGCGACCGTGCTCGGCTTTGTCGTCGGCATCGCGCGGCTCTCGCGCAATTGGCTCGTCGCCAAGCTTGCTGGAGGCTATGTCGAATTGATCCGTAACGTGCCGCTCTTATTGCAGCTTCTGTTCTGGTACAATGCCGTGCTGAAAACGCTGCCGGAATTGCACGGCAGTATGACGCTTCCGGCGGGGAGCTTTCTCAATAATCGCGGGCTGTTCCTGCCGCGGCCGGAATTCCCGCCAAGCTTCCGCGTCGTGCTGTTGGCGCTGCTGATCGGCGTCGTAGCCGCCATTGTGCTTCGCCTATGGGCGCGCCGCCGCCGGGATCGGACCGGCGTGCCGGTGCCGGTCGTATGGCCCGCGCTCGCACTGATCATAGGCTTGCCGCTCGTTGTGACGCTCTTGACCGACGTTCCCATCCGCTTCAGTTACCCGCAGCTCGGCCGCTTCAACATCATGGGCGGCATCGAGATATTGCCGGAATTGGTCGCGCTCCTTGTGGCATTGACGATCTATACCGCGGCCTTCATCGCTGAGGTCGTGCGCGCCGGCATCCTCGCGGTGCCGCATGGCCAGACCGAGGCAGCGCAGGCGCTTGGGCTCCGGCCGCGCTCGACGCTGCGGCTCGTCGTCGTGCCCCAGGCGATGCGCGTCATCGTGCCGCCGCTGACCAGCCAGTATCTCAATCTCATCAAGAATTCGTCGCTTGCGGTGGCCATCGGCTATCCGGATCTGGTTCAGGTGTTTGCCGGTAGCGTGCTCAACATCACCGGCCAAGCGGTCGAAGTCATTGCCGTCACGATGGCGGTCTATCTCGTGATCAGCCTTGCAACCTCGCTATTGATGAATCTTTACGGCTACTCGGTCGCCGTGGTGGAGCGCTGAGATGATGGAGCGCTGACGCGATGGCGGCAAACGGCGACAGCTTTTATCTGCGGACCGCGCCGGCAAGGCCGCTGCCGCCGCCGGCGTCGCGCACCGGCCCGGTCGGATGGCTGCGCGCGAACCTGTTTTCCTCACCCGGCAATGTCGCGCTGACGCTGATCTGCCTCGGCTTCATCGCCTGGGTCGTGCCGCCGCTGGTGCGGTTTTTTCTGCTCGACGCGGTGTGGTCGGGGGCCGATCGCGATGCTTGTCTCGCCACGGCGGCGAATCCCACTCCGGGCGCATGCTGGGCGTTTATACGCGTGTGGCTGTCCTATTTCATCTATGGCTTCTATCCGATCGGCGCGCGCTGGCGGGTCGATCTGTTCTTCGCGGCGCTCGGTTTCGGCATCGCCTGGCTGGCATGGCTGTCGGCGCCGCGCCGCGATCTCGGCGCGCTTTATTTCTTCGTGGCGCTGCCGATACTCTCCTACGCCTTGCTGAGCGGGGTGCCGCTTATCGGCCTCGCCGACATCTCGACCTCGCTGTGGGGCGGTATCCTTGTCACCGTGGTCGTCGCCACGGTGGGGATCGTAGTATCGCTGCCGCTCGGCGTCATGCTGGCGCTGGGGCGGCGCTCGGAAATTCCAGTGGTAAAATTCTTTTCGGTGACCTTCATCGAATTCGTCCGCGGCGTGCCGCTGATCACCGTGTTGTTCATGGCAAGCGTCATGCTGCCGTTGTTCGTGCCGGAGAGGTTCGCGCCGGATAAGCTCGCCCGCGCCCTGATCGGCGTCGCGCTGTTCGCTTCGGCCTATATGGCGGAGGTGGTGCGGGCGGGCCTCGCCGCGGTGCCGCGCGGTCAATACGAGGCGGCGCAGGCGCTCGGTCTGCCGTATTGGCGCATGATGGCTTTCGTCATTCTGCCCCAGGCGCTGCGGGTGACGCTGCCGAACATCGTCAATGTCTTCATTGCGCTGTTCAAAGATACGTCGCTCGTCTTCATCGTCGGCATTTTCGATTTTCTGCGCACCATCGAAGCGGCGCGCTCCGATCCGCATTGGGCGACGCCGTTTACCAGCGTGACCGGCTATGCGTTCGCCGCGTTGTTCTATTTCGTCTGCTGTCACGGCATGTCGCGTTACGCCCGCGGCGTCGAAACGCGCTTGGCGCGCGCGCACCGGCGGTGAAAGATGTGATGGATAATCCGAAAGAATCCACCCCAGGCGTTGCGCCCGACGGCGCCGCCGTCGAAATTATCGCGCTCAACAAATGGTACAGCGAGTTTCACGTCTTGCGCGATATCGACCTGACGGTTAAGCGCGGGGAGCGCATAGTCATCTGCGGTCCGTCGGGCGGCGGCAAGTCGACGCTGCTCCGCTGCATCAACCGGTTGGAAGATTGGCAACGCGGCCGCATCGTCGTCGACGGCATCGAACTGACCGACGATCCACAGCACATCGTCGCCGTGCGCCGCGATGTCGGCATGGTGTTTCAGCACTTCAATCTGTTTCCGCATCTCACGGTTCTGGAAAACTGCACGCTGGCGCCGATCTGGGTGCGCCGCATGCCGAAGAAAGACGCCGAGCAGTTGGCGATGAGTTACCTGGAACGCGTGAAGATACCCGAGCAGGCCCTGAAATATCCGGCCCGTCTGTCCGGCGGCCAGCAGCAGCGGGTCGCCATCGCGCGCGCGCTGTGCATGAGCCCGAAGATCATGCTGTTCGACGAACCGACCTCGGCGCTCGACCCGGAAATGGTCAAAGAGGTGCTCGATACCATGGTGGAACTGGCGACTGAGGGCATCACCATGCTGGTGGTATCCCACGAAATGGGTTTCGCCCGCCAGGTCGCCGATCGCGTCATCCTCATGGCCGACGGACAGATCGTCGAAATCAACGCGCCGGCAAGTTTCTTCGACCATCCACAGCACGAGCGGACGCGGCTGTTTCTCCGGCAAGTTTTACGCTGAGAGTGCAGGGCCTGAAGACCTGCGCCCAATCTGGCCGCGACGTTGTTTGCTCGAATGCATTGGTTACCGAATTCAGAAAATTACAAAGTTGTAATGCCGCAGCGCCGCACATGGCGGCACATGGCGAAAGTTTAACTTGTTTCGGGCCTTAGCAGGTTCATTATACGATTCAAAGATTGTTTGAGTGCCGAGGAGGATCACATGCTCAAACGTGTCGCGTTAAAGCCCGTCATCGCCGCGACGGCATTGTTCGCCATCGCCGGCTCATCCTATGTCTATGCCCAGCAAGCTTTCGGCGGTCACGGCGACGGCCGTCCCGGCATCGAGTACCGCCATCCCATGAGCGCTGCCGATATGGCCGCGTTCACCGACGCGCGGATCGCGGCGCTCAAGGCAGGCCTTGAGCTCACGCCAGAGCAGACCAAGAATTGGTCGCCGTTCGAGCAGGCCGTGCGCGACATGGCGCAATTGCGCCTTCAACGCATGCAGGCTCGTCAGGCGGCGGATCAGACTGCCCCGGCATCGCCGTTCGACCGGCTGTCGCGCCGTGCCGACAACATGGCGAAAGCAAGCGCCGCGCTGAAGAAAGTCGCCGACGCCGGCGCGCCGCTATACCAGAGCCTCAACGACGACCAGAAAGGCCGCTTCAAGATGCTGGCGCGGATGTTGCGGCCGCACCACCACATGCATGCGTTCATGGAACGCCGTGGCGAACGGTTTGGCCAAGAGGGCGGCCCGGGCGGTCAGGGTTGGCGCCACCATTGGCAGCACAACGGCCCTCGCTTCGGCCAGGAAAACGGAGACGACCACGGCGATCACGACTCGCAACTCTAATCGGAACTAATGGGTTTTGCACTCGCTGATTTCTCGCCTCCCCGCAGCGAGCGCACAACGTGGAAGCCGCAGGAGCCCCTCCTGCGGCTTTCGCCGTTGGTGTCAGCGCGCAAGCGGTCCGTTCGCCTTCTTCCACGCCGCGATGCCGCCGCCGATATGGCAGGCGGTCTTGAGGCCCGCGTCCTGCGCCGCCTGCACCGCCATCGCCGAACGCTCGCCGAAGGCGCAGTAGAACACGATTCGCTTGCCGGACGCGGCCGCAAGTTCGTGCAGCCCGCCGCCCGCCGCGATCTCCTCTTGCAGGCTAGGATAGGGTGCGTGCAGCGAGCCCGGAATGACGCCGTGCTTGTCGCGTTCGCTTTTTTCGCGCAAATCGACGAGCGCGATATCGGCGCGGCCGCACAGCGCGATCGCCTGGGCCGCCGATAAGGCCCAGCCTTTGCGCGCGATTTCCTCCTGGTGCAGACCGACCTGCATATTGGCCGGCACCGCCACGTCCATCATCTTCGGGTTCGGCAGATTGAGGCTGTTCATGAGCGCTGCGTATTCGTCGATCGAATTGACCTTCAGCCGCGGGTTGAACAGCTTCTCCTCGCCGATGGTCGACACCGTGTCGCCTTTGTAGTCGTGCGCGGGATAAACGAAGGTCGCGTCGGGCAGCCGCAACAGCTTGTGAAAAATCGAATCGTATTGCGCCCGCGGGTCGCCGTTCTGGAAATCGGTGCGGCCGGTGCCGCGAATGAGGAGCGTATCGCCGGTAAAGACGCGGTCGGCCATCAGGAATGAATAGGAATCGTCGGTATGGCCGGGCGTGTAAAGTACGTCGAGGCGGATGCCCTCGACCTCGATGCGGTCGCCTTCGGCAACCCGCATCGATACGACATCGGCCTTGGTTTGCTCGCCCATCACGGTGACGCAGCGGGTGCGGTCGCGCAGCGCGCCGAGCCCAGTAATGTGATCGGCATGCAAATGGGTGTCGGCGGCTTTGACGAGTTTTAGGTCGAGCTCGCGCACCAGCTGCAGATAGCGATCGACCTTCTCCAGCACCGGATCGATGATCAGGGCCTCGCCGCCGGGCCGGCTGGCAAAGAGGTAGGTGTAGGTCCCGGATGTCGAATCGAATAATTGGCGGAAGATCATGGCGGCATATTATACGCAAAAATGCGGCCGAATTTATTCAGCGGGACGCTGATGATCAGTCGGTTTCGACCGGCACATCCGGCCGCGCGCCCCATTCCGACCAGGAGCCGTCGTAGAGGGCTTTCGGCTCCTTGCCGATCGCTTCCAGCGCGAAGGACAGAATCGCCGCGGTAACGCCGGAGCCGCAGCTCGTGATGATCGGCTTGTCGAGATCGACACCGGCGGATGCGAACGCCGCCGTCACGCGCTCATGCGAGGCGAGCCGGCCGTTTTCCAGCACGCGGTCATAGGGCACGTTGAACGAACCCGGGATGTGACCGGAGCGCAGCCCCGGCCGCGGTTCGGGCGCCTTGCCGGCAAAGCGTTCGGCCGAGCGGGCGTCGACCACCTGGGCGCTCTTATCGGTCGATGCTGCGCGCACGTGATCGAGCGTGGCTACGGCCCCGGCATTGATCGCGGCGATGAATTTTTTCGCCGCGCGCTTGGTGTCTCCCGTCTCGAGCGGGCGGTCTTCCGCTTTCCATTTCGGCAAGCCGCCGTCGAGGATGTAGACCGACTTGGCGCCGAACAGGCGGAACGTCCACCACACCCGCGCCGCCGAAAACAGCCCGACACTGTCATAAGCGACGATGGTGTCGCCGTCGCCGATGCCAAGCGCGCCTGCGGCCTCGCCGAATTGTTCAGGTCGCGGCAGCATGTGCGGCAGAGCGGTCGAATGATCGCTCACCTCTTCAATGTCGAAGAAGACGGCGCTGGGGATGTGTCCGGCGCGGTATTCGGCGTGGGCGTCCCGCTTCTGCGTCGGCAGAAAATAGGAGGCGTCGACAACGACGATGCCGGGGTCGTTCAGGCGCTGGGCGAGCCAGTCCGTCGATACCAGCCAGCGGCTTGTGGGCGAGGGGGAAGGGGTATTGTCGGACGACGGCATGTTTGATCTCAGCGGCTGAAGGCTAAGCGTCGGCGCAAGTCATTTCGCAACGTCTTCGTAGGGCACCTTGATGCTCGATTTTTTCTCGAGCCAAGCCGGCACGGGAAGGTCCTTCTCGCGCAGGAATTCCGGATTGAAGAGTTTTGATTGGTACCGCGTGCCGTAGTCGCAAAGTATTGTCACGATGGTATGGCCAGGCCCCAGTTCTTTGGCGAGCCGCACCGCGCCCGCGACATTGATGCCGGACGAGCCGCCGAGACACAGGCCTTCGTGTTCGAGAAGGTCGAAGATGATCGGCACCGCTTCGGCGTCGGGGATCTGATAGGCGGTATCGATCGGCGCGCCTTCGAGATTTTTGGTGATGCGGCCTTGCCCGATGCCCTCGGTGATCGAGGAGCCTTCGGATTTGAGCTTGCCGGTCGTGTAATAGCTGTAAAGGGCCGCCCCCATCGGGTCGGCTAGCGCGATACGCACGGCTTTGCTGCGCGCCTTCAGCGCGATTGCGATACCGGCGAGCGTGCCGCCGGTGCCGACCGCGCAGACAAATCCATCGACCTTGCCGTCGGTCTGTTGCCAGATTTCCGGGCCCGTGCCGTCGATATGCGCCTGGCGGTTGGCGACATTGTCGAACTGGTTCGCCCAGATCGCCCCGCTCTTTTCCGTTTGCGCCAGTTGGGCTGCAAGCCGGCCCGAAACCTTCACGTAATTATTGGGATTGGAATAGGGCACGGCGGGGACTTCGATCAATTCCGCGCCGCAGAGCCGCAACGTATCCTTCTTCTCCTGGCTCTGCGTTTCCGGGATTACGATCACGGAACGAAAACCCATGGCATTGCCGACGAGCGCAAGTCCGATGCCGGTATTCCCCGCAGTGCCTTCGACGATGACGCCACCCGGGTGCAATTCGCCCCGCTTCACCGCGTCCTCGATGATAAAGAGCGCGGCGCGGTCCTTGACCGACTGGCCCGGATTCATGAATTCGGCTTTGCCGAGGATCGTGCAGCCGGTCGAGGCTGAAACGCGTTCCAGTTTGATCAGCGGCGTATTGCCGATCGCCTCGATAATTCCGTTACGCAGCTGCATTGCCTGTTTCCCGAGCAGGTTCGGACACTAGATGACGGACAAAGCGGAAACAAGCCGGAGAAAATTCCACGATTCTTCGAAACGGCTTTGAAACCATACCCACGCAAGGCGGCTCGACATCCATACGTATTCACCGATTCTTACCGGCAGCCGAGTTATGCGGAAAACCACCGGGGTTTCCAGCACTCGTTGCCCGTGTGCGGGTTGATGTGGTTGAGCGCGATGAATCTCGACGTCAATACCTTGTTCCTCGTCACCATCTACGTGGAAGCAATCCTCGGATTGCTGTTGTTGTTCGCGTGGGTGCAGAACACCGCGATCTACGCCGTGGCGTGGTGGGGATTTGCCGATCTTTTGCGAGCGGCTTCGATCGTGCTCTTCGGCATGTTCGGAACCGTTTCCGACGTGGTCTCGATCGACCTTGCCAATGCGCTGTTGTTCACCGCCTTCGCCATGACCTGGACCGGCGCGCGGGTGTTCGACCAGCGCCGGCCGCAACCGCTCCTGATGTTCGGCGGTGCGGCGGTCTGGCTCGTGCTGTGCCGCTTGCCGGCCATTGCCGGATCCTGGGACCTGCGCGTCTTGATCTGCTCCGGCATCATCACCGCCTATACCTGGGCCACGGCCTACGAATTCTGGCGCGGCCGCGGCGAGGCGCTGGTGTCGCGCTGGCCCGCTATTTTCATGCTGTTCGCCCACGGTTCGCTCTATCTGTTGCGTACGCCGTTCGGCGCGTTGCTGCCGTGGTCGCCGACCGGCAATGAAGTGTTCGAGAGCGTGTGGATGACGGTGCTCAGCTTCGAAGCGCTGTTGTTCACGATCTCGATCGCCTTCATCCTCCTCGCCATGGCGAAGGAACGCACCGAACATCGTCATAAGACCATGGCGCTGGTCGATCCGCTCACCGGCATCGCCAATCGGCGCGCCTTCCTGCAGGACGGCGAGGCCGAGCTGAAGCGGCAAGCGGCCGATCCGCGCCCGATCGCCGTCATGCTGCTCGACCTCGACAATTTCAAATCGATCAACGACCGTTTCGGCCATGCCATCGGCGACCGCGTGCTGCAGCGCTTCGCCGAGGTGGCGGGAAGCTGTATGCGCCGCGCCGATCTGTTCGGACGGCTGGGCGGTGAGGAATTCGCAGCCGTCCTCGTCGATACCACGCGCGAAAAGGCGATGGCGGTTGCGGAGCAAGTCCGCAGTTCGTTCGCCAACGCGACCGACGAGGTCGACGGCCGGCCGGTGGTGGCCACGGTGTCGATCGGCATCGTCATCAGCTACGACGCCGTCCTCGATATTTCGGCGCTGTTGGCGCAGGCCGATCACGCGCTCTATCGCGCCAAGGACAACGGCCGCAATCGCATCGAAGTGGCGTCGATCGAGCTCATTCTCGACCGCGCCAAGCGTTACGGTTCGGACACGCCTCTGGAGCCAGGCCGCGCGGCCGCACGATCCGCGGCCTGATTTCGCTACTTCACTTCCGCGGGCGTTGACGTTCCGGGTCCTTTGCCGACGATGAGCAGAACCGCATCCTCGGTTTTGGCGCCGTCGAAATGCACTTGCTGACCGAAATGAGTCACGAAGGTTCCGGCCGCCATCGGCACGGTGCCGTCGGGATCGAATTTGGTGCCGGTGCCGACCCACCATGTTCCTTTCAACACCGTGATGAAACGATCGTGGGGATGGAAATGCGGGTGGCTGAAATGATTGCCCGCAAGCCATTTGACCATGACGACGTAAAGCCCTTCCTTCGTCGGGTCGCCGACCAGGACCGCATTCTGTGCGCCGGCCGGGCTCGGCGGCGACCACGGAATTTGATCGGGTAGCTTGAAGGTCACCGCGGCCGGATTAAGGCCTGCAGCGTGCGCCAATCCCGCCGACATGAACGGCGCGAAGACCGGCAGCAGCGCCAGCGAGCGCCGGGTCAATGTTGTCACAATATCCTCCCTCGAGTTGCTGCGCCGCTGTGGGCGCTTGACGCCGAGGCTATCGCGTCGGCGCCCATCAGGCGAGATGGGATTTGGCCCATTCGCCGCCGCTCTTCCAGCCATTGCGAAGTTCGCTTGGTGCTGTATCAGTTCGCGAACCCAATTCGGGGTTGAGCGAGGACTGGTAATGAAGCGCAGCAGCGATCGTATTCTCACCACGCATGTCGGCAGCCTGATCCGGCCGGCGGCGCTGCAAGATTTCCTGCGCGCTAAACAATCGGGCAAGCCGTACGATCATGCCGCCTATGACGCCTGCCTGAAAGACTCGGTCGCCGAAGTGGTGCGGCATCAGGCCGAGGTTGGCGTCGATGTCGTCAGCGACGGCGAGTTCGGCAAATCGATCAGCTGGTCGCAATATGTGCTGGAACGGCTGTCGGGGTTCGAGCGGCGGCCGATCAAGGCCGGCGCCAATCCGTTCACGCGCGGCGTCGATCGCGAAAAATTCGCCGAGTTTTATGCCGAGCTCGATGCGCGCGAGGGCGTCGCCACCACCATCGAGGCGATCTGCACCGGGCCGATCGCCTATACGGGGCAGGCCGAACTGCAGCGCGACATCGATAATTTCAAAGCGGCGCTGAAGGACGTCAATGTCGCCGAAGCATTCCTTCCGGTCGCGGCGCCGGCGAGCGTCATTCCCGATCGCAAGAACGAACATTACAAAAGCGAAGAGGACTTGATCCGCGCCATCGGCGCCGCGATGCGCACCGAATACAAGATGATCATCGATGCGGGTTTCATCCTGCAGCTCGACGACGCGCGCGCCGCAGTGACTTTCGACCGCATGGTGCCACCGGGCAGTTTTGCCGATTACCGGAAATGGCTCGCCTTGCAGGTCGAGGTGCTCAACGAGGCCATCGCCGGGTTGCCGGCCGACCGCATCCGCTATCACGTCTGCTGGGGCAGCTGGCCCGGCCCGCACACGACCGACGTGGCGCTCAAGGACATCGTCGATCTCATCCTCGGCATGAAGGTCCGCGCTTTAGTGATCGAAGGTGCCAATCCGCGCCACGAGCATGAGTGGCGGGTTTGGGAAACCGCAAAACTGCCGGCGGGGAGGGTGCTTATTCCCGGCGTGATCAGCCATGCCACGAACGTCGTCGAGCATCCCGAATTGGTGGCGGAACGCATCGTGCGGCTCGCCAAGCTCGTCGGCCGGGAGAATGTCATCGCCGGCACCGATTGCGGCTTCGCTCAGGGCCCGTTCCATCGCCGGGTCCATCCGAGCATCATGTGGGCGAAGCTCGGCGCACTGGTCGAAGGTGCGCGGATTGCGAGTAAGGAACTGTGGGACTGATCGGATCTGCGCTCCCCGTGCCGCCATAGGCGATATCGCGCGCTGCGTGGCGTTATTCGTTGGCCCGGCGCCAATGCGGCCCGGGCGGCAAGCCCCACATGTCACGCTGCTGCGCGGGATCCCATACTTTCGGCTTCTGCGGCCGGTCCTTGTGCCAGGAGCGCGGTTCGAAATAGCCCGCCTCCTCGTCGATCATCTTGTCGAGATCGGTGAAGAACTCCACCATCTGATCGTCCGGGTTACGGTGATAGACCGCGACGTTGTGACCGGGCCCGTGCCGCACCGGACCCCAGACGATCTCCAGATTCTTGCGGCCGAGGAGGTCGCACGCATTGGCGAGCTGACTCATGTCCCTCACCTCGAACGCGATGTGATGCATCCGCGCATTCGGCCCGCGGATGAAATTGGCGGTGTGATGATCGACGCCACAGCGCAGAAAGACGAAATAGTCTCCGATCCAATCGGACAGGCGAAATCCCAAAACTTTCGCATAAAACTCGAAGGCCGCCTTCGGGTCCGGCGTTACATAGGCAAGATGGCCGAGCTTGTTCGGCATCACGCTGCCCGCGGCCGGCGCTTCGCCGTCGAGAAATTTCCACTCCGAGAACAATTCGATCGTGGTGCCTTTGGGGTCGGTGAAGGCGATCGTCTTCGCCATGCCCGGGATAGCGTCGCTGCGCTCTTCGGTCTTGAGTCCGTCCGCCTGGAGACGCTTCGACATCTCGGCCATGCTCAGCGCCGGCGACACCTCGAAGGCAATCCTGGCGCAAGCCGGGGACGAACCCTTTTCCAGAACGATGGTGAGCTGACCGGTCGGCGTCGCCAGGAACGCGCGGTTTGTCTCGCGCGCAACCAGCGCCAAGCCTATGACCCCTTGGTAGTAATCGATCTGTCGGTCGAGGTCGGGGGTCACGAAGCTAGCGTGGCCGATCCGCTTGGCCTGGATCATGATCTGCCCTCACTGGAAAAAACGTCGGGATGCCGTCGGCGGGTGCACGTCATAACATGGCGTAGATTGACCACGCCATGCTTCTTCCTTTTGCCGCAAGCCATCACCAGAAGTCAGACGCGCCGCTTCTTGCTGGGTGGCTTCTTGCCAGGCCGCTTCTTGCCGAGCTGTGGGCGCCCCACCGCCGCCGCAGCGCCGGCGCTCCGCCGCAGCGCATCTTTCAGGTCGAACGGCCGGCCATGCTTCTGCAGAAGATCGCGAAACGCCTCATCGGCGAGCTCCTGGAAATCCTTCATCTGGTCGCGGCCGAGCAGATCGACTTGTTGCCAGGTCTCGTCGTCGAACTGCACGCGCTTGCCCGGCATCGACCGGTTCTCCTGTGCCGCCCATGTCGGCCCGCGCGACTCAACGAGAGCGGGGAACTCACGTTCCACAGGGTGAAACTTTGAGCGTGGTGTTTCTTCTTTGTTCTTGCCGACATCGGCCCTAAGATTCGCGCGAGGGCTGATTCGCGAGTTGACCCATGCCATCTGCAAGCGCTGTAAAAGTCAAAACGAAGCTCTTTCACGCCAGGATGCTGGTGACGCGCCTCGAGGAGTGGTGCGTGGAGGCGGGAAGTCCTGAGGAAGCGCGTGAAATGCTGGCCAGCGGCGCCGGCCATCGCTGCTCGCCCGGCGAACGCGTTCACGCCGAACTCGAACAACTTTTAGACGAATAAGGGCGGCGCCATTCTGCTTTCGGATGGCGGCCGTACTTCGGATGGCGGCCGTACGGGGAATACAGCCGGCGGGATTATTCCGGTATGATATTGAGCGCGAAAACCGTCTTGCCGGTATTGTCGGGACCGTCGGTGACCCACAAGCGGATGGGTTGGCCTTTCCAAAGGCTCTCTACGTCATCCTCGCGCAGCACGGCGGCAATGGTCGCCGTCGCTTCGGCCTGGATGGCTCTGTGGTCGGGAAGATCGACGCCTTCCTGATCCAGGTGCGTAGAGCCGTTCTGATAATGGAAATAAGCAAGCGGCATCAGCGCGCTCCCCGGTCGAAAGGCGCAGGGAACTGGCGCCCATACGCCGCTGGGACGATACAGTAGAGACGTATGATCACGTACATTAATGGCGCTTTTCTGTTCAACTCCATTTTGCGCCTTGTCCACAAATTCCCCTCGGAGTGGCCTTGGGCGCTTGGGGGAGACAACTGCTGATGGTGAACGATTGGCGGGATCGCGCGCTGCTTTTGCAAATCGCGCGGGAAATCCTCAATTTGAGCCGCGGGCGGTTTATCCGGCCCGTTTGCCGCACGGGCTTGCCGTTCCGAGGTGTGATATTCTGACCATTATTGCATTGGGATCGGTCGCATCTGGGGTGGCAAATGGCAATCGTAAGGCGGCAATTTGCATCCGGTTTTGGAGACGGAGCTTCGGCGTAGCCGCCTGCGGAGGGCACTCGCGATGAGTTTGGTAACGCAGATCCGCCCCCGCTACAGCCTGCTGTCGGGATTGCCGAAAGCACTTTCCGAGGCAATGTTCACCGGCGCGAAACTGCTACGGCTGAAATCGGACGAAGTCCTCTTCCTCGCCGGCGACGCCGGCGACCACTGGTATCGCGTGGAAGAGGGGCTTCTCAAAGTCAGCTTGGTTTCGCGCGCCGGCAGCGAGCGGATTCTCGCATTCTTCGGACCGGGCGCGATCGTGGGCGAATTATCGATGATCGACGGACTGCCGCGCTCGGCCTCGGTGGTGGCGGTGCGGCACGCCGCTTTAAGCTTTCTCAACCGCTCGGCATTCGACAAATTCGCCGCCGGACATCCCGAGATCTACAAATCGCTTGTCAATCTGCTCGCGTCGCGTTTGCGCGAGGCGGATGCGTGGATCGCAGCCGGCAGCTTCTTGCCGCTGCGGGGCCGCGTCGCCTGCACGCTGCTCGAGCTGGCGGCGGATTTCGGCCAAGATGTAGGCTCCGGCCGCATCGTCATCCGGCAGAAATTTGGCCAGGGCGACCTCGCCGCCATGGCCGGCATCGCCCGCGAGAGCGTCAACCGCATCCTCAATGAATGGAAGCGCCGCAACTTGGTGAGCCGGTTGTCCGGTTATTATTGCCTCGAAAACAAGGCCAGCCTGCAACAGGAAACTGAACTCTAGGCATGATCCCGGAAAGTCGGAAACGGTTTTCGGAAAAGATCATGCCCAAGCGAAAAATCTGGACCCTGATCCGATTCAATTGGATCGGATCAGGGTCTAGGGCGTGATCCACAGGCCTTAAAAAACACTGGTCATGGCTGCCGAAAAGGTGCAGCCTAAGTGGGTTGAGTGGAACGGGGTGAGGGACAGCTGCGCTCCTGCCGAAGGGCAGAGGAAGGTGCAACATGGTCCAACATCAATTCCTTCCGCTCGCGGAATCAAACATCGATTTCGATCAAATAACGACCGCGATCTTGGACGTGGCCTATGGCCGCGCGATCGCCGAACTTGACGATCGCGGACCCGACAGTGTCCGGGAAGCCATCGCGAAACGCATCCTCGCGCTCGCGTCGGCCGGCGAGCGCGATCCAAATCTTTTGTGCGACAAGGCATTAGTCGCGGTCGGCTATTTTCCTTAAGGCGGCGTCGGCGAATTCCGAGCCCGAGAAGCTGCCGCCACCCCCCCCTGAGCGCCAGTCTACCTTGGGGGGAAACGCGAGTTCGTTGCGGCTAATGGCTGGGTTTCTTCGGTGAAACGGCAACAGGTTCCAGGCGACTTCCGACCTTCCTCTACTTGTTCTAATCCTACCCGAGGCTTTTGGCCCGCTGCGGCGTTAGCCTGATCAATGGACGCAATGTCCAGGGAGTGTGACCGCTTGCGTGATACCGTTACGCCGAGTTCGTCGTTGCTCAATTTCCTAAATGCGCCAGGCGAAATGGCCTCCCTGATCCGGTCGTTCGACTGGTCGTCGACGCCGCTCGGTTCGATCGCGCAATGGCCTGAAAGCCTCAAGACAACCACGGGCTTCCTGGTGCGGTCGCCGGTTCCGATTGTGCTCCTTTGGGGAACCGACGGCGTCATGATCTACAACGACGCCTATTCGGTTTTCGCCGGCGGTCGTCATCCGAAGCTGCTCGGCAGCAAGGTCCGGGAAGGCTGGCCGGAGGTCGCGGATTTCAACGACAATGTCATGAAGGTGGGGCTCGCGGGCGGGACGCTCGCCTATCGGGACCAGGAATTAACGCTGCATCGCTCCGGGAAACCCGAGCAGGTCTGGATGAATCTTGACTACTCGCCTGTGGTCGACGAAAGCGGCGAGCCCGCCGGCGTTATAGCCATCGTTATCGAGACCACCCAGCGCGTATTGGCCGACCGCCGCGCCGTTGCCGAGCAAGCGCGGCAGCGGCAGTTGCTCAGTCAAATGCCGGGTTTTGTCGCGGTCGTAGCGGGACCCGAGCACGTCTTCGACTATGTCAACGAAGCCTATGTCAAGATCGCCGGGCGCAGCGATTTCGTCGGAAGCAGTGTGCGCGAGGCATTTCCGGACCTCGCCGGACAGGGCTATTACGAATTGTTGGACCAAGTCTATGCCACCGGCGAAACGGTCGTCACGCGCGGCATGGAGTTGCGGCTGCAAGGCAGCGATGAGGTTCAATTCATCGATTTCGTCTACCAGCCGATCCGCAACGACGAGGGGCATGTCACCGGCATATTCGTCGGCGGCTACGAGGTCACCGAGGCCCATCGAGCTGCGGCGGCGCTGCGCGCCAGCGAAGCTCGTCTTCGCGAACTGAATGCGGATCTGGAGCGCAAGATTATCGAGCGCACCCAGGCGCGCGGCCGGACCTGGCAAGTGAGCCCGGACCTCCTCGGCGCACTCAACCCGAAGGGCTATTTCGAGACCTCCAATCCGGCCTGGAAGACGGTGCTGGGATGGTCGGAGGAAGAGGTTGCCGGCATGTCGATTTTCGAAATGCTGCATCCTGACGACGTCGAGCGGACGCGCGCCGGATTTGAACTGACGCAGCAGGGCCAGCCGGCGATCCGCTTTCCCAATCACTACCGCCGCAAGGATGGCACCTACCGCTGGATCTCCTGGGTCGGCGTTCCGGAAGAGGGGATGGTGTATTGCAGTGGCCGCGATATCACCGAGGAAAAGGCGGCCGAAGCCGATCTCGCCAAGACCCAAGAGGCGTTGCGCCAGGCGCAAAAAATGGAGGCCATTGGTCAGCTGACAGGCGGGATCGCCCACGACTTCAACAATCTTTTGGCGGGCATAAGCGGAAGCCTCGAATTGCTCGAGCGGCGCCTCGCCGAGGGGCGCCTCGCCGGCGTCGAGCGCTATATCGTCAGCGCGCAAAGTTCGACCCGCCGCGCCGCAGCCCTTACCCAGCGGTTGCTCGCTTTCTCGCGTCGACAGACGCTCGACCCAAAGCCCACCAACGTCAACCGGTTGATCAGCGGCATGGAGGATCTGATCAGGCGCACCGTCGGTCCGGCAATCGACGTCGAAGTCGTAGGCGCCGGTGGTCTTTGGGCGACAAAGGTCGATTCATCCCAACTGGAAAGCGCGCTGCTCAATCTTTGCATCAATGCCCGCGATGCGATGCCGAAGGGAGGTCGTATCACCATCGAAACCGCCAACAAATGGCTGGACGAGCGGGCGGCGCGGGAGCGCGAGCTGCCTCCCGGTCAATATGTTTCCCTCTGCGTCACCGACAACGGCGCGGGCATGACGCCCGATGTGATTTCGCATGCCTTCGATCCGTTTTTCACGACCAAGCCGCTCGGCCAAGGGACCGGTCTTGGGCTTTCCATGATCCACGGATTCGTTCGCCAGTCCGGCGGACAAGTGCGCATTTATTCCGAACTTGGTAAGGGCACGACGATGTGCCTTTATTTCCCCCGCTTTATCGGCCCGGCCGATGAAGTCGACCAGAGCGCCACGATTGCCGTCACCGACTCAGCGGCCGGCGAATCCATTCTGATCATCGATGATGAACCGACCATCCGCATGCTCATGATGGAGGTGTTGGAGGAAGCGGGCTACGTCGTCATGGAAGCGGGGGACGGCGCCGCTGGGCTGAAAATTCTCCAATCGGACGCCCGCATCGACCTGCTGATTACGGACGTGGGGTTGCCTGGCGGGCTGAACGGCCGTCAGGTTGCGGACGCAGCGCGAATGAATAGACCCGACCTGAAGGTTTTGTTCATAACCGGATTCGCCGAAAACGCCGCGCTCGCGCACGGCCATCTCGGTTCCGGAATGCATCTGATCGCCAAGCCCTTTGTCATGGCGGCGTTCGCGAACAAGGTCGCCGAGATTATCGAGGCGTGATCCAGCCCAGCCGGCGTTACGGACCTGCCGACGCCGCTTCGCGCGGATCAATCACGCCAATCGCTCAGCGAGGGCTGCGGTGTCAGGTTGCCTCCACGAACGGTATGGACGCTGCACTAAACTGCCGTTGTAGTATTGCGGCTGGCCGGTAACTTCCATGCCGATCCAGGATGGCAAATCGACGGGGTAATGTTCATCCGGTAATTCAATTTCAGCAATCACCAGGCCAAGATTTTCGTTCGAAAAAACATCGATTTCCCACCTAGAGTCGATATGGGGAACGATATGACGAACCTTTTCGATGATGAGGCCCTGCCGAAGTGGCAATAGCGCCTCGGCTTCCAAGGTCGGAATAGGATACTCGAGCTCAAGCCGGCGCAGCGAAGATGGGCTCGATTTCAGCGTGAGCGTGGCTAGGCTATTGTTCTTAATGCGAACCCGGATCGATACTTTCGGGTTCTGGTCCAAGTAAGCCTGCCGAATGTCCGCGCGCTCGACTGTTAATTTTCGCCAATCGTCGTTCCGCACCAGAAACTTACGCTCAATCTCGATATTCATGGGAGCCTGTGTCGAGCATGACAAAATCGTGACACGTCGATAACAATTGCGGCCTTCGGAGGCAAGGAGCCATGTGCCATATTGTCATTCGAACTTCCGACTACGCAGCTCTGCTGTGCAAAAACGCCTCTACGCTTTTCGCTTGATCGTCTGATTTTTTTTTAAGCGTTCTAAGAAAACGTTGCCCATCGCAGCTCGACGTCTTTCGTCGCCACGAGTTAAATTCCGCACTCATATAGGCCGGCGTATCACCGTTGACGTCGATCGAAATGATTTGTGTATCATGCGGCGCGGTTCACCCGGCACGCGCGGTCATCCCGCCGTCACTTGACGGCAGCAGTCTCGCGCCGCTTGTATCGCGCGGCGGCGACATCGATGGCGGAGAAATCTCTTTGACGACGCCTTTCATGCAAGCGAAGGGTTTGTTCCCTCCCTCGGCTTTTGAGCCGGGCGTCGTCGGAACGGTCGCGACGCTTGGAGTTGTCGCCACGGGCGCGGCGATCGTCGAGGCGGCACTTATTCCCGGGATATTGATCGGCGCCGCCGCGGTGTTGGCGCCGCGCCTCTTTCCCCGCGACCTATTGGGCGGCTTGCGCGATAGACGACGGTCGACCGCGTCATCCCCGGTGCCGGTCGCCGCGGCGCCGACAGCGCTTTCCGCGGCAGTGCCGGCGATGCCGGCCGAGCCCGCGAGCTTCGATACATGGCGGGCGGTCGTCAAAACCTTCACCTATCGCGTGATGGTCACGACCGTCGACTTCGGCGCGAATTATTTCGTGATCGGCGAATTGGCAAGTGCGG
Source organism: Xanthobacteraceae bacterium (assembly GCA_049282655.1). Classification (GTDB taxonomy): domain Bacteria; phylum Pseudomonadota; class Alphaproteobacteria; order Rhizobiales; family Xanthobacteraceae; genus BOG-931. The sequence goes on from JBAPUM010000082.1 coordinate 35,408, forward strand.
CCGGCTTGTCGAGCTTGTCGCTGGTCGCCGGTCCCATCGCCTATTTCGCTCATGAAGCGGCTTGGCACTATTACGGCCCCGCCTCGGCGCGACATCCCAATCCGCTCGCGGCCACGGTACATGTGCCGATTCCAGGCGCGGCAGAGGGCAGGGAGAACGGGCGGACGCATTTCGCGGGCGTCGAGGTGAGCAGGGCCTTGGCCAAGACGATCACCTACGAGGGCGTGACCGCGGTGTCGGAGTTTGGTGTCAATTTTCTCTTCGTCCGCGATCTCGCGGCTGCCGCGGGGCTCACCGCCTTCAGCATCGTGGTCAGCCCCTTCGTTTATTACGCGCACGAAAAGGCCTGGGATTTTTACGACGCCACAAAATCTGCATCGCCGGTCGCCCCGGCCCCGAAGTTGCTGCCGGCGGCGTAGGCGCAAACTCAAATCCTCACGGCGAGTTCCGACGCAATTGAGCGGGAACTCGTGCACGAATTTTATGTGACAGCGAAACCCGGCACTTCATGCACCGTTGGTACAGCGTGGCAACAAAAAAGGAGTCCACGCGTGAAAAGAACTGCAAAATACTTGGCAACTGCAAAATACGCGGCCATCGTCCTAAGTGCGATCGCCGTCACCTACGCAAGCACCTCATTTGCCAAGCCGCTGCGAAACGAGGTTGATCAACAACAGTCAGCGCCGGGATTTGTGGCTGACAATCCTCGGGATGCCGCGATTCACGACTGCAGCGTCGAAGCATCCAAATGGAGCTTTAGCACTTGGCAGTCCACCCAGATCATCACCTACGGCGATTGCATGGCAGCCCACGGTCAAATCGAATAGCGGAGCAAGGAGCTGTGGTGCCCAAGGAACTGTGGTGCCAAGGACTCTGGTGCCAAGAAGCTGTGCTGCAACGACTAGCCCGGGAGGTCTGGGCTATTCGTTTTTTTGCAGGGAGTTCGATGAATCGAGGCCGCTTGTATCGTGCCGGAATCCCGATAGGCTCCGCGGCCGTCGTCAAACTGACATTGGGGAGAGCCATGAGCGTGCCGGAGAGGGCTATTGAGGATCTTGCGCCGACGGGAAGGCTGCGCGCGTCGATCAATCTCGGAAATATCGTCCTTGCCCAGACCGACCCAGCTACCGGAAAGCCCGCCGGCGTGACGCCTGAGCTGGCGCGCGCGCTGGGCGAGCGGCTCGGCGTCCCGGTCGATCTCGTGACTTTCGATGCCGCCGGCAAAGCCTTCGATGCCTTCAAAAGCGGAGCGGTCGATATCGTGTTCCTGGCGATCGATCCGGTTCGCGCCGAGGAAGTCGCGTTCACCCCGCCTTATGCATTGATCGAGGGTAACTTCGTTGTTCGGGCAGGCTCCGCTTTGAAGAGCATGAGCGATATCGATCGCGACGGCACCCGCGTCGCCGTCGCCAAGGGCTCGGCTTACGATCTTTTTCTGACGCGCGCGTTGAAGGCAGCAACGCTGGTTCGTTCGGCGACGGGGCCGGAAGCCATGCAGATGTTCGCTACCACCAAGCTCGAAGCGGCCGCGGGGGTTCGGCAGCCGATCGTAAAATTCATGAACGAGACGCCGGGGCTGCGTCTCATCGAGCCGTCGTTCATGGAGATCAGGCAGGCGATGGGCATGGTGAAAGGCCGAGCAGCCGGTTCTGCTTATCTGCATGCTTTCATCGAGGAGATGAAGGCGTCGGGGATGGTGGCCGATGCGCTGCGCCGCAGCGGCCAAGACGATGTCGCGGTGGCGCCGGCTGCGCCGTAGTTAGAATGCCACAATCTCGATGATTATGAGCACAATACTGGCAGCAAAAAAACCGCGGACCAGCCAGACTAAACCGCACAGTCGGCGATCCTCGACTGCCCGGTATTGGTTGCTGAATACGAACTGTAGCGCGCTAAGCGAACTGCTCGCAAATTCAAAGGAGTTATTTTGTGCCCGGCTCAGCGAAAAGCTGGGTTCGCCGAGGTCCACCCAAAACATCGTATAGTGGCGGCGGAGATACCTAAGCAGGTATGCGAAAAATCCGAGATACGTTCCGATCACCAAAAACGTCCCCAGACCAATGACAAGACGGACAGAAAATTGCATCGCATAAACGTCCGCTACTCCGCCGCGACGGCGTGGACGGACTCGGTGTCCTCGATCCCGCGGCGCTCCTTGCCGAATAGCCAGGTCTGCAGCCGGTCGAGATAAAGATAGACCACCGGCGTCGTGTAGAGCGTGAGCATCTGGCTGAGCGCCAAGCCGCCGACCATGGCATAGCCCAAGGGCTGGCGCATTTCCGAACCGGCGCCGTTGCCGATCGCCAGCGGAATGCCGGCCAGCATGGCGGCGGCCGTGGTCATCAGAATAGGGCGGAAGCGCAAAAGGCATGCCTCGCGGATCGCTGCGAGCGGCGCCATGTGCCGCTCACGCTCCGCCGTGATGGCAAAGTCGACCAGCATGATGCCGTTCTTCTTGACGATGCCGATCAACAGAATGATGCCGATGATGCCGATCACCGACAGATCCATGTGGCCGAGGTTGAGCGCGAGCAGCGCGCCGACCCCGGCCGACGGCAGCGTCGACAAGATCGTCAGCGGATGAATGAAGCTCTCATAGAGCACGCCAAGGATGATGTAGACGACGATCAGGGCGGCGGCGATCAAAGCCGGTTCGCTGCGCAGCGAGGTCTGGAAGGCCTGTGCATTGCCCTGAAAGGTCGGGATGATGGCGGATGGCATGCCAATGTCGCGCGACGCGTCGTTGACGGCGTCGACGGCTTGGCCGAGCGCAACGCCGGGCACCAGATTGAAGGTGATGGTGACGGCCGGAAACTGGCCCTGATGGGAGATCAACAGCGGCCCGACGCCGTTGCTGTCGACATCGACGAGCGCCGATAGCGGTACGGCTCCGCCGGTCAGCGGCGACTTGACGTAAAGACGGTCGAGCGTGGTCAGATCCTTTTGCAGTTCCGGCAGGATTTCCAAAATCACGAAATAGGTCTTGAGCTGGGTGAAATATTGCGTGATCTGGCGCTGGCCGAAGGCGTCGTTGAGCGTGTCGTCGATGAGCTGCGGCGAAATGCCGAAACGGGAGGCTTGATCGCGGTTGATGCTGATTTGCAGCCGCGGCGCACTGGCCAACAGATCGCTGGTGACGTCGGCGAGCTGCGGCACGGTCTTGAGCTTGTCGGCGAGCTTCTGCGACCATTCATTCAGTTCGTCGATATTGGTGTCCTGCAGCGTGTACTGAAAGCTGCCGCGGGCGATGCGCGCGCCGACATTGATGTCCTGGGCCGGCTGCAGGAAGAGGTTGGCGCCTTGCACCTTGGCCAATTGCGGCCGCAGCCGATCGATGATCTGCGACGAGTTGAGCTTGCGCTCGTCGCGCGGCTTGAGCGTGATGAAGAAGCGGCCGGTATTCGCCGTCTGCGCGCTGCCGGTAGAGCCGGTCTGGGCGCCGAAACCCTGCACATCCGGGTCTCTCAGGATGACGTCACCCAGCGCACGCATCAGACGCATGGTTTCATCGGGCGCCGTTTCTTGCGCGGCTTCCGCGAAGCCGGTGATCAGGCCGGTATCCTGAATCGGGAAGAAGCCCTTCGGGATGTAGATCGCCATGACGATCGTGAGCGCCATGGTGGCGAAGAATACGCCGAGCGTGATCGCCTGGTGGCGCAGCACGATGTCGAGCGTGCGTCGATAGAATGAGATCATCGCCGTAAAGCCGCTCTCGATCACGCGATAGGCGCGGCCGTGCGTCTCCGGTTCGCGCCGCATGAAGCGCGAGCACATCATCGGCGCCAGCGTCAGCGACACCAGCGCGGATACGGCGATCGACGCCGTCACCGTCAGCGCGAATTCGCGGAACAGCCGGCCGATGATGCCGCTCATGAGCAGGAGCGGAATGAACACGGCGATCAGCGAGCAGGAAATCGACACCACCGTGAAGCCGATCTCGCGCGAACCCCTGAGCGCCGCCGCAAACGGCGCCTCGCCATGTTCGACGTGGCGATAGATGTTCTCCACCACCACGATGGCGTCGTCGACGACGAAACCCACCGAGATGGTGAGCGCCATCAGCGACAGGTTGTCGAGGCTGAAATGCATCAAATACATCGCCGCGAACGAGCCGGCGAGCGCCAGCGGGACGGTCACGCTCGGAATGAGCGTCGCCCAGAAATTGCGCAGGAACAAAAGGATCACCATGACCACAAGGCCAATGGTCAGGACCAGCGTGAACTCGACGTCGGTCACGGATGCGCGGATGGTCACGGTGCGGTCAAGGATGGTTTCGACCTTGACCGCGGGCGGAATGCGCGCGGTGAGCTGCGGCAATTCCGCCTGGACTTGATCGACCGTATCGATGACGTTGGCGCCGGGCTGCTTGAACACCGCCAGGATGACGCCGTCCTTGTTGTTCTGATAGGCCGCCACCGTCCGGTCGGCCGGCTCGGCAACGGCGCGTCCGACATCGCGCACCCTGATCGGCGCGCCGTTGCGATAGGCCAGCACGACGTCGTTGTAAGGCGCCGCCTCGGTCAGCTGATCGTTGGCGGCAATCGTGAAGCTGATCTTGTCGGTATTGATCGTGCCCTTGGCGGAGTTGGTCGTCGAACTGACCAGGCTGCCGCGAATTTCCTCGAGCGTAATTCCCGTTGCGGCGAGTTTGGCGGGATCGACTTGGACGCGGATCGAGGGCGCCCGGTCGCCAAAGACCGACACTTGCGCCACGCCGCTCACTTGCGAGATCTGCTGGGCGAGGAAGACGTTGGCGTATTCGTCGACATTGATCAGCGGCACGGTGTCGGAATGGACCGACAGCAGCAGTACCGGCGCATCCGCCGGATTGACCTTCTTGTAGGCCGGCGGCGTCGTCAGCGCCTGCGGCAATGTCTTGGTGGCGACCGTGATCGCGGCCTGCACGTCTTGTGCGGCGGAATCGATGTTACGATCGAGATCGAATTGGATGACGATCGTGGCGGCGCCGAGCGAACTCTGCGACGTCATCTGCGCGATGCCGGCGATCTGGCCGAATTGCTGCTCAAGGGGGGCTGCGACCGACGTCGCCATGGTCTCGGCGCTCGCGCCCGTCCAGGTCGTGGTGATCTGGATGGTCGGAAAGTCGACCTGGGGCAGCGGGGCGACCGGCAGAAACGGAAACGAAACGATGCCGACGAAGGCGACGGCGGCCATCAGCAGCGTGGTGGCGACAGGACGGCGGATGAAGATTTCGGAGAAATTCACGACGCGTCCCCCTGCGTCGCGGTCTTGGGCGGCGGGGAGACGGTGACGGGGGCGTTGGTTTGCAGCTTGTATTGGCCGTCGGTCACCACCCGGTCACCGTCATTGATGCCCGAGGTGATGATGGTGCGGTCACCTGTTGTCGTGCTGGTCTGGATCGGCCGCGGCTCGACCGTGTTGTCGCTTTTCACCACCCAGGTAAAAAGGCCGTTCGGCCCGCGCTGAACGGCAAAGCGCGGCACCACGACGACGTCCACGCGAGTCTCGACGTGCAGCCGCGCGTTGACAAATTCGCCGGGCCACAATTTCTCGTCGCTATTGCTGAACATCGCCTTCAGCCGGTAGGTCGCCGTTGCCGGATCGATCAGATTGTCGACCGTGGCGAGCTTGCCGGTACTCAACAGCTGCACATTGTTGCGGTCATAGGCTGAGACTTCGACGTCGCCGCGCGCCATGGCCTGGCGCACGGCATCGAGGGTCTGTGCCGGCAAAGTAAAGACGACGGCCGTCGGCTCGGTCTGGGTGAGGATGGCGATCGCGCCCTGATCGCCGGCATGAACGATGTTGCCGGGGTCGACCATGCGCATGCCCATGCGGCCGTCATTGGTCGCCACGATGTCGGTGTAGTCGAGGTTGGTCTGGGCGGTTTCGATTGCCGCGACATCGGCGTCGATTGCCGCCTTGGTCTGATCAACCTTGGCCTGTTGCTGGTCGACGTTCTGCTGGGTCTCGGCGTTGCGAAGGACCAGCGTCTGATAACGCGCGAGGTCTTTGACCGCCGCCACCAATGCCGCATCGTCCTGCGCCTTGCGCGCTTTGGCGAGATCGAGCGCGGCCTGATAGAGCCGCGGATCGATCTTCGCAAGGACGTCGCCCTTCTTGACCCGCTGGCCCTCCTTGAAAAAAACATCCTGCAGCTTGCCGTCGACCTGGGCGTGAATGCCGACCGTATACAGCGCCTGAACCGTGCCGAGCCCGGTCAGATAGATCGGGACGTTCTGGCGGGAGGCAGTGGCGATCGATACCGGGACGGCTGCACGCGCGCCGCGGGCCATGTGTGTCGCATCAGAGCCTCGCGTCGAATACCAATAGGTCAATCCGGCGAGCGCAAGGATTGCGATGCCGGTAACGACGACGATGCTACGATGATTTTGCCACCGTGCTTTGGTGCCAATGGTCTCCACGGACTTCCCCCCGAAGCGCTTCGACTACATCGCCGCGCGCCCCTTTTGTGGCTGTTGCCGCGACCTTATACTTGTACTTCATAGCAGTGCGAATACCTTTCGGGCAGATGAAAAGCCGCTACGCGGGCTTTACATACCTGATAGGTTGGGCCGCCGTAGGCGTAACCTTCGCGTAAACGCGGGACGGAGCCTCGATGCTGCACTGCATTCTACGGCCGGCGGGCGGGCGATAGGGCATCAATCGAGCGCGTTCATAAGGGCTGCCGGATTTGCTAGACTGGCTTTCGCCCATTGCAGGAGGACTACATGCTCGACGTCACCAAACGGCAAACCACTGCTCCCTTCGACACCGAGCGGCTCGACCGGCTGATGGAAGAAGCGGGCTTCGACGTACTGGTGGTCACGTCGAAACATAACATCCAATACCTCCTCGGCGGCCATCGCTCGTTCTTTTTCGAATCCATGGATGCGATGGGCTTGAGCCGCTACCTGCCGGTATTCGTCTATGCCAAGGGCGAGCCGCAGAAGGCGGGCTTTTTCGGGCACCGGATGGACCGGTTCCAGAACGAGGTAAGGCCGTTCTGGGTGGCGGAGAACAACAACAAAAGCTCGGGTTCCATCGACGCGATGGAGAAAGCCGCCGATTACGCGCGAAAGCTGAAAGCCGACGCAAAGCGCATCGGTATCGAGACGGCTTTCCTGCCGGTCGATGCTGCCGCCGCGCTGCGCAAGGCGTTTCCCCACGCCGAGCTCGGTGACGCGCTGTTCGTGCTCGAGCGTTTGCGCGCCATCAAATCCCCGGAAGAACTGGACATGCTGCGCATTGCCTCCGACAAGGTGATCGACTCCATGGCGGTGGTGTTCAAGAGCTTCGGCGCCGGCGCGACCAAGGCCGAGCTCGCCGAAGCGTTGCGCCGCGAAGAAACTTCGCGCGGATTGACGTTCGATTATTGCCTGATTGCGGCCGGCTCAAGCCTCAACCGCGCGCCGTCCGAGCAGCGCTGTGAGAAGGGTGACGTGCTGTCGCTCGATTCCGGCGGCAATTACCACGGCTATATCGGCGACGTCGCGCGCATGGGCGTCATCGGCGAACCGGACGCGGAACTCGTCGATCTCCTCGCCGAAGTCGAAGCCGTCGAGCAGGCGTCGATGAAGCCGATCCGGCCCGGCGTGCTCGGCAAGGAGATTTATGCGGCCGCCAATGAGGTGCTGCACAAATCGAAGGTGCATAACCACACCGAATTCCTCGCCCATGGCATGGGTCTCGTCAGCCACGAAGCGCCGCGGCTGACCAATACCGGTCCGGTGCCTTACGACGCCTATGATGCCGAGCGTCCGCTCGAAACCGGCATGGTGATCTCGGTCGAGACCACGCTGCAACATCCGCAGCGCGGCTTCATCAAACTCGAGGACACCGTCGTCGTCACGCCAAAGGGTTTTGAGGTCTACGGCGACCGCATCCGCGGCTGGAATCGCTCGGGCGTCGCCTGAGCGAACAACGCGCCCTCAAGCGAGAATTTCAGTTCAGGTTGGGCCCGGCGCCGAACCGCTGCCCTTGCTCCGCATTCATCTCGCGGCGGAGCTTGCGGATATAGCCGAAGCAAACCACGCCGGCTAAGGCCCAGGCGATGCCGGTCATGGAGACGACCGCCGGCGGGACCTCGGTCGACAATAGCGTGAGCAACCAATAGGTCGCGCCCCACAACAGCAGCACCAGAACGGCACGCGGCAAGACATAGGCCATGGTCCACCCCGTTTGCGATTTCTACGCAACCGCAAGTGTGGGCGAACGTGGTTAATCAGCGGTGAATCAGGATTAGATTTTGCGGGATCTGGTCTCGCGACGGGGCAAGGCGCTTATGGGTCAGAAGGCCATCCAGCTTGATCCGGGTGCGACGCGCTAACCTGTTTGAGAAACGCGAGTCTACCAGTTGGCGGCGGGGTGTCGAGGGCTGGGGATTAAAGGCTGGGTTGGGGTCGCTCGCTCGGAACACGGAAAAATAGAGGGAATACGCTGCGGTGTCGGTACTCCGAGGCTAAATCGGATGTAATTGACCAATGAATGTAGTCTCTTAGAGACGATTTCCCCACGCTCCTTGAACAGCGATTTTATTGTTGAGTGCAGTGAAATTGAGGTCCGCTTTACAGGGTATTCGGGGCGGGAACAGGGACGTACTACGAGACCCCATGTCTCGGCGGGTCATGGTGCAGGCGGAGTCTGGAACCGGCGCTCGAAAAACGGCCAGCGTTGCAACGCTGCCCGCTCTCGCCTCGCAACCGAGGCGTTAATCCGCCTGCCTTGGTTCTCGACGGCCCCTACGACTGACGACCCGCGCGGTCGCTACTGGGTGAAAACCGGCCGCGACAGCCTTTCGGAGGTGCGGCAGGTTGCGACAGATACTGTTGATAAAGTCGCCGATGAGGGGCGTGCGGGTTTGTATGGGTGCTTTTGCTGTTTTCATCCTCCCGATTGGGAGGGTCCGTTGAGGCTCCGACCTAACGCTTCATGGAACTGCCGGTGACACGACGCCAGTTGCTCGTGCGGCGGATGGCGGCCCAAGGACACGCACCGCCAGCGTCTTGAGGTTTTGCACGATGGCGGCGAGATGGAACTCATCGCGTGCCCCGCTGAGACCGCGCAGCCGCATCCGCTGGAAGCGATGGTGGGTCTTCAGATGGGCAAAACGCATCTCGACCTTTTTGCGCTCATCCCGGGATTTGGCGAACGCGGCCGTGCCCATCAGGGTACGGGCGTGATCGCGGGCTTCTTCGTTCTGATCGCGCGTGACCCTGCGTGACGGCGTGTTCGGACAGCATTGCGGCTTAAGGGGGCAGAGCCGGCAGTCGCGGTTAAGAGCGCGATAACGCACAGCGTGGTCGGCTCCGACGCGGCCTGTGGTCGTAAGCAATTTGCCGGCGGAACAGACATAGAGGTTGCGGTCGCTGTCGAAGGTGAAGTCGGCTCGCGAGAAGGTGCCGTCGTCACGGCTGCTCTTATCCCAGACCGGGATGTGGGGGATAATATTGGCTTCGATCAGCCAGCCGAGGAACTTGCCGGTGCCATAGGCCGTATCGGCGATCAGGCGCTTGGCCTTGAGCCCTAACCGTTGCTCAGTCCGTGTGATTATGGTCTTGGTGGCGGCGACCTCGTCATAGGTTCTGGCCGGCGTCGCTTCCACATCGACAATAACCGCGTTGGCGATGTCGATCAGGTAGTTGAGCCCATAGCCGAACTGCACGCGCTTATTGGCTTTCGCCGTCCATGCCGAGCACGGATCGCTGGGCGAGATCAGCTTCGGCGGCTTGCGGTCGGCATTGGGGTGCGCGTCGACATCAAGCCCAGCCAGATATTCCTGGACGGCGCGTGTCTGGCGTTGCGGCATAGACCAGTCGACTTCATCGGGCGCTTTGCCGTGATAGCGGCTGGCATCCGCCTCCATCACGCTGGCATCGACCGCGAAGCCTTCTCCCTTGACCGAGCCAGCATCCATGCAGGCCCGCACCACCGCCTCGAACACATGACGCAAGATGTCGCTGTCGCGGAAGCGGCCATGGCGATTGACCGAGAACGTCGAATGATCGGGCACCTTGTCGTCGAGATCGAGCCGGCAGAACCATCGGTAGGCCAGATGCAGTTCGACTTCTTCGCACAGTTTCCGCTCAAAACGGATGCCGTAGCAGTAGCCCACGATCAGCATCCGGATCATCAGCTCCGGATCAATCGATGGCCGGCCGATCTCGCTGTAGAACGGCTCAAGCTTCTCCCGAAGCTCCCCCAGTATCCCTGTCACCACCGGATTGATCCGGCGCAGCAGATGGCCCGCCGGAATGCGCCGCTCGAGGTTGAACAAGTAAAATAACTGACTCTGATCGCCGATCTGCCGACCCATCATGGCAAGCCTCCGCCGCCGAATCCCTCCAGCCGACGGAATCACTGTTCGGTTAAAATCACGAGCCCTTTTTCAACAGTATCGACCCATATCGACCGTTTGCCTTGAGGCATCGGTCCGATGCCGCATGGCCAGCGTGCAGCTTTCCCGATCATTTACTCAAATCACCTCGTCGGCGCCCACGTAAACCTCACCCGCCGCCCAGCCGCTGCGCCATCAGCACGATGGTCCTGCGGTAGACCTCGGAGTGATTCCACTCACGCATCGCCACCTCGAAATTCGGCGTGCCCGCGGTAAACGGCGCGCCGGCCCGCCAGCCATTGGTCTTGAGCAGATTGGCGGTCGAGGCCAGCACATCTGGAACGGAATGGCGCAGATCGACATGGCCGTTTCCGCGCTGGACGATCTGCAGCGCGGCGATAAGCTCACGCTGGAACAGCTCGGTACCGCCAAGGTGGCGATTCAAAGCGGCCATCGACGACATCAGTCAGGACGCGCACTCTCCATTGGACTCAACCTACAAGGGGGCCACGCTCAAGGGCTCGCGCCCCGGTCACCACTGGTAACGGACGCCGCCTTTTGCCGTGAGTGTCGCAAACTCATTGTTGAACTTAGCACTACCGTTTAGGAAGCCGGACCAGCCTATGCCTTTATTGGTAATGTCGAGGTACGCGCCCAACTCGGAAAATCCGCCGCTCTTGATATTTTCCGTGAGCGTTAGGTTTGGTGAGCCGGCACTGGTCAAGACGATTCCGTTCGCGCTGTTAATCTGTTCCCAGTAGCGCCCGTTGAACGCGGCCTCAACGGCGTAGTCGGGCGTGTCGACTAAAGTTGCGCCGAGGCGGGCGCCGAGTGCGCCACGAAAATTTTCTCCGCCGAAGAAGCTGACGCTGTTGCCCACCGTGCTGAAGTTATCGATCGTGGTGCGCGCATAGGCCAAGCTTAGTCGAGGCTCGAGGAATACCGAGCCCCGATCGAACCGATATCCGGCGTCGCCTACCGCACCATAGGTTGCGCCCTTGGTGGTGGGTCCGGTCGCCCCAAAGTTGTTAAGCGAAGGCATATTGAGGCCGAGATTGAAGATATCGGCCTTGATCACCCCGTCGAAGAACCAGCCTGCGATCATGTAGCTGGCGGCTAGTCCCGCAGTTCCGCCCGTATAAGTGAATTCATTCGCGTGGGGGGCTGCGGTCGTGGCGTTGTTGAACGTTAGCGTCGAAGATGTGTAGCCGCCCATCAGCCCGAGCACAAAGGCATCGGACCGGTGCAGCACGGATTCCTGACCGAAATCCAGGCCGCCGATGAAGCCGTAGGTGTTTTGCTTGTAGCTCGTATCGAAGCTAATGACGGTGCCGCCGGCGCCCGTTGCTTGCGAAGCCTTCTGCGTACCCCAGCTCCCGATACCTTTGAACCACGCGCCGACGCCGCCAGCTTGCGAGCAGACCGGGTCGGCGGGGGCTCCCGAGGACCTGTCGTCGGTCTGGCAACCGGTCCGGGACACGCCGCGAACCAAATAGTTGCGCAGCTCATCTTGACGATCGAGCCAAGTGAGCGCGGTTTCATAGAAGGCGCTCTGGGCACCGGACGCAGCATAGGTAATGTCGAAAGCTTCAAAGTTCGGCAAACCGAAAAGGGCGTAGCGCGTCGCCACACCGCTACCCGGTACGCCCGGGGCTTGGATCAATGGATAGAAAAATAACCCCTTGTCGATGGCGCCCATCGGGCCGAGCGAGACGTAGTTCTTGTCTGTTGGTGACAATGTGAAGTTGGTCGCGGTCGTCCCGTTCACCGCCACCAAAGTGATGCCGGTCGGATTAAATTGGCCGGGCAACGCATTGGTGTCTTTTAACAGGATTGAGGTCGTACCCGAGGTTGCGCCGCTGATCACGAGTCGGTCGGCCGCGGAGCCGGGTGCGCCCAGAAAGGCGTCGAGTCCGAGCTGGGCATTGCCTGAAGCATTGTAGTTGTATGCATTGCCGAACGTGTAGGTGTAATTCAGGTCGGAGGTGCCGGTGGTCGTGGCATTCAATGTGGTGACATCGGTGAGGACATGCGCGCCCGTGCGCATTTCGATCAAGCCGCCACTGTTGTTGAATGCCGACGTCGCATTGCCGATGAAATTCAAGGCACCCTGAACGTTCATGGTCCCGATATTGGTCACGCTCTGAATGCTGGCTGTTTGAAACGTGGTGACGTCGGTCGCAGTGGCGCCGGCGTTGATGGTGCCTGAATTTGCGACACTTTCGATGCTGTCGAAGGTAGTTGTCGCGAAGGCGTTGATCATCCCGAAGTTGTTCAAACTATCGGCTCCGCCGCCGAATGCGGCAGCGAAGGCCGGGCCGTTGTTGGTCAGCGTCCAGAGGCCCGCATTGTTTACCGTGTCGTTGCTGGCCGTCACGCTAATCCGGCCCGTCATGACGCCCGTGGCCAGATTGTCGAGGTTGGTCGCGCCTCCGGTCGCGTTGACGATCAGGTCGCTCGGTAAATTGGCGTTCGAGCGAATGATCCCGGTGTTATCGATACAAGCCACCGCACTGCCGACGGCGCACGCAGTGGTCGCTGCACCTGCGGTCACGACATTGATGGTGGGGGCCGCAACACTGCCAGCCCCCTGCAGCGTCGCCGAATTCGAGATCTGCGCCCCGGCGCCCGAATTTATCGTGATCGCGCTCAGACTTGCCCCCACATTCGCGGCTGTTGTGACCGACACGTTGCCGGTACCGCTGGTGTTGGCGATGATCCCGTTGGAATTGGCGTTGGCATTGTTGGCCGTGACCGCGGCTAGCGCGTTTACCGTGACCGCGCCGTTGGCGCCTGTCGCGCGGATGCCAAAGCCGTTGCTAGCGTTAATGGCGCCCGCTGCTCCAGTAGCCGTGGTCACCGTCGTGGTACCGCCGAGAGTCGCCACATTGGCATCGATGCCGTTAGCGCCGGTAACCGTGCCGCCCGGCGTTACCAGGACATTGCCGCTCGCTGTATTGGCGATGATACCGGTGTTGCCGGCTGCTCCACCGGCGCTGACGTTGCTTGGCGGCGTGACGGTCACGCCGCCAGCGCCGGAATTCACCGCGTCGATTCCATTCGTTCCGCCGCTGATCAAGCCGGCTCGGTCGATCAGGATGTTCGACGCGTTGCCGGCGGCAATTGACGCTACGATGCCTTCGGCGTTGGCCGACACAGTGGTTCCGGTGCCGGTTACCCATACGCCGGTTCCGGTGGCGCCCGCCGCGCCAGTCTGTCGTGCGCGGATACCGGCCGAGTTGGTACCGCTGATCGCCGCCGCACCGGTGACCTTCACCGGCGCGGTGCCATTTGCCGAGGCATCGACGCCAAAGGTGGTCCCGCTTACGGTCGCGGAATTTGCTGTCACGTTGACGGCGCCGTTGGCGCCGGTGGCGATTATGCCGGCCCCGTTCGTGCCGGTCACGTTGCCGGCCGCACCGGTCACTGTGGTGACCGTCACGGTGCCGTTGCCGGCCGTGACGTTGGCATTGATGCCCGTCGCGTCCGACACCGTCCCGCTGGGAGTCACGCTGACGTTGCCGCTCGTCGTTGCATTGGTGTTCGACGCGATGATGCCGGTGCCGGTGCCGGCGACCAAGCTGCCGACATTACCGATTCCGGTGACCGTAACGTTGCCCGTGCCCGCCGTCGTAGCATTTATGCCGTTGGTCCCGCCGTCGACGAGGCCGGACCGGTTGACCAGGATATTCGACGCGTTGGCGGCGTTGGTGATCTGCGCGCCGATCCCTTCGCCGGTGCCGGAAAACGTATTGCCAATGCCGGTGACGATCAGGCCATCGGTACCTCCGACGGGACCAAGCCCCGAGCCGGTAACTTGAACAGCCGCCGTGGCGCCGGGGGCGTTGGCGGTCGTTACCAACGCGGGGCCTTGCACGCGCACCACCCCCGTGCCGCTAGACGAGGCGTTCACTCCAAACGTCGTACCTTGAATCGTCTGTGCGTTCGCCGTGCCGAAATTATCAAGTGTCACGGTGATAGCGCCGTTGACGCCGCTCGCGGTAATGCCGGCCCCCGATTGGCCGGTGACGTTACCGGCTGCACCGGTCGCCGTGGTGACAGTGACGGTGCCGTTGCCGGCTGCGCTCGCGTTGATGCCGTTGCCCGCTTGGACCGAACCGGATGGCGTGACGCTCACATTACCGTTGCCACCAGCCTGGATCGCGGTAATGCCAGTATTCCCCGCGCCCGCTCCGCCAACGACATTGCCCCCGGCGGTAATCGTAACGCCGCCGCCTGCCGAGGTTGTGGCCTTGATACCGTCCGTCGTCGCATTCACGGCACCGGCATTAACTGTATTGAGGCCGGAAGCACTGGTAGCCAGAATGCCCTGGCCTGCCGTGGCCGTGACAAGCCCAGCGGTCGTATTGACCAGCATAGTTCCGGTCGCGTTCGTGCTGGCGGAGATGCCCGCGGCGCCCGATACGGTGCTGCCGGGCGAGATGCTCACATTGCCGCCGCTCGAAGCCGCATTGATGCCTGTCCCATTTGCGGAGGTGATGGCGCCGGTATTGCTGACGGTGACGACGCCGCTGCCTTGCGAGATCACGTTGATGCCGGTGCTGTCGGAGTTGATCGCGCCGGTGCCGTTTACCGTCGCGTTGCCGTTGCCGGCCGTAATCGCATTGATGCCGACGCTGCCAGTCGTGGTCGCGGTTATGCCGCCTACACCATTGACCAATACCGAACTCGAACCGGCGAGAACCTGCGCATCGATGCCGATACCGTTGTTGCCGACGACGGTTACGGCTCCGCTCCGCTTCACCGTCACGTCTGCTCCCCCAATGCCGCCGGCTGTGCTGAGATTGCCGAGCCCCCGACTGCCGCTCGCGCCGACATAGGCGCCGATCGCAATATTTCCTTGGGTTGTGCCGGTCCCGTTGATGGTCACATTGCCGGTCGAGCCGCTCTGCACCGCGAAGATGCCGTAATTGTCGCCGTTGGCGAAATTTGCCGCATTAGTCGACGTGCTGGTGACACTGCCGCCGCCATCGACCAGAATGTTTCCGGTCCCATTGGTGTTGGCAATGATGCCGCTGGTATTGGCGTTAGTGAGGTTGCCGCTTTGATGGACAACGATGTTATTACCGTTCGCGGCATTATTGATCACGTAGATGCCGCCAAAATTCGCTTGGTCGATGGTGCCATTGAGGGTGGCCGTTATACCACCCGCGGCACCGGTGACCTCACCAAGCACGCCGGTTCCGCCGCTCATCGTGATCTTCGAACTTGCACTGGTGTTGATCGCCACGCCACCGGTGCCCAGTAGGCTGAACGCGGTGATGCCATTGTTGTTGGCAAAGATCGTCCCACCGGTCTGCGACACCTGTACGAGTCCCGTATTTGAGACCGAAACTGCATCGAGGCCCGCGCTGACCGGGTTTCCAGTGGCACCGATATTGGCGTCGGAGCTGATTGTGATATTGCCGACGGCCGTGCTGGCGAAAATGCCCGTGACATTTCCGCCACTCGCGGCGATGGCCGTATTCCCGGTGGTCGTGATGTTGATCAATCCGAGTCCGCTCGAGCTTGCGTCAATTCCGTCACCGCCAGCCTGCGGCGTGAGCGTGCCACCATTGATAACTATATTGTTGTTGCCGTTTACCGTTGTGGTGCTGATTGCATTGACGCCCGTGAATGTCGCTCCGCTGATCGTGCCACCCGAGGCGGTGGTGCCGGCCTCGACGCCGCCGATGCCGGTATTGCTGATGAATAATCCGCTGATCCCGTTAACATTGGAAATGACGTTGCCGGTGCCGCTATAGGTCACAAGACCGCCATTGCCGGCGCCACTCCCGTCAATTTCCAGGGCGCCGAGATTGCCGGTAACGACCGGCGAATTGCTCAGCGTAATGCCGCCGCTATTGGTGACTGTCACATTCGCGCCAGCGAGCGTGGGACTGAATTCCAGGCCGGAGCCGGTAACCGGTCCGTTCACTAGACCGATGGTGTTGGCGTTGTACGCCTGCTGACGAGCCGACGTAACGCCGATGTTTCCGTCGGTATTTTGCTGGTCACCGGTGGCCGAGGCGTTGCAGGTCAGCGTGTTAGTTGACGCGGTACATTGCGCGAAGGCGCTCGTCGACTGCCCAACCATGCCGGCACAGAGACCGACCAAAGCGGCAACGACGAGCAAGATATGTCGCGTGTGCGTTAACGGAATAACGCGACATATTACGGCCGCCGTCGAAGCCGTGAGAACTCTCCTGAGATGCATCTCATCCATTTGGGGGACTCGGCTCACCACTCGATTCCCAGTCCAACACGCCCCACGTGCTCGCTACCGCCGCCGTTGCCGTACGCGGCGGAGAGGTAAATCGGCATGCTTACATCGGCGAAGCGGTGCATCACGGAGACGCCGAACCCTGCTTGGCCCTGGAACACGGAACCGGTCATCGCAAGCGTCGTCCTTCCAGGACCGGACGGGGTCGCCGCATTGGCAAGCGCTGTCGCAGCCGCAATGCCGCGCCGCTCCTCGGTTTGGACCGAATTCAGTTGATTGAGATTGACGGCGTCGGTTCCGTTCACACCGGGCGCGACGTTTACGATCCGCCGCTCGTTGCCAGGTGTGCCAACCGACACGGTATTGGACTGCGTCGCGATCGAACCCTGGCCAAGCGCGACCGAACTTGGCGCGCTCGCTTGGACGATGGCGTTCGCGCCTAAGGCTGAACCATTGATCGCGAGCACCTTGGAATTGGAGCCGATGGCGGTGCCATTGCTGCTTCCGGCGCTCACAACAGAAGTTTGACCGATAGCGGTCGCACCGAGACCGCTTGCGGTGGCGCCGTTGCCTTGCGCGATTGCATTGGCGTTGTTGGCCGTGGCCCCATTGCCGATCGCGATCGCGCCGGTGCCGAGCGTGCTGTTCGCCTGCGCGCCGGTACCGATCGCGAGGCTGTTGGTGCTGTTGGCTAATGCCGTATCGCCAAGCGCGATCGAGGAAATGCCCGCAGCAGTCGAGCCGTTTCCGCCCGCCAGCGCATTGCCGTTGCTTGCCGTGGTATTGAAGCCGATCGCCGTCGCGTTGCTGCCGGCGGCGCCAATGTTCGATTGGTTTCCGATCGCGACGCCGTTCGTAGCGGCTGCGTTGACGAATGCTGCGGCGCCCGCGCCAGTAGCCGCGTTGCCGCCGATTGCCACCGAGTTGGCGGCGTTGGCCTGGGTATTACTGCCGTACGCGGAGCTGTTGGCGCCGGCGGCGAGAGCATTAAACGCAGTCGCGACTGCGGCATTGGCGTTCGCCTGCGCGTTGAAGCCGGTGGCCGTCGCATTGGTGGCCCCGGCGCTGGCGGTCGAGCCAAAGGCAGATGCTTGGCTGAAGTTCGCTAACGCGCCTTGGCCATAGGCGCTGGCATTGGCACCTGATGCCGAGCTGCTCGCGCCAGTCGCGGTTGAATTAGTGCCCGAAGCAGTACTGTTTTGCCCAAGCGCTACCGCGCCGCCCCCCGCGGCGCTCGCGGCCGCGCTGTCGCCAATTGCAACGTTGCCGACGGCACCAACCGAGGCATTCGTTCCGAAGACCGAGGCGCGCGCGAAGCCGTTATCCGTCGCGTTGGGGCCCACCACGGTCGAGTTCGCGGTCGAAAATGCGTTTGTGCCGAACGCGATCGCGTTGATGCCGTTCGCCTGGGCAAGGTTACCTTGCGCAATGGCGCCGATCGAACTGGAGATCGTGTTGCCGACTTGGGCGCCGTCTCCAATGGCGATGCCGTTCGAGGAAGCCGCAGCGACGAATGCGGCATTGCCGGCTCCGGTGGCGGCATTGCCGCCGATGGCGATCGAGTTGGCGGCATTTGCCTGAGTGTTGCTGCCGTAAGCGGAGCTTTCGACGCCTGCCGCCGTTGCGGAATTTCCGCCCGCGGTCGCATCCGTATTGGTCGCTTGCGCACCTGTGCCGACTGCGGTGGCTTGTGGGGAATTCGCTACGCTAGCGCTGCCCAGCGCAGTGGACGACAGGCCGGTAGCCTGTCCTAAGCCGGCAAGACTATTGGCCCCGACGGCAGCGGCCCCTGTACCAAAAGCCGCACTGGAATTGCCGCTGGCGACCGCGTTGAAACCGGTTGCCGTCGCCGAGACCCCGGTCGCCAGGGCGTTGAAGCCAATCGCAGTTGCGTTGACAGCACCGGCATTGGCGGTCGAGCCGAACGCCGACGCCTGGCTGAAGTTCGCCGTCACCCCCTGGCCGACGGCCGTAGCGCTGACCGCGTTGGCCTGCGCGCTTTGTCCCAACGCCGTGGCGTTGTTTTGGCCGGGTCCGCCCGCGCCAGCCAACGCATTCTGGCCGATCGCAGTCGTACCGAAATTAGCGAATGCGCCGCCGGCAACGGCTGATTGCCCAAAGGCGCTTGCGTTCGTACCCGAGGCTAAGCTGCCGCCGCCCACCGTCGTGGAATTCGTGCCAGAGGCCGTGCTGTTCTGGCCGACCGCCACTGCACCGCCGCCGGCCGCGCTCGCGTTCGCAGTATCGCCGACTGCGACGTTGCTGACCGCCCCGGCCGATGCGTTGGTGCCGAACACCGAGGCCCGCATAAATCCGTTGTCTGTCGCATTCGGGCCGACCACCGTCGAGTTCGCGGCTGAGAATGCATTCGTGCCGAATGCGATGGCGTTGACGCCGTTCGCCTGGGCCAGATTGCCTTCCGCAATGGCGCTGGCCGAATCGACGGAATTGCCAACTTGTGCGCCATTGCCGATCGCGATTCCGTTTGCGGAGTTGCCTTGGACAAACGCCGCATTGCCTGCGCCCGTAGAACTATTTCCACCGATAGCGATGGAGTTGGCGGCATTTGCCTGAGTGTTGCTGCCGTAAGCCGAGCTGTTGACCCCTGACGCTAGAGCGTTGAAAGCGGTAGCGACCGCATTGTTGGCGCTCGCCTGGGCCGTTGTGCCTAAAGCCGTGGCGTTGGTCTCTCCTTTCGCGGTTGTGCCCGCCAGCGCGCCAGCGCCGAGCGCCGTCGTGCCGTCGTTGTTGTTGCCATTGCCTGCATTTCCCGCGTTGGCTGCCGGACCCACGGCAGTCGAATTTTTTCCAGTAGCCTGGCTGGTGTTGCCAATAGCAATGGCGTTGACGCCGCTGGCGAAGGCGGCGTTGCCCTGGCCGGACGTTGAATTGCCGCCGATGGCCACGGAATTGGTCCCGGTCGCCTGCGTATTAGCGCCGACAGCTGTCGCGTCCGTCGCGCCGGCGGTGGCCGTCCAACCGTTGGCGGTGGCGTCGGTGAAGTTCGCGCTCGCGCTCACGCCGGTGGCGGTCGCGTTGTTGCCGGTAGCAGAAGCGCTCACGCCGTATGCCGATGAATTGGTGCCCGTTGCGGTGCTTTTTGTGCCCATTGCCGTCGCGGAAAGGCCGGTCGCGGTCGCGCTGTCTCCCAACGCGGTGCCGTCGGCGCTTGCCGATGCATTGCCTTGGTCAGTAGGAGGCCCGATGGGACAGGGGCCTCCCACGAGCGGAGGGGCTGTACAAGATGCCCCAACACCAATCGCAATCTGAGCAGATGCGCTGCGCGTTCCTAGTCCGAGATTGGCAGCGAGCGCCAGCGCCACCAGCGCTGCTACGGCCAGGAGGTTTGCCGATGCACTCCTGAGAAATACGGCGCCAAGAGCGACGTCCCGAATCGCCACGCCATAAGCGTCTTCCGCTTTCACGCGGTCGCAACGCATCGCTTTGCCCCCAACATCCCGACCGGGAGCTAGAGGTCCCTCAAAAATACCTGGCAACAGCGAAAATAATCGGCTGCGTTGTTTGCAGGGCCAGTCAATATTGCAAAATGCTCATCCGACGAGCATGCGTATTTTGATAAATTAAGAAATGAATAGAGAAATCTACTCTGCACCTTGCAATTACGATCAATTTTTTATGGAAGGTGAATTATCGACGCATCTCATAATCTTGCGTTGAAACTTGGCTCAAACACATCGAAATGACAGATGTGAATAAGTCAAAAAACAATCTCGCTTCTGCGCAAGGCATGCATTTTTGCGAGACAAATTATGGAGGCCGCGAATCATCATGATCTGCCATTGACGGTTCATCCAGCGGCGATTAGAGCCTCGGCTGTTGAGACGGCCTTCGGCGCGGTGTGAGCAACCGGACATCGCGCGGAGCTCGATGAGTGCGGTGAACTCGCGGGCGCCTCGCAATGCTCGGCCAGAATCACATCAAGGGGCTTTCGGCGCAACAAGCGCAGGCACGGGCTCGGCTGACCTTGCGGGTTCGTTTGCAGTGACCGGCGCACCCGCGGACAGGGGACCGATCGTTATGACAATCAACCGCCACGTTGCGCCTACGAGTTGGAAGGTCAGATCGAAGGCGACCGGGACCGGCTTCGTTGCGAGTGTGCCGATCATCCGCACCATATTCAGGGCGTTGATAACCGGAGGTTGCGTGAACTTCGGTTCCAGCCACGCAGCGGCTGAGAGATCGATTTTCTGTTGGCGAACGGAGGCGAAAATCAACGATAGGTCAGCCGCCGAATTTTTTTCTTGGAAGGCCGGCGCTGCAAGGTCGCGCAAAACCGTGTAATTACCTGTGACATTGGCCTGGTGCACGGCGATAAGGGTCGCACGCACCAGGATAGTCACCAATTCGAGATCGGCTTGGCTTTGTATTGCCGCACGCAGCTGGATCGGCTGTGCCGGCTGCTCTGGTTGCAGGGTCTTTTGCGACGGGTGCTGCTGGTGGGCTTTCGGCTGCTGAGCCTCGCCAGTCGAGATGCCGGTCACCAGCAAGTAAAAAAGCAAGAGAATGATGAAAAGCACACCGGCAGGCAAAATCTCTGCCCTTGTCACATAGCTTAGCGTTGTCCTGTTGAGACGGAAACTTTCCCACATGGCATCTACTTCGATCGCGGATGGGCTGATCGTTTCATCCGGACGTATTAGCGTGCCGCGATGCCTGAAGAGCCCCGTCGGCTGAAAGACCACATGCTGCGTGCGAATTCATCACGATTACGGACTTCGTGGCGCTGGTGGCACCCCAATCGGACATCGAATACTTCCTGGCATTAGTACTTCGAATGCAGCGAGTGCGGTCTTACGCACCGTCCCGCGCGCGAGGTTTATGCGACGAGTCTAACCTGCGGGCGCCGGCAATTTAGGTTGGCTCCGCGAATGCTCCGGGATCTCGAATCCACCGCCGCGCCGGAAAATATCGGTAAATCGTTGCCGGCGACACCTTCAGCATGCGCGCAACCTGCGGCACGCTGAGTTTTTGCTCCGCCAACAGTTTATTCGCCCTATATTGGCCGTCCAAAGAGAGCGCCGCCGGGCGTCCCCGCTTCGGCCTTTTGCCCTTACCGACGGCAAATTTGCCTACATCCTCCGAAAGATTGCCCCGCACTACATCCAACAATACGCCACAAGCTTCCGTAAACACATTTCCGAAAGGCGTGCCCGGGACAATGCCGCACTTCTCACTGCGAAGGGTTGCTCCCAATTTGCGAAGTCTCTCGACGGCGAGCAAGATTGCTTCCAAATCTGCCCCCAGCCGTCCGACCTCAGTGACGGCCAATACGTCTCCAGGTCGCAAATATTGCATGAGTTCTTCGAGCTTCAATTTCGCGTGCTGTTGGTCGCGCACAAGAATCAGGCGCTCGCACCCGATTTGCTCCAGTACGGCCGTATCGTCCGTGCCGCTATCATTTTTGACGCCGAAGCCGAAAAGCATGCGAAGGCTCTCGAGAGTGAACATTCCTTTCATGCCAAGGGATTAGTAACTGAAACAGGGGGAAATGTTCGATGCCGCACTTTATCCACAGCCGCAAGGCCATCCGGCGTCGCGAATGCCGCACTGGGGCGTTCGACCTCGCAAAATTTTGTGGGCGATGAAAATCGGTCGGAGTGGAAGGACATTGCTACGAACGAGTAAATACGATGTTCAGTAATCGGGAATTCTCGGGAAATGACGCCTTACGGCGACATGGGCGGTGACGTCCGACGCTGCTGTGGAACGTCGCTCGAGTTTTTCTGTCAGGATATTCCTGACGTAGCCCAAACTAGTCGCTGGACACGAAAGTGCGCCGCGATAAATTGACGTTTAGCTCAACGCTGTTGGCTTACCCCTTCAGCGAGCCACGAGATCAAGAAACACCGCAGTACGGAATTGCCACCCTTCCTTAGACACTGCAGGTCTGGAAACATGACGACACCCAAATCGGCTACGGCCATGGACAGGCTGATCGGCCAAAAGATCCAGATTTTTCGTAAAGCCAAAGGCATGTCCCAGGGCGAGCTTGGTGCTCCGCTCGGTGTGACATTCCAACAAGTGCAGAAATATGAGAGCGGCGCTAACCGCGTCGGCTCCGCCCGACTTGTTGAAATCGCGCGGGTTCTTGAGGTGCCAATCCTCAAGTTCTTTGGTGATAAGAAAGCAAAAAGTGAGAGCGGCGGAAAGAAGACCGTTACCGACCTCCTGAGCGAATCTTATGCCGTTGAAATGTTGCAGGCCTTTGCGAAAATCAAAAATGTGGACGTGCGCCGCAAAATTGTGAAACTGGCCGCGGCTATCGCGCTAGAACCCGAAGGCTAATTGGACCACCCGCGGCGCGCCGGCAATTCCTTGACTTTATCAATCGGCCTTAATTCAGAATTTTGTGCAGACGCCGTAACCGATGATGAGATTGGGACTACTCCCGCCGGCCGGCGGGCCAGCCAAGAAAGAATACGTGTAGCTGTTGCCATGAAAGCTCCAGGGCTCAAAGCCCGAGGAGTCGTCACAGACAATCTGTTCTTTGTCGCTGTAGGGCCGGCGGCATACATAGCGGTAGCCAACGCCGGCGCGGTCGCCGTCCATTCGGCTGATGATGCGATCGGTGTCCGACAGAATTCTTATGGTGTAGCGGTCGCGGGCAAACTGTTGGGGCGCCGCCTGGCCATGCTCGTCCCACTTGAAGCCGGTCGCGTCGGTGTCGATGCAATAAACCACTTCCTCGGCGCACGCTGCAGAGAGCGTGAAACACCACGCGATGATGCCGAATAGGATGGATCGAAGTGCCATTTTTCCTTGCCGGCCGCTCCGGCATTCTGAAAGCTCAGCGTGAGCGATCCTAAACGCGGGAAGGAGCCGAGACAACGAATGGCCACACGATGAAGCTGTGATCCAAGAGAGTATAGCGGAGCATCACTCCCGTCACCCGCGACTCAATGCTCCGCGCCCGCTAGGTGTAATGCCGACGTGCTTGCGGCAATGCGCGCAATAATCTCGCGGCCATGATGGAGAGCCCCGTGGACCAGAAAAACCGCGAGCAGGGCGCTCATACCGACCAGCGCCAATCCAACGTGATATGCGGGGCGCGCCGGATGGGGAACTTTGGCTGATCGGTGCGACATGACTACGCCTTACTGCTCGAACGGGAACGCGTCCGATTATGATAGTGTTGTTCATAGCAGCTCCGCAACGCCGCTTAGGTTGGTGGGTCAGAAAGATTGGGCTGCACTCTGCTCGAGGTGGTTCGGCGGTCGCCTTGATAACGAAGTGGGGCACTCCTGGGCGCCTTCAACAAAGCCGGAACGTAGGCGGAGTGACCGTCGCCCATGTTAACATTGTGTCGGATAATCGCTCGCTCCGTGTTCCGTCCGTCGCATATTTATGGTAGTCCTCCCTTGAGCCTTTCCTGTCCCTAGGCTCGTAATCCTCGAGCCCCGCCGCGGCCCCATCCCCCCTAGCGGCGGGGCTTTTATTTTATCCCAATACGGCTGCGTTCAAGCACGGAGGACCAGCCAACGGCTTCGTTGCTGTCCTCTACTTATTGTCGGTGCTCGTTCCTTTAGCTTTGCTCGCAAGTGCAAGCTCTATCAGGCGGCGAATCGCCTCTGAACGTGAAGGTTTGTCCTTTTGTTGCTTAGCCCAAGCTTCAATTTTGGATCTAAGCGCCGGCGAAAGCCGAAGCGCCAATACGGGATCGCGCCCGGTAGCCGGCCGACCAAGCCGTTTCGGTATTACCTTTTCTCTTGACTGCATTGCCATATTTTGGTAATACCATAACTATTGCGAGCCAGTGGGAAGCGCCAACTTCCCACCAGCCCTGACCCAAGCCAAGGAGGAAACCCATGGCCCAGGCTGAGTACTTAAATAGCGCAATTTCGGCGTTGGTCCCAGGCGCGAGCACAAGGCCATCTTCAACCCCAGTCCGGACGGCCTATGCCGAATTCATAACCGACTTGGCGGCAAATCCGCCATGGCCGATCCCAATCTGTTCCGATGCAACTCATCTTCAGGACCGTGCCACCCATGCCGATAGGGTCCTGGCCGCGCTATCGGCTTACCTTACGGCGCTCCTCGAGGACGCCGCGGAGAACATTCCAGGTGGACTCGATCTCCGGCAAATCGACGCCTTCCTGTTCGATCTCGCGTCCGAGGTTAGAGGCACCTTCCAGGATGCTATCGACCGCACTGCGTGGAGGATGGCATGAATCGGAGATTCAAACCCGCCGATCGCCGCCATTTTATCGGCGGCTCGGATGCCCGGACCATCATGGGTAATGATGAAGCCGCTCTAGTACGGTTGTGGCAGGAAAAGCGGGGCGAGGTGGAGCCCGCAGACCTGTCGGGCAACCTCATCGTCCAGCTTGGGCTGGCCACGGAGGACCTTAATCGGCGCTGGTACGAGCTCAATACGGGCCAGTCGATCACAGACGTGCAACGGCGGGTCCAGCATCCGGCGATCCGCTGGATGGCAGCTACGTTGGACGGGCGGGTCGAGGGCAGCGACGCGGTGTTCGAGTCCAAGTTTATGCTGCCGTGGTCGTTCTCGGAGGAAGCCGCCGCCGAGAAATACATGCCGCAGCTGCAGCACAATATGTGGGTGGTGGCGGCCCGGACCGCGGTGCTGTCAATCATTACGGGGGGAGGGAAGTGGCTCGAGATCGTGGCCCATGCCGATCCGCTCTATCAGCACCTGATCGTCACCGCGGAGCGGAAGTTCTGGCGCTGTGTTGAGAATGGCGAAACGCCTTCCTTGTTCGGGGTCGATCCACCGAAGCCAAAAGTCGAGGCGATCCGGATCGTCGATATGACGAGCTCCAATGCCTGGGCGGAGTTCGCGGGCATCTTTGCCCAGACCCGGTCCGCGCATCTTGAGCACGAACAGGCCAAGGCAGAACTCAAGGGCCTGATGCCGGAGGACGCCAAGGAGGCGATCGGCCATGGCATTCGCGGAAAGCGCTCGAAGTCCGGGGCCGTCAGCTTCGACGTCCTTGCCGCGGAGGACGGTCATGCCGCGATCCAGTAACTCAATCGCCGCATTGGCGGGTGCTTTGGCCAAGGCACAGGCGGAACTGGTCAATCCCGAGAAATCGCTAACCGGAATGATCAGTGCCGGACGTTCCGGAGGCTCTGATCGCAGCTTCCGCTATGCCCCTCTTGCAAGCGGCCTCGATATTGTCCGCAAAACCCTCGGCCAGCATGAGATCGCGACGGTGCAGGCCACCGCCATCGACCAGACCGCGGGACTGGTCAGTCTGACGACCACCTTGGCACATTCATCCGGCGAATGGATCGCGTCCGACTGGCCGGTCTGTGCCGTCGCCGAGACCGCCAATCCGCAGCGCATGGGGGCGGCGCTGACCTATGCCCGGCGCTATGCGCTCTTCACGCTGGTCGGCATTGCCGGCGAGGACGACCTCGATGCACCCGATCTCGAGGTTTCGCCGCCCGCGCCTCCCGCAACGGAGCCGGAGCGGCCCAAGGGAACCGGCAATGGCACGGGCAACGGCACGCTCAACGGCGGCTATCACCATTCCGCCGAGCGGCCTGCGCCGCGTCGTTACACGCGGCTTTCCTTAAAACCTTCCGAGCCGAAGCTTGGCGCTGCGGCATCGGCAGAACTACGCGATCGGCTCCTCGCCGAGCTCAACGACATTGGCGGCACCGATGCGGCCGCGCTCTGGGCGAAGCGCACGCTTCCAGAAAAGAGCAGACTGACCGACGTCGACGCGCGGCATATCGAGCAAAGCTTCCAAACCAAGCTGTTGAGCTTTGCGGTCCATGACGCCGACGGGCTTCCTGAGGTCGAGAAATCCGAACCTCGGCGCTCCCGGCCAGATCGCAAGCCGGTGAAGCGGGCAGCAGAAAAGATCGATAAGAGCGTATTGCCGTTCCCCGAGCCACGCCGGGTTCGGGACCGCGAGCATGTCAGATACGTCTCCCAGCAGCCCTGCCTCATATGCGGGCGGCAACCCTCTGATGCCCATCACCTGCGTTTCACCCAGGGTCGAGCGCTCGGACGCAAGGTCAGCGATGAGTTCACCGTCCCGCTATGTCGGGGACATCATCGGGAGGTCCATCGCCGTGGTGATGAAGCGGCGTGGTGGAAGAAGGCTGGGATTGAGCCAACTGTCGCGGCGCGGACCCTATGGTTGGAAACTCATCCAGTCACCTGGTCCCGGGAGGAGGCGCGTAGTGAGGCTTCCGCTGTTCCAACCAGCGCCGCTGAGGGACCCGCCACGCCCAATCGGCCGACCGAAAAACCAAGTTGAAATTACCAAACGAACCCAATCACTGCGACGGACCCGGAATGATGTCATTCCGGCAGTTTGAGGCCAAGCGCCATGCCGCTATGGGGAACCATAGGGCCCATTGTGAGCGGCCAACCTTCCTCTGTGAGGGAACGAGTGTGTTGACAAATGCCTATACAAACTCTAAATTGTAGTCCGGGCGAGAAAGAATGGAATTTGCGGGCTTCAATTGGGACGACGGCAATCGTAAGAAGTGCCAGAAACACGGGATTTCGATTGCTGAATTTGAAAGCGTGTTCAGCCGCCCCGTTGTGATACTGCCCGATAAGGACAACCCGCAAGGCGAGCGACGATTTCGTGCCATTGGGAGCACATCGAAAGGTCGTCACGCGTTCGTGGTGTTCACCTTGCGCCATCACGGCATGCGCGCCCTGTTGCGCCCGATCAGTGCTCGTTACATGCACAAAAGAGAGGTCAAAAACTATGAGAAAAACTATCCCGACGTTTAAGACGGACAAGCAGGCAGAAGATTTTGTCGCAACGGCAGACCTCAGCCAATACGACCTTTCGGGCGGCCAAGTGATGCGCTTCGAGTTGAAGCCGAAGAATGCCTCAGTCAACCTTCGTTTGCCCGAACAATTGCTAAAGGCCGTGCGTGGGCGCGCCAAGCGGGTCGGCGTTCCCTATCAGCGCTTCATTCGTATGGCACTTGAACGGGCCCTGCAAAATCCGAAGTGACCCGGCGGCGATACGATGCTGCGGTTACCAGCACCAATAAAGAACCCGCCGCGCGCGATCGGCCTGCCGCAAAACGGGGTCGAGATTACAAAATGAACCCAAATGTCGCGACGGACCCGGCGATGACTGTCTTCCGGCAGTATGAGGGGCGGTAAGATTATTTACGCTTAACGTAACGCGTAATTCTCGCTAGTGCATTTCCAATGATCGTGAGCTGCCGGTCTAAAAAGACGGAGCATTTTGTCGACGGCAAGCACGTCAAGGAATTTTCGAGTTTCGCGCGTCAGGCTGAGTCGCGACTGGAGCGACTCGACGCCGCGACGAGCTTGAAGGATCTCGCAGCGTTGCCCGGCAACAGGCTGGAAGCACCGAAGGGCAATCGGCGTGGCCAATTCGGCATCCGTATCAATGATCAATGGCGGATTTGCTTTGAGTGGCCAAACGGCGCACCCGGCCCGGTGAACGTCGAGATTGTGGATTACCACTAGGAGACACTAATGGCACGCACCCCAATTCATTCCGGCGAGCATCTCGCCGAAGAACTGAAGGAACTTAGCATTTCTGCCGACGAACTGGCGCGGCAGATCGACGTGCCTGTGAATCGAGTCACGGGGATCATCAACGGCCAGCGCGCGATCACTGCCGATACGGCGTTGCGGCTTGGCCATTGGTTCGGCACCAGCCCGGAATTTTGGCTCAATCTGCAAAAGCTCTATGAGTTGCGCTTGGCGCGCGAAGAAATCGGCGATCGTGTGGACAGGCTCCCCAAGCTCACGGAACGCAAGCGAATCAAGGCGCGCCGCGCCGCCTGATTCCTGCAAGAGGATCGGGCGCCGGAGAAACCGGGATCACATGCGCTATGTGACCCAGCAACCATGCTTGGTTTGCGACCGGCAGCTTGCGGATGCCCGCCAAACCCGTGTGGCGTCCCATGTTCCTAAGCAGTCGCAAAAGCAGGATATTGCGATGGCGATTGAACTTCCGCGGGCTCTAGGAGAGCAGTCATGTCAAGAACTGCATGGCGGCGCGCCGGGGTCGGGCGCACCGCGCGGCAATAAAAATGCCCTCAAGCACGGACGGTACACCCGCGAGGCCATCGAAGCGCGCCGCCAGCTGCAGGGTTTACTGCGGCAGTCGCGCAAGCTTGTCCAAGAGATCGAGTGAGCCGTGTGCCCTTCGAGCAAGTCCTACTGGCAGTAGCGTACTGGGTTATGGCGCTGGGGGTGAAGGGTAAAGTGCTGGAGAGCTCGGTTGCTGGAGTTCCGTGTGTCGGCACCTCATCGCCGGTAAGGGGCTTGGCAGCTCGCGTTTGAGGACAAGTCGAAAGATTTCCCGTTGCGTCTATCAATGTTTCCGGATATATTTCCGGAAATTAATAGGAGGCAACTGCCAGCATGTCTAGCTCCCAGGAGAAGGCGCTGTCCGCCCATCGCCGCCGGCAGAAACAGCGCGGCGTCGTGCGCCTTGAAATCAATATTGGCAAGGATGATGCTGCCCTTATTCGCGGTGTCGCTAAAGCGCTTTCCGATCCTACTCGCGCAACCGAGGCTCGCGCGCTGTTGCGGGACCGCTTTGCTGCGGTCCCAGCAAAAGGCCTCAAAGCACTTCTCGCTGAGGCTCCGTTCGAAGGCATCGATTTGAATCGCGAGCGCGATCCCGGGCGTGACGTGGCGTTGTGAATTATCTGATCGACACCAACATCATTTCTGAGGTGCGCAAAGGCGCAAAGTGTGATCGCCGCGTGGCGGCTTGGTATGAGTCCATCGCCGACACCGATATCTATCTTAGCGTGCTGGTCGTGGGTGAAATTCGAAAAGGCATCGAGCGGGCTAAGCCGAACGATCCTTTACGAGCCCGCGTCCTGGAGAAGTGGCTCGCAGACGTGGTGGGATCCTTTGCCGAACGCATCCTGCCCGTCGATCGAACTGTAGCTGACGAGTGGGGCCGTATGAGCGCTGCGCGTTCCTTGTCCATAATCGACGCGCTGCTGGCAGCGACCGCCAAGGTAAACGGGATAACCCTTGCGACGCGTAACGTCACAGACGTCGCTGATCTCGGCGTCAATGTTCTCAATCCCTTCGAGTGGTGAGCTGAAGTCTCCCGCTTGATGAGATTCGGCGGAGAGAATCGATAATCATTCTGCAAGAGCATTCTTGTGGTAGCGAAGAATCTCGTCCGGTCGGCGTTCGTCGAGCAGCGGCAGTGAGGCACAGTGCCGCCCGATCTCCATCACGTCTTCAACCAGACTCTCGACGCTCTGCTCCCTGCGCTGTTCCCGCTCAAGGCGTTCGCGAAGCGCATTTACGACGGCCTCGGTTATCGTTTCTCCGGTGCGCGCCCTGAGATCCTGCAACAGCCGCTCGACGTTTGCATCTTTGATACTAAGGGGCATAGGTGCCTACCCGTGCGAGGCAGAGCGCCGCAGCCGGGCGTAGCGTTCTTGCTATCACAGGTTAGCGCTTAGCCCATATTCCCGTATTTATTGCGTTGGGGGAGTGTTTGGATCGGCGTCATCTCGTAGCAAATTACGATCGCGCTTTTGCACAATTAGAAAGAATCGGAGGCCAAATCCGACTGTAAAACTACAAATATTCTAGGAGTCCCTAGACACGCTGATTGGTCGAGATACGTTGCGGGAAGCGGCTCAGCATTGTTGGCTTGACCAGCGAGACAGCAGATCCAGAAACACCACAGGTCCAGAAATATGGCGACACCCAAATCGGCCACGGCTATGGACAGGCTCATTGGCCAGAAGATTCAGATTTTTCGCAAAGCCAAAGGCATGACGCAGGGCGAGCTTGGCGCTTTGCTCGGTGTGACATTCCAACAAGTGCAGAAATACGAAAGCGGCACGAACCGCGTAGGTTCGGGTCGACTTGTCGAGATTGCGCGGGCTCTTGAGGTGCCAATACTCAAGTTTTTTGGTGAAAAAACAAATGCGGCGAACGGCACCGAGACCGTTACCGACCATTTGACCGAACCTTATGCGGTCGAAATGCTGCAGGCCTTTGCGAGAATAAAGAATGTCGACGTGCGGCGCAAAATTGTGAAGCTGACCGTGGCGATTGCGCTGAAATCTGGAGGCTGATTGGTTCAGCCGCTGCGGCGCCCGTAATTCCCTACGCCCGATCAATCAAAACTCTGAAGTTTTGTACAGACGCCGTAGCCGATAATGATATTTGGATCACTGCCACCGGCCTGCGGCCCAGCCAAAAAAGAATACGTGTAGCTGTTGCCGCGAAAGCTCCAAATTTCAAAGCCTGAGGAGTCGTCACAGACGATCTGCTCTTTTTCGCTGTAGGGACGCCGGCATAGGAGCGGTATTCACCGCTCGTCACGTCCTTCTCGAAGGAGAACTTCCGAGGGGGTCTGTTTGCGGCGCCGTGTCAGTTTTCGAAGGTCGGCGGCTAACGTGTCGAACGAAGGTTCAATGTCGCTGATCAGGGCCTGGCGAAGGATTTCCCGATGCTCGGCCTCGGTCAAACAGCCGTGTCGCGCTGCGCGACGCTTCAAACGAGCGATGAGATCGTTATCCAGATTGCGTACGTGAAGGTTGCCGGCCATCTGAACCTCCAATGAGATCATTGATCTCTTTGACCTCATACAAAGCTAAGTGGGTCAAGACCACACTTCGTGCCAAGTGCCGAGGCCTGCGCCACGTCGGAGCCGTATCGACCAAACCGCAAACTGCACGATGGAACCGAGGGGCCGTAAATGATCGCTGCCGTCAGCGCCGGTGACTTCGTTCTGCAAATACATTCCGGCAGGTAACGCGGTCCCGATCAGCTAACCCAGCGTCGCGCGTCTTGTGGACGCGTTCACGAGTTGGGTGGCCCTCGTCTCCGATGTGATCGTCTATCTTCGGTCCACGTTCTGTCTTTGAGCACGCGTCGGAGCCGATTACTGCTTGAATTCCTACGTTACACGTCATGAGTCGCCCAAGGATTGGCTATCGGAATCTTTAGATCCTCAAAATGCCGCACGTTTCGGGTGGCAAGCGTGGCGCGCCGCGCGAGCGCGATACCCGCGATCTGCGTGTCGCGCATGTCCACTTGACGCCCAGCTTTCTGCCGTTCGGCCGGCAGTGATGCCGCCTCAGCCGCTGCAGCGCTGTCGAAATCCAACACGCGGTTTTCCAAGTCTTCTTTCAGTAGTCGAGCAAACGCCGCTTCCAGTGTCTGCCGCCGCCGGCCCGTCGGCAGCAGCGCTAGACCGAGCCAAGCCTCGAACAGCGTGATGCTGGTTATCCAGACGGATTCGGCGGGCTGTCGGTCCAACCAGGCCACCACTGGAGCCTCGGGTACGGTGCGCATCAACGCCGAAAGCACATTGGTATCGAGGATGATCATTTAGTGAATTGCGCCGATCGCGGATGCTGACCCCGCAATTCCGGTAGTTCTTCGGTCAGCCCCGCTTTTGCGAAACGCGCCGCAATGCGTGACCCCAGTTTGGCCACACGCTGGTTCTGTTCCTTCACGGCATCGCGCAAAATGTGCCGGACTTCCTCTTCCATGCTCCGGCCGTGATGCGCGGCGCGGCGTTTCAGGCGAGCTTTCACGTCGTCTTCCAAGTGGCGAACTATAAACTGGGCCATCGACAACACCTCATGCGACCTCATGCAGGCATAACCGATATCATGATATCGATTATGAGGGCTTGCGGCAAGTTCGAATCGGTGAGGAAAGCGTGAATGGGCAGGGGGCCGGGCGCCGATCGGCACGCTCTTTGCGATCGGCGTTCTGTCCTTTAGCTTTGACGGCTAATCGTCCGCATCGCTAGGCCGCCTTACCCGGCTTGTAAGGCTTGATCTTGGCCACCTGCTCGGCAATGCGGCGCTTGGCTTCGAGCGTGTCATAGGCGTTCTGGAGCCGTAGGAAATAGCCTTCAGACAGGCCGAAAAACTTGCATAAACGCAAATCGGTATCGCCCGTAATATCGCGGGTCCCATTGACGATGGCGTGGATGCGATTGCCCGGCACACCGATGGTATGAGCAAGCTGATTTTGGCTCATGCCGATCGGGCTCAAAAACTCTTCCTTTAAAATTTCGCCTGGGTGAGGATTACGCAGTGGCGCCATGACTACTTCCTTTGTTCCGCCAAGACCTTTAGTGATAGTCGACGATTTCAACATCCCACGCATCGTGATCGACCCATCGAAAGCAGATGCGCCATTGGTCATTTATCCGAGTGCTCATTTGACCGATTCTGCTTCCCTTGAGAACTTCCAGTCGATTCCCTGGTGAATATCGTAGGTCGTCCAAGATTGCTGCGGCGTCTAACTGGCGCAGCTTACGCAGTGCCCGATCCTGAATATCGCCCGGGAACTTCCGGCTCGACTGACCCTGCCAAATACGCTGCGTGTCCTTACACCTAAACGATCGGATCATGTTTAGTATTGTGCCACGATACGTAGTACGTATCAAGTCACAATGCAGATGAGGGTCACACTCATTCCACAGTCTCCGCATCGACCTTATCGTACTCGACCTGAGTCCCGAAAAATCAGATTACCAAGGGTCCGGTCTGATACCATAACCGCAGCTCCTAATCCTTTTTCTGTTGGCGCTTTCGTAACCGGACACCCGGGCCGCCACCGTTCTCGTCGATGAACTCGATGCCGGCGGTTTCGAATGCACGGCGCACTGCCAAATCATTTGGAATCGTCAGACTTGTGAGATGCTCGGCCAATTCAGCTCGACGAATTGTACGCAAGCTGACCGACGAGTGCCGGAATAGATCCTCAGCGCTCCATCTTAGGACGGCGCGGGCCGCTCTAATCTGAATGCTCGTTAAAGGCTTCTTTGCGTGTTGACTCATAGAGTGCCATATGGCACTATTAGTGCCACCTGTCGCCTTTGGATATGAGAGGCCATTTCAGTTGGAGAGGAAAGCCATGACATCGACCCTTTGCACAGATTCTCGGAAAAATCGCCGCCACTTCATCGGTGGCTCGGACGCCCGGATCATCATGGGCAAGGACGAGGCCGCCTTGGTGCGGCTGTGGCAGGAAAAGCGGGGCGAGGCCGAGCCCGAGGATTTGTCTGGCAATCTCATTGTGCAGCTTGGGCTCGTTACCGAGGACCTGAACCGGCGCTGGTATGAGGCCAATACCGGTCAGGTGATCATCGATGTCCAACGGTGGGTGCAGCATCCGGCCCTGCGCTGGATGGCGGCTACCTTGGACGGCCGGGTCGAGGGCAGCGATGCCGTCTTCGAGTCAAAGTTCATGCTGCCCTGGTCGTTCTCGGAAGAAGCGGCCGCCGAAAAATACATGCCGCAGCTGCAGCACAATATGTGGGTGGTGGCGGCCCGGACCGCTGTGCTCTCGATCATCACGGGGGGCGGGAAGTGGGTCGAGATCGTGGCTCATGCCGATCCGCTCTATCAGCACCTCATTGTCACCGCCGAGCGGAAGTTCTGGCGCTGTGTGGAGAATGGCGAAACCCCTTCTTTGTTCGGGGTCGAAGCGCCAAAGCCCAGGGTCGAGGCGATCCGCATTGTCGACATGACGAGTTCCAATGCGTGGGCGGAGTTCGCGGCCGTCTTTGCCCAGACCCGATCGGCGCATCAGGAGCATGAACAAGCCAAGACCGAGCTCAAAACCCTGATGCCGGAAGATGCCAAGGAGGCGATCGGGTATGGCGTTCGCGGGAAGCGCTCGAAGTCGGGCGCTGTCAGCTTTGACCTCCTCGATCATGTTGAGGGAAACGGGGGTGACCATGCAGCGATCCAGTAGCTCCATAGCCGCCCTAGCGGGCGCTTTAGCCAAGGCGCAGGCCGAACTGGTCAATCCCGAAAAGTCGCTTACCGCAACAATTAGCGCCGGACGCGGCGGTGGCGCTGATCGAACCTTCCGATATGCCCCGCTCGCGAGCGGTCTCGACATCGTCCGCAAAACCCTGAGTCAGCATGAAATTGCGATAGTACAGACCACCGCTTTCGATCAGACCGCAAGATTGGTCAGTCTGACGACCACGCTGGCGCATTCGTCGGGCGAATGGATCGCGTCGGACTGGCCGGTCTGCGCGGTCGCCGAAACCGCCAATCCGCAGCGTATGGGGGCGGCACTGACCTATGCCCGGCGCTATGCGCTTTTCACGCTCGTCGGCATTGCCGGCGAGGACGATCTCGACGCACCGGATCTTGCGGTGTCGTCCGCTGCGCCTCCTACAACGGCGCCGGAGCGGCCGAAGGGAACCGGCAATGGCACAGGGAATGGTACCCTCAATGGCGGCTATCATCATTCCGCCGAGCGGCCCGCGCCGCGGCGCTACACGCGGCTCGCCGCCAATCCTCCAGCGCCGAAGCTCGACGGTGAAGCCTCGGCAGCCTTACGCGACCAGCTGCTTACCGAACTCAATGATATAGGTGGCGCCGACGCGGCCGCGCTCTGGGCAAAGCGCACGCTTCCGGAGAAAGGTAGACTGACCGAAGTCGATGCGCGGCATATTGAGCAGGCCTTCCAAGCCAAGCTCATGAGCTTCGCGATCCACAACGGCGAGGGGATTCCTGACGCTGAGACGTCCGAACGTCGGCCGCCCAGGCCAGATCCCAAGCCGGCAAAGCGGACCGCAGAAAAGATCGACAAGAGCGTATTGCCGTTTCCGGAGCTGCGCCGCGTTCGCGACCGCGAGCACGTCAGATTCGTTTCCCAGCAGCCGTGTTTGATATGCGGCCGGCAACCGTCGGATGCCCATCATCTCCGCTTCGCGCAAGGCCGGGCGCTCGGACGCAAGGTCAGCGATGAGTTTACTGTTCCGCTATGTCGGGGACATCATCGGGAGGTCCATCGCCGTGGCGATGAAGCCGCGTGGTGGAAGAAGGCCGGGATTGATCCGGCGGTCGCGGCTCGAACGCTGTGGCTCGAAACGCATCCTCATCTCACAAGTACGGGCAAAACGATTGTGGCGGATGGCCCTGCAGATTCATTAGTCCCCTGAGCAACGGGTCGAGCGGCCAAGCACGTGAACGGCGGCGCCTATTTCTTATTCCCCGTCATTTTCGTCATCGGGGAGGCGCGTTTTTGACCTCAGCCGTTCACCGCTTCGGTGAATCATCCCAAAGCAGTCCGGGATGTGCCAGTTCCCAATTCTGGTGTTCTTGGAAGGTCGCCATGGCGTCGCCGACGTTTTTGGCCTGCATCGCAGGATCGCGGCTCGTGGTCGCATCGGTGATGATGGCATGCAACCGGGCCTGCTCCTTGGGGCTCAGGCCTTGGAGGATGGAACTATCCTTGGCGAAGTGTTGGGTCGCCAAATAATCGTAGTCGGGCTCGGTCAGGCCGAAGGCGAGTGCCGGTGTGCTGATGAGCAAGAGTGCGCAAAAAGCCGTGGCAAGCACCGAGTTGGGCATCCATATATCCGCATTTGGCTGTTGAGGTCGGCGCGCTGTCACGCCGTAGCGCTATTTCATATGTTATCTCGGGTCGCGCTGCACAAGCGGCGTCCCGCGGATGACGCTCGTTAGGGTTCGCATGCGATCGGGGCAATAGCTGGACCGCTTCGAGGCCGGTACCAATCCCGTGACAATTTTTCGATTGGGCTCTCGCTTTTCTGCGCCGAATCCGTGACAATGCTGTCATGGCAAAGAAAGCAAGCGCTGCGCGACAGAAAACCGGACTTTATCACGCGCGCGAAGCGCGGGGGATGGACCGTACCGAACTGGTGCGGCTATCGGGGATTTCCAAGCAACAGCTGTCCCGCCTCGAAAACGGTCACATCAGGCTCAGGCTCGATCACTTGAAGCCTTTTGCGCCGCATCTTGGCTATACGCCTGAACAGATGCTGCTGTGGGGACGGTATCCAGGGACCGGGGACGGCGAGGTTAAAGCAGCGGACGCGCGGCAAAAGGGCAGGGCGACGCTCGACGATGCGCGGTGTTCGATCCCGGAGATCGATACGCGTGCCGAGCCCGCGGGGCGCGGAGCGGCGAAGGCGACCCGTAAGACCGGACGCCATACCGATCCAATCAAGCCGGAGCATTGGGGATTTCCGCCAAGCTTTGTCCGCGAGCAGTTGCATGCGTCTGTCGAGCAGCTCGTTGTGATCGAAGTCAACGGCGACAGCATGGCGCCCACAATCATGTCGGGCGACCACGTGGTTGTGAACACCGGGCACACCGCACCCACGCCCGATGGGCTCTACGCTATCCGCGATACTCTCAAACACATCGCCGTTAAACGCCTGCAGCTGATGCGCTCAACCCGACCGCCGTGGGTCAAGATCATTTCGGCTAATCCAAATCATGCGACTGAAGAAGTCCCGGTCACTGAGCTTGAGATCGTCGGCAAGGTCGTTTGCTTTGTTAGGCTCTTTTGAAATTTTGCCGCAAAGCGCACGTTGTGACTCGATTGGTGACGGCTTACCGAATCGGCCGACGCGATAGGCGTCATCCGGCGCAAAATTACCGATCCCCACGATCAGTTTGATGAGTTGGCCGCGTAAGCGGGGCCTTGCTACGGGAGCGCGGCCCGGCTGCGGGCGAGTTCGCTTGCGCGATAGTCGGCGGCCTGCATGAGTAAGTGTGCCGGCTTCCTGTCAGGATATTCCTTACATACTGAAATGCTCGTTGCCGTACTTATTGAGAGATGTTTAGCGGTTTTAGTAAACGGCAGTCCCGGGAGCACCGCAGTTCCAAAAACACTATGGGTTTCAAACATCACAGGTTCAAAAATATGGCGACACCCAAATCGGCTACAGCCATGGACGCGCTGATCGGCCAAAGGATTCAGATTTTTCGCAAAGCCAAGGGCATGAGCCAGGGCGAGCTCGGCGCTTGCCTCGGTGTTACGTTCCAACAGGTGCAGAAATACGAGAGCGGCGCCAATCGCGTCGGTTCGGGCCGACTTGTCGAGATCGCACGCGCCCTTGAGGTGCCAATCCTCAAGTTCTTTGGTGAAAAAGCAAAAGCGACGAACGGCACAAAGACCGTTACTGACCATTTGACCGAACCCTATGCGGTCGAAATGCTGCAGGCCTTTGCGAACATCAAGAATTTGGATGTACGCCGCAAAATTCTGAAATTGACCTCAGCTATCGCGTTGAAATCTGCCAGCTGATGGGATTGCTCGCTGGAGCGTCGCAAATTCCTAATCCCGACAATTGATTCAGTCTCAGAACTTCGTGCAGACGCCGTAGCCGATGATGAGATTGGGATCACCGCCCCCGGCCGGCGGTCCAGCCAAAAAAGAATACGTGTAGCTATTGCCGTGAAAGCTCCAAGGCTCAAAGCCCGAGGAATCGTCACAGACAATCTGGTCCTTGTCGCTATAGGGACGCCGGCATACGTAGCGGTAGCCGACACCGGCGCGGTCGTCGTCCATGCGGCTAATGACGCGATCGGTGTCCGATAAAATTCTTATTAGCTGGAAGCCGTGTTCGAAGATGGCGATCCCAGCGTGGTGGCTGCGGCATTGCCCCCCGGGCCCTGAACTCCAGGATCGCGCCACGAGCCAGGTTTTGGCCTTTCACCTCTTGGATGAATCCCAAAGCTGTCTAGTGTGTGTCTGTTCCCAATTCTGATGTTCTTGGAAAGTCGCCATGGCCTGGCCTACGTTTTTGGCTTGCGTCGTCGGATCGCGGCTCGTGGTTGCATCGGTGATGATGGCGTGCAGCCGGGCCTGCTCCTTGGGGCTCAGGCCTTGGAGGATGGAGTTATCCCTTAGGATATTTTGCGTCGCCAAATAATCGTAGTCCGACTCGCTCAATCCGAACGCGAAGGCCGGGACGGCAATTAGCAGAAAAGCTCCAGTGGCCGCCGCAAGCACTCGATAGCGCATGGCTGCTGTCCCTTTGCCTTTCGTATCTATGATCAGACCGCGCGCTGCGGAATCGCGGCAGGCCACATGACACCCGACGCGATTCCAGGCGTTTGTTGTCGCCGATGAATTCGGCACTGACTCTTTTTCATTAAGCACCCTTCGAGTGCCTAATGTGACGTGCCGTTGCGAAAAGGTGTGAGGCTTATGACAATCCCCCGTTGTCGTTAGTTTCGATTTGGCCTACCATCCCTAAGGCTATATTCGACTGAAGGAACTCGACGATGTCTAGATCAATGGCGCTAGGCAGCGTGATAGGCGCGCTTGTGCTCGCGATCCCGGCCTCAATACGGGCCGCCGAACTGCCGCTCCCGCAGGCTGGCGCCCCTCAAGCGGCCAACCCGGCTTCAGTCTATTGTGGGGTCTGCGGCTGCTTGCAGGTTGCCTATGTGCACCACCGCGAACTGGAAGCGACTTACGGCTTGGCCTTTGACCCGCGTAATGACGACCAGACCGAGCCATACTTTTACCTCGGCCGAATCCGTGCCTATCCCCGCTTTTTCGTAGATGGCGTGCCCGTTCCCGGGTCCTGCGACTGAAGGGGCGGCCTTTTCAGCCCGCCTGAGGCCATCGTGCCGTGACTACCCGGGACTGATATTAACATTACGGTTAACATTAGGGCGGTCAGAAATGGCCGCGGCCGAGACATAACCGCTCCCCAGCTTCCTTCCTGTCCCGGAATAGAGCCCTAAATACAAGGACCTCCCATCGACATGTGGCGCCTCGGCAACAGCCCGCCGGATGTACCGCTCATGCACTGAATTTAGCCACCGGTTCGCTAGATCGCCCCGGGAATCTGCGCGATAATGCGGTCTTGATGGGGACAAGAGTTCTTGTGATGGGGGCTCTGCTCAGGTTCAGCAAGCTTGCGGTTGTTGGGGCGGCACTATTGTGTGCCGGCTGCGGCAGCCAGCTATTGCCCGACGCTGGACCCAATGCGCTTGCCGTCAAATCCGGTGTCACGTGGGACGGGCCGCCCTATGGCCTCGTCAAACTCACCCCTCAAACCGTTAACATTCTTGAGGAATATGGCCCCCGCACGCTTTCGACACTGTTCGGCGATCAGCGACCGCCGCCTGAAATCAGGTTTGGGATTGGCGACGTCGTAAGCGTGAGTATTTTCGAAGCTGCGGCGGGTGGCTTGTTCATTCCGTCCGAGGCCGGTGTACGGCCGGGCAATTTCGTCACGCTGCCGAATCAGCCGATCGATACCAAGGGCTTCATCTCCGTGCCGTACGCGGGTCTGGTCCAGGCAGCCGGTAAGGTACCTTCCGAAGTCCAGCAAGAAATCGTCGATCGCATCAAGAACCGCGCGATCGAGCCGCAGGTGGTGGTCGCGCTGGTGACCCAGAACACCTCGCTTATTACGGTCATTGGCGAGATCAATACCGCGTTCACGTCAGCGACCGGCCGCATTCCGGCGCAGCCGTCTGGCGAGCATCTGCTCGACGTCATCACGCGCGCCGGCGGGCTCAAGGACCAAGGGCAGGACACCTGGGTGGTGCTAGAGCGTCACGGCAAACGGGCAGCCGTACCGTTCGGATCGCTCATTTATGAGCCTGGAAACAACATCTGGGCTTGGCCGGGTGATACAATTTATCTCTACAAAGAGCCGCAGACCTTCCTTGCCTTTGGCGCTTCGGGTCAGCAGGGTCAGTTCCAGTTCTCGGCCGGCAGCCAATCGTCTGCCTGGCGCATGACGCTCGCCGAAGGCGTTGCAGCCGCTGGTGGCCTGCTCGACGTGCAGGCCGACCCGGGTTCGGTGTTCCTCTATCGGCGCGAGCCGCGGGAGCTTGCTGAGAAACTCGGGGTCGATTGCTCGAAGATGGACGGTCCCACTGTGCCGATTGTCTATTCGGTGAGCTTCTCCGATCCAGCCGGATATTTCCTCGCCACCCGAATGCAGATGCGGAACAAGGACGTCATCTTTGCCGCCAACGCGCAGTCGGTTGAGATCACCAAGTTCACGCAATTCCTGAACGCACTGATCACCACGGCCAACAACGGCGCGACACTCGGGACCAATATCGAAACCTGGCGGATCGACAGCCACACGCATTGATCGAATCGCCGTCAGGCGGTCTTGACGCCACTGGCCTCATGACACGGGGGCGGTGGAGGTCCTATCCTTCTCATATGACGCAAGACAGCGCGATCGCTGACGCGCCCAAGGAAACGCCCCGCGGAAGACGCGAGCTTCAGGAAGGCGCGCCCGAAAGCACGATGAAGGCATCGCTTGTCGGGCGATGGTCGGCCAAGCTTTCGGCGGCCATATTATTTTTCGCGGTTGCCGTTGCGCCGCTTTTGTACGGTTCGGCAGAAGATACCGCGATTGCGTTTTGGTGCATCGTTCTTGGGCTCTGTCTCATCACGGCTCCCGTCGGGCACCTTCGTAAGCCGCATTTCCTATTACTGGCCGGCGTAGCGGTCGTCGTGGCAGCCTATGGCATCGTGCTGCACGAGCAGCTTGCCGTGCACCCGTGGTTCTCGCTCGCCCTGCCTAATCCGTTGTGGAAGGAGGCCTCCGAAGCACTCGGCACACAACTCCAACCATCGGTATCGATCGC
Organism: Xanthobacteraceae bacterium; assembly: GCA_049282655.1. GTDB lineage: Bacteria > Pseudomonadota > Alphaproteobacteria > Rhizobiales > Xanthobacteraceae > BOG-931. Next base: position 76,303 of record JBAPUM010000082.1, read on the forward strand.
ACGTAATGAACCGTTCTTTTCGCTCGGCTCCCCGCTCGCCTGCGTGCTTGCGCTTATCTGCGGGTTGCTGCTGGGCATCGACCGGGGTCGCGCCCGTGCGCTGTTGTGGGTCATCGCAGGCTCCGGCGCTATCTATGCGGTGTATGGCATTGCGAGCCATTTGCTCGACCCCACGCATATTCTCTTGCGCGAGAAGACCGCGTATGGCGCCAACGTCACCGGGACTTTCATCAACCGCAATACGGCTGCGGTCTATTTCGGCTCATGCGCGATAGTATGTCTGATGCTGCTCAGCGATCGGCTGCGGCGAAAATTACCCAGCGGTCCAATCGCGTGGAAGAAACTGCCCAATCAACTCCTAACCGATACCCCACGCGATGTCGTTGCGCTTTTCGCCATGCTGTTTGTCTGCCTTGCGGCGATGTTCATGACCGGCTCACGCGCCGGCGTCCTTCTCTCGCTGATGTCGCTGATCATCGCTTTCACGTTATATTTTCGCCGTGACCTGCCGCGCCGAAGCGGCATGGTTGCTGCTGTGTTTGGCGCCGGCGCTGTAGCGATTGTGCTGCTCCAATTCATGGGTGGCGAGGTCAATGCCCGGTTCGACGTGCAAGGCGCCGCCGACGAGGGGCGGCTTGCGACCTGGAAGGCGACGCTGCGCATGATTGCCGATCATCCCTGGTTCGGCACAGGGCAGGGGACCTTCGTGTGGAGTTTCCCAGCCTATCGCAGCGATGAGGTGTCGATGTGGGGAGTTTGGGATCGGGCCCACAACACACTGCTCGAACTCGCGGCCGACATGGGCGTACCGCTTGCCGTCGTGGTGACATTGGCGTGGCTTGTCATTTTCGGGGTCCTAATCCACGGAGCGCGGGTGCGCCGGCGGGACCTATTGATCCCAGTGACCGCGCTTTCGGTCGCTGTCCTTGCGACCTTGCATTCCATGGTCGACTTTTCGCTGCAGATTCCGGGGTATGCCATCCCCGCGCTTGCTCTGGTTGGCGCCGGTCTTGCCCAGTCGTTTACGAGTGCACCGGGCCCGCGGCAGGCAGACGGAGCGGGACGAACCGGATCTTCACATTCGCCTTCACATTCGAAGGCCGTTCCGGTCCTTTGAGGGACGGTGATCCGTGAGCTAGTTTAGGTTAATATGTTCATTTCACATGAGTTTTGTAATATGGCCCCAACTTTATTGGCGCTGCAACATAGTTATGGTAGAGTGTTAAAATCCAGAGAGGTGATTAGCCATGGGACTGTGGTCTTTGCGATCGCGGGCCGGAGTTTTAGCGGTCGCTACGCCGTTCCTGCTCTTGACCGGCGGTTTGACGCATGCCGCCTGTTATTCTCCCCAGCAGCAGCTCCCGGCGTCGACGGTTGCGCAATTCAAAACAAACCCGGCGCAGCTTCTGACGCAATATCCGGATGGCGGCGCGCAGATGATCTCGACGATCCGGGATCTGGTTGCGTCTGATCCGACGACCCTGCCGTTAGTTCTCAGCCTCCTTCCCACCGCCACCGATGGTGGACTGAATGGGATCGGCGCCGGTCTCGGCCAGGCTGCGCTGGTGTGTGTTCACACCGACCAAGCCTTTGCCAATGAAATTCAGGAGGCGCTAGCGGCCAGCGCAAGCGGTGGTCACATTCCTGTGGGCCCTGTGGGCGCTCCACCAAAAACGGCGAGCGGGGTCACGACGAGCAGTCAGGCGCGGCTGACCCCACAACAGTTGCAAACCGGCCCTGACCAGATCCTTGCGAATTTCCCGAGCGGTGGGGGAGGAATGATTGCCGCGATTAGGGACCTCGCGCTCGCCGATCCGGCTAACCTTCCAAAGATCATAGGCCTATTACCCAATGCCAACGAGGATCAGGGAAAAGCCATCGGGACCGGCCTCGGTGAGGCTGCGCGTGCCGCAGTCAAAACTAATCCGGCCTATGCAACGCAGATTCAGGAAGCGGTCGTCGAAAAAAGTGGCACGAGCGGGAGCAGGGCCGGCGCCGGATCGGACCAGCCAAAAATAGGCAGCGCCGTCACGACGGTGGACCAAGTAGACGGCATGACCGAAAGGGGCACGGAAGCCGTTGCTACCGGAAGTCAGGTCTATCTGAATGAAGTAGTGCGCACAGGTGTTTCGGGCAAAGCTCAACTGCTGTTCGCGGATCGAACAAATTTGAGTATCGCCCCGGTAACGGAAATCCGGCTCGACAAGTTCGTCTACGACCCCAGTGCCGGGTCGGGGGGAGTCGTCGAGCTTGTCGCCAATAGCGGTTCGTTTCGTTTCATCACGGGCGTGCAAGCCCACGAGGCCTACTCGATCAAGACACCCTTTGCCACGATGGGTGTGCGCGGCACCGAATTTATTGCCGTCATCACATCGCAAGGATTGGAGATCCAAGTCCTGAGCGGTTCGGTGGTGGTGACGACCATCTCGGGGCAGCAGGTTACGCTCACCGCCGGCGAGGTCCTCACGGTCGATTCGACGGGCACCCCGCATGGTCCCACTCAGAATAATCAGCCCATCGTGAATTTTGCCGATTTAGGCGCGCCGGTGACCAATCTATCGTTTGCCGACGCGCTCGACGCCTTCAGCGCTGTGACAGGTGATGTCGCGACTGGTGCGGCGGGCGGTGGTGGCGGTGGCGGTGGGGGCGGCACTGGTGGTGGCGGGACGGGTACGTCAGTCACCGGCTTCTCTAGCGGCGGAAGTACAACGCCGAACCTCAGCACCTTCGTCGTCAACACGCCCTCGGACTTCTTCTCGCTGAGCTTTACGTCCTCGGCGAGCACCGCCGCTACGACGACCACGACGACGACGCCTGTGAGCCCGTCACGTTAACCGGACTATAATCCGAACACACATCAGTGAATGATTCGACATCAACTAAATTGCTGGGACCGGTAGGGATCTGAATGCTCCAGATCAATAAATCACGGCTGGTCCCGGAACAGGCTGTCCAGGCTTCCGAGTTTGTTTCCCCGGCCGAGCTTTACGCCGCGATTGTCGGCTTTGTTCGCCGGGAATTCTCCGTCATTGTCTTCGTTTTGTTATTCACCTTGGGGCTCGGCTCGGTCTATCTCTTCACCGCGCCGCCGCGGTACACCGGCCACGCCGTTCTCGTCATCGATACCCATAACTCTCAGTTCTTTAAGGCGGAGTCTCCTTTTGGAGACGCGCCAATGGATTCGGCGACGGTGGATACGCAGATCGAAATCATCAAATCGCAGAATATTGCGCTTTCGGTCATCAAGGATCTGCATCTCAACGAAGATCCGGAATTCATATCGCCGCGAGCGGGATTTGTCGGCACCACCGTCGGTTTCGTCACCAATACTCTCATCGGTGGATTTACCGATGTTCTGACTTTTGGCGGCCCTTCGGGCACAAATTCTGGCAACGAGCCTTCACCGGAGTTTCGGCTCACGCAAAGCGCATTGGGGACATTCCAAGGCCATTTGTCAGTGAAACGGGTCGGGGTCACTTACGCAATCGAAATCGAATTCCAGTCGCTCAGTCCCGACCGCGCCGCGCAGGTCGCCAACGCGGTTGCCGACGCCTACGTGGTCGATGCGCTCGAGGCTAAGTATCAGACCACGCGCCGCGCCGCGATTTGGCTTCAGGATCGCTTAAAAGAGCTGCGCGAAGAATCCGCAAATGCCGAGCGTGCGGTCGTCGATTACAAAACAAAGAACAACATTGTCGATACCGGCGGGCGGTTGATGAACGAGCAGCAGCTTGCCGAACTGAACAGCGCGCTTATCCAGGCGCGCGCTATGACCGCTGAGGCGAAGGCCCGGCTCGATCGGGTGCAGCAGATTCTTGTCGCCGGAGATATCGATCCGACAGCCGCTGCTGCTGCCACCGTGACCGATACGCTGCATAGCGACGTAATAACCAAGCTGCGCGAGCAATACCTCGAATATGATGCTCGCGCAGCGGATTGGACTGCAAAATATGGCGCAACCCACTTGGCTGTCGTCAATTTGCGCAACCAGATGGCGGAGCTTCGCCGTAGCATCTTCCAGGAGCTGCAACGCATAGCCGAAACCTACAAGAGCGATTACGCCATCGCAAAAACTCGGGAAGACTCCGTTCAGAAGTCTCTTGATCAGATTGTCACTGAATCGCAAACTACGAATCAAGCGCAAGTCACGCTGCACGACCTGCAAAGCAGCGCTGAGTCCTATCGTTCGCTCTATGACAACTTTCTGCAACACTACATGGAGTCAGTTCAGCAACAGTCCTTCCCAGTCTCGGAATCCCGATTGATCACCCAGGCCACAAGGCCGTTGGCCAAGAGCTCGCCGAAGTCTCAGCTTATACTGTCGACTGCGGCGCTCGCAGGACTGGTCCTCGGGATCGGGCTTGGGCTACTGCGCGATATTTCGGACCGGGTATTCCGTACGACCGCTCAGGTCGCAGAACGCCTTCAGAGCGAGTGTATCGCCGTTGTTCCTTTGATGAAGGAAAATCCGAAGCCCAGCGCACCTGACGTCGAGCGCATCTCTTCTACAGACCTATCGAGAGCGCGCCAAATCCGGCGCGACAAGAGCATACTATGGACAGTAGCGGATTCGCCGTTGTCGCGTTTTGCCGAGTCCATTCGGGCGATCAAGGTTGCAGCGGACCTCGCCAATGCCGTAAAGGCCACCAAGCTCGTCGGCATTACTTCCTCACTGCCCAACGAGGGCAAGTCGACCGTCGCTATGGCGCTCGCCGAACTCATTGCCACGAGCGGGGGCCGAGCGTTGCTCGTCGATTGCGATCTGCGTAATCCGTCGCTGTCGCGCAAGCTTACGCCGCATGCGCAAATCGGACTGCTCGAACTCATCTCCGGCAAAGCAGCCCTCGAAGACATCGTCTGGAATGAGCCTGCAACACAACTCGATTTCCTCCCTGCGGTCATACCGGCACGGCTCGCCCATTCTAGCGAGGTCCTGGCGGCCCCGGGGACCCGGAAAATGTTCGACAAGCTTCGCGAGGCATACGATTACGTCATCGTCGACCTTTCACCCCTCGCGCCGGTCGTTGATGTCCGGGCAATGGCGCATCTCGTCGATTCTTTCGCGTTTGTCGTGGAATGGGGACGTACCAAAATGGATGTCGCTGAGCATGCTCTAAGCGGCGCTCGCGGGGTCCACGAAAATCTGCTCGGCATCGTTCTCAACAAGGCCGACATGACTGCTTTCGCGCGCTATGAAAGCTATCGCGGCAGTTACTATTACAACCGCTATTACGCCCGCTACGGCTATACCGACTGAAATGACGCATTGCACCAATGCAGTGACCGTCCGCTCTGCGTGGGCCGATGGACCCATTGACTAATGCGGGTTGGGGCTCCGGGTCGCGTTGTGTCGACAGAAAGATAGATGAGCGTCGTATGTCGGTGGTCGAACTGTCGCACTCTTCGAGACAAGAGCTATTGCGCCCACTCGTTGTCGATCTGGACGGTACACTAGTTCGTTCTGATCTCCTGATTGAGACATTTTTTTGTCAACTGGGGCAACATCCGGAGTCATTAGGGCGCATTCTTCGCGCACTAAGGCGAGGGAAAGCAGCCTTCAAGGGCTTCTTGGGCGAACAGTGTGACATTGATCCTTCGACATTGCCCTACGATCAGGAGGTGCTTGCATACATTAAGCAAGCATCGCTCCAGGGCCGGTCAATTTATTTGGCATCAGCTAGTACTGCGGCCGTGGTTCAATCGATTTCAGACTTCATTGGCTTGTTTACCGGTTGGTTTGCATCAGACCGAACTACTAACCTCAAAGGTGATGCGAAAGCACGACGATTAGTCGAGGAATTCGGCAGGCGCGGTTTCGACTACATTGGTAATGACGCTGCCGATATTCCCGTCTGGCTTGCCGCGGAGACGGCGATCGGGGTCAGCGTGTCCGGCTCGGTGGAACGGTACGTGCGCAGGCACCGAACATTCGAATTGCTACACCGGCCCGGGACGACCGTGGAGGCCTGGACTAAACTTCTAAGGGTTCATCAATACGTTAAAAATACGCTCGTATTCGTACCTGTACTGACGTCCCATCGGCTCAACTTCGCGTCTGGACTTGAGGCTACCGCCGCGACGGTCGCATTCTCTCTTTGTGCGTCAAGTGGCTACATTCTCAATGATCTCATTGATCTTCGTGCTGATCGATCAGATCCGGTTAAGCGCAATCGGCCACTCGCCAGCGGCGCAGTCCCAATCAGGACCGCAGTAATTATACTCCCATGCATTTTCGGGCTTGCCATGATGCTGGGCAGCTTGATTTCGGTTCATTTCCTGGAAGTATTGCTTGGATACTTCCTGCTGAGCATGGCTTATTCCTTGTTTCTCAAACGGAAGATGCTTGTTGACGTTGTCGTACTGGGAATCCTCTACACTATTCGAGTAGTGGCTGGGGCGGTTGCCATCAATGTTCCGATGTCGGAATGGCTGTTGGCATTCTCCATGTTCTTCTTCATGTCGCTCGCGTTGATTAAACGCTATAGCGATTTGGCAGCTCGCGCCGACGCCGGAAGACCAGATCCAAGCAATCGAAACTACCGCGTTGGAGATCTTGAGATTGTAGGCGCTTTGGCAGCGGCGGCTGGGTTCAATGCGGTCACTGTATTTTCCTTTTACGTTACGAGTCCCGCTACGCGCGATCTTTATAGTAGGCCGGCTGTTCTGTGGCTCGCTTGCCCCATTCTGATCTATTGGATCAGCCGAGCGCTTTTGCTGGCGCATCGCCGCGTGATGCAGGAAGATCCGGTGGTCTTTGCCTTAAAGGATCGGATTAGCCGCTTGGCTATTATCTTGCTTATCGGCATCGTTTTAATCGCGATATGACCGCCCTGAGGCCGAGTATAGCTATGTCGACAAGCTCCTACAGGCCCTTGTTCCCGACGCTAAATTGCATCCAGTGTTTTGACGGTCGATCTCCCTCGGCTCTAGTCGAAACAGATTTGACGAACGGGACGTTATGACAATGTCCCTTCAATCGGTGGCAGATGGCTCTTCTAAGACGAGACGCGGCTGGACCGCAAATCGTAACGTCGACGTTCTGATTGTTCCCGTGACTGTTGCAGCCACTTGTTGTTTTCTTGTGGGATTGCGGGAAGAGCATTTTTTCTTTGACGAGATTTTCTCGGCGACGTTCTCTCGTCAGTCTGCTTTCGATGTGGTGATCAGCACCTTACGCTTCGATATTCACCCGCCGCTTTACTATCTGCAACTCAAGCTATGGGCGCTCCCTAATTCTGGTGATTACTGGTTATTTCTGAATTCTGTATTTTGGAGCGTGCTCGCCGCATGTTCGGTTGTTGGCTTGCGATTTGGCGCTATGCCGAAAGTCGACGGGTACATTGCGGGCATTCTATTTGCGGTGATGCCAGCGACCGTCCTTTACTCCCATTCAGTGCGCATGTACGCCATGGAGACGTGCCTGACCATATGGCTCGCCGTCGCCGTCGGTAGCGCCGCCGGGCGGATATCGGCCCGTAGGCCATTGATCGCCGTCGGAGTGATCGAGCTTGCACTGCTCTATTCCAACGCGGGTGCCTTCGTCATAGTGCTCTGCGCCTTTAGCTTTGGGGTCTTTCTGCTATTGGAGCGAGGCGCTTCGAAGCGTGAATATGTTCGCTGGCTCGCGGTGCACGCTATGTGCGGGTTTCTGGCGATACCCGCGGTTGTCAATTCGGCGCTTCACTCCGCTGCACACCCTAAAATTCCGACCATTTGGGATGTGGCTAACACGATCGTGTACCTTTATGCGGGGCCATTTTCCAATAATTCCGCGATTTACGCTGCTACGCTCGTACTGTTTTCTGCGACGCTTTGCTTCGGTCTTGTGACAAAATCCAGTAGGTCATTGACGGCCGCGTTCATCGTTGTGCCATTTGTGTTAGTCTGGTCGATAAGTCATCTTGCCCGACCGATTTGGTTGGAACGGGTTCTGATTTTTACGATGCCGTTCTTCGCTACTGTTTTGGTGAGTGGCGTTACTGAACTGCTTCGTCGAATAACGACCTCAGCCTGGTCGTTTCAACTTTGTAGAGTCTTTATTTTTGCGGGGTTTAGCCTACTTTGGTGTGCCATGCGTTTTGCCGATACCGGATATTTTTCGAAACTCACAAACTACGATGCGGCTGCAGCGATCATTGCCAGGGATCTTAATCCAGACGACGTGATCTACGTACCCGAAAATGTTTCGTTCTGGGGGATTGCTCGATATCTTGTTGGTCCTGACTGGGGCTCCCCGCTTGCAATACAAGATCCTACCAAACCTGACTTCTCCGGACGGTGGGATTCGCTGCTTGCAAAGCTTGGACCTACTTGGCGCAGTCGGCTCCATCTCGAACCGAAAAGCCGGACGATCATGGTGAGTGGGCAGCCGCTGGTTGTTGGTTGGTCTCCGCCGGACCAAATCGACCATGCTCGGCGTGTGTGGGTGGTCACACATGAGACTGGCCAGCCGGATCAAACACTACCCTTGCTTGATGGATTTTTCGAAGTGTCGCACACGTCGAGTCCGGGGTTGACGGTTCATCTCCTGGCCCGCGGCGCTTCGTGAAGTCATTGAGCAATGAATGAGTGAGGTAGCTTTGAACGCCCCAGCTCGATGCGGCAAACGCGGACACGACGTTGCTTGATAAGGTCAATGCCATGGGTGGGTTGCAGGAGGCTGCTGGAAGCTCCTTGAGCCGTTCGGAGGGGAAAAGGGGCAGGGGCTGGACCGCCGTGGCATATTCAATGCCGGCACGGCTGTTCACGCTCGCTTTCGGTCTCGCTGCGGTCATTTGGGGCGCCTATGTGGTGCCGCTAATGGGGCGACAGATCTCGATCGAACGAATCGCGAGCTATATCGTTGAACGCGAATCCTTCAACCGCGACGCGCTACTTTCGATCCTCCCAGCCGTAGCCTCTGTGGAACGAGATACCTATTGCCGGCCGGTAACTACGCACAGCGCGGCCATCATCCGTCTACGGCTCGTCGAAGACGCGATGGCGGCAGGCGCACGCGAGGACATCGACGACAGGATGGACACGTTGCAACAGGCTATCCGCAATTCGCTCGCCTGCTCAGCGGCCGATCCCTTCCTCTGGACTGTGCTGGCCTGGCTTGACGGGATCCGAAATGGCTATCGACCGGAGCAGCTGGCGTTCCTTAGGCTCTCTTACCGGCTTGGACCCAATGAAGGTTGGGTCGCCGCACGACGCAACTCATTGGCACTGTCGATCTTCGATCGGCTACCACCCGATCTGGCAAATGCCGCTGTCGGCGAATTTGGCCGCATGGTGCATAGCTGGATCTACTGGGACACGATTGCGATCTTCACCGGTCCGGGGTGGCCGATCCGCGATCGTCTGTTGGCCAGTCTAGGTGAGGTCGGTCAACGTCAGCGCGAGGCATTCTCGCAGGCGCTTTATGCACAAGGCTACGACATTGCCGTTCCCGGCATCGCGCCACGTGATCCGAGACCATGGCATTGAGCCGCATGGACGAAGGCGATCAGAGCGATGCTCTCACAAAGTAGAGTACTGAAGGTCGTTTTACTCTCCGCTTGGCATTCAAGAAACAACACAACGGGAATGAACTACAGAAGTGAAATAGATGGCTTACGTGCCGTCGCAGTGGTGCCTGTGATCCTTTTTCATGGGGGATTTCAGTTGTTCAGCGGGGGGTTTGTCGGCGTTGATATTTTCTTTGTTATTAGTGGCTATCTGATTACGTCAGTCATAATTGCTGAAGAAAAAGCAGGCGAATTTTCGCTCATTAGTTTTTACGAGCGGAGGGCGAGACGGATACTACCTGCATTATTCTTTGTGATGCTGGCGTGTTTGCCCTTTGCTTGGTTGTGGATGGATCCATTCGAATTAAAAGAATTCTCCAAAAGTCTGAGCACTGTATCCGTCTTTGCGTCGAATATTGAATTTTGGAGAGAAAGTGGCTACTTCGCGGCTGATACTGAACTCAAGCCGCTACTCCACACATGGAGTTTGGCAGTTGAAGAGCAATATTATGTGTTATTCCCTCTGTTTATGATATTTTGTTGGCAATTCGGCACGCGTTGGACAATCGGTTTGTTTGGCGCCATCGCGAGTGTTAGCTTGGCTACCGCAGAGTGGGGATCGGTAAATCATCTAGCAGGTACGTTCTACTTTCTGCCCACACGCGCCTGGGAGCTGTTGTTGGGCGCCTCGGTGGCGCTCCATCACTTCGCAAGAAAAGACACGGATATCGCAGCGATCAACCGGCCGCTCGGAGAGGTCGCTGGTATCGCCGGGATTGTGCTTATCACATACTCCGTGTTTGCTTTTGATAAGACTACGCCTTTTCCTAGTCTCTATACACTCATACCGACGATCGGTACGGTACTCATTATATCTTTCGCCACTCAGAGGACCTTTGTCGGCCGCCTACTTGGGGGCAGATTACCTACCGGGATTGGACTGATTAGCTACAGCGCCTACTTGTGGCATCAGCCCATGTTTGCATTCGCACGCCTCCACAGTCAAAAGGAACCTAGTGTCCTGAACCGGAAGTTCGCGACATTAGCATGGCCTCGGTGCTGCATTATATGTGCAGAAGCGTTCGATGGATTGAAGGATTTGATCGGCGGATTTGGTCCACTGGAACGGCTTCGGATTA
>JBAPUM010000083.1:0-2682 GCA_049282655.1 Xanthobacteraceae bacterium
GGTCCGGGGCGATCGGCGCTGGGCGGCCGCGGCCGTTGCGGCATTTGCGGTGGCGGGGCGCCTGCCCCGGCGCCCCCTCCCGCGCGCTCGGCGGTCAGCGCCACCATCACCGATGTCACGCCCGGCAGCGCCCGGATCGCGGCCTCGGCCCGCTCGCGTACGCTCTCCCAGTTTTTGACCGCCGCGGCATCCACCGTGATCGAGAAGAACACCTTGCCGTCGCGGGCGACGATATCGGACAGTTTTCCGGTCGCCGGGAGCGCCGAGCCGTCGGGGCTCGGGACCTTGGCAAGCGCCGCGAGCACTTCGTCTTTCAGGTCAGGCATGCCGTTCTCCCTGCGGGTATGCGGACTAGATAGGACAGCAAGGGCCGCGGTCAATCGCCGAGGGCGTTGACGGGCCGCTGCCGGCCGGGCCATGACCAGGACCGGATAAGGGAGGAACACAATGGCAAAAGTCGCATTCGTCGGGCTTGGCGTGATGGGCTACCCGATGGCGGGACACCTCAAGGCCAAGGGCGGCCACGAGGTCACGGTTTACAACCGCACCGGCGCCAAGGCCGAAAAATGGGTGGCGCAGCACGGCGGCAAGAGCGCGCCGACGCCGAAACAGGCGGCCGAGGGCCAGGATTTTGTCATGGCCTGCGTCGGCAACGACAACGATCTGCGCGAGGTCATGCTCGGCAAGGACGGCGTGTTTGCCGGCATGCGCAAAGGCGCAATCGTCGTCGACCACACCACGGCGTCGGCTGAGATCGCGCGCGAATTGCATGGCGAAGCCAAACAGCGCGGCTTCGACTTCATCGATGCGCCGGTCTCCGGCGGCCAGGCCGGCGCCGAGAACGGCGTGCTCACGGTCATGTGCGGCGGCGACGAGGCGCCGTTCGCGCAAGCCGAAAAGGTGATCGCGGCTTACGCGCGCGCCTGTAACCTGATGGGCGCGCCGGGTTCGGGGCAACTCGCCAAGATGGTCAACCAGATCTGCATCGCCGGCCTCGTCCAAGGGCTCGCCGAGGGGCTGCACTTCGCCATGAAGTCAGGCCTCGATATCGAAAAACTGATCGCGACCATTTCCAAGGGCGCGGCCCAATCCTGGCAGATGGAGAACCGCTACAAGACCATGACGGCGGGCAAATTCGATTTCGGCTTCGCGGTCGATTGGATGCGCAAGGATCTCAACATCTGCCTCGACGAAGCCCGCAGGAACGGCGCCAACTTGCCGATCTCGGCGTTGATCGATCAGTTCTACGCCCAGGTGCAGAAGATGGGCGGCAAGCGCTGGGATACGTCGAGCCTGATCGCGCTGTTGAACAGGTAAACCGTCTCGTCATCCTGAGGTGCCCGCGCAAAGCGCGGGCCTCGAAGGGCGACGGCTGCGCCGCACGGGCCGTCTCCTTCGAGGCTCGGCGCTGCGCGCCGAGCACCTCAGGATGACGGTCGAGAGCCGGAAGTTTTCAATCCACCGGCTCGACGTGGGCCTTCTTGGCGAGCTGCACGGTTGCGGCGATGTCGTCTTTGACGAATTGGCCGAAGGCGTCGACGCTCATATTTTCGGGCGCGACGCCGAGCTTCGCCAATTTATCGATGACCGCGGGATCCTTCAGCGCCTTCTCGGTCGCGTCGTGCAGTTTGTCGACAATGGCGCGCGGCGTTTTCGCCGGGGCCGACAGTCCGACCCAGAAGTTGAACTCAGCCGCCGGATAGCCGGCTTCGACGATCGACGGTGCGTCGGGCAGGAGCGGCACCCGCTTGGCCGAACTCACCGCCAGCACCGTGAGCTTGCCGCTGCCGAGCCCCGATGCCGCGGCCGCAAGCGGAATGAAATAATAATCGATGCGGCCGGCCATGACTTCGGTCAGTCCCTGGTCGCGGAACGGCACATGCCGGACGTCGATATTGGCGGCGAGGCGCAGTTTTTCGCCGGCCATATGCGATGAAGAGCCGACGCCCGCCGAAGCGAAGGTCAGCGCGCCGGGCTTTGCCTTGGCGGCGGCGACCAGATCCGCGACCGTCTTGAAGCCGCTTTGCAGCGAGGCGACGAGCACGTTCGGCTGTACGCCCATCATCGCCACCGACACGAAATCCTTCGCCGGATCGTAAGGCAGGCTTTTGTGCAGCACCAAGCCGGTGCCCATCGAGGTCGAACTGACGACGATGGTGTAGCCGTCCGGATCGGCTTTCGCGACATCGGCGAAGCCGACGATGCCGCCCGCCCCCGGTTTGGTCTCGATGACCATCGGCTGGCCGAGCGTCTGCGATACCTGATCGAGCACGACACGGCTGACGGTGTCAGACGCGCTTCCCGGCGGGAACGGGCTGATCACCCGAATCGGCCGCGTCGGATAGGGGTCGGCGGCAAGCGCGGTGGCGCTGACGGCGACCATGGCGATCGCGGCGCAAAGCATCGCGCGCAGTGGGATCACGTGAACCTCCCTCGATTATCGGGCGCCGGGATCCGCCCCGACTAGCCTTGTTACGAGCAGGGAAAACCAATTTCCGCGCCTGGCCGCTGCGATGGTAGCAGCTTTCGGCCGCCGAGCCGCAAGGCGACCGATCGGCGCAGCCCAAGCGCTCGGATTCACGCGGCGGCCTCGACGGCTCGGGAACTCTTGGTCGCGGCCCGAATTTCTAGCTTGGGCCGGGGCCTATTTGATCGGATATTGGTCCAGTCATTTTATCGGGG
>JBAPUM010000084.1:0-104779 GCA_049282655.1 Xanthobacteraceae bacterium
GTCGAGCGCATCGTCGTCATGCGCGAGCGCGAGCGCATGCCCGACCGCCGCAAGGGCTACACGCAAAAAGCCGTGGTCGGCGGACATAAAGTGTATCTGCGAACCGGCGAATATGACGACGGCCGCATCGGCGAAATCTTTGTCGACATGCACAAAGAGGGCGCGGCGCTGCGTTCGCTCCTCAACAATTTCGCCATCGCGGTATCGCTCGGCCTGCAATACGGCGTGCCGCTCGACGAATATGTCGATGCCTTCACCTTCACCCGCTTCGAGCCGGCGGGTCCGGTGCAGGGCAACGATTCGATCAAATACGCGACGTCGATTTTGGACTACGTGTTCCGCGAGCTCGCGGTAAGCTACCTGTCGCGCTTCGACCTCGCCCATGTCGAGCCGAGCGAGACGGGCTTCGACGCGCTCGGCAAGGGCGTCGAGGAAGGCAAGCCTTCCCCCGACACCCGCTTCGTGTCGAAGGGTCTCACCCGCTCGCGCACCGACCGGCTGAAAGTCATGCAGGGCGGCGCGGACGTAACCTCATCCTCCCCTGCCGGGGGAGGGGCGGCCTCCGAAGCTCGCGGAGCGAGCGACGGCGGACGGGGTGGGGCCTCCAACATCACCTCGCTCTCGGCCGCAACCCCGCGCGCCGAATTCGCCGGCTCCGCCGCGTTGAAATCCGAGCCCGAAGCCAGGCTCTCGCCGGCGCAAGAGCTCGAACACCGCAGCGAAGCCAGAGCCCACGCCAAAGCCGCCGCCGCCGAAAAGCGCGCCGAAGCCAAGGCCCGCGGCTACGAAGGCGAGTCCTGTAGCGAGTGCGGGAATTTCACCCTGGTGCGCAACGGCACCTGCATGAAGTGCGATACGTGCGGGTCGACGACGGGGTGTTCGTAGCCAGCTGAAAGACTGTCCGGACTAGGGGCGCGGATAACTGAACATTATCCGCGCCTTTTATTTTCTCGGGCGACCCCGGAGGGAGAGCGCGGCACATTCCGCCGATACCACGCAGCATGTGTCGCGATACGCTTCGCTATCGTGCCTTACCGCGCCTTGCCATCACCCGTTGACGTGCCGAGACCGGCGGATACAATCCCTCGTTGCCGAATGAGGGGGGCGTCATGCGGCTCGCGGGGACCATTACTATTGGCTTGTGTCTGTTGTGGTTCGCGCCATGCGCTTTGGCCGAGCCGGCAACGCTTGCAGCAACCGTAACCACCGCCCCGGCCGCAAAGCCCCCCGCTCACGCCGGAGGCCAAGCGACGATCTATTTCATCCGCCCCAGGGAATTCACGGCCGCGGCATTTTCCTCATTGGACCTCATCGTCGATGGCCACAAAATCGGTGAGCTTCCGACGGCCTCGTATTTTATCGCGCGACGGCCGCCCGGCCATCATACGGTCGCCATGGAGGCAGGCTCCGGCATATTCCACAGCAGTTGGCAAAGCGATCCGGACCTCGGCGCGGGCCAAACTTATTTCCTCCAGATCGGGCCAAGGCTGACGGGCGCGATCGGCTCCGACATCGCCAACATGATCCTGGCGGGCACCAGCGTGCAACCATTGCCCGGAACGGGTTCGATGAATTTCGTGTTTTTCTCGCTCGATGCCGAAACCGGACACACCAGAATCACCACTCTGAAAAACGTGACGAAGCCGTAGGATGGGTAGAGCCCTTGCGAAACCCATCGTGCAGCATTGCGGATAAGCGATGGGTTTCGCTTCGCTCTACCCATCCTACGCCCTCGAGAATCGCGCCGCTTTCCGTAAACAAGAGATGAATCCCGCATAAAACAAAGTTTGGGACTCCGGCCCTGAGTCTCGGTCAATCTTCGCAAGCGAGTCGTCGGGCGTTTCCTTTCGCCCTCCGATTTTTGGGGTCTTGCGATGTATGCGATGCTGGTCGTCGCCCTGATTGCCGCCTGCCTCGTCAACCTGGCGAGCCTCTTCGGCCACCTCGTCGGCGCGGGATAGCGCCACCGCTCGCCCATGGCCCGTCATCGTGCCGCCGCCTCTGGACATCCATGATCGAGGCACTACCTCGATAGCTGTCGGCCAATTCGATCAGCATCGAACAACAGGAGAAGACTCATGAGCGGCGACAGTCTTGCCGGCAAAGTCGCGGTCGTGACCGGCGCCTCGAAGGGCATCGGCGCGGCTATCGCAAAGGCGCTGGGCGCGGCCGGCGCCGCCGTAGCGGTGAATTATGCATCCGATAAGGCCGGCGCCGAACGCGTCACGGCCGCTATCGCCGCGACCGGCCGCAAGGCGATCGCGATCAAGGGCGATGTCGCCGATCCGGCGGACGTCGCGCACCTGTTCGCCGCGACCATAAAGGCGTTCGGCCGCCTCGATATCTTGGTCAACAATGCCGGCATCTACAAATATGTGCCGCTCGGCGACATCACGCCTGAGGAATTTCACCGCCAGTTCGACATCAACGTGCTGGGCACGCTGCTTGCGACCAAGGAAGCCACCAAGCATTTCGGTCCCGAAGGCGGCAGCGTCATCAATCTCAGCTCGGTGGTGAGTGGGGCCGCCTTCGCCAATTCCAGTATCTATTCCGCCACCAAGGCCGCGATCGACGCCATCACCCGTGTGCTCGCCGCCGAGCTCGGGCCGCGCAAGATCCGCGTCAACGCCATCGCGCCTGGCGTGGTCGAGACCGAGGGCACGCACACGGCCGGCATGATCGGCAGCGATTTCGAAAAGAACGCGGTTGCGCTCACCCCGCTCGGCCGCATCGGCCAGCCCGACGATATCGCACGCGTCGCTGTGTTCCTCGCCTCGGGCGCCTCCGGCTGGATCACCGGCGAGCGGATTTTGACATCGGGCGGCCGGCGATAATTGGCAGGCTAGCCGCGCCTTGTCTTGCTGACTTGTTTTGCGCCCCCGGACATGGCTTAACCGCGCGTCGCAAAGTCGGAGAATAATAATGCACACTCTCTCGCGCCGCGTCGCAATCGCAAGTCTGGCCGCAACGCTAGCAGCCCTGTCGCAACAGGCGTTCGCCCAGCCGGTCACCGCGACGCCGTCGGGCCTGAAAATCATCGACGTCAAAGTCGGCACCGGCCCCTCGCCCCGCACCGGCCAGACCGTCACCGTGAATTACACCGGCTGGCTCTATGTCGGCGGCAAGAAGGGCGACAAGTTCGATTCGTCGCTCGATGCCGGCAAGCCGTTTTCGTTTCCGATCGGCCAGCACCAGGTGATCGCCGGCTGGGACGAAGGCGTCGCCACCATGAAGGTCGGCGGCAAGCGCACGCTGATCATTCCGCCGGATCTCGCCTATGGCTCGCGCGGCGCCGGCGGCGTCATTCCACCGAACGCGACGTTGATCTTCGATGTCGACTTGCTCGGGGTCAAATAATCCATAGGGCTGAGCACGGCCGCTTGGTAAGAACAAATAAACGGCGCGGCCCGCGGCGCGCAAAGACTTGCCGGAGGGACTGCGGGTCTGGCTCGACAAAACGCCGAGCAAATAGCGCGCGCCTAGTCTTCGTCTCGGCGCGCGCCGAGCCGCAGCGCTCGCCTACGCCTTGCGCCGCCACAGCAAGGCATCGAGGCTCAACGGCCCCGGGCCGGCGAAAACGAAATAGAGGAACACAAAGCAGAAAAGGACTGCGGCTTCGCCGCCGTTGAGCAGCGGAAAGAAGCTCCGTGGCGCGTGGTCCATGAAATAGCCGATCGCCATTTCGCCCGACATGATGAAGGCTGCCGGGCGCGTGAACAAGCCGAGCGCGACAAGAGTGCCTCCGGTGAGCTCGATCGTGCCGGCAAACCACTCCAGCGCCATGAACGCCGGCATCTGCCCGTGCGGTGGGAAGCCGAACAGCTTCGCCAAGCCGTGCTCGAGAAACAGCAGTCCGGCCATGATGCGCAGAATGCTGAGCACATAAGGTGCCAGCCGGTCGAGCCGCGCGGGAGAGGCATCGGGGAACGAGGCCGCGGGAGACAAGGTGGCGTCGAGGCGACTCATTTTTATCTCTTCCTTCTCAATCGCCCCAGCACGACTTAGCGGGAACTCCCGTCGCGCGCACTTCACAAAGTTCTGATGCGCGGGCGCGGCAGGGACAAACCCTGCACAAATTTTCCATGCGATTCCGCCCGGTCGGTGATAGCTTGGTCGCAAGCTATCGGCTTTGCTCGATTAACCGCCGAATATCTCTCGTCAGGGGGCCTCAAAGGTGTCTCGCAACAATATTCTCTACCTCATCGTCGGCGCGCTGATCGTCGGCGTCGCCATATTGGGCTATCAGCTTTATCAAGACCGGCATCAGCCTGAAGGGCTGAATATCAATGTCGGTCCGAACGGATTGTCGATCCAGGGCAAGGGCAAATAGCGTCCTGGCGGCCGCGCCCGAACGAACGGCGATTTTTTTACTGGTCGTCGTCGTCATGGTCGCGGAAGCCGAAACCCCAAAACGGCTCCGGCCTCGGGGCAGCTTCCTGCGGAGCGTCAGATAACTGCGCGTCGGGCTCGGGTAACTGGCGGCGCCGGCTGACGACCCGCGTTCGCGTGGTGATTACACCCGGGTCATCGCGCGTCGACGATTGGTGCACTTGAACCTGTGGTGCGCCGCTCGACTGCGCCGGCGCGTTATCGGCATCGTTGTCGTCGCGATCACGCGTGTCGGCATCCTGCGTTCTGGTATCGCCGTAGTCCCTATTCTTGGCGTGCCCAACGTACCGGGTACTGCCGTAATAATCGTACACGCGCCGCCCGTTCGGTCCACGCGCGGAACTAACAGCGGACATCCACGACGACGTCACATCACGCCGTTTGGCTGACTCCGGCCGAGCGACAGGTCCATTGGCTGTCTTGAGCGGCGGCGCGCTCGTCTGAGGTTGCGGAGCCTGATTAACCGCGTCGCCATGCGTGTCGCCGTCGCTCGCCTGCGCTGTAGCGGGTGCCGGTGATGCCAGCGGCGCCGCAGGCGTAAGGTTCGCGGGCACCGGCTGCGGCGGCGTTGTTGTCGACACCACGGCCGGCGGCGCGTGTGAACGTGACATCGCGTCCGGCCAAGGGGTCTGGGTCTGGGCAACAGGCGGCGTCACCGGCGCAGCCGGTGCGGGAGTGGCTTGAGTTGACGGCGCGGCCGCCTGCACCTGCGAGGGCGGAGCAGCTGCCTGCGGCGGTGGCGGCGGAGCGGCGGTCACCCCGACGGTGGGATCTGGCGCCGGCGGCGCTCCGTCGATCGCCCGCACCGGTTTTGCGGGAACGGGCGACGGGCTGAGACTGGCGGCTTGGCGCGGCGACGCCGTCAGGACGCTGTCGATCGTAAGGACGCTGAAACCGCCGATCACGCCGCCTGCCAGCGCCGCAACGGCAACGATCGGCAGAGTTTTCACGGCACGCACGAACCAACTGAAGTCGGGATAACCCGTCGGCATGATGACGCTCCGTGCCCGCTCGGAGGGCCAACGCCTCGCCAGCCACGCCGTTCCTCGGTCGATGAGGTTCCATTTCGCTTCGGGCGGACGCGAATGTCGGTCCCGCGCGTCTTAGATCGGAACAGAGCGCAATTTTATGCGTTTTGTATGGAGTATTTCCTCGGCGAGGAGATTTCAGAATGGATCACCGTGATCGGGAACTTTTAGATAAGCAGATGCGACGGCTGCAACCGACATCAGGCCAGGTCGGAACGGCGATCGCCGTCTTGGTCGGCGTGTTTTTGGTGGGTGTTACTTCCGGCGGATTATTGTTTTCATCGAGCGAGCCCATTCGCGTCGCCGCCAACAATGTGGAGGTCGCGCCGCTCCTCGGCTCAGCGCCCATGACTCCGTAGCTGCGACTCCGTAGCTGCGACTCCGTAGCTGCGATTATTCCTCGGGCTCGGTCGTAAAGAACAGCGGGTAGCCTTTGCTCTTGCCGAGTTCGGTCGCTTCCTTCGCCTTGGTTTCGGCGACGTCGCGGGTGAAGACCGCGATCACGCAGGCGCCGCGCTGATGCGCCGTCAGCATCACCCGATAGGCCTGATCCTCGTTCATGCGAAAGACCGCCTTGAGCACCAGCACGACGAATTCGCGCGGCGTGTAATCGTCATTGAGCAGGATCACCTTGTAGAGCGGCGGGCGCTCCGTTTTTGTCCGCACCGCGGTGCGCGGCTTGACGACCGTTTTGGACATCAGCGACCTGATCGTTTCCGCAGCTTCACCACCGGGCTTGAGCACGCGGCGCCGGGCTACGGGCCGGCGTCATCCGGGCGTGTTGCGCTTACTATAATGAATTTCGCGCGGTTTCGCAGCCGCCGCCCTGACGCAGGCTCCGACCCGAGGGAACCGCTCGGACCATGTGGCGTTGGCTAGCGCTCTTGTGCAAAACTCGACCGCACCGAAATTATTGCGAGGGTCGCCATGCACTTCATCGGTATCATCGTCATCGGCTTCGTCGCCGGCATCATTGCGCGCTTCCTGGCGCCCGGGTCGAATAATCCGTCCGGATTCATCCTGACAACGCTGCTCGGCATCGCCGGCGCGTTTATCGCCACCTTTATCGGCCAGGCGATCGGCCATTATCAGCCCGACGAGGGCGCCGGCCTGATCGGGGCGACCCTCGGCGCGCTGATCGTGCTTTTCATCTGGCACCGGCTGGTGTCGAACCGCGTTATCTCGGACCCCGGAAACCGGCGCTGGCTATAGCCGGCCGCACCATCGGGCGCCGGGTCATCCGGCGTTCGACCACCACCGTGCGGGGCGCACCGCTGCGGCTCGCGACGGTAAGACTGTTGGTGTCCTTGCGCTGCGCCAAGCGCAGCACGGCGCTACGGGCTTCCTCGACGGAAACCTCCATCAGCGACATGACGATCTCGACTTGCCCGTCGACGTCGTCCGCGAGGCCTTGGGCGGCCTGCACCGCGTCTTCCACCGTCGGCGGGTCACGCCGTACTCGGCGGCGGCCATCCTTCGTCTGCCATACGTCGCTCATGCGGCACCCTCCGTTGAGTTTCCGGGCATTGCCTTCCCCACTATTGCGGGGTTTGGACGTTGATTATCAGGCTTTTGCCGCATTGCAGCAAGTAAATTGTGCAGTGCACTCACGACAAGTTTAACGCCACGAATGCATGCTTTTAGTGCAGCCAGCGACCGGCACAATGCGCGAAAATACGTGTACGCGACGCCGGGCGGGCGTCTTCCACAGGTGCGGTTTTCGTGTGCGTTTTGTCGTCAGTCCGCTCGGCCGGGGTGGCTGCGGAGGCTTGAAAAAGCCCGAGTTAACGCTTGGGCATTTCGCTGAACAGAACGCCGCCTTTGGCCTTCGAGGTGCGCGCGGTCTCGACCAGCGACACGGTCACTTGCTCGGGCGTGGTGCCGGCATTCTTGACCACCGCATCGGTAATGTCTTTGACCAGGCCGCGCTTCTGATCGAGCGTACGGCCTTCCAAAATGTACACGACTACCTCGGGCATGAACTTTCCTCCTTTGTAGCGTCCGAGCTTTGCAACGTCTGTGATGCGATCGGCCGATGCGGCGAACACGCGCCCAGCTCAGGCTTGCCTCAAGTTCCGGCCCGTATTATCGGAAACTTGTTCCGATGGCAAAACAGGGAGCTGACACATGAAGCGTTTGGCCTTTGCGGTTGGCGTGCTCGCGCTCGGTTTCACCGCCTCGACGCCGGCACGCGCCGATTACGCCGTCATCAAATTCGAGTGGGGCTTTTGCCGAATCTATTGGAATCCCGCGCTGACGCCGTGGGGCAGCGGCTGGAGCGTGGTCGCGACGGCGCCGACCTGGGAAGCCGCTTGGGCCGCACAGTCGGCCGCGGTCCAAGCGGGCAAGTGCAAGTAATCTTCGCCGCGCATTCGCACTATCGCCTGCCGGTCCTCGGCGGGCGGTAGCGGCGGACCGATAAATTCCCCCGACGTTTTAAATCAAACGGCCGCACACTGCGGCCGAATTCTCGTCGAGCGCCGTGGCCCAGCGGGGCTCAGCGTGGATGAATATTTGCGCGCCAGCGACTAGGCCGCCAAGCGCACGCGCGTCAGTGCACCGATTGTTTGTTCGCGGCAGCGCTGAACAGATGTCTAAATACCGAGCCGAGGCCGGGCTCGGATTTGGGCTTGGCGGCGTGCTTGGCTTTCTTCTGCGGCAGCGCCGGCTCGGGCGCGGTGATTGTCAGATCCGGCGCATCGGATGTCGTCGTCTCCGACGCCGCTACCGGGGTAGCCGACAGCGCAGCCATCCCGGTCGCGCCGGCAGACGCCGACGCGGGGCCCGGAGCCGGCGGGCTGACAGCAGTGCTTACGGCGGGCACGCTCGCGTTTACGACCGGCTGCGCCGTCACCAGCGGCTGGGGTTGCGCGGGCGCTTCCGCGCGCCGGTCTTGTACCGCCTGGACCGGTTCCGAAATTTGCGGCTTGGCATCCGCCTTCACGTCGGGCGGGGCCTTCGCCTCAGCCGGCGTCGTCACGTTGCCGGGCACGGCAATGGCTGCGACCGGCGCGGGTGCAGGTGCGATTGGCGCCACCGCGGCAGCCGGAGCGGCATGCACGTTGGTGACGATGGCATGGGCCGCGATCTGCGTCTTATTGGCCTCCGCGGCCGGACGATCGACCAGCGAGAGCACCACCGCGGCGCCTGCCGTCGCGCCGACCGCGGTCGCAACGAGCACGACGCGGGCGGTTCGCAAAAAGCTCGGCGCCGGAGCGAGATAGCCCCATTCCGGACTGAAATTCCCGGCCGAACGCATTCCAACCTCCGCAAAACAACACTACGTATTCGCAGCCAAATGCCGAAGTGACCAAACCGCTCGCCGACCCGCCGGTTCCCCGGCTACGGCCGGATATGGATTAGCCATCGGATTGAAACCGGGCAAGCCGTGCCAAATGGGAAATGGGAGCCTGTTGCCCAAAAACAACCATGGCGGGACGCGGTCTTGGCGGTACACCCGGAGGCAAGCTTAGCGGCGCCAAGGCTTCTCACGAATCCGAGCTCAATTGCCGCGCCGGCACCAAGCCGCCGAGCCGCTGCCCCATCGAGGCGAACACATCGCCGATTGCGAAGACGACATGACGGGTGGCGTCGACAACATGATCCTTGAGGTCGAGCGTCTTGCCCAGCAGCGAGTTCGTGTCGCGATTGTCCCGTTCATCCGGCAGCGCGGCTGCAACCGGGGCGGTCACGGGCTCCGCCTGGGCGATCACCAGCGGCGCATGGGCAGA
This sequence comes from Xanthobacteraceae bacterium, assembly GCA_049282655.1. Lineage (GTDB taxonomy): Bacteria > Pseudomonadota > Alphaproteobacteria > Rhizobiales > Xanthobacteraceae > BOG-931. The sequence goes on from JBAPUM010000084.1 coordinate 9,149, forward strand.
GGCCACCACAGCAACGGCTGGTTTGGCGCGCGCGGTAGCCGGCCGCGACGGAACGATCGCTGCGAGGTGCCGGGTCGATATGTCCGCCGTAACCCGAGGCGCGAGAGAGGCGGCGGCACCATCCGCAGTGGCGGCGGCGTCGGCGTCCCGCGTTTCCGCAGCCTGGCGGCTCTTCTCCGCAGCCATCTGGCTCTTGAGATAATCGACGATCATGGCGTGCTCGTCGCGCACCAGCGCCAGCATTTCGGCGGACGCCGGAGCGGCCGTTTCGACCGCCGGATGCTGCGCGGGCGCATGGCCGAATTGATATTGGGTGAACAGGAAGCCGCCGATCACGCTCGCCAGCGCGGCGGGCATGATATCGAGGACGAATTTGCCGAGAAACCGGGCCACGATCGGCACTGCCGGCCGCGTCGCCCAGCTACTCATTCCCTGTCCCGCCAGCAGCCCGCCTGTCAGCATGACCCAAACCCTCTTTTTTCAAACGCCCGATTGAATTTCAAACACTTGTTCTGGGCGGCCGATGGCCCGGAAAAAGGAATCTTTGCGGCATTCCTCGTCTATTTTTCCGGTTCCGGCCCCCGGCCGAGGCCGGAAGTGACCCACCGGGTGATCGATTGCGCCAGCCAATCGACCGCGGGCTCATCGAGTACGAGGCTCATCGGCGGCTCGGCAAGCTGCTCGCGGTTGCGCAGAAACACGCTGCATTGGCCGATCAGCCAGATCGATGCGATGGTGAGCGTGCGCTGGTCGGCCCCAGGCAGGAAGCGTCGCACCAGGTCCGCCGCGAGCCCCATGAAGGGCGCCGCCTCCTCGCTGAGCAGCGTTCGGAACACCGGCGTCGGACGCACGGTCTCCCAATTGAAAATCCGCATGTGGCGGCTGTATTCGTCGCGCGACATCAGCGGATGCAGTTGGCGGCGAATGAACGTCGCCAGCGCCTCTTCACGCGACAGCGCGGCGAGTTCGCGGGCATGGGTGAGCTGATTTTCCGTCATCGCCCGGAACGCCGCCCGCAGCACTTCGCGGTACAGCCCGTCCTTGCCCTCGAAATGATAATTGATCGCGGCCTGATTGACCCGCGCCTTGGCGACGATGGCGCGGATGCTGGTGCCGTCGTAGCCGCGCTCGGCGAACAACCGCTCCGCCGCCTTCATAATCCGCTCGCGGGTGACCTCGGAGGGCCGCGTCATTTCATGCCTATTCGCCGCAATTTCAAACTCTCGTTTGAATTTTAAATAGTCGTTCCGCGGCGGGAATGCAACCGGCAGTCCGGGGTTGGTTGCCAGGTGCCGCCACCTGTACGCCATCGCGGTGCCAGACTAATCTGCGCCCCCTACTGATCTGAGCAGAATGGGCGTGGACCAATGCGCGCCAGTCATCGGGAGGGTTGAATGAACGTGCCGAAGCTGCCGTCCGACATCATCGGACTGTCCAAAATGGTATCGCCGCTGTCGCGGCGCGGATTTATGTCGACCTCGGCTGCCGCGGCCGCCGGCTATACGCTCGCCGCCGGACCGGTGCGCGCCGACGTCATCCACACCGACGCCAAAGGTCTCGATGCCGGCGACGCCAAGGTCAAAGTGAATGGCGGCGAAATGCCGATTTATTACGCCCGCCCGCACGGAGTGAAGAATCCTCCGATCATCCTGATCTGCATGGAGATTTTCGGCCTGCACGAATGGGTGAAAGACGTCACGCGCCGGGTCGGTCACCTCGGCGCGCTGGCGGTGGCGCCGAATTATTATTTCCGCATGGAAACCAACGGCGTCGACCTCACCAAGATGGACGACATGCAGAAGCTGTTCCCCATCGTCAATGCCAAGACCGACACTGAGCTATTCGCCGATCTCGATGCCACCGCGGCCTGGGCCAAAGCACAGGGCGGCAACGGCAAACGGCTCGGCATCATGGGCTTCTGCCGCGGCGGCCGGAACGTGTGGCATTATTCGACGCACAATCCCGACCTCAAGGCCGGCGTCGCCTTCTACGGCAGCCTGATCGACAAGAACGATGCCGCGCCGAAGAGTTCGCTCGAGATTGCCCCCGAGGTCAAAGAGCCGGTGCTCGGCCTGTACGGCGAGGCGGACACGGGGATCACGCCCGACCAGGTCAAGCAGATGGAAGCGGCGATGAAAGCCGCGGGAAAGACGGCCGAATTCCATGAATATCCCGGCGCGCCGCATGGCTTCGTCGCCGATTATCGGCCGAGCTACCGCAAGGAAGCGGCCGAAGCTGCCTGGAACGAGATGATCGCCTGGTTCAAGAAATACAAAGTGCTGGGCTGAGCGAGCCGGCATAGCGGACTTAGCGGACAAAGATCGTCACCGGACCGGCCAATTCGGCCCGGCCCGGCAGTGCATGGCGACGCCGCCGGCCCGACAGCCGGCGGCGCGACATTATTCAAGAGAGCGGCAAGAGGACGACATGGCGCGTATCGACGAAGTCAAACGGGAAAACCTCAACGAACGTCAGCAGCAGCTCTACGACGGCATCATGCAGACGCGTCCGCGCGGCAGCCTCAGCGGCCCGTTCTCGGTATGGATCAACACCCCCGAGATTGCCGAACCCGCCGATCGGCTCGCCCACTGCTTTCGCATTGCGCCGAAGCTCGACAAACGGCTGATTGAATTGATCATCTTATTGATGTGCCGCGAGGGCACGGTGCAATATGCGTGGTCGGTGCATGAGCCGCTCGCCCGCCAAGCCGGGCTGACGCAGGACGCGGTCGACGCTATTCGCGCCCGCAAACGGCCTGACTTCAAGCGCGACGATGAACGCGTGATTTACGACGTCGTCACCGAACTTCTCGCGACCAAGCGCTTGAGCCCGGCAACCTTCGAGCGCGCCACCACGGCGCTCGGCCGCGACGGTGTCATCGAGGCCGTCAGCTGCGCCGGTTTCTATGGCATGATCGGCTTCGTCCTCAACGCCTTCGAGGTACCGCCGGCCTCCGCCGATGTGCTGATCTAGACCCTGACGAATCAGGGTCCAGATTCTTTATTTGAGCATGATCTTATCCGAAAACCGGCTTCCACTTTTCGGGATCATGCTCTAATCGCGCCCCGATCAGAAGGCGTGTGCTTTCGCGGTTTCCAGCACGGCACGGCCCCGCTCGGTCAAACCCACCGTGCGATGCGTATCGTTCTCGATCCGCACCAAGCCCTCGATGATTGCATCCTCCCAGACGGACAGCCGCGGGCAGGTCGAGCGCCACGCCTCCATCGCCTGCGTGTAGCTGCGCGGGCGATCCGCGACCCAGGTGAGAAACTGAAGCATGATCAGGCTTGGTGACGGGCTTGTCGGTTTGCGCATCGCGGCCTCCGAGCCATCACCATAAACCGAATCGCGACCGCGTGCAGGCCGCGCCGCGGCGGGTGCGGGAACTAACTGCAGGGAAATCGCGTTATTCGTCGCATCCCTTTTGCGCTGTAACGAAAAGTGATTGTGCCCGCCGGGGAAACCTGGGAAATTACGCCTAGCGGCCCTACGCATTCGATCGCAACGCGAGGATTTTCATGTCCATTCTCATCAGCATCTTGATTACTTTTCTGGTCGTCATCCTGGTGCTCTATCTGATCAACATGCTGCCGATCGACGGCCGCGCCAAGCAGATCGTGCGCGTCATCGTAATCATCATCGGCATCCTATCGCTGCTGCGTTATCTCGCCGTCTTCTGACATTGGCGTTGTCGCTTTGCGTCGCATCGAAGGCTTTGTCATCGTCTCCACCGACGGCAGGATCGCCGACCACAAAGGCGAGATGCCGGACTCGATCCGCAACGATGCCGACCAGCACTTTTTCCAGGATAGTCTCGACCGCGCCGCCGTCGTGGTGCACGGGCGGCACTCCCACGAAGGCGGTCCGCGGGCGGCGCGCCGCAAGCGGCTCGTGGTGACGCGCCAGATCGCGGCGACGGCGCCCGACCCTTCCTATCCGCATGCTTTGTTTTGGAATCCGCTCGGCGCCCCGCTCGATCAGGCGCTTGCGGAAATCGGCGCCAGTGACGGCACCGTCGCCATTATCGGCGGACCTGAGGTGTTCAGCCTCTTTCTGCCGCTTTACGACGCGTTCTATCTTTCGCGCGCCGAGTACGCCGCGATACCCGGCGGATTGCCGGTCTTTACCGAGGTCGGCCCGAACGCAACGCCGGAGGATGTCCTCGCCCGCCACGGACTTAAACCAGGCCCGCGGCGGACGCTCGACGCCGCGGCGGGAGTTTCAGTCGTGATGTGGGAGCGCTAGCTCCCGACAAAGACGGTGCGACGGCTTACTTCGGAATCTGGATCAGCTCTTTGACCTGATCCGGCGTCAGCGGTGCGGCGAGGAATTTCTGCGCCACGGCATCGGCCATGACGCCGTCGAGGTCTTTGATCTCGTCCGTCTGCAGCGCTTCCTTCGGCACGAGCTTGATGACCCGCTGCACGATGTTCGCCGGCAGGCCGGAATATTCGCCGTAGATCTTCAGCGCATCGGGATTGGAATACATCCAGTCGACGGTCTCGCGATAGGCTTGCATGAAGCGGACCATCGCGTCGTGCCTGTTCGCCAAAGTCTGCGCGCCGGTGATGTTGACGCGAACGGCGCGGGTCTTCAGCGCCGTAACCTCGTTGCCGGTGGCGACGATTCGGGTCTTGCCGTTCTCGACGAGATCGAGCCCGAACGGCGCCGCGCCAAATCCAACGTCGACCTGACCGGTCATGGTCTGCGTGATCGTCGCCGCAATATTGCCGGTCGGCTGCGGCTTGGCGGTGAGATGGTATTGCGCGATCAGCGCCAGAAGCGCGGCGTTGCTCGACGACCCGACGGCGGAGAAGGAAACGGTCTTGCCGTTCATGTCCTGGATGGTGTGAATCGGCGACTCGGCCGGCACATACCAATAAAGGTCCGGCGCGCCGGTCATTTCGCTGGAAAGAATGCGGATCGGCGCGCCCTTGGCAAAGGTGCCGACGGCAGCCGAGATGCCCGACGCGACGGCGACGTCGATCGAGCCGCCGATGAGGGCTTGGATCGATTCCGGCCCTGCGGTCGTATAGAGAATATCGAGATCGAGGCCGTGCTTCTTGAAGATGCCGGCGCGTTGACCGAGCTCGACAAGGCCGGCGTCCCAGGCGCCCTTCTGCGGAATCGCCACTTTAAGCGTATCGTCGGCGATGGCGGCTCGGCTCGCACCGGCGAGCGCCAAAATACCGAGTACGACGATGACGAAACGACGCATGAATTCCTCCCGCTATGCCGGTCGACTGATGACCGAAGGCTTGTCGCCTATTATGATACCGGAATGACTTTACGCTCGGCTTCGACCAATTCAAGCCGTCTGGTCGCGCTCGACTATGAGGTCGCGCAGGAACAAGCCTCCGCGCTCGGCCGCGCCGGACGCGCACTCGAGGCGGCGCTCAAGGCATTGGCCGACTATGACTGCGCCGGGACCGACAACCGCGCCGAGCGCGCCAAGCTCGTCCAAGATGCCAGCGACGCGCTCTGGTGCTTCATGGTGCAGCGTGAATGCTGCGGTCTGCGCGACCCGCGGCCGGTGATCCGCGACTACCGTATCCCCGCCGAAGTGCAGAACCGCATGGGCATATTCAGCGGCCGCCGACGCGGCAAAACGCCTTGAGCCCGAAGCCCGACCCCCGGCTTGAACCCCGGGCTTGAGCCCCGAGCGGTCGCGTCCCTGCGACGCTCGGCCGCGCGGTTATCTTCTTCTTAACCTTTGTGAACGAGCCGCGGTTGCACTCGGCCGAGCTTCCTTCGCCGTTCTCAAGGCTTTCTTCACCGTTATCACGGCATTGTCAGCGTCAATTCAATGGCGTGGCGGCGCCCGGAGTTGTGATGCGTACCCTGCCCCTGCTCGACGAACTCGAGGCTGCGCTCGCCTCCGGGAATATTCCGCGCCGCGTCGACATCCTCAGCCGCATCGCCGACCTCTTCGTGCACGGCGCCGAGCGCTACTCCGAAGATCAGGTCAATGTGTTCGACGACGTCATGGCGCGTCTGGTCAACACCATCGAGACCAAGGCGCGCGCCAAGCTCGCGGTCCGCTTGGCGCCCATTCCCAATGCCCCGTCCGGCGTCATCCACATGCTGGCGTTCGACGATGACATCGAAGTAGCGCGACCGGTATTGGCGCAGTCGGAACGGCTCGACGAGCGCGACCTGCTGGTCAGCGCCGGCACCAAAAGCCAGGAACACCTGTTCGCCATCGCGCAACGCAAGTCGCTGAGCGAGGCGGTCACCGACGTCTTGGTCGAGCGCGGCGACCGCGACGTCGTGCATTCGGTGGTGAAAAACTCCGGCGCGCGGTTTTCCGACGCCGGCTTCCGGATGTTGGTCAAGCGCTCCACCGGCGACGACGCGCTCGCCACAGTGGTGGGGATGCGGCCCGACATCCCGCGGCCGCATTTCCTCGTGCTGCTGGAAAAGGCCTCAAGCGAGGTGCGGTCGCGACTGTCGGCCGAAAATCCGCTGGCCGGCACCGCCGTCGAGGGCGTGGTGGCCGAGGTCGTCGGCGGTATCCGCACCCAAGTGCTTAATAACCTGCCGGATTTCGCCGCCGCCCAGGCGGCCGTCGAACGGCAAAACCGCATTCGCCGCATCGGCGAGTCCGAAATCTACCAATACGCGCGGGACCGCAAGTTCGAGGAGACCGCGATTGCGCTGTCGATCATGTGCGATACCCCGATCGATGTCGTCGAGCGCGCCCTTTTGGATCCCGGCGCCGAGATCGCACTCATCCTCGCCAAGGTCGCAGGCCTGTCCGCGACCACGACCAAGGCTATCCTTCTGTTACGCGCCGCCGACCGCGGCATGTCGGCGAAGGATCTCGATCACGCGCTCGGCAGTTTCAACCGCTTGCAGCCTGACACCGCCAAGCGCGTGCTCAGCTTTTTCCGTACCCGCGTGAAAAAGCCCGAGCTGGTCGCAACGCCGGCCGTCGCCGTCAGCGGCTGACGCGAGCGGCGCCGCCGCCCGCCTCGTCACTGCGGCCCGCTTACGAACAATAGCCCGGCTGGACCTGCAGCCACGAGCCGTTCGGGTAGCGGTAATAGCAGCCGCCGTGCCGCCGCTCTGCTTCCGCGGCAATCGCTGCGCCCGCCGTGGCGCCGATCACCGCGCCCGCAACCGCCCCGCCGGCGCCATGGCCCACCGCGCCGCCGATGATCCCCCCGACCGCGCCACCCACAATAGCGCCGCCCAGAACATTGTTCTGCGCCGAAGCCTGTTGCGCCGGCATCAATGCGGCAAGCGCCAGAAACGCACCGGCTGCCAAAATACGCGTCATCTGAGTCCCCTCCCCGTCCATGCCCCCTGGCCAAGTCACTGACCAACGGCGGACGGGTCGCCGCCGAATGCAAAAATCCATCAGCCTAAATTGCGATCATATCGTATCATCCGATCGTCGCGGACGAAAGAATATGATCCGGCGCGCCGGAGAAAGCAGGCGACGGATCCGGCAAGCGCGACGTTCGACAATCGAACGAGAGTGGGCACGACGCCACCACTCGCGCAGCCGCTAAAAACAGGTAGAATGGATCCATGCGCGCGTGACGGGAGGGTAGTGTCATGAAGCTCTATATGCATCCGGTTTCGATGACGAGCCGGCCGGTGCGGTTGTTCATCGCCGAAAACAAAATTCCGGTCGACGAGGTGACGGTCGACCTCTTCACCGGCGCGCAATACCAGCCGCCTTATGTCGAATTGAATCCAAACAGCCTGGTGCCGATGATCGAGGACGGCGATTTCCGCCTGACCGAGAGCTCGGCGATCTTAAAATATCTGGCCGACAAGATCGGCTCGCCCGCCTATCCGAAGGATTTGCAGAAACGCGCCAAGGTCAACGAGGTCATGGATTGGCTCAACACCAATTTCTACCGGGAGTGGGCCTATAATCTCTGCTATCCGCAGCTGTTTCCGCATCTCAAGCGGCGGAGCGACGAGGCGCAGGCGGCGACGCTCGAATTCGGCCGAGAGAATTCGAAACGCTGGCTGCAAGTCCTCAACGACTATTGGATCGGGCCGAACAAGCAATATCTATGCGGCGACGAGATCACGATCGCGGATTATTTCGGCGCCGCGCTTGTGACTTTGGGCGAGGTCATCCGCTGCGATTTTTCGGCCTATCCCAATGTCGAGCGCTGGCTCAACAACGTCAAGAAACTGCCGAGTTGGCCCAAGGTCAATGAAGTTTTCTATGGGTTGGTCGAGTCGGTGAAGGAACAGCCGTTCCACGCCATCTGAACGGTGGAGAGAGGAAGCAGTCCATGAGCTTTTTCCCCGGTAAGGATCCTGCGCCCGGCGACGCGCGCGCGAGCGACTTGATCGAGCAGGTCATTGTGCCGCGTTCGGTCGATCTCGGCGATGTCACCGTGCACCGCGCGCTGCCATCGGCGCGCTCGCGCATGGTGGGACCGTTCATCTTCTTCGATCATTTCGGCCCGGCGGTGTTCAGCGCCGGCAAAGGCATCGATGTACGGCCGCATCCGCATATCGGGCTTGCCACCGTTACCTATCTATTCGACGGCGAGATCGTGCATCGCGACAGTCTCGGCAGCGCACTGCCGATCCGGCCCGGCGCGGTCAATTGGATGACCGCCGGCCGCGGCATCGTTCATTCCGAGCGTACCGCGCCCGATCACCGCGACGGCGGCGAGCCGCTGCACGGATTGCAGTTATGGGTCGCGCTGTCGGCCAAAGACGAAGAGACCGCGCCGGCCTTTGCCCACACCGGAGCGGCCGATATTCCGGAGTTGCGCGAGAACGGGCTCAACCTTCGCGTCGTCGCCGGCACCATGCATGGGCTGCGCTCGCCGGTCGCGACATCGTGGGACACCATCTTCGCCGACGCCCATCTGACCGCGGGCACCATCCTGCCGCTCGACCCCGAGCACGAGGAGCGCGCCGTCTATGTGCTCTCCGGCGAAATCGAGATCGGCGGCGACCGCCACGGTCCGGAGCAGCTTCTGGTGCTCAAGCCCGGCGATCGTATCGCCGTCAAGGCATTGACCGACGCGCATGTCATCGTCGTTGGCGGCGCCGCCATGGATGGGCCGCGTCACATCTGGTGGAATTTCGTCTCCTCGCGCAAGGAGCGCATCGAAGCCGCCAAGGCCGATTGGAAGGCCGGACGTTTCGATACCGTACCCGGCGACACAAAAGAGTTCATCCCGCTGCCGGACTGAGGTCGCGGAGCAAAATGATGATCCGCCGCGTTCGTCCTAGTGTCGTCTTGCTTGCCACCGCGATCTTGGCAGTCTTGACGATTGCCACTCCTACTCACGCCGCGTCCGATCTCGATCGCGCCTTCCAGATCATTTCCGGCAAGAAATTCGTCGACCTCACGCACGCCTTCGGTCCGGAAACGCCGGTCTGGTCAGGCTTCGGCCAAGCAAAATTCTCGCCCGCCGCCGATCCGAAAACCGGCGAGCCCTACACCATCCCCAAGGATGAATTCCGCACCACTTTTTATCAGATGGTCGGGCAATACGGCACCCATGTCGATCCGCCGGCGCATTTCGCGCCAGACGGCATCACCATGGACAAGATTCCGCTCAAAGAAATGATCTTGCGGCTCGTCGTGCTCGACGACACGCCCTACCTCGCCAAGGACCCAAACCACGCCTTCTCGGTCGCCGACCTGAAAGCCTGGGAGCGCCAGCACGGCCGCGTGCCGAAGGGTGCCTTCGCGGCGCTGCGCACCGACATGTACAAAGACTGGGACATCAATCCCGAGCGCTTCAAGCGCCAGCCATTTCCGGCGTGGGACTTTGCAACGATCAAATATCTCTACGGTCAGCGCGGCGTGACGGCGACCGGCCACGAGTCGATGGACACCGATACGACCGACAAGATGGATTCCGAAACCTGGATCCTAAAGCACGGCCACTATCAGATCGAGGTCATGGCCAATCTCGACAAAGTGCCGCCAACCGGCGCGCTGATCGTGGTGACCTGGCCGAAGGTGGAAAACGGCCTCGGCTTCCCGGCGCGGGCCTTTGCGGTGTTGCCGTAGCCCTTATTCCGTCACCCTGAGGTGCGAGCGCAGCGAGCCTCGAAGGGTGCGGCCCGAGAATCCCGCGACGCTGGGGCCGATCTCCTTCGAGGGCGGCTACGCGGCCACCTTAGGGCGACGGTTCAGATGCTATGCCTGCTCCAACGCCGCGGCACGCTGCGCCTTGAGCCAGGCTTCGATTTCGCGGTCGGCCTCGGCCTTGGCAAAGCCGTAGCGAGCCTGCAATCGGGCGCGGAGCTCGTTGCGCCTCCCGCCGATCCGCGTCAGATCCTCGTCGGTGAGTTTTGCCCAGTTGTCCTGGATCTTGGCTTTGCACTGCATCCAATTGACTTGAATCTGATCCCAGTTCATCGATTGTCTCCTGGTGCGAGGAAGGACAAACGGCGCACCGCGTCGTTCTGGCGCCGCGGATGACAGCCGCCCGATGCGGCTTCAATTCGGCGATATCGGGGTCATTCGACGATGAATTCTGGTGCGTCTGCGGCGATTCCGGCTTGTCAATTCAGGATGCTAAAATGCGGCCGCTTTCGCACCCGGCTTTTTCCCGGCGGCGTTAAAGAACTAAAAATGCAATTGTCGAATAACAGCCGTCGTGCTTCTTCACTCGTGAAACAATATGACAGCGCCCGCTTCGTCCGCTGATGTCGAACGGCTCGCCGAAGCGATCCGCTCGGGCGAGCGCAACGTGTTGTCGCGCGCGATCACGCTGATCGAGAGCAAGCGCGCCGATCACCGCCACATGGCGGCGGCACTGACGCAAGCGCTGCTCGATGCCACCGGGAAAGCGGTGCGGGTCGGCATCACCGGCGCGCCGGGTGTCGGCAAGTCGACCATGATCGACGCCCTCGGCTCGCTCCTCACGGCCCAAGGCCACAAGGTCGCGGTGCTCGCGGTCGACCCGTCGTCGCGCCGCACCGGCGGCTCGATCCTCGCCGACAAGACGCGCATGGCGCGGCTCGCCATCGACGCCAACGCTTTCATCCGCCCCTCGCCTTCATCCGGCACGCTTGGCGGCGTCGCCGCGAGGACCCGCGAGACCATGCTGCTGTGCGAGGCCGCGGGCTATGACGTGGTGCTGGTCGAGACCGTCGGCGTCGGGCAGTCGGAGATCGCAGTCGCCGACATGACGGACTTTTTCCTGGTGCTGGCGCTGCCGGGCGCCGGCGACGAATTGCAGGCGCTGAAAAAGGGCGTGGTCGAGCTCGCCGACATGATCGTGGTCAACAAGGCCGACGGCGACAATCTCTCCCGCGCCAAGCTCGCGGCCTCGCAATACGGCGCGGCGCTGCATATCCTCCTGCCACGCTCGCCGAACTGGTCGCCGCCGGTCATCACCTCTTCGGCGCTCCGCAATGACGGCATCGAGGCGATGTGGGCGCACGTGCTCGACCATCGGCAGCGGCTGACCGCCTCCGGCGAACTCGCCGCGCGGCGCGGCGAGCAGCAGGTGAAGTGGATGTGGACGATGCTGGAAGAGCGCCTGTTCGCGCCGGTGCGGACCGATCGCACCCTCAAGTCGGCCCTGCCGCGCATCGAAGCCGAAGTCGCCGCCGGCAAGACCGCGCCGGCCACGGCCGTCGAGCAGATTGCCGCGATGCTGAAATTGTGACGGGTTTGGATCGACTATCACCCTGCCGATTCGGAGGCCCCGGCGGCCGCGCCGAAGGCAGGTCCAGGGAAATATCTACAGTGAGTTCGGCATTTTCCGGACCCGCTGGATTGGCGTTCCCTGATCGGCCAACTATATTGCGGGCAAAGGAGCGTTAACGATGCATAATTTCTATAGACTCGACGATGACGACGACGACGAAAAGGGCCAAGGCGCCGAACAGCCTACGCCGAAAATCATCGAAGAGACGCTCTTCAAGCGGCGGCACGTCCTTATTACGGGACAAATCAACGATCGGCTCGCCAAAGTGACGGTACAGCGGCTGCTCGCCCTTGCCGCCGAAAACGACCAGCCCATTACGATCTTCGTCAGCTCGCCCGGCGGCCACGTCGAATCGGGCGACATGATTCACGACATGATCAAGTTCATTCGTCCGGAGGTAAGGACGATCGGTTCGGGCTGGGTCGCCAGCGCCGGAGCGCTTATTTTCGTCGGCGCCGAGCGCAAAAACCGGTTTTGTCTACCCAATACGCGATTCCTGCTGCATCAGCCGAGCGGCGGCATCGGCGGCAAGGCGAGCGAAATCGAGATCCAGGCCGAACAGCTGCGCAAGATGAAAGAGCGCTTCGAGCGCTTGTTTGCCGAAGCGACCGGGCAAACGGCCGAGCGCATCCGAAAGGACACCCAGCGCGACTTCTGGCTCGATACCCAACAGGCCCTCGAATACGGCCTGCTCGGCCAGATCATCAAAACGCAGAAGGAACTCGAGGATTTCACCGCTTAAGGCGGTGCCTTTCCTCCCGTCCCTGTGAGTGTCGCGAACGATTTCGCCAATGCGCTGTTGGCCCGGCCGTCCACGGTCGCAAGCGCGTGGTGGGCGAAGTCGTCGGACGAATAGAGCTCGTGCATATAGACGGCGATCTTGATGAGTTGCTCGTTCGTCAGCGACGGCCACTGCGCGAGGTCTCGAACGAAGATGGCGTCGGACCATAGCCACTGGTTGCCGGGCTGCAACGGATCGCCGTCGCCGGCTGCGTCTTCGAGCAGTCGGCTGCCGTAGCCGGAAAAGCGGTGAAACATGAAACCGTGCCGCCGCAGAAACAGCTCGATTTCGGCAAACAGCGGCTGTGCGACATATTGCTGAACGAAATTGACCTCGCACTCGATCACCAAAATCGTCGACAGGAGTTCGGTGGCGCCCATCAGCGCCTCAAGTTCGGCGCCCTGAATATCGAGCTTGAGAAAATCGGCGCCGCGGATCTGTTCGAGCGAATCAAGCGTCACGGTCTTGACCGATATCCGCTCGACGACCTCGAGCCATTCGCCGAACGAGCGGTAGCGGCGCGCAAGCTCGAGGTTGGGCTCGAAGAGCGACGAGCCGCCGGGGTGGCGGCACAGCTTGAGTTCACGCTGGCGGCCATCGGCGATCGCCATCGGCAAGAGATGCACATCGCCGCAATCGGCGAATTTTTTCTGCAACAGCCGATACTGCTCGGGATTAGGCTCGAACGAAAACAGTTGCCCGCCGAATTTTCGCGCCAGGGCGACGAACCGTCCGTGCAGATCCTCGAATTGAGCCGCGCCGACATCGATCATCTTGAGCCGAAGCGCCGGGTCGAAAGCTTCGACGATCGTCGGGAAGTCAGCCACCAAACGCCATTTCCCGCGTATTGGCCATCAGCGCCGTGCCGAGCTCGGTCAGCCGCGCATGTTCCGCCAATACCGTCCAGCAATCCTCGAACTTCTTCTCGAAGCTCGCCGAATTGCCGGCATTATTATAGGCCGATGCGACAGTCTCCGTAGCGGGGTCGAAATCCGGATGCGCCTGCAAGGCGCGAATGACCCGCATGGTGCGCGCCAGCACGAACATGGCGTGAAAAATCCCGCTCAAGGGCCGCTTCTCGCGGCGCAGCGGCGACGAATAGGTGCCGGCGTCCTCGTTCAGCACGATCGGATCGACGAACCACAGATAATTGAGGTGGTGGTGCGCGGCCTCGTGCACCAGATTTTCCAGGTATCGAGTCCAATTCTGCCCTTCGCGAAGCTGACTGACGCGAACGATGCCGAGCGCGCACAGCGACGTCGCCGCATTCATGGTCGGCGAGTGAAACGTCATTACGTCCGAGACCAACTCGCCGAACTCCCCGTGGATCTCGGGATCGATCATTGCCATTTTATCGATCGCCCGGCGGATCGACGACTGAAGCAAATCGTAGTGTTCCGGTCTATTGCTCTCGCCGTCGAAGTGGACCCCATAGGTTTTGCGAAAGCTCTCGTCGCAGGCATCGTAATAGAGTTCATGCAGCGCGGTCGGATAGGTGTTCAAATACCAGCCGACGATGCGTACTTGGTCGGTCTGGTCGGGGAGTTGCGACAGGCATCCCAAGATGCGCTCGACCTCGCCGAGGTCTTGATTCCGCGCCTCGGCAAGGAGGCGGTCGTAGATGACATGCCACATTCCGGAGAGCTTCCGGGCGGCGTCGGCCGAATTTATTTTTTGGACGGCTTGTTCAACATCGATGCCGGCGTCCGAAAGTGAGGCCAGCAGAGTTCGGAAACTATCCAGAAAACGCGCATTAACATCGGCGCGCAGCGACCGGTCCCTTTCGGCGTCCGGACGCGGGTCTCGCAAATCCTTCATTGGCGCGAGTCTAACGGAAAGCGCCGCTGCGCGACATCGCGCAACGGCGCATCCCGGTTAATTCGATTGATCCCTGATGGGTTCGGCGGCGGTGTGATTGATCTTGAAGACCTTGGTCTCGTCAACCACGACCTTCTTCAGTTCCTTTTCCTTCGGCTTCGCTGTGGACATCATTTGCACTCCTCGTTGAGGGTTCAAGTATTAGTTGTCCGTTATCGACTATACACGGATAGATAATGAGGCTTTGGCCGGTGAAGTCAAGATTGGCGAAACAGGTATTTATGGACCGTTTCGGCTTCCTCCAAGTGCGGGGTTCCCGAGCCGATGATCAGATCGATTCCCGCCTCGTTATACTCTCGCAGCCTCGCGCGGACCGTTTCGGCGTCACCGACGAGCGCGGTGAGCGCTCCGCCGCGCGCCAGACTGACGCCGGCCCACAGATTCGGCGCGATTTCGAGCCGGTCTCGACTGCCCTGATGCAGCGCAAAGCTCACCTTCTGCGCCGCCGCTTCCTCATTCTCGAAACGACCGATCGCGCGGTTGATCTCGGCATCCGTTATCTTGCTGATGAGACGCTCGGCCTCCGCCCAGGCTGCACGCGCCGTTTCTCGCACAATGAAGTGAACGCGGATGCCGAACCGGACGTGGCGGCCGAGACGATTGGCGCGTACCCGCAAATCTTGCACCCGGCGTGCAACGACGTTGATCGGATCGGCCCACATGATGTACCAGTCGACGTGGCGAGCTGCGAAATCGAGCCCGGCCTCCGACGTGCCTGCGGAATAAAGCGGCGGTGCCGGCTGTTGGAGCGGCGCGAAATGCAATTCGGCTTTGTCCAGCCGATAATATTTACCGGAGAAATCGACCGTTTTTCTGGTCAGGAGCGATTGATAGGCGTCGATGAATTCCTCGGCCTGCGCGTAACGCTCGCCGGCGGAAAGCGCTATCCCCTCTTGTGCCGAAATTTCACGATCGGCGCCGACGACGATATTCAGGGAAATCCGGCCGTTCGACAGCCGGTCGAAGGCAACAACCTGGCGAGCGGCATTGAGCGGCGACAACACATGCGGCTGCAGCGCCACCAGATATCTTAGCCTTGCGGTGCGGCTTGCCAGCGCGGCCGCGTTTACCCAGGCCTCTTCAAAGATCGGACCGGTCGGAACGAGAACGCCGTCGAATCCAAGATCGTCCAACCGTTGCGCGGTCGTAAGGTAATACGGAAATCCGTTCCTTGCCGGTTCCGACCGGCCGAGATATTCGCCATCGCCATGGGTCGGCAGGAACCAAAAGAATTGCATTTTTGCTCGGCGCGCTAGCGCGATTTCAAGGAGTCTCCGGCAACGCCACGCTATCGCCCTCGCGGATCCCGAAGCGATCGGCCACACCGCCGCCGATTTCGAGAACCGCAATGACAAGCGCGCCCGACCAGATCATTTTCTCGGAATTGGGAACCGCTTGCCGCTCAATCCGGTGGATGAGACCGTCTTTCTTGATGAACAGCATGTCGAGCGGAAGCGGCGTTCCCTTCATCCACATGCGTTTGGCTTTTTCCCGATCCTCCAAAAAGAGCATGCCATGCCGAGGCGGCAAATGCTCCCGGCCCATCAGGCCGGCTTCCTGATCATCTTGCGCGCGTACGACCTCGATATCGAATTGCTGGTTTCCCGACTTGGTCTTGATGGTCAGAAGCTCACGCATGATCGGCCTCGTTGGCTGGGACGTTGAAGAGTAGCCCGGCGGATTTCGCCGCGGCAAGCCGCCGTTAACCTTGCGGGCGAAAACGCCGAGCCGATCGGGACCCGAAGGCGGGCTTTGCACATCAATATCCGGCAATCCTCGTTGCCCGACTGCACGCTGTCCGGATTTTGCGATGACGTTCAATCGCCGCCATTTGTTTGCTGCCTTTGCCGGAGCGGTTTCCGCCGGCGCGGCGACACCCGTTGCGGCGCGCGACGCTTTCGCCAGCGTGCCGGCGCCGCGCGCCGAGATCGATGGCGGATCGCTCGGCGTTCGTCCGAGCGCCGACATCGACCAGTCGGCGGTCCTGCAACGCGCCATCGAACTCGCGGCGGCGGGCGGTTCGGTATTGCGGCTGCCTCCGGGTATCTACCGCGCCGGCGGCTTGCGCTTGCCACCCTACGCGGCCATCGCCGGCGTCGCCGGATCGACGCGGCTCGTCATGACCGTTGGACCCTCGCTCCTGGCGTCGACCGGCAGCGACTATGTCAGCATCAGCGATCTCGTTCTCGACGGCGATCGCGTGTTGCTGCCCGACGGCCGCGGCCTCGTTCATCTCGCGCAGGGCCGCGCGCTGCGCCTCGCCAACTGCATGGTGGTCAATGCCGGCGGCAACGGCATCATGCTCGATGCCATCGCTGGCGAGGTGACGGGAAACACCGTGATCGGCGCCGCGGACTACGCGATTTTTTCCAACAATGCCGCCGGGTTGCGGATCGCCGGTAATACCGTGCAGGACGCCGGCAATACCGGCATTGCGGTCTGGCGCAGCGCGCCCGGCGATGACGGCACGCTAATCGTCGACAATCGCATTGAGGACACCAAGAACAAATCCGGCGGTAATGGCCAGTGGGGCAATGCGATCAGCGTGTTCCGCGCCGACAATGTGGTCGTGCGCGGCAACCGCATCCGCAATGCCGCCTATTCGGCGGTGCGCGGCAATACGGTCGCGAATATCCAGATCGCCGGCAATACCTGCAGCAGGCTCGGCGAAACCGCGCTCTATGTCGAACTCGGCTTCAACGGCGCGGTGATCGCCAACAATATCGTCGATGGGGCTGCGGTCGGGGTCTCGATCACGAATTTCAAGGATCAGGGCGGCAGGCTTGCCGTCGTGCAAGGCAATCTGATCCGCAATCTGCATCGCGGCCGTCCGGATGGCGGCGATGCGGAGGCCATCGGCATCAGCGCCGAGGCCGATACGGCCGTGACCGGCAATGTCATCGAGAATGTCAAAGGTCCCGGCATCCTCGCCGGCTGGGGACCGTCGCTGCGCGACGTCGCCATTACGGGGAATTTGGTGCGCGGCGCCGATGTCGGCATCGCCGTCTCGGTGGCGCCGGAAGCCGGCACCGTCCTGATTGCCAACAATCTCATCACCGACGCGCCGCTCGGCGCCATCGTCGGCCGCGAGTGGGACAAAACGGTCACCGGCGACCTCAGCAAGGACGGCGCCGAGCGCTACGCCCAATTGTCGATCGACGGCAATCGAGTGCGGTGAGGCTAGTTATCTGTTTGAGCATGTCCTTTTCGCAAAACCGGCTTCCACTTTTGTGGGACATGCTCTAAATCGCCCCCGTCACCTTGATCTTGCCGACCTCAAAACTATTCCAGTTTCGCAATACCGGCCGACTGAAAAGCGCGAGCGCCCCACGCTCCGCCTCTTCGAGCGGCAGGAAGCGCGCGATCACAGCCGCCATGACCGCCTGCGCGGCGCGGCCAGCGCCATCGTCGCATTTGATCGCGATGCCGAGCCCTTGTTGCGGCAGCGCCCCGCAATAGACGCCTTCGGCGCCGGTCTTGACGAAAACCCGCGCGCCGAAAAGCTCCATGATGTCGGTGCAGAAGCGCCCGCTGCCGGCGACATGCCAGGGCTTTTGCGCGCAGGCGCTGCGCAACCGTGCCGCCGCCTTGGCTTGATCGGGTGACAGGCCCTGCCCGGTGCCGAATTTGGCAAAGCCGCGGGCAAGATTTTCGAGCGGCACCGCCCAGGTCGGCACCGAGCAGCCGTCGATCGCGCAACGCTCCTGCCCTAGCGCGGCGCCAGTGAAATCTTCGATGACGGCGCGGACTTCGCGCTGCACCGGATGTTCCGGTCGGAAATAATCGGAATGGTCGACACCCATGGCGCAAGCGAGGCAGAGAAAGCCCGCATGCTTGCCGGAGCAATTATTATGCACTGCCGACGCCGTCCCGGTGCGCGCCAACGCATAGGCCGCGGCTTGCGACATCGGCCAATGCACGCCGCAGCGAAGCGCTGAAGGATTAAGACCCGCGGCCGCCAACATGCGCTCGACGCCGGCGACATGCCCGGGCTCGCCGCTGTGCGACGCGCAAGCCAGCGCCAGCTCTTCGTCACCGAAGCCGTAGCGGTCGGCGGCGCCGCTCTCGACCAGCGCTAAAGCCTGCAACGCTTTGATCGCCGAGCGCGGAAACACCGGCGTCGCCACATCGCCGATTGCCAGCACCGGCGTGCCATCGGCGTCGCAGACGGCGACCGCACCGCGATGGCGGCTTTCCACCAGCGCGCCGCGCATGACTTCGACGACAACGGGGTTAGGCATATTTGGCTCGATCTCGTAAAGTTTCCCTGTTCCGGAGATTCATTGTGACAGGTCGATCACGTAACCTCTGTCACCTGGGTATACACCATGAGCCGGCTCACCATTGTCGTCCCGGTGCTCGACGAAGCAACGATCATCGCCGGCGCCCTTCAGGCGCTCGCGCCGTTGCGCGCGCGCGGCGCCGAGATCATCGTGGTCGACAGCGGCTCGAGCGACGGCACGGAGCGCTTGGCGGCGCCGTTCGCCGACCGGGTCGTGACCGCCCCGCGCGGACGCGGGGCGCCGCTGAACACCGGCGCTAAGCTCGGCACCGGCGACGCGTTCTTATTCCTGCACGCCGACACGACATTGCCGGAAAACGGCGACGCGCTGATCGCCATGGCGCTGACCCGGCGTGCCTGGGGCCGCTTCGATCTGCGCATCGCCGGACGGCATCCGTTTCTTGCCGTAGTCGCGCGCTTGATCAATTGGCGCTCGCGGCTGACCGGGGTCGCCAGTGGTGATCAGGCGATCTTCATCAGCCGCGAGGCGTTCGCTGCGGTCGGCGGCTTTCCGAATATTCCACTGATGGAAGACATCGCGATGTCGCGGCGACTGAAGCGCCTGTCGCGGCCCGCTTGCATCCCGACGCCGGTCATCACCTCGGGACGCCGCTGGGAGCATCACGGCGTGTGGCGGACGATCGTCCTGATGTGGCGGCTGCGGCTTGGCTATTACCTCGGCGTCGAGCCGGCGCGCTTGGCGCTGCGCTACCGCCCGGTGCCGGCTTCAGCCGCGCAAAGCGGCGCCGGGCCATAGCGCCGGCGCCGAGCGCGCATATTGGACCGGCCGCGCCACCTCGGCGCCGAGCGTCTGCGCCGCGTGCCAGCCCCAATGCGGATCGTCGAGGAAGGCGCGCGCCATCGCCACCATGTCGGCCTTGCCCTCGGCGATGAGGGCTTCGGCCTGTTCGGCGCCGGCGATCATGCCGACCACGCGCACCGCAATCCCCGACTCGCGGCGCACTTGTTCGGCGACCGGCACGTTGAAGCCGGGATCGGTCGGCCAGCGGCTGTCGGGTGAGATATTGCCGGAAGAAATATCGACGAAATCGAGCCCCGCCACTTTCAACTCCTTGGCAAGCACGACCGCATCGTCGCCGGTGAGCCCGCCATCGAGCCAATCGGTGCCGGTAATGCGGGCGCCGAGCGGCGTGCCGCGCGGGACCGCGGCGCGCACTTCGCGGGCAACTTCGAGCGGAAAGCGCATGCGGCCGGCAAGCGAGCCGCCATAGTCGTCGTTGCGCTTGTTCGACAGCGGCGAGACAAAACTGTGCAGCAGATACCCGTGCGCAAGATGCAGCTCGATGGCGTCGAAACCGGCACGCAGCGCGCGCTTGGCGGCGTCGGTAAAATCCTTGCGGACCCGCGCCATGTCGTCCTCGGTCATGGCGCGCGGCGTATGCCAGCCCGGCCCGAACGGCAGCGCCGACGGCGCGATGGTCGGCCAGGGATCCTGGCTGGGCTCGAGCGCCTTGGCGCCTTCCCAAGGCCGTTGCGACGACGCCTTGCGTCCGGCATGCGCAAGCTGGATGCCGAGCTTGGCGCTGCCGATGCGCTTGCAGTGGAGCACGATGCGCCGCAGCGCATCCTCGCAGGCGTCGGAATAGATGCCGAGGCAGCCGTGCGTGATGCGGCCATGGCGCTCGACATGGGTCGCTTCCAGCACAAGGAGGCCCGCGCCCGAATTGGCCAGCATGCCGAGATGCGTCATGTGCCAGTCGTTGCCGACGCCGTCATTGGCGCTGTACTGGCACATCGGCGCGACGACGATGCGGTTCGGCAGCGTGAGATCGGCGAGTTTTATCGGCGAGAACAAAGCGCTCGGCATTGCGGGTCACATTCTGTTGCGGTGAGGAAATTAGGTCAAAAAGGCAGCGTGAGCAGGGCCGCCGCCACGCTCGCTGCGCTGTGGATAACGCGTCAGATGCCGGAGAGTCTAGAGGATGATTGAACAGGGCTTGCGTCGAATCCGGCCGCAAGACGGGTCGGAGCCGCAACCGACGTCACGCGTTATTGAAGCCGTTTTGCCAGGGCGAAGGCAGCATCTCGTCCGAAGGATCGACGCGGTGCGGAAACGCGAATATCTCGTCCTGGCCCAGGCTGTCTTCGCTCGCCACACCGTTGATTGCCGGAACACCGGCAATCGTCGCCCACTGGTCGCGGAGCCGGAGCACCTTGCGCATTTCAATAAGGAATTCGTCGTGGGTGTAGTAGTGCCGCCAGCGCCCGGTATCGCACAATTCGATAAAATTCTCCTGCCGACGCTCGATCAATGCGAGCCAGCGGCGCGCGACACTGTCGTACGGACCTTGTTGCCCTTCCGACATGGGAAATGCCAAAAGCACCCATGGAATCGGTGCTTTTGGATATTCAAAAAGCGCGGCTGATTCGGCAATCAAAATGAATGAAGATCGGCGACGACTATTTGTTGACTTTCAGCTTGTGGATAAGACCGTGCAAAAGCGATTCGCGATCTAATCACTTGCGGGGGGTCCGCGTGCTACAGCCGGACGCGCAACCGGTTGGCGAGTTCGCCGACGATGCCGCGGCGGAACAGCGAGACGCAGAGGACGAAAATGACGCCCTGGATCACCAGCACCCATTGGCCGAACGGCGCCAGATAGTTCTCCATGGCGATGATGACGAAGGCCCCGACCACGGGACCGAATATCGTGCCGAGCCCGCCGACCAGTGTCATCAAAATGACCTCGCCCGACATGGTCCAATGCACGTCGGTCAGCGACGCCAATTGAAACACAATCGCCTTCAGCGATCCGGCAAGCCCGGCCAAGGTCGCCGACAGCACGAAGGCCAACAGCTTATAGCGGTCGGTCTTGTAGCCGAGCGAAATGGCGCGCTGCTCGTTCTCGCGGATGGCCTTGAGCACTTCGCCGAACGGCGAATTGATGATGCGATAGATCAGGAATAAAGCCGCGAGCACGATGACGAGCACGGCCGCATACATCGTCATTTCGTTACTGAGATCGAACACGCCGAACAGGTGGCCGCGCGGCACCGCCTGGATGCCGTCCTCGCCGCCGGTCAGCTTTACCCGCAGCGCGACGAGATACATCATCTGCGCCAGCGCGAGCGTGATCATGGCGAAATAGATGCCCTGGCGGCGAATGGCGAGGCTGCCGGCGACGATGCCGAGGATAGCCGCGGTCGCCGTACCGTTGAGGATCGCAAGCTCCGGCGGCATCCCCCAGGACTTCGCCGCATAGGCAGCCAGATAGCTCGCCCAGCCGAAAAACAGCGCGTGGCCGAACGAGACCAGGCCGACATAGCCGATCAGGAGATTGAAGGCGCAGGCGAACAGCGCAAAACACAGCGCCTTCTCCAGAAACACCGGGTAAAGCAGAAACGGCGCCGCAATCAGGAACACCACCATAACGGCTGCCGCCACGCCGACGCTGCGCTCGGTTTCACGGCGGGCGGCCGGCGCCGCGGCTTCGGCGGTGCTCGCCATCATAGGCTCCGTCCGAACAAGCCGGCCGGCCGGACCAACAGCACGACGATCATGATGGCGAAGATCACGGTATTCGACGCCTCGGGGAAAAACACTTTGGTCAGGCCCTCGACAATGCCAAGCGCGAAGCCGGTCAGGATCGCGCCCATGATCGACCCCATGCCGCCGATGACGACCACCGCGAACACGACGATGATCAGATCGGAACCCATCTGCGGCGATACGTTATAGATCGGCGCCGCCATGACGCCGGCGAGCGCCGCGAGAGCGACGCCGAAGCCGTAGGTCAGCGTCACCATGCGCGGCACGTTGATGCCGAAGGCGCGCACCAGCGTCGGGTTTTCGGTGGCAGCGCGCAGATAGGAGCCGAGCCGCGTCCGCTCGATTGCGAACCAGGTGGCAAAACACACCACGAGCGAGAACGCGATCACCCAGGCGCGGTAATTGGGCAGGAACATGAAGCCGAGATTGCGTCCGCCCTGGAGCGAATCCGGCACCGCATAGGGCTGGCCCGACGAGCCGTAATAATTGCGGAACAGGCCTTCGATGATCAGCGCCAGGCCGAAGGTGAGCAAGAGCCCGTAGAGCGGATCGAGGCTGCGCAACTGCTGCAGCAGCACCCGCTCGATGACGATGCCAAGCGCGCCCACCAGGACCGGCACGATCAAGAGCGCCGCCCAATAATTGATGCCGAGATATTGCAGCAGCATATAGGCGACGAAGGCGCCCATCATGTACTGCGCGCCGTGGGTGAAATTGATGATGTTGAGCATGCCGAAAATGACGGCGAGCCCGAGACTCAGGAGCGCGTAGAACGAGCCGTTGATCAGGCCGAGCAGAAGCTGGCCGAACAGCGCCTGCGACGGGATGCCGAAGATTTCGAACATGCGCTCAACGTCTCACGCGGTAACCCGGCAGCGAAAAACCTCTCCCCGCGCGGGCGGGGAGAGGTAGACCTCAGTTGGTGATCATCGGGCAGTTGTCGTCCTTCAACGGACGGAACGCGTCGTCCGCCGCGATGGTAGCGCGGAGCTTGTAGTCGTCGCCCGGATATTTCGATTCCGCCGGCGTCTTCACCTCGAACACATAGGCGGGATGAATTTTGCGGCCGTCGGCGCGGATCGAGCCTTTGCCGAACAGCGGATCGTCGGTCGGCATTTCCTTCATCTTGGCGACCACGGCCTTGCCGTCGGCGGCGCTTTTCAGTTCGGCGACCGCCTTGAGGTAGTGCGTGACCGCCGAGTAGACGCCGGCCTGGCTCATGTTCGGGAATTTTCCCGGAACCTGCGCCTGCCAGCGCTTGGTCCAGGCGCGATTGGCGTCCGTCATGTCCCAATACCAGGTCTCGGTCAGAACGAGCCCTTGCGCGACCTTCAGTCCGAGCGCCTCGACATCGGTGATGAAGACCAACAGGCCGGCAAAGTGCTGGCCGCCGGCCGTGATGCCGAATTCCGCGCCTTGCTTGATCGAATTGTCGGTATCGCCTCCGGCATTGGCGAGACCGATGATTTTCGCCTTCGACTGCTGCGCTTGCAGGAGGAAGGACGAAAAATCCTGGTTGTTGAGCGGCACGCTGACGCTGCCCAGCACCTTGCCGCCATTGGCCTGCACCACAGCCGTGGTGTCGCGCTCGAGCGCATGGCCGAAGGCATAATCGGCGGTGAGGAAGAACCAGGTATCGCCGCCGGTCCGCACCACCGCGCCGCCGGTGCCGTGGGCCAGCATCCAGGTGTCGTAGGTCCAGTGAACGGTATTGGGCGAGCATTTCGGCCCGGTCAGATCGGAAGTCGCGGCATTGGAAACCAGGAAGACTTTGTTCTTCTCGCGTACGACCTCGTTGACCGCGAGCGCGACGCCCGAATTCGGCACGTCGACGACGACATCGACATGGTCGACGTCGAACCATTGCCGCGCCACGCCGGCGCCGATGTCGGGCTTGTTCTGGTGATCTGCGGCGACCACCTCGACCTTCATGCCGTGGGCGGCCGGATTGAAGTCCTCGACCGCGAGTTTCGCAGCCGCAACCGAGCCCGGCCCGCCAATGCCGGAATAAAGGCTCGACATGTCGGTCAGAATGCCGATCTTGACCGGGATGTCTTCGGCCCGCGCCGCCGTCGCCATCAGCATGGCGGCAAGAAAGGCCAGACTGGTTGTTGTTCTCATAACACTTCTCTCCTGTGGGTCGAGGCTTGCTCGACGCATTTTCAATTGCCGTCTCAATTGGTGACCATCGGACAGTTGTCGTCCTTCATCGGCCGGAACGCTTCTTCGGCCGGAATGGTGACGCGTAATTTATAGACGTCGCCGGGATATTTCGATTCCTCGGGCGATTTCACCTCGAACAGATAGGCGGGATGGATTTTGCGGCCGTCGGCGCGAACATAACCCTTGCCGAACAACGGATCGTCGGTCGGCAACTCCTTCATCTTGGCGACCACGGCTTTGCCGTCGGTCGTGCTCTTCAGCGCGGCGATCGCCTTCAGATAATGCAGCGTCGCCGAATAGACGCCGGCCTGGTTCATGTTCGGGAACTTGCCCGGCCGCTCGACCTGCCAGCGCTTGGCCCAGGCGCGGGTGCCGTCATTCATGTCCCAATAAAAAGTCTCGGTGAGGACAAGGCCCTTGGCGACGTTGAGCCCGAGCGCGTTCACGTCGGCGATATAGAACAACAGCGCGGCAAAGTGCTGGCCGCCTTTGACGATGCCGAATTCGGCGCCCTGCTTGATGGCGTTGATGGTATCGCCCCCGGCATTGGCGAGCCCGATGATCTTGGCCTTCGAAGCCTGCGCCTGCAGCAGGAACGACGAGAAATCCTGATTGTTCAGCGGATGGGCGACGCTGCCGAGCACTTTGCCGCCATTGGCAAGCACGACCGCGGTGGCGTCGCGCTCGAGCGCATGGCCGAAGGCGTAATCGGAAGTGAGGAAGAACCAGGTGTCGCCGCCGGTCTTGACCAGCGCGCCGGCGGTTGCGTGCGCCAGCATCCAGGTGTCGTAGGTCCAGTGAATGGTGTTGGGCGAACATTTAGGACCGGTCAGGTCGGAAATCGCAGCGCCCGAGACCAAAAACACTTTGTTCTTCTCCCGCGTCACCTCGCTTACCGCCAGCGCGACGCCGGAATTCGGCACGTCGACAATGGCGTCGACGCCGTCGACGTCGAACCATTGCCGCGCGATGTTGGCGCCGATATCCGGCTTGTTCTGATGGTCGGCGCTGACGATATCGACCTTCATGCCGTGGGCTAACGGATTGAAATCCTCGATCGCCAATTTGGCCGCCGCGATCGAGCCGGCGCCGGTGTCGTCGGCATAAAGGCTCGACATATCGGTGAGGACGCCGATCTTGACGTTGGTCTGCGCTTGCGCGGCTGTCGCCAGCAGGGCCGCGGCCGCGAATGCCAGGCTGGTCGCAAATGTCAGTTTTGCAGCGAATTTCATGACTTCCCTCCCTTATTCCCTCTTTGGCGCGCGGGCTTTTGCCCTTTTCTTTCTCTATATCAAACTCCGAGATACTCGTGCAGCTTTCCCATATTGGCCTTTAGTTCAGGGGTCGAAAACTCGTCGACGATCCGTCCGTGCTCCATGACGTAGTGCCGGTCGGCGACCGTGGCGGCGAAATGAAAATTCTGCTCGACCAAGAGCACCGTGAAGCCCTGGACCTTGAGCATGGCGATGGTCTCCCGGATTTGCTGGATAATGACCGGCGCCAGGCCTTCGGTCGGCTCGTCGAGCAGCAAGAGCCGCGCGCCGGTGCGCAGGATCCGGCCGATGGCCAGCATCTGCTGTTCGCCGCCGGACAGTTTCGTGCCCTGACTGTTCAGCCGCTCACGCAAATTCGGAAACAGAGCGAAGATCCGATCGAGATCGAGGCCGCCGGGACGGACCTGCGGCGGCAACAGCAGATTTTCCCGCACGCTGAGGCTTGCGAAAATGCCGCGCTCTTCGGGGCAGAAGGCGATGCCGGCGCGCGCGATCACGTTCGACGGCGCCGCGATAAGCTCGCGGCCCTCGAAGCGCACCGAGCCAGAGCGCCGCTCGACGATGCCCATGATCGACTTCAAGGTCGTGGTCTTGCCGACGCCGTTGCGGCCAAGCAGCGTCACCACCTCGCCGGCCCGCACCTGGAAAGTGGCGCCGTGCAAAATGTGCGACTCGCCGTACCAAGCCTCGAGCCCCTCGACGGCGAGCATGGCGCGCGGATTGGGCGAGGCGGTCTCAAGCATGGCCGGTTCCCAGATAGGCTTCACGCACCGCGGGATTCGCCGACACCGTCTCGTAATCGCCCTCGGCCAGCACCTGGCCGCGAGTCAATACGGTGATGCGGTCGCAGAGGTCGGCAACCACGCTGAGATTATGTTCGACCATGAGCACGGTGCGGGTCGCGGCGATCGATTTGATCAGCGCGCTGATGCGGGCGATATCCTCGTGGCCCATGCCCGCCATCGGTTCGTCGAGCAGCAAGAGCGCGGGATCGAGCGCCAGCGTGGTCGCGATTTCGAGCGCCCGCTTGCGGCCGTAAGGCAGTTCGACCGCGAGCGCATTGGCATAGGCGGCAAGGCCGACATCGGTGAGAAGCGCCATCGCGCGGTCGTCGAGCGCATGCAGCACGCGCTTGCCGCGCCAGAAATCGAACGATCCGCCGCGCCGGCGCTGCAACGCGATGCGCACGTTTTCGAGCACCGTGAGATGTGGAAACACCGCGGAAATCTGGAACGAACGCACCAGGCCGAGCTGTGCGACGTCGGCGGGCTTCAGCGCGGTGATGTCGCGGCCGTCGAACAGGATGCGCCCGCGCGTCGGCTTCAAGAATTTCGTCAACAGATTGAAGCAGGTGGTCTTGCCGGCGCCGTTGGGGCCGATCATGGCGTGAATGCTGCCGCGGGCGATGCGCAGATTGACAGAGCGCACCGCGACGAAGCCGGCAAAGTCCTTTGTCAGGTCTTCCGTTTCGAGAACGGCGTCGCTACCCACAGCTCTCCCCCGCCCGGCTATTCTCCGCGCCTTCGGGACGGGCGTAAAGAGGACACGAGCGCGCTATCTCAAGCGCCGCTTGCAATCGGCCTCAACCGTCGTCATGGAGGCTGAAAATGATGACCCGCCCGGTGGGGACGGGACCGGGCGGGTCTAAAGATCGGCGCTGGGCGTCGGGGGGATGGATGCGCCGATGGGGCATCAATGGCCACCGAACGTTGGTCGCAGCGGTCGCGGGACAGGTTCAAACCGAAAGATAAAAAGTTTTAACCTTTGCGAGGCCGAAGCCGCCCAATAGCTGAGGGGCAGCCGCGAACGACTGCCCGATATTTAATCGGTTTGGACCGGGGTCTGCGCGTGGCGTCAGCGCAACGTCGCCCTGCTCGGGCGCATTCGCGGCCTAGTCGGCTTCCGCGACATCGACGACGCGGTCCTGCCGCAGCCGCAGGACGATACGGGTCACTTCCGATTTTATCATCGACGCCGGCGCCACGCGGACCCGATAAAATCCGTTCGAGGTCGGCCCGTCGACGATGGCCGCCTGATTATTTCGCAGGAAACTCGTGATATCCGCGGCGTTCGCCTCGCGAGTAAAGCGCACCATGGCGAAACTGCCGCTTGGTTCGCCGCCGAGGCCGCGATAGACCGGGGCTTGCGATTGGGCCACTTGCGGGGCGGCGGCCTGCGGCGCGCCAGGCTGGGGTTTGGTGTAGACATCGACCAGCATCACCGACTGCAGCCCGATGGCGAGCACGGCAAACGACGCGCCCATGGCCAATGTGCGCGGCGACAGGCTGGCGAAAAAGCCGGTAAACCAATTGGCGGCCGCGTCCGGCACCGCCCGGCGTGCCGGCTCGGTTTCGGCGTCGATGGCCGCCATCAGCCGGTCGGCGACTTCGCGCGGCGGCGTACCGAGGGTCTCGTTGAGATGGACCGTCTCGGCGAGTTCTTCACGTGCGAGTTCGAGCTTGAACGCGAGGTTCGGATCGCGGCGCAACGCGTCCTCGACGCGCTGACGCTCGCTGCCGCCCAGCGTGCCCGCGGCATACCAGGGCAACAGGGTCTCGACTTCACTGACTGTAATCTTATTGGGGCGTTTCGTACCCCCGCTATCGCTCGGCGTCATGGCCAACCTCTGTCTATTCCTGCCATTCTGCACAGCTCTCCCAGTTTCTTGCGCGCGTAAAACATGCGCGTCTTTACCGTGTTCTCTGGAATTCCAACGATCTGAGCCACCTCTTCCACCGATTTCTCGTGATAGTAGACGAGATCGATGACCTCCCGGTGCTCAGGTGAAAGCGCCGCGAGACATTGTCGCAATCTCTCGCCCTTGTCTCGCTTCTCTGCGGTGAGCTCCGGATCATCAGAAGGTTCCTCGATGGCTTCCGCTGTTTCGTCGTCGAGCCTTTCGTCGCGCCGCTTGCGCAAGAGCGACAATGCCTTGAACCGCGCGATGGCGATGAGCCAGGTCGAGACGGCGCTTCTGCCTTCGAACCGATTGGCTTGGCGCCACACATCCAAGAACACATCGCCGATGACGTCCTGTGCCGCCATCTCGTCGCGCAACAGCCGTAATACGTAGCGATAGACCTGCACATGGTGCCGCGCGAAAAGCACCTGCATCGCAAGCCGGTCGCTCTGCGCAATCCGGGCAATCAGCGCTTCGTCAGCTGGTGCCTTTACCGCGTTCAAGATCGGCTCATGCATTGGTCGCCGCAGTCCCACGGCAGGTTCAAATGCTGGTGAGGACCTTCCCGACCGCCCCGAAAGACGGTCGAAAAGTTAAGATTCTCTTGTAGTGTCAGAGACTTGAGATTCCGGTGTCCCAAACCCCGCCCAGAAAGACAAATTTCCCCTGAATAATACTACGGCGCAAGCGCGGTAATTCCGGAACCGGACGGCGGTTATCCCTTATGCTCGTCCTGCAACGGTTTTTCCTCAAGCAGGATCACCGCCAGGAAAGCGACCGCCAGCGTAGCAGCGATGGCGAGGAAAACGGTGGTAAAGCTAGCGGCCGAGGCCGTGCCCAGGAAATGCCGGCCCACCGCAGCCGGCGCGGCACCCACCGGCGCATGCGCCAGCACCACGGCGCTGAAACCAGCGACGAGAATGGTCCCCACCAGCGTGCGGGCGAAATTCATGGTGCCGATCGCCGCGCCCAGATCGTGGGCCGGCACGGTATTGAGCAATGCGACTTGCGTGAGCGGCGCGGTCGGTCCGAAGCCGATACCGATCAGGAACAGGATGACCTCGAACTTTGTCGCCGACATGCCATCGGCCGAGAGCGCCAGCGCCACCACGGCGCCGACGCCGACGAACAGAAAGCAAAGCGGCAACAGCTTATAGCGGCGCACCCGGCCCAAGAGCTGACTTGAAATCCCGGCGCTGGAGTTCAATGTCGCCATCAAGATCATCAGGCTCAATCCGGACGACGTCGCCGACCATCCGAGCGCGCTTTGCAGGTAGGTCGGCAACAGAACATTGAGGCTGATGATCGCGCCCCAGCCGAATGAATGCGCTGCGATCGTCAGCCGCGCTGCCGGATCGGCCAGGATGGCGATCGGGATAAGCGGCTCGTCCGCGGTGCGAAGCCGGACGACAAAGCCCGCGCCCAGCACCAGCGCGCAGACAAAGAGCGCCACGACCGGCGATGACAGCCATGGATAGCGCACACCGCCGAGATTGAGCGCCAGCATGAAGGACGAGCTTGCCGTCATCACCAGCACGGCGCCGACGAAGTCGAGCCGATGCGACCGTTCGCGGCGCGGCAGCCGCCGCAACATCGTCAGCGCGATCACGACCGCGACGATGCACAGTGGAAAGCTCCACAGGAAAATGACCTGCCAGGGCAAATGATCGGAAATCCATCCGCCCAAAACCGGGCCGGTGCCGCCCGCGGTGGTGAACGCGATCGAGAAGTAAGTGTAATAGCGCCCGCGTTCCTTCGGCGCGGCAATGTCGCCTAGGACCATATTGCCGATCGCGGTAAGCCCGCCGGCGCCGCAGCCCTGCACGACACGGCCGCAGATCAGCATCGGCAGATTGGGCGACGCGGCGCAGAAGAGCGAGCCCACCATGTAAACGCCGAGCCCGATCAGCATCGCTGAGCGGCGGCCGTGGATGTCGGCGAATTTGCCGTAAAGCGGCGTGAACGCGGTCGCGGCGATCAGAAACGCCGTGATCAGCCAGGGTAGATTATGCACATCACCAAGACTGCGCCCGATGGTCGGCAAGGCGCTGGCGAGAATGGCCTGGTCGACCGAGCCGAGGAACACCGGCAGCATCATGCTGATGGCAATCAGCCGCTTTTCCTGGTGCGTCAGCAGCCTCGGCGCGGCAGCAGCGGACGCAGGCGCCGGAAATTGCGGAACAGTGCCGTTTGGGCAGTCGTAGGCGGAAATCGCCTCCGCCAGCCCCGCGCTATCCGCGCTGCGCCCGTCAGTCATGAAGCGTCTTGTGCGCTGCGATAAGAAGACGCAGCGTCCTCCCGGCGGAATTTTCATGAAGCAATAGCGGTAAACCCGCGCGCTGTCATTTGCGAAGCGGCGGATTGCGGCCGAGACCTGCGCATGGCTGGCGAAACGGCCCGCGCAAACGCGCCGCGTCATGCTTTTTTGCCGACGCCGCCGCCGGCGCGCTGGAATGTCGAGGACATTGCGCGCTATCATTGACGCAAAACAACCGCGTCGAGCGCAAGGGGAGATCGCCCGTGAACAAGCCCTTCGAATTCAAAACCGGCAAGCCGCTGGTCAGTGAGCAGGCCGGTGTTACGACGACCCGCGTCGGCGTCCATCTGGGCGCCGAGATCACGGGTGTCGATCTGCGCAAGCCGCTGCCGGATGCCCAGTTCAAGGCCGTCGAACAGGCGCTGGTCGAGAACGAGCTCATCATCTTTCGCGACCAGGATATTTCAGCGGAGCACCTTTTGGCATTCGGCCGCCGCTTCAACGAACTCACCGTGCATCCGTTCGCGCCTAACGAGGGCAAGAACGCGCCGGAATTGATCAAATTCAGAAACGACGAGACGACGCCGCCGTTCGGCACCGACGTCTGGCACTCCGATGAAACCTTCCGCGCCGAGCCGCCGATGGCCACTATCCTGGTCGCCAAGGAGGTGCCGGCGGTCGGCGGCGACACCATGTTCGTTAGCATGTCGGCGGCCTATGAGGGCTTGAGCGACCGCATGCAGCAACTCATCTCGGGCCTCGAAGGCTTTCACGACATGAAGCCGTTCCGGCCGCTGTTCGGAAAATCCGAGGAGGAAAGAAAGAAGCTCCAGCATTTCGAGCTGATGTATCCGCCGCAGCTCCATCCGGTGGTGCGCATCCATCCGGTTTCCGGCAAGAAGGTTCTGTTCGTCAATCCGCAGTTCACCGTCGGCATCAACGGCATGGAAGAGCACGAGAGCCGCGCGCTGCTCGATCTCCTGTTCCGGCAGGCTTCCGTCCCCGAATATCAGTTCCGGCACCATTGGCGGCCGCACACCATCGCGATGTGGGACAATCGGTCGACGCAGCACTACGCGGTGCACGATTATTACCCGCAGCGCCGCTATATGGAGCGGGTGACCATCAGAGGCGGCCCGGTCCAGGGCGTGCCGCGCGCTGAACTTTCCACCATCCGCCGGCTCAAATACGTCGCTCCGGCGGGTGTCGACACGCATGGCGGGCATAAGCCGCACTAATACGACGGCAATCGGCGGCGCCGGACCGGCGCGAGCGTTGTCGGCCGGACGTTTTCGGCGCAGACTCAACGTCAATAAGGAAGCCGGCCAAAGCCGCGCGGCCGTCAATGGGAGGACATCGATGAACAGGCGACAGCTCAACGCGTCTTTGCTCGCTGGCGCAACGCTCATTGCCGCGCCGAGGATTGCGTGCAGCGACACCACCTACAATCTCAAGCTCGGCCACTTTATTCCGCCGACGCATATTTTCGCCAAATATCTCGATAATTGGGTGAAGGAACTGAAGGAAAAATCCGGCGGCCGGCTCAATATCACGATCTTCCCGGCGAGCGAGATGGGGCCGGTGCAGAACTACGCCGACTATGCGCGCACCGGCGTTGCCGATATCACCTGGTTCCTGCACGGCGCGACGCCCGGCCGCTTCCCCCTGACCGAGATCATCCAACTACCCTATATGGTCGGCAGCGCCGAGATCGGCGTCAAGACGCTGAACGATCCGCAGGTGCTTGCTCTCCTCGCGCCCGAATATCAGGGCTTGAAGATTCTTTATCTACTCACGCACCAGCCCGGCAATTTGCACACCGCAAGCAAGCCGGTGCGGACGGTGGCGGACATGAACGGCCTGCGCATCCGCTTCGCCTCGGTGACGATCAAGAGCTTCATCGCCGCCTTGGGCGGCACCCCCGTCGGCGTGCCGCCGAGCGGCATGGCCGACGCGCTGCAGAAAGGCACCATCGACGGCTGCTTCGTCGATTACGGCGGCGCCGACTCCGCGTTCCATCTCGGCGGGCTCGTCAAATACACCACCGAAATGTACTCCTACGTCTCGAGCTTCGGCGTGGTGATGAATCCCACCTCCTTTGCCAACCTGCCGCCCGACCTGCAAAAACTGATCGAGGACACGACGCAGCCGCGCCTCGCCGACATCGGCAAACTCTGGGATTCCGCCGACGCACCGGGCAAGAAATATCTGATGGACAATGGCGATACGCCGATCGCGCTGTCGAAAGAAGAGGACGCGCTGTTCAAGAAGATCGGCGCGGAAGACACTGCAAAAGTGTTGAAAGCGCTCGACGACCGCGGCCTGCCGGGAACCAAGGTGCACGACGCCATGCAGGCGGCAGCCGCGAGCGCCGCCAAAACCTCGTTCTCGTTCTGGAATGCCTGAGTTGCGCGATCACGTCCGCGCGCTGCTGGCGCTGATCGCGCGCTGCTGCGGCTACGGCAGCGCGCTGTTTCTGGCGGCGATGATGTTCATCACCGTCATCGACGTCGTGTTGCGCGCCGTGTTCAATCTGCCGGTCACCGGCACCTATGACCTCGTGCAATTGTTCCTGGTCGGCACGGTCTTCCTGAGCATCCCCGACGTATTTCTGCGCGACCGGAACATCGTCATCGATTTCGTCGATCATGTATTTGGCCCGCGCGTCGTCGGCGCACTCAAGCTCGTTGCCAATATCTTCGCCGTCTTATTTCTCGCCGTGCTGTGCTGGCGCATGTTTCCTCCGGCGCTCGATTCCGCGCGCTTCCACGAAGTGTCGCCCGATCTTTCCATTCCGATGACGGTGCATTGGCTGCTGATGATATTTGGGATCGTGGTCACGCTGCCGATGGCCGCCTTTATGCTGATCGACAGTGCGAGAGACTTTGCGCACGGACCAGGACGGCCATGAGTCCGCAGACCGTCGGCGCCTTAGGCTTCGTCATCATGGTGGCGATGATCTTTCTGCGGATTCCCGTTGCCATCGCGCTCGGCCTCGTCGGCACCATCGGTTATGCCGTGCTCAACGGCTGGCCGCAGGCGCTGTTGGTGCTCGGCCGCGTGCCCTTCACCTTCGCCTCAGCCTACGATTTGTCGGTGGTGCCCTTGTTCGTGCTGATGGGGTCGGTCGCCCGCCACTCCGGCATGGCGCGTGAGCTGTTCCAGTCGCTCAACATCATGTTCAGCGGCCGGCGCGGCACGCTTGCGACCGCGACGATCGGCGCCTGCGCCGCGCTCGGCTCGGTGTCCGGTTCCTCGGTGGCGATGGTGGCGACCATGAGCCATGTCGCGGTGCCGGAAATGCGGCGCGCCGGCTACGACGAGCGGCTGACGCTCGGATCGACGGTCGCCGGCGCCACGCTCGGCATCCTGTTCCCGCCATCGGTGATGCTGATCTTTTACGGCCTGACCGCCGTGCAATCGATCCCAAAGCTTTTTGCCGCGGGCTTCATTCCGGGCCTGATCCTCGCGACCCTGCAGATCGGCGTGGTGAAGACCGCGATCTGGCTGCGGCCGGAATGGGCGCCGGTCAGCCCGCGCGCGCCATGGCGTGAGCGCTTGCGCGCCTCGCTCGGCATGTGGAAGCTCCTGTTCATTTTCGTCTTGTCGATCGGCGGCATTTATGCGGGCTGGTTCAGCCCGACCGAAGCGGCGGCGGTCGGCACGCTCACGAC
Source organism: Xanthobacteraceae bacterium (assembly GCA_049282655.1). Classification (GTDB taxonomy): domain Bacteria; phylum Pseudomonadota; class Alphaproteobacteria; order Rhizobiales; family Xanthobacteraceae; genus BOG-931. The sequence goes on from JBAPUM010000084.1 coordinate 43,309, forward strand.
CATCCTGATCGCGCTCGGCAGCGGCGCGCTGACGTTCGGCAAGCTCGCCGAGGCGGCGGTCGAGTCGAGCCGCACCGCCGCGATGCTGTTCTTCATTCTGATCGGCGCCATCACGTTTAGCTATTTCATCGTGCAAACCCAGATCGCGACCAATCTCGCGGCCTGGGTGGTGTCGCTGCATCTGCCGCCGACCATGGTGATGCTCGTCGTCGTCGCTTTCTACATCGTCGCCGGAAGTTTTCTCGAATCGCTCACCATGGTGATCATCACCGTGCCGGTGTTCGCCCCGCTCGCCGAAGGACTGGGCTACGATCTGGTCTGGTTCGGCGTGCTGCTGGTCGGACTGATCGAAGTCGGCATGATCCATCCACCGATGGGGATGAACCTATTCGTGCTGCAGTCGCAGGTGCCCGACGCCAGGCTCGGACAATTATATGTCGGCAGCGCCATGTTTCTGGGGGCAAACGCGGTGCTGATCGCGCTCTTGCTCGCATTCCCGCAAATCGCGCTATGGCTGCCGAACCATCTTTATTGAGGCAACCGTTCAGGGCCGATTTCTGCCGTTTGCTAGCTTCCAAGGTTGACGATTGTACCACGAGGTCCAGCCCGCTAGGATGCTGCCAATCTCCGGTGCGCCGTAAGCGCCCGTTGCATCCGGAATGCGCTTCCGGAACGGTTTTCCCAAACGACGTTTCAACCGCCGGCGCGGCGTGGTCGCGCTGCACGTCCTGTTGAGGAACATCATGCGAATAAGCGCGCGCAATCAGATCAACGGCAGAATTCTGGAAGTGAAAAAAGGCGCCACCACCGCCCACATCCGGCTTGAGATCGCGCCGGGCCAGGTCATCACGGCGTCGATCACCCATGAGGCGGTCGATGATTTGGGATTGAAAATCGGAGCCGAGGCCATCGCCATCATCAAGGCGTCCGACGTCATGATTGCGATCGACTAACGAGCTTCCATGCCCCCCTTTGCCATGAAGGCCGCGCTCGCCGCGATTGCCGCCGCGCTTGCGGCCGGTCCTTGCTTCGCACAGGAGCCGGTCGGCTGCGACAAATTCAAGTGGCCGCTCGACAAGGAGCGCGCCACGCTCACCGGCACCGACCTGCCGAAAATCGCATCGGGCGAGCGAGTCTCGTGGCCTATTCCGTTCGCCACTACCGTCGCTCTCGTTCCATTCGCCGACGCCAAATTGCCGACGGCGCCCGAACGCGCGCCGAAGTCGCCGACGTCGTTCGCAGGATTCTTGCAAGTGTCGGCGCCCGCCAGTGCCGCGACCTACAAGGTCACCCTGTCGACAGAAGGCTGGATCGACATGATCCAGGACGGCCACGCCATAAAGTCCTCGGCCTTCAGCGGCGCGACCGGTTGCGAGGGCGTCCGCAAAAGCGTGAAATTCCCGCTCGCGGCGCAGCCATTCACGCTCGAGTTCAGCGGGGTGCCGGCGAATACGATCGGGATTGCAATCTCCGGCGAGTGACGCCGACCTGCCCGAGCCGTCCAGGCCGTGTTACAGAACCCGCAAAGGTTCGGCACGGAGGGATCATGAAACGGCGTGACGTACTCAAGCTTGGCGCGGCTGCGTCGCTTGCCTCGCTCGGTTCGGCGGCCTTGTCGCGGCGCCAGGCGCGGGCGCAATCCGGTTACCCGACCAAGCCGGTACGGATCGTGGTGGATTCCGCGGTCGGCAGCGCCAACGACGTCAGCGCCCGCATTCTCGCCGACCAACTCGGCAAGATCTTGAACGAGCAGGTCATCATTCTCAACCAGCCGGGCGCGGGCGGCGGCATTTCGGCCCGCGTCGCCGCCGCATCGCCGAACGACGGCTACACGCTGTTTCTCCCGGCCACTTCCGTGTTCCTCGCGCTCCCCGGCGGACCGGGCGTCGCGCCCAACATGCCGGTCGAACTGCCGCGCGATTTCGCCGCCATCGGACACGTTTTGCAGCAGCCGATTTTCATCGCCGCGTCACCGAAGAGCGGCATCGCGTCAATCCCCGACCTGATTGCGCGGGCGAAGGCAAAGCCGAACGAATTGTCCTACGCCTCGACCGGACGCGGCCGGCTCACGCACCTGACGATGGAGCTTTTGCAGGCGCGTGCGGACGTGCAGCTTCGGCTCGTGCCCTATGCGGGCGGCCCGGCCCAGGCGATGGGCGACGTCGTCGCCGACCGCGTCGACTTGGTACTCGACGCTTATGCGGGCCTCGCCGGCGCCTCGCAGAGCGGGCTGATCAAAATGCTGGCCTCGACCTCGTCGCAACGGCTGCCGGGAATGGAAAATCTGCCGACGGTCGCCGAGACGCTCCCGGATTTCTTTGTCGGCGCCTGGCAGGTGATGCTGGCGCCGCTCGGCACGCCCGACGCCATCATCCGCAAGGTCAATGCCGATCTGCGCTCAGCCGTCGAAGACAAGGACGTCGCCGCGAAGTTCGCCGCCAATGGCGGCTTCGGCCGTTACATGACGCCGGAAGAAACAACGGCCTTCACCCAGACGCAGCAAGCGATCTGGCGGCCTATCCTGCAGAAGATCGCACGCGAGAGCGATTGAGCGCCGCGGCGCCACACCTTGTGACATGACCCTGCAAAGGTAATACGATACTCTGCGATCTCCGACGCGTGTATTTCCTTCAATTTGGGGAGTTCATCATGTCGCTATTGCAGATTCACGTTGTTCTTAGCCTGCTCGAAATTCCGGTCGGCCTCGTGGTGATCTATGGCCTCCTCAATGGGGCGTCATATCCCAGTTGGACGGCGCTGTTTCTTGTGTTTGCCGTCCTCACGAGCCTCACCGGCTTTCCGCTGCCGCCGTTCGGCTTCGATCCGCCGCGCGCCGTCGGCGTGCTCACGCTGGTTCTATTGGGCGCCGCCGCGATCGCGCTCTATGTCTTCGCGCTGAAAGGGGCGTGGCGCTGGATCTATATCGTCACCGCGACCATGGCGCTTTATCTCGACGTCTTCGTCGGCGTCATTCAGTCGTTCGAAAAGATTCCGGCGCTGGAGGCCTTGGCGCCAACGCAGTCGGAACCGCCGTTCGTCGTGGCGCAGGTTGTCGTGTTGGTGATCTTCATCGCGCTCGGCGCGCTCGCCGTCCGGCGGTTTCACCCGGCGAAAGTCTGACGAGCACGATCGCGACGTTACTGCACGAGCGTATTCGCGACCTTGAAGCTCGCCTGCGTGTTCGCCTTGATGTCGTCGAGCGTCACGCCACTCGCAAGCTCGACCAAAGTGAGGCCGCCGCCGTGGCGATCGATGGTGAAGACGCCGAGATCGGTGATCACCATGTCGACGACGCCGGCGCCGGTCAGCGGCAGATTGCAGCGGTTCAGGAGTTTCGATTCACCTTTGGCCGAATGCTCCATGACCACGACGACCTTCTTGACGCCGCCGACCAGGTCCATGGCGCCGCCCATGCCCTTCACCATCTTGCCGGGGATCATCCAATTGGCGAGATCGCCGTTTTCCGCGACCTGCATGGCGCCCAAGATGGCGATGTCGATATGGCCACCGCGGATCATGGCGAATGAATCCGCGGAATTGAAATAGCTCGTGGTCGGCAGCTCGGTGACGGTCTGCTTGCCGGCATTGATGAGATCGGCGTCTTCCTCGCCCTCGAAAGGGAACGGGCCGGTGCCGAGCATGCCGTTCTCGGATTGGAGCTGCACGCTCATGCCGTCCGGAATGTAATTCGACACCAAGGTCGGGATGCCGATGCCGAGATTGACGTAGAAGCCGTCACGCAGTTCCTTGGCGGCGCGCTCCGCCATCTGATCGCGGGTCCAAGCCATTACACTTCTCCTCCAGTTCCGGCCGGCGCATCGGCTTTGCTGCGCTTGCGGACCGTGCGTTGCTCGATGAGTTTCCTTGCTCCCGGCACGTGGATGAGACGCTGCACGTAGATGCCCGGCGTGATGATGTGGTCGGGATCGATGTCGCCGGGCTGCACCAGATGCTCGACCTCGGCGACCGTCACCTTGCCGGCCGTCGCCATCGGCGGATTGAAATTCCGCGCGGTCTTGCGATAGGCGAGATTGCCCTCGGTATCGCCGCGATAGGCGTGCACAATCGAGAGGTCGGCGACGAGACCGCGCTCCATGATGTAGCGCTCGCCGTCGAATACTTGCACCTCCTTGCCTTCGGCAATCTTGGTGCCGTAGCCGGTCTTGGTGAAGAAGGCCGGGATGCCGGCGCCGCCGGCGCGGATGCGCTCGGCGAGCGTGCCCTGCGGGTTGAATTCGATCTCGAGCTCGTTCGCCAGAAATTGCTGCATGAACGTCTTGTTCTCCCCCACATAGGAGGAGATCATTTTCTTGATCTGGCGGGTGTCGAGCAATACGCCGAGGCCGGTGCCGTCCGTCCCGCAATTATTGGAAACGACGGTCAGGTTTTTCACCCCGGCGTCACGGATGGCCAGGATCAAGGATTCGGGGATGCCACAAAGGCCGAATCCCCCCGCCATGATCATCATGCCGTCCTTGAGCAACCCGGCCAGTGCGGAACGCGCGTCCGCATAGACCTTATTCATAATCGCTCCATTTCTCCCGGCCGGCCAACCATTCTACGCATAACGGCACCGGCGGAAAGGTCAAATATTGCTGGGATAGTCGTAGGTCTTGACGATTGGCAGCTGGATATGCGGGTGCGGATAGTAATTCCAGGCAACGAACATCGCGGCGAACAGGATTGCGGCGATCAGGGCTGCGCCGATGCGGTTGCGGAATGAAATCAGGCTGCCAAGCAGGGCGGCGACGAAGGCAAAACCCGCCATCAGGACGACGTAGATCCAATTCACGGCCGACAGGTCGATAGGCATTGTCGTCTCCCCCGAAAATACCTCACTGGCCCTATCTTACTCGACGCAGCCATGCGGCGCGACACCTTGGCGGCCGTTCGTACAAGAAGATATAAGGCTCCGGCAACCCGCCAATGACATGAGACCGGCGCTGCGCCGGACCCCTCCTCAATGACCAATGTCCTGATCCTGCTGACGCTGACCGACGCCGTCCGCAAGCAATATTATGCCCGGCTGCAGGCCCGCTTTCCCGAAGTGGCGATGACGCTGGTCGATCATCACACCAAGGCCGGGCCCTATATCGGCGCCGCCGACGCCATGGTGACCTTTGCGCCGATGCTGTCGCCAAAAGTGCTCGAAGCCGCCACCCGGCTCAAATGGGTGCAGGCGCTCGGCACCGGCACCGACAATCTCACCGACCAGCCGGCGCTGCGCAAAGACGTGATCGTGACCAATATTCACGGCATCCACGGCCCGCCCGTCTCGGAAGCAGCCCTTGCCACCATGCTGGCGCTCGCGCGCAATCTGCCGGGCGCGGTGCGCGGCCAGGATGCGCGGGAATGGCGGCGCTGGCCGGCGCAACTGCTTTACAACAAGACGGTGGGGATTTTCGGCGTCGGCGCCATCGCCGAATCGCTGGCGCCGAAGTGCAAGGCATTCGGCATGCGCGTCGTCGGCGTCAGTTCGGGCGCGCGTCCGGTCCCCGGCTTCGATCATGTCTATCACCGCGACGAGCTTTTGCGGGTGGCCGGCGAGTTCGACTTCTTGGTGCTATTGACGCCGCTGACGGCCGCGACCCGCAACAGCATCGACGCCAAGGTGTTCGCGGCGATGAAACCGTCGAGCTTCTTGATCAATCTGGCGCGCGGCGGCGTGGTCGACGAACCGGCGCTGATCGAGGCGCTGCAAGAAAAACGCATCGCCGGCGCGGCGCTTGACGTTTTCAATCAGGAGCCGTTGCCGACCGGCCATCCGTTCTGGGCGATGGAGAACGTCCTCATCACCACGCATCAGGGCGGCTTCTGCGACGTCTATATCGACTTCGCCATGCCGACGATCGAAACCAATATGCGCTGTTTTCTCGACGGCAATCTCGCCGGCATGGTCAATGTCGTGCCGCATTGAACGCCGTCGTCCGCTCGTCCCCGCGTAAGCGGGGACCCAGACTGGATTCCCGCTAACGGGCACCCCATCGGGGGAGTGGCCGGAAAAATTCCGAAGGGACCTCAAAATGCAACAGCTTTCCGAACGCCTGCAGACGCCGATTTCGACCCCCGAGCTGGAACGGCGCTGGGCCGCCGTGCGCGCCGCGATGGAACGCGACAAGATCGACGTTCTCTTGATGCAGAACAACAACGACCACATGGGCGGCTACGTGAAATATTTCACCGATCTGCCGGCGACCAACGGCTATCCGCTCACCGTGGTATTCCCGCGCGACGACCTGATGACGCTGGTCAGCCAGGGCCCGTTCGGCGGCGTCACGCATCCTTCCGAAAAATTCGACGGCATGCGCCGCGGCGTCAAGCAGTGGCTCTCCACGCCGAGCTATGCCTCGTGCCATTACACCGCGGCTTACGATGCCGAACTCGCCGCGAAGGGGCTTGAGCCCTATGCGGGCGGCACCATCGGGCTCGTCGGCACCTATGGGATGTCTTACGCGCTGGTCGATTATCTGCAGAAAGGCCGCTTCTCCAATACGCGCTTTGTCGAGGCCCACGACCTTGTCGACAACATCAAGGTCATCAAAAGCGCCGAGGAGCAGGAATTGGTCCGCCGCTGCGCCGCGATGCAGGACGGCGCCATGCGGGCGGCCTTCGCCGCCGTCGAGCCCGGCATGCGCGACCGCGACATCGCCGCGATCGCGCAGTGCTACAGCCAGCGTCACGGCAGCGAGAACGGCATTTATCTCTGCGCCTCGATGCCTGCCGACAAGCCGGCGCAATTCAGTCAGCGCCACTACCAGAACCGCGTGATCGAGGAAGGCGACGCGATCGCGCTCTTGGTCGAGGATTCCGGCCCCGGCGGCATGTATACCGAGCTCGGCCGGACCTGCGTGGTCGGCAAGGCGTCGGCGGAGCTGACGGACGAGTTCGCCTTCGCGCTCGAAGCGCGCAAGTTCAACCTCAGTCTCCTCAAACCGGGCGCGGCGTCGAAGGACGTGTTCGCGGCCTATAACGACTTCATGCGCAAGAACGGCCGGCCGGAGGAGAAGCGCCTGCACTGTCACGGCCAGGGCTACGACCTCGTCGAGCGGCCGCTCATTCGCAGCGACGAGCCGATGGCGATCGCCAAAGACATGAACATCGTGGTGCACCCGACCTATATCCGCGGCCACGTGCTGTCCTGGGTCTGCGACAATTATCTGATCGGAGCGAACGGACCGGGCGAGCGGCTGCATCGGTTTCCGGAAGCGATTACCGAACTCGGTTGACGCATCGCTGCACTGCGCCGAACAAACTTGACCCGTCGGCTAGACCGTTGCAGTCACTGCTGCAACGGAGGAGACGACCCATGACGCTCAAGATGCGCGCGGCTTTGGCCGCGGCTGCTCTGGTATTTGCTTACCCAGCGCACGCCGACGAATTCCCGACCCGGCCGCTGACCATGATCATTCCGTTCGCCGCCGGCGGACCGACCGACATCCTCGGCCGCGTCATGGCCGCCCGCATGGGCGAGGTATTGGGACAAAACGTCATCGTCGAAAACGTCGCCGGCGCCGGCGGCATGACCGGCTCGGCGCGCGTCGCCAATGCCAATCCCGACGGCTATCAATTCGTGCTCGGCACCGTCGGCACCCATGCGCAGGGCCAGACGCTCTACAAGAACCCGCTCTACAATGCGGTGACCGACTTCACTCCGGTCGTTCTGATCGCCAACGTGCCGATCGTGCTGGAAACCCGCAAGGATCTTCCGGTCAACAATTTCAAGGAATTCGTCGCCTATACCAAAGAAAACCAGGCGAAGATGCAATTCGCCTCCGCCGGCACCGGCTCGGCGGTGCATCTCGGCTGCGTGCTGTTGAACTACGTGATCGGCGTCAATGTCACGCATGTGCCCTATCGCGGCTCGGCGCCGGCCTTGCAGGATCTCGAAGCCGGCCGCGACGACTACATGTGCGACATCATCACCACAGCGAAGCCGCCGATCGACGCCGGCGTGCTCAAAGGGCTCGCCATCCTCGATACCAAGCGCTCGCCGGCGCTGCCTGACGTGCCGACCGCCGCCGAGCAAGGCACGCCGGATCTCGTCGCCTATACCTGGAACGCGATCTTCCTGCCGAAGAACGCGCCCGAAGCGATCGTCAAAAAGCTGCACGACGCCGCGCTCGAGGCCATGCATACGCCGACGGTTCACGACCGGCTCACCGCGCTCGGCGCTGAAATCGTCTCCGACCAGGAAGCAACGCCGCAGCATCTTGGCGAACTGGTCAAGAGCGAGATCGCCAAATGGGCGGTGCCGATCAAGGCCGCCGGCGTCACGGTCGAATAGATTCCGGGCTCGGCCTGACGGCCGCCCCCGAACAACGCAACAGCGTTGGTTAACAGCGCCGCTTTTTGTCCGCTGTTTGCACCGAAAAATCCGCAATTGCGTCACCGTGAGGTCACGCCGCCCATAGCCTATGCGGCGTGATCTAATAACGGAGGACGCCATGCTGCGTATTCGCATCGTCTCTGTGGGTGTCGTTGCCGCCATCGCTCTGGCGCTGGCGGCAAATGGCGCGGCCGCGCAGACCGCAACGGACGGCCAGGTCGGCAAGCCGCTTGCCTTGCTCGCCGGCCTGCGGCCGCCGCACGATCATAAGGCGCAGCAGAGCCAAGCGTCCGTGCACGCGAAATCCGCGAGCGCCATGAGCAAAAAGACGGCGGTCAAAAAAACCGCCGCAACAACAAAATCGGCGCGCAAAGAACACCACCGGATTGCGGCCAGGCCCTCGGTCAAGCCGACGACCGTGGCGGCGGTGCAAGCCGAGGATAGCCCGGCGCCGCCCGCCGCAAACGCATTTGCAGCGAGCTTCGCGCCGGTGAATACCGCGACCGACGCCGCGTCGCCGCCGTCTCCGGCGGCGGACGACGACCTGAAGATGAGCGCTGTCGTCGTCGACGGCCAAACCGTGCAGGTCGCTTCGCCGGATCAGGTCAACGCCATCGATCTCGCTGCCGACGATGCGACCGCGACGAAAGCTCAAGCGCCGGTGGATCGGACCGACGCCAAACCCGCGGCGCGCGCGGTATTCGCCGCGCCGATCCGCAAAGATGAAACCGGAAGCCCCGTCGGCAGCGCGTCCTGGATCGCCCAAGTGCTGGCCGCGCTCGGCGGCGCGGTGACCGCGGGCACGGTCGCCTGGTTCCTGATCCGCGGCGGTCCGCAGCGGATGTATGGATGAGCGAGGAACGAGGCGCAGGCGAATCTATTCGCTATTCGCTATCCGCAATTTCGCCGTTTCAGATCCTTTCGCCTTCAGCGTCTTGAACAGGTCGAACGCGTCCTTCGGCTTCATGTTCTTGTGTACGACCGCCGCCACCGCCGCGATCATGGCCTGCGGCGCCTCGGACTGAAATATGTTGCGGCCCATGTCGACGCCGGAGGCGCCCTGCTGCACGGCGTTATGGGCCATGGTCAGCGCGTCGAGCTCGGGCAGTTTCTTGCCGCCCGCCATCACGATCGGCACCGGACAGGACGCGGTGACGGTCTCGAAATCTTCCTCGACATAATAGGTCTTCACATATTGCGCGCCGAGCTCGGCAATGATGCGGCAGGCGAGGCGGAAATACTTTGCATCGCGCACCATGGCCTTGCCGACGGCGGTGATGCCCATCACCGGGATGCCGGCCCGTAAGCCCGCATCGACGAGCTTGGTCATATTGTGCACCGAGCGGGTCTCGTGCTCGCCGCCGATGAAGACCTGGATGCCGACGCCGGCGGCGTTGAGCCGCACCGCGTCGTCCATGTCCATGGCGATCTGTTCGTCGGAGAGTTCTTCGCGCAAAATGCTGGGGCCCCCGCTCGCCCGCAGCACCATCGGCTTGCCGCACTCCGCCGGAATGACGCTGCGCAAAATGCCGCGCGTGCAGAACAGCGCGTCGCAAGACGGCAACAGCGGCACGATGGATAGATCGATGCGTTCGAGGCCGGTGGTCGGGCCCTGGAAATAGCCGTGGTCGACGGCGAGCATCACGGTGCGGCCCGACGCCGGATCGAACACCCGCGCCATGCGGTTTTTCATGCCCCAGTCGAGCTGATGGCTGCCTTTGAGATAAAAACCCGGCGTCTGCTGCGGCTGATCGAGCGCGTAGCGCTGCCCTTCTTTGTCGGCTTCCGGCATGATGGCTGTGGTTCCTGAGTTAGCTGTCTTACCGAGCGCTGTTGCCTGCGCTCAATTATCGTCGTCGGAATGGGGCTGGTTAGGGCCCTTCCAGTACGGGTTGATGCTGCAAAAACCGCGGTTGCCGGCGATGATGAACGGCTGGCATTCCTCGGCGGTATCGTAGACGCATTCCCACATCATATCGTCACCGCCGTTATTCGAGACCGCGCACCATTTGGCGTGGCCCCATAGGGCTGCTTCGCCCGGCGTCGGCGCGAAAGTCACGAAAAAGCCGGTCGCCGCGACCAATCCCGCCGCCGCCAATGCCAGTCTCGGAATGCTGAATTTCACGGCGGCAGTTTAGGCCGGCAACGCCGAAAAGCAACGCGACGTCGACTACTGCCGCTTTGGGGGCGCTAGCCCAGTGGCCTACTCCGCGGCGCGCGGAACCTAATCCCCTTGGCAATGTTCCCTTTTTGTTCTATAGTGTCCTTCTGGAACATCCACCGAACATCGACACGTTTTTCCTGTCTTGGGAAACCGGCCAAATGACTGAGTCCATTTCGCTTTTAGCCTGCCCTTCCGGTTTTCCCCAGGCGCGGGATCGCGCGTTGGTCATGGAAGAATTGCGCCGGCTGCTCGGAGCCGGAAAGGAGAGTGGCACCAGCATCTTCCCCTTCGGCCTTGCCGCGCTCGATACGCACCTGCCGGAGGGCGGGCTCTCCGGGGCGGCGCTCCATGAGATCGTACCCGCGACCGCAGGCGCCAATGCCGCCGCCTTCGGTTTCATCGTCGCCATTCTCGCCCGTCTGCCGCCGCCCCGTCCCATCATCTTCGTCATGCCGGCCTATGGTCATCACCAGCACGGCCGTCTTTCCGGACATGGCCTCAACGCGCTTGGTCTCGATCCGGGCCGCGTGATCCTGGTCGAGACCGCGCACCGCAAGGAAAGTCTGTGGGCACTGGCCGAGGCGTTGCATTCGGCCGCGCCGGCCGCCGTCGTCGGCATCATCGACCGGCTCGATCTCAAGACCAGCCAAAAGCTGCAGCTCACGGCCAGCGATTGCGGGTTGCCGCTGTTGTTGTTGCGGCCGGCGCCAACGCTGGAAGCGAGCGCCGCGACAACGCGCTGGCGCGTCGGCACCGCGGAAGCCGCACGCGACCGCTTCGGCCTCTATGCGTGCCCGCGATGGCATCTGCATCTCGAACGCTGTCGCAACGGCCGGCCTGGCGAATGGGTAGTGGAGTACGATCATGTCGCGCATCGTTTCAGTTTGGCTGCCGCGCTGGCCGATCCAGCGCTTTGTCGCGGCACAGGCGATCGGTCCGCAAGCGATCGATGCAGCAGACAAGCCGGTCGATCCTGAGCGGCCGTTCGTCCTTGTCGTTGCCGCATCGGGCGGGCCGCGCATCGCCGCCCTGAACGAGGCGGCCGAACAATCGGGTCTCACACTCGGCGAACCCTTGGCCGATGCGCGGGCGAAAGCGGACGCGCTGCAAGTGCGCGCCGTCGATCATGCCGCCGACGATGACGCGCTGCGGCGGCTTACTTTATGGGCGACGCGCTACACGCCGACCGCCTCGCCATGGTGCGAGGAAAACGGCGCCGACGGTTTTTTCCTCGAGACCGAAGGTTCGGCGCATCTGTTCGGCGGCGAGGCAAAACTCATCGCCGATCTTGCAGCCCGGCTCGCTCGGTTCGGACTCAAAGCACGCCTTGCGGTGGCCGCAACGCCCGGCGCCGCCTGGGCGGCCGCGCGCTTTCAACGCTCGCCTTTGTTAGTCTTGCCGAGCGGCGAAGAAGCGGCAGTGCTCGCGGCGATGCCGATCGAGGCCTTGCGACTGACGCCGGCAACGCGTCTGGCATTGCGCCGGCTCGGCTTCAAAACCGTGGGCGCGCTGATCGACAAGCCGCGCGCTCCCTTCGCGGCGCGCTTTGCCGCCGAGCTTTTGCGCCGTCTCGATCAGGCGCTCGGCCGCGTCGACGAACCGCTCGTGCCCATCGTCGCGCCACCGGTCTATCACAGCCTGCATTATTTGCTCGAGCCGATCTTCACCGCGGACGCGATCGTCGCCCGATCGAGCCGGCTGATGCATAATCTCGTGCATGTGCTCGTGCGCGACGATGTCGGCGCGCGCGCTTTGCGGCTTTGTCTCTATGGCGTCGACGGCACGGTCAAAACGATCGAGATCGGGCTGACGCTGCCGACGCGCGACGTCGCCCATGTGACGCGTCTCGTCGAGCTCAAGCTCGAAGCGCTGGCGGCGACGCAAGAGGCGGGCTTCGGTTTCGAAGCGATCGGGCTTGCCGTCACCCGCGCCGAAGCCATGCCGGCGCGGCAGAGTGAACTGATCTCCGCTGCCGTGGGTGGCGACAATGCGGAGCAATGCGCGGCCTTGGTCGATGCGCTGCGGCAACGTCTCGGCCCGGATCGGGTGCGCCGGTTCGCGGCCTATGAAAGTCATCTCCCCGAACGCGCCGAAGCGCTGCTGCCGATCGATAGCGAGGCTTCTGCGTGGCCCGCGCCCGAACAAGAACGCCCGCTTTTGTTGCTGCCGCGCGCCGAGCCGGCCGAGGTCACCGCTCTCATTCCCGACGGTCCGCCGCGACGATTTTGCTGGCGCGGCATGACCTATGACGTCGCCGGCGCCCAAGGCCCGGAACGCGTCGGCACCGAATGGTGGCGCGAGTTCCCACCCTCCGCTCATTCCCGCGCAAGCGGGAATCCAGCCTTGGGCGGAGAGGACCAACTGGGTCCCCGCTTGCACGGAGACGAGCGGCAATCTGCTCTCACCCGCGACTATTACCTCGTCGAAGACGAAATCGGCCGCCGCTTCTGGCTCTACCGCGAAGGCCTCTACGGCCGCGAGACCGCCGCGGCGCGCTGGTTCGTGCAAGGTCTGTTTGCGTGAGCGCGACGCACGAAATGCGTTCTGCTCCCCTCCCCCTTGTGGGGAGGGGCTGTGGGTGGGGGTCGGGAGGCGCCCCACAGAGGTCGACGCATTCGCGCCACCTCACGACCCCCCACCCTACCCTCCCCCGACAAGCATGCACTCGGGCGCGCGCAAGCGCGGCCCGGGTGGGGGGAGGGAAATGACCGGTTATGCCGAACTGGCCGTGACCACCAATTTCTCCTTCCTGCGCGGCGCCTCGCATCCGCAGGAAATGGTGGCGCGCGCCGACGATCTTGGGCTCAGCGCCATCGGCATCGCCGACCGCAATTCTTTTGCCGGCGTGGTGCGCGCTTATGGTGAAGCGAAAAAAAGAAAAATAAAACTCATCGTCGGCGTCCGCCTGGTCACGCTCGACGGCTTTGAGGCGATTGCCTATCCGACCGATCGCGCGGCCTATGGCCGGCTCTGCCGCCTCATCACCACGGGCAATCTCAAGGCCAAAAAGGGCGAATGCCATCTGAGTTTCGACGACATTCTCGGCACGAGCGAAGGGCAGATGCTGATCGCGCTGCCGCCCTTGTCTCTATCCGCTCGTCCCCGCGAAAGCGGGGATCCAGTTTCTTTCTCACGCTCAGGGCTGGAATCCCGCTCACGCGGGAATAAGCGGGAAAATGATTTCACCCACCGCCTCGCCACGCTCGCCCGCGCGGCGCCGGGCCGCACCTTTCTCGCCGGCGTGCACTATCATCGCGGCGACGAACCGCGCCGGCTCGGGCTGTTGGCCGAACTCGGCGCCCGGCACGGCGCGCCGCTCGTCGCCGTCAATGACGTTCTCTATCACGCGGCCGAGCGCCGGCCGCTCGCCGATATCGTCACCTGCGTCCGCGAAAAATGCACACTCAAGGAAGCGGGATTGCGGCTGAGCATCAACGCCGAGCGCCATATCAAGCCACCGGAGGAAATGGCGCACCTGTTCCAGAACTTTCCCGACGCCATCGCCCGCAGCATCGCGATCGCAAACGCCTGCCGCTTTTCGCTCGGCGAGCTAAAATATGAATATCCCGACGAGCCGGTGCCGGAAGGCAAGACCGCCCAAGAGCATCTAGCGGATCTCACTTGGGCGGGCGCGCACGAGCGCTATCCCAAGGACAGATATCCGCAGGGCATTCCCGACGACGTCAGGAACCGGCTCGACGACGAACTTACCCTCATCGCCAAGCTCGACTATGCGCGTTACTTCCTTACCGTCCACGACGTCGTTTCCTTCGCGCGGCGGCAGGACAAGGAAATCCTCTGCCAGGGCCGCGGCTCGGCCGCCAACAGCGCGGTGTGCTTTTGCCTCGGCATCACCTCGGTCAATCCGGACAAGAGCAATCTGTTGTTCGCGCGTTTCATTTCCGAGAACCGGGGCGAGCCGCCCGATATCGACGTCGATTTCGAGCACGAGCGGCGCGAGGAAGTGATCCAATACATCTACCGGCGTTACGGCCGCCATCGCTCAGCGATCTGCTCGACCGTGGTGCATTACCGCTCGCGCCGCGCCATCCGCGAAGTCGGCAAGGTTCTGGGCCTGACCGAAGACATCACCGCGGCGCTCGCCAAGACGGTGTGGGGCTATGGCGACGGTCTGCCGGACGATCACATCCGCCAGGCCGGCCTCGATCCCGAAAATCCGGCAATCCGGCAGGCCACCGCGCTCGCCGACGAATTGATCGGCTTCCCGCGCCATCTGTCGCAGCATGTCGGCGGCTTCGTGCTCACCAAAAGCCCGCTCGACGAGACGGTGCCGATCGGCAATGCCGCCATGGACGACCGCACCTTCATCGAATGGGACAAGGACGACATCGACACGCTCGGCCTCATGAAGGTCGACGTGCTGGCGCTCGGCATGTTGAGCTGCCTGCGCCGCGGCCTCGATCTTCTCAAACAGCATTACGGCGCCGACTATTCGCTCGCCACGCTGCCGCAAGACGACACGGCGGTCTATGACATGCTGTCGCGCGCCGACTCGGTCGGCGTATTTCAGGTCGAGAGCCGCGCGCAGATGTCGATGCTGCCGCGGCTGAAGCCGCGCTCTTTCTACGACCTCGTCATCGAAGTCGCGATCGTGCGGCCGGGCCCGATCCAGGGCGACATGGTGCATCCCTATCTGCGCCGGCGCGACGGCATCGATCGGGAGCGTTACCCCTCGCCGCATCCCGCCCATGGGCCCAAGAACGAACTGGAAGAAGTCCTCAAACGCACGCTCGGCGTGCCGCTGTTCCAGGAACAGGCGATGCAGATCGCCATCACGGCGGCGAAATTCACTCCCGACGAGGCCGATGGGCTGCGCCGCGCCATGGCGACGTTCCGGCACACCGGCAATGTCCATCTGTTCCGCGACAAGTTCATCAATGGCATGGCCGCGCGCGGCTACGAGCGCAGCTTCGCCGAACATTGCTTCGGTCAGATCGAAGGCTTTGGCGAATACGGCTTTCCCGAAAGCCATGCCGCGAGTTTTGCGCTTCTGGTCTATGCCTCGGCCTGGATCAAATGCCGCCATCCGGAAGTATTCTGCGCCGCCATCCTCAACAGTCAGCCGATGGGTTTTTATCAGCCGGCGCAGCTGGTGCGCGATGCGCGTCAGCACGGCGTGGAAATCCGCGAGGCCGACGTCAATTTCAGCGCCTGGGATTGCACGCTTGAGGGCCCCTCCCCTCCCTCCCCCGCAAGCGGGGGAGGGTCAGGGAGGGGGCACGCCGTGCGGCTCGGTTTCCGTCTCATCAACGGCTTGAGCGAAGACGAGTTGAAAAAACTCATCGCCGCGCGCGGCAATGGTTTTTCCTCGATCGAGCGGCTCGCCGCGATTGCCGGCATTTCGCGCTTCACCATCGAGCGGCTGGCGGAGGCCGATGCCTTCCGCTCGCTCGGGCTTGAGCGTCGCGCGGCGTTATGGGCGGCGCGGCGGCTCGACATGATCGGTATCCGACCGCCGCGCGGCGGCGAGCGCTCTACAAGCTTGACCGACGAAACGTTGCCGTTGTTGACGCCGCATTTGAGCGACGAACTTTTTCCCGAGCCTGCCGTCGCGCTGCCCGCGATGCCACTCAGCGAGCACGTCGTGGAAGATTACGTGGCGACTGGGCTGTCGCTGAAAGACCACCCGGTGCACTTTTTCCGCGATCGCCTCACGGCGCTCGGCGCCATCCGCAACGCGGCGCTGCGCAGCGACGCCTTGACGCAGGATCAGACAGTCATGGTCGCGGGTCTCGTCTTGGTGCGGCAGCGGCCGGGCACGTCGAAAGGCGTCGTGTTCATGACCCTCGAAGACGAGACCGATATCGCCAATATCATCGTCTGGCCGAAAGTCTTTGCCGAGAACCGCCGCACGGTGATGACGGCGCGTTTCCTCGCGGTGCGCGGCCGCCTGCAACGCGCCGGCCTCGTCATCCATGTGATCGCTGAAAGTTTTATCGATCTGTCCGCTGAACTGCCGATGCTGCGCGACGGCGACCTGTTCCTGCCGGCGCCGTCGTGCCCGTCGCACCAGGAAGGGTCCTGGAGCACCCCCAAAAGCAGGGATTTTCATTGAATGAGAATGATCAACCAAGCCGTCATTCCGGGGCCGAGCGTAGCGAGGAGCCCGGAATGACGAACTCACAGGGAGTTCGTCATGTGTGGCCGTGCAAAACTTCCCGACGACGTTTCCGAAATCAAACTCGATCTGAAAATCGACTGGGACGAGATCGGCGACTACAGGCCGCGCTGGAACGCTGCGCCGACTTCCGACCTGCCCGTGGTCATTTCCAACAGCGGTGAACGGACGCTCACGCTGATGCGCTGGGGGCTGGTGCCGGCCTGGGCGAAAGACCTCAAGATCGGCTATTCCACCTTCAACGCCCGCGCCGAAGGTCTCGATACCCGCCCGGCCTTCCGCTCCGCCTGGAAAGCCCGGCGCCGATGCCTGGTGATCGCCGATGGCTATTATGAGTGGCGCGCTACAGACAAACAACCATTCGCTGTGGGCTTAAGCAATCGCGGCCCGATGACCTTTGCCGGCCTGTGGGACCTCTGGCAGTCTCCGGATGGTAAACCGCTGCGATCCTTCGCCATCATCACAACGGTCGCCAACGAGCTCCTGGAACCGCTGCACGACCGGATGCCCGTCCTCCTGGGACCGGACCGCTGGCCGACATGGCTCGGCGAAAAAACCGCGACGGACGCTGAACTCAAAGCGATTCTGCAGCCTTATCCTGGAGCGGCAATGACGTTCTGGCCGGTTAATCGCAGGGTCGGCAATGTCCGCAATGACGATCCGGACTTGTTCGCACCGGTATGACGGCATTCGCGCCGCCCGGACACGGGGGGAGTTGCGCGCTTTGCCTCGGCCCTATATCGTTTATTGCCTGCTGAATGCAGGCGCTGCCCACGCCGTGTCGCCCGGCGTTCGGGACAGTTGGGCGACCCGCGACACCGCGTCGCTGCGGAACATTGCGGTATTTGCGGTAATTCCTCGTTTCGAACTATATCGGGGCGAACAAAGATAACGGCCCCCAGACGGCCGGGAGGAAAGATTGCGGCGTTCCACCAGTCTTGTCCGCGACCTGATCGCCAAGCGCGACTTCTATGCCGGCGGCCTGATGATATTGATCGGGCTCGGCATCGCCATCAAAGGCACGACCTATCGCGCCGGCACCCTCATGCATATGGGACCGGGCTTCATGCCGACGGCGCTCGGCGTGATCCTCGTTCTCGTCGGCATCGCCATTGCGGCCGCGAGCCTTTCGCCCGCCGACGCCGGGAGCCCGGCCGAGGAAGGGATTCTGCCCGAACATCCGCAATGGTGGGCGTGGTTCTGCATTCTCATGAGCCCCGTCGCCTTCATCTTTTTCGGACGCTATTTCGGCATGTTTCCGGGCACCTTCGCCTGCGTCTTCATCGCCGCGCTCGGTGACAAGAATGCGACCTGGCTGGGGACCATCGTTCTCGCGACCCTCGTGACCATCTTCGGCGTCGCCTTGTTCTCCTACTTCCTCCAGGTGCCGATGCCGATCTTCTCCCTGGGAGGCGGCCTGTGATCGGGACATCACTCGAGAGTCTTTGGTACGGCTTCGGCGTCGCGCTCGAGCCGCACAATCTGATGTTCTGCTTCATCGGCGTTCTGGTCGGCAACATGGTCGGCGTGCTGCCGGGCATGGGACCGCTCGCCACCATCTCGATCCTCCTCCCGCTGACCTTCGGCATGAAGCCGGTCGCCGCCATCCTGATGCTCGGCGGCGTGATGTATGGCGCGCAATATGGCGGAGCGATCTGCTCGATCCTGCTCAATCTGCCATGTCATCCACCACACGCGGTGACATGTCTCGACGGCTTTCCTATGACCAAGCAGGGCCGCGGCGGCGTCGCGCTGGGCTTGACGGTATTTGCCTCATTCGTCGGTGCCTCGTGGGGCATTACCGAAATGGTCTTCCTGTCGCCGCTATTGGTGCGAGCGGCGCTGCAATTCGGTCCAGCCGAGGTCTGTTCGCTGATGCTATTGGGTCTGCTCGCCGGCTCGACGCTGGCGCGCGGCTCGCCGCTCAAGGGCGTAGCCATGACCGTGCTCGGGCTGTTCCTCGGCTCGGTCGGCACCGATCTCGAAACCGGCTCCGAACGCTACACGTTCGGTCTCACCGAACTTGATGATGGCATCGAACTGATCGCGATCGCGCTCGGCCTGTTCGGCATCGCCGAGTTCATGAACAGCGTCAATCAAGTGGCGCCGATCAACACCAAATATACCCACGTCACCTTCAAAGACATGCGGCCCACCAAGGCCGATCTGAAACGATCGTTCTTCCCGATGTGGCGCGGCACCATCATCGGCAGTCTGTGCGCGCTGATCCCCGGCACCGGCCCGACGATCGCGTCTTTCGTCGCCTATGCGACGGAAAAGAAAATCTCCAAGCACCCGGAATTGTTCGGCACCGGGCTGATCGAAGGCGTGGTCTGTCCCGAAGCCTCGACCCACTCCTCGGTGCAGGGCGACTTCATCCCGACCATGAGCCTTGGCATTCCGGGCGACGCCGTGATGGCGCTTCTCCTCGGCGCGTTGATGATCCAAGGCATCGTGCCTGGTCCGCAGCTCATTTCGCAGCATCCGGATATCTTCTGGGGCCTCGTCGCCTCGTTCTGGATCGGCAACATCATGTTGGTGCTCTTGAACGTGCCGCTGATCGGCATCTGGGTGAAGATGCTGGCGATCCCCTACAAGTATCTTTACCCGAGCGCGATGTTCTTCGTCTGCATCGGCGTCTATGCCGCCAATAACGACTTCTTCCAGGTCGGCGAAGTCGCGGTCATCGGCGCCTTCGGCTATCTGTTGCTCCGCCTCGGCTACCATCCCGCGCCGATCCTGCTCGGCTTCGTGCTCGGGCCGCGGTTCGAGGAGAATTTCCGCCGCGCCATGCTGATCTCGCGCGGCGACCTCGGCGTATTCGTCGAGCGGCCGATCAGCGCAGTCTTCGTCGGATTGTGCGTGCTCTTGATCGGCTCGCAGATCTATATCCGCATGCGCGGCTCGAAACCGCCGATCGAGCCGTCGCTGCAGCCGCACGGCAACGGCACGCCGGCCATCTCGGCCGAGCTCCGCACCCCCGCGGAGTGATCGACGCGGCGCGTGTTGAACGCGCCGCCAGCTCCCAGGTTTCCTCTCGTCGGTATGTATTCTACGCCGTGCCGCGCAGCCCGCGGCCGAGAACCCGTCCAAGCCGATCGGCGAATAGCCGCGCGTCCGCCGGGCGATCGCCCTCCAGAAGCCGCGCCTCGTCGAACAAGAGAAAAGCGGCATCCTCCTTGAAGCCGCGATCCCCCTCGCCAAGCCCCGCGAGCGCGATCACAAGCTCATGGCGCGGGTTTATTTCCAGGATCGGCTTCGACGCCGTGGTCAGCCGTCCGGCACCGGCCAAGATCTTTTCCAGCCCACGGTCCGGCCCGGACTCGGGCGCGACCAGACAGACCGCGCTGTCGGTAAGCCGCTCCGACGGTTTCACATCGGCGACCGCCTCGCCGAGCACAGCCTTGACGAAAATCAGAAAATTCACGACCGCCTCGGCGCCGTCCGGCGGCGTCTCCTTCGCC
Source organism: Xanthobacteraceae bacterium (assembly GCA_049282655.1). GTDB lineage: Bacteria > Pseudomonadota > Alphaproteobacteria > Rhizobiales > Xanthobacteraceae > BOG-931. Next base: position 63,402 of record JBAPUM010000084.1, read on the forward strand.
TTCTCCGCCGCGGTATCGGCCAGCGGGATGAGCGCTAGATCGGCGGCGCCCTGCGTCACCGATTTGAACGGCTTGCCGTCGAACGAGACGCCGGGCATGACCCAGAAGGTATCCACGGGATCGGGCAGCAGCAGCACCTCGATGCCGCGGGCGCGAAAGCCCTCGAGGTGCGGCGACGATTTGAGCCGCGCCAGGTCGTCGCCGGCGAGGTAATAAATCGCGGTTTGATTGGTCTTCAGCGCGGCCACGTAATCCTTGAGGCTGCGCCACTCGTCGTCACCCGTCGTGGTCTTGAAGCGACCGAGCTTGAGCAGCGCATCCCGCCGATCGAAATCCTCGTAGAGACCCTCCTTGAGCACGGCGCCGAACGTGTCCCAGATTTTGGCGTAAGTCTGCGGCTCCTTGTCGGCGAGGCGTTCGAGCTCGGACAGCACCCGGCTCGTCGTGCCTTTGCGGATGGCGGCGAGCAGCGGGCTTTCCTGGATTTTCTCGCGCGAGACGTTGAGCGGAAGGTCGGCGGAATCGACCAGGCCGCGCACGAAGCGCAGATAGCGCGGCAGGATCTCGGCGTCGTCGGTGATGAAAACCCGCTTGACGTAGAGCTTGATGCGTCCCGAGCGGTCGGGATCGAACAGATCGAACGGCCGCATCGAGGGCACGAACACCAAGACGTTATAGTCCTGGCGGCCTTCGGCGCGGAAATGAATGGTCAGCGCCGGCTCGTCGAAGGCGCCGGCGATGCTGCGATAAAAGTCGGTATAGTCCGCCGCGCTGATATCCGCCTTCGGCTTCGCCCACAGCGCCGCGCCGTCGGTGACCTCGGCGGGCTCAGCCCCCGGCTTCTCGACGATCGCGATCGGCACCGGCACATGGCCGGACTGCGCCCTGATGAGCGGCTCGACGGTCGCACGCTCCGCATAGGTCTTGGCGTCGTCCAGGAGGTGAAGGACGACACGGGTACCGCGAGCGGGGGCATCCGCCGCGGCGGACGACACGTCGAACGAGCCCTTGCCGTCGGATGACCACAGCCAGGCCTCGTCGCTGCCGGCACGGCGCGAAATCACCTCGACGCGTTCGGCCACCATGAATGCCGAATAAAACCCAACGCCGAAACGGCCGATCAGCGCGCTATCTTGTGCCCCATCGGTCCCCTCGCCGCTTTTGGCCGCCTCGATCCGGTCCAGAAAGGCCTTGGTGCCCGAGCGCGCGATGGTGCCGAGCGCCTCGATCATCTCGTCGCGGCTCATGCCGATGCCGTTGTCTTCAACGGTGAGCCGCTTGCCCTCGGGATCGAGCGCGATCGTGATCCGCGGCTTGACGTCATCGCCCAGCAATGCCGGCGCGGCGATGGCCTCGTAACGCAGCCGCTCACAGGCGTCTGCCGCGTTCGCAATCAGCTCGCGCAGAAAGACCGACTTGTCGGAATAGACCGAATGCACCATGAGCTGCAAAAGCTTGGCGACATCGGCTTGGAAAGGGTGGGCCTCGAGCGGGCGGCTTTCGGGTTTGCGGGTATTTGCGTCCTCGGCAACAGGCATGGCGGTATCCCCAGCGAAAAATTCTCGGCCCCGAAATGGCAAGACTTCGCCCCGGATTCAAGGGTGTGGCAGCCGGCAAAGGCGCACTCGGTCCGAGCGCCCACAATAATGAAATTTTTACCGAAATATTTTTAATAGCGTCCCCGCCAAAACATCACGCGGTGGGTTCGACAATGAGCACATCCAGTCTGCACTACGCGAGCAAGGCGTACGGGAAAATCGCCCGGGAGGTGGCCGGCCCTCGCGAACTCGAGGCCAGTCTGCTGCTGGAGGCCGCTGCCAGACTGCAGGCCGTCCAGGATAACTGGCACTCAAAGCCGAACGGCCTGCCGGAAGCCCTGTTGTACAATTGCCGGCTCTGGCTGGTGTTCATGGACGCGGTCGCAAGCGAGGACAACAGGCTCCCGGTCGAGGTCCGGCAGAACATTGCGAATTTGAGCGTATTCGTCATGGGCGAGATCTATTCGCTGATGACCGGGCCGAAACCGCAGCACCTGACGAACCTGATCGGGATCAATCGCGGCCTCGCCAAAGGCCTGTCGGCGCGGCGCCAAGGCAATCCGCCGCAACGGGCCGCCTGAACGCCGGCGACAATCGGCCTCATCGCTTGTCGCCCCCGCCAAATCGCGGTAGGGCCACACTCGATCTCGGTCGGGGCCGCCAAGAATCGCGGATGGGCTGGGTGACCCGCGAGCAAGACCGCTAACCGCCGGCTGGCGGCGCGGACGCGGAAGAGCCTTCGATTTGGAAAATCACTTGCGGTAAATTGCCGATGGAACCTAGTTCAATCAGTTTGGATTGGTGCAGAAACCCCGCTGAGGCCACAGAATTGGGCCGGTTCTTCGCCGCCAATATAGAGCCGTCCTACATTTCGCATTCGGAGTTACAAGGCCCACGCGCTTTGGACCCCTCGCACTGGCGGCCCGGAATACAGGAAATCCTCACCCGCGAGCTGGAGGCGCGCATTCGTGCGTTGCAAGACGCGGGTGACGTGCACCAATATCCGCAGCCGGTCTTCGCCGCAAAACGAGCCGGCGACCTGCTCGGGTTGGGGCTCATTTCCTTCTTCCCAAAAGCGCCGGTGCCCTATGCAATTCTCGAAGACATCGTAGTCGCCGAGAAGGATCGCAATCTTGGAATCGGCCGCCGAATGCTCGAATGGGCTGTGCTCGAAGCGAAGTCCCAGGGATGCGCTCGAATGTTTCTGGAAAGCGGCGTCGACAACCACGATGCTCATGACTTTTTTCACAAACATCATTTCTCGATCTGTTCGGTAGTCATGATGCGGCAGCTGTGAGTCCGGCCCCCGGCCGCGGATCGCTGCCCGCCTTTATTGTTTCGATCCGTGCCAGAAATTCGCCGCGCGTAATGCTCGCCCAGTCGCCGATGCCGACAAGGAACGGCGATTTGCTTTCGGCGAATTTAGTATCGAGATAGCGAACATAGTCGGCATTCAATCGGTTCTGCGCGCAATCTTTCGCCAATGTCTTGAGAAGCCGAAAAACGTGCTCGAGGACCCAGCAATCGTCCTCGTCGTTGAGCCACCAATTGACGCATTGATCGAATTTTTTGAGCAGATCCAGCTGAAGCGGCTGCGCTCGTTCGAGAACGTAGGTGATGAAATCTTCGGCGCACAAAGCGCGCAGGCGGCTGGAGCGGCGATCATCGTGGAACCTTCCTGCGGCACCCAAATCCTTCATGTCGGCACCGAGGAAGAGATCGGGGTCCATTTCTATCAGAATATAGGCCGCCTCCACCGCGCCCAGATTGACCCGCCAGTCTAGGTGAGGATTGAGGAGTTCCTCGATCAGGTACCGCACATCGCGGCGCGTAAGCACGTTCGACGCCTCATACACTTCGGCCAAAACCGACGCGGCGGTTTCGCCGACGTTCCAGACCGGATGCGAAAACAGTAACGCGACAATCTCCTTGCGCAGTTCCGACGGCATGCTTTCGAGATCGTCCGCCATGTCGTCGATCTTTCTCGTATCCTTCGCCAGACCAAAATAGCAATTCCGGTCAAGCAATGCCCGCACGGAAGAAAACCGGTGGAGCGACTCCTTCTTTTCCAGTGCGTTGCGCAGCGCCTCGGTGGCCGCGAAGTGTTCATGCGCCTTGGTCATGCCTCCTTCGCCGCCAGAAAAGTAGGAAATTGCCGCGTCGATATCGGCCATATCGATCCGCAGATGCTCCCATTGGGACGTCCAGAACGGGCTCTCACGATCGAGGACAATCGTGCGCGCGGGATCAATCGCCTCGCTTATGCGCTCGGGATCTGGCCCGGCGGATACGTCGACGATGAGTCGATTGTCAGACCCTCGCCGCACCCGCCTTCGCAGGGCTAGATTGAGAAGGATCGCGCCGAATACCTGACGCAACGCGTAGGAATGTCGATCGGTCTGCAGCTTTGCGAGAACCGCCAAGTCGATTTCGGCCGGCTGGGCCACATAAAGGTGTCCCAGCGTATACGCTCCGAGTTCGGCGTGATTGACGTCCGGATCGTAAAGATAATGGAGGATATGCTGCCGTTCGACAAACGAACCGTCCTCGCAGCACGCAGCGGCGAGCGTCTCCGCAAGCTTAAAGCGAAGCACATAATTTTCGGTGCTCAAACACGCCTCGACGTTCTTCTCCCAGCCGGATTCTTCCAATATGAGGATGTCCAACGCCCGCGCGAGCACACCGATCTGATAAACGTTCCTCACTAGATTTACGAGCGACAGGCTGGAAATCCGGCTGATTTCCTTCTCGGCGTCGGCCTCCTTCCGATCCGGCAGCGCCAATAAGACAGCACGTGCGTGCCGCCGCGGCGTAATGCTCCGCGGTAGGTATTTTACGGCGACCGTATCGTTCCAATAGCTCAGCAAGAAATCGACGAATTCAACAGCATCGCTAAAGCGGCCCACCTTGATATAGTGATCAGTGCCGTGTTCGAGCAAATAGAGGTCTGCAGCGCTGTCGCGGAAATGACTTACGCTCTTCTTGTAAATTTCCTTCGATTCGTCGAAAGTGCTTTTGCACCAATCCGCCAGCAGCTCGTGTCCGCGGGCTGCATTCACATGATAATTCGGCGAGCTCCCTTCGTCGGCAAGCCAATCCGAAAATGTCTTGTGAAATACTCCGATGGTGTCGTTCTCGCTTTCGGCGTCTTCCGAGCTTTTTTCGCGCCGGCAGAACGCTGCGAGCCGCGCCAAGACATCATCACGTTCTTCCGGCTCCAACTCTGCCGCGCGGGCTAAATCTGCGACAGAGAGACTTTCGGCCTCGGCCAAAATGACGGCGAGCAATTTGTGTGCCGAAATCGGCAATTTCTTACCAAACAACCTGAAAAAATTCGCCTCATAATACCTGTTCACGTCGCCCGGCACGTAGTCGCCCAGTCGCGCCGCGATGTTCTTCGTATCCGCAAGATCGCGGACAAGATACCGGGCCAGGAGGAAATTGCCCTTTGCAATACCGGCAATGTCCGCGATGTACGGTCCTAGTTCCGGCTTGGAACGAAGCCTTTCGGCGATATACGCGCGAACGTCGTCATCTGCCGACACCTCATCGATTTCGATCTGGAGAAGATTTTCCCTTCCCCCACGCAAGGCGGCAGTACCAGGGCGCGTCGACACGACAACACGCAGCCATTGGGAGAGCGGCTGCCCCGAAAGTTCGCGCAGCAGTGATTCGAGCAAGTCGACAATCGTAGTCTTGCCGCTGAATTCAGCGGCCTCGTCGAGTGCATCGACGATCAACAGCCATTTAAGCCCGTTTGCCTCGCCGGCTCGGTTGAGCGGTTCCCATACCAGCTTTCTTAGGCTGTCGGCCGCCGCGTTCTGTTCGCTACTTTCGAGCTCCTGAAGTGCTCGCGGCCGGTCAAGAAGCTTACCCAGGCGGCCATGATGGATACAATAAAATAGATTCTTCACAAATTCGCGGGGCTGGAGCGTCTGAACGTCGTCCGATTGACAGAAATGATAGGCCAACGTGATCCAGTCATCGCGTTTTTTGGTCGACTCGAGAAGATGCTCCAAGATTTCAGTTTTGCCCGCTCCAGGGTCGCCGACGACTTGGATCGCGAAATGCTCCTTTAGTCCGGCGTCGATTCTAGCAAGGACCGAAGGGCGTGGACTAAACGTCCACTCACCTTCCTGCGCGCTCCACTTCCGGACCCGATGTCGGTTTCTTCTAAACCTATCGGCGAGCGACCAGCCCTCGAAAATCGCCGCCTTCCGTCTACGCGTTTCCAAGAACTCCAGAAGAATGTTCGCGGCGAGCAAGACAGCACCCGCCCCACCGAGCCCGCCGCCGAGCTCTTCTCCTTCGGTTTTCAAATCGCCGACCGGGATCTGGGGCAGGATGACATGGAGATGCGGGCCCACGTATTCCCATAGGAAAGGGAGTCCGCCCAGCCCTATGAGAATGGTGCCGAGTAAGGGCAGGACTTTTCGCGCCGTTTCAACGACATCGTCCAACCCTTGCTGGCCTTCCATGGGTCACGGCCTTTTCGGCTCTATGGCGAATTCAATTCCGCCGCACCGCCTCTCGTGGCTCTCGCGGCGGGCGCAGGCGCAGATTCAATCGGCGATTTATGATCCCATTGCCATACGCGAAGTCCATGCAATCAATACTAGAATCACTAATTATCAACAATTACAATCCTGCGCCCTCGTCCATCGCGGATGCGGGAGCGTCCTAGACCGGCACCCTTACCGTCGCCCTCAAGCCCCCGAGCGGAGAATCGCCGAGCGTGATGTCGCCGCCATGCGAGCGGGCGATGTCGCGCGCGATGGCGAGCCCGAGGCCGGTGCCGCCTTCGTCCTGATTGCGCGCGTCGTCGAGCCGCAAGAACGGCTTGAACACATCCTCGCGCATGGCCGGCGGAATGCCGGGGCCGTCGTCGTCGACCGTGACGGTGAGCCAGCGATGGTCGCGATGGCCGGTGATCGCCACCGTCGAGGCAAAGCGCGAGGCGTTGCCGACCAGATTGGCGAGGCAGCGCTTGAACGCCGCCGGCCGCACCGTGACTTCCGGCTGGCCGTGAAAATTGACGCTGGCGCGATGGCCGTGCCGCTCGGTGTCGAGTTTCAGTTCTTCGAGCAGGATCGCGATGTCGGTCGGCGCCGATTGTTCGCCCATGTCGCCGCGCGCGAAAGCGAGATAAGCCTCGAGCATCGCCGCCATCTCGTCGATGTCCTTCTTCATGGCGTCGATTTCCGGGCCGTCGCCGAACAGCGCGAGCTCGAGCTTGAACCGGGTGAGAATGGTGCGCAGATCGTGCGACACGCCGGCGAGCATCGTGGTGCGCTGCTCGATGGCGCGTTCGACGCGGCCCTTCATTTCGAGGAAAGCGGCCGCGGCGCGGCGCACTTCGCGGGCGCCGCGCGGCCGGAAGTTCAATGCTTCGCGGCCTTTGCCGAAGGCCTCCGCGGCGTCGGCAAGCCGCACGATCGGCTTTATCTGATTGCGCAGGAAGGCGATCGCGATCGCCAAGACGACGAGCGAGGTCGCCACCATCCAGACCAGGAAGATCCAGGAATTCGGGTCGTAGACGTCGGCGCGCCGCGCGAAGACGCGCATGATCGTGTTGTCGAGCTTGATGCGGATTTCGACGATCGACGAACGGCCGACGGTATCGATCCAGAACGGCAGGCCGATCTGCTTGCGGATGTCGTCCGACAGCACCTCATCGAGTTGCGAGAAGAACGGCTTTGCGCCGGGCGGTGGCAGTTGCGTGCCGGGCAGGAAATCGACCACCAGACCGAGCCGGTCCTGGGCGATGCGGCGCAACTGCGCATGATCGGCATCCTGCGGGAAGGTCCGGTAGACGTCGATCAGGGTCGCGATCTCCTGCGTCACCGCTGACGACAGATAATTGGTCACCAGATTCCAGTGCCGGTCCATGAACAACAGCGCGACCACCGACTGCAGCACCACCATCGGCACGATGATGATCAGAAGCGACCGGGCGTAGAGGCCCTTCGGCATCACCGATTTCAGCCAGCGGGTAAAACGGTCCCACGGCTGGGTGATCGGAGCCGCGATCGGGCGCACCACGGTCGCGGCAGCCGTTGCGGTGGCGCTCGCCGCCGCCGCAAGATGGCCTGCGGCGTTGCGCAGTCGTCCCAGGCCCTGGTCAAGGCTCGTCATGTCGTCACGGCATGACCGTGCTGGTCGCCACCAGGCGATAACCGACCCCGCGCACGGTCTGCACGATGAGCGGATTGCCCGGATCGCGCTCGATCTTGCGGCGCAGCCGATTGACCTGGACGTCGACGGTGCGTTCGCTCACCGCTTCGCCGTTGCCGGCGAGCGACTGCCGCGGCACGGTCTCGCCGGCACTCGCGGTCAAGACCCGCAGCATGTCGCGCTCGCGGTCGGTGAGGCGGATCACCTCTTCGCCGCGGCGCAACTCGCCGCGCGAGAGATGAAACACGAACGGACCGAAGCGGACCGATTCCACCGGCGTGGCGGCCGGCGGCCGCGTCCGCTTGAGAATATTGGCGACCCGCAACGCCAATTCGCGCGGCTCGAACGGTTTTGCCAGATAATCGTCGGCGCCGATCTCGAGCCCCATGATCCGGCTTTCCTTCTCGTCGCGCGCCGTCAGCATCAGGATCGGCACCGTCGATCCGGTGCGCAGCCGCCGCGCGAAATCGAAGCCGCTCTCGCCCGGCATCATCACGTCGAGGATGAGGAGATCGAATTTCAAGCCTTCGAGTTTGGCGCGTGCTTCGGCCGCCGTCTCGGCGGTCGAGACGCGGTAGCCTTCGCCGAGCAGGAAGCGCGACAACAAGGCGCGGATGCGGCGGTCGTCATCGACGACGAGGAGGTGCGGCGCGTCGTCAGCCGGATTCTGCGCCGAATCTTTGGCCCGATTATCCGCCGGGTTTGCGGCCGCGACCGTCATGGCGCCGGGACTGTCATGGCGCATCGTCACGCGCCCGCGTGCGCCCCCGCGCCGCCTGGGGCTCGAGATGGGAGTCGGCTTTGGAAATCAGGCGCAGCACATGATCGCGGTCCTGCGCATCGATCATGCCGGCGAGGAACCGCTTTGCGGCTTCGCGCGCGCCGGGCCCGAGCTCGGCAAGCACGCCGGCGATCCGCGCGGTCTGCAGACCGGCCAGTTTCCGCGCCAGCGCCTCGCCGGCCGCGCTGACATACAACAGCCGTTGCCGCCGGTCATTGGCGCCTTCCTTTTGCACCACATAGCCTTCGTCGATGAGTTGTTTGAGGACACGGCCGAGCGACTGCTTGGTGATTTTCAGAACGTCGAGCAGTTCCGCCACTTTCATCCCGGGATTACGATTGACGAAATGCAGCACGCGATGATGGGCGCGGCCGAAGCGGAGCTTTGCCAAAACTTCGTCCGGGTCGCTGACGAAATCGCGATAGGCGAAGAACAACAGTTCGATGAGGTCGAAAAAGGGCTCGGCCGGAAGCGGCGCGGCATCGGCCGCGGCGGCCGGGCGTGGAGTGCTGGCTATGCTGATATCTGCCATTTAGGTCAGCCATGTTGACATATTTTGGCTTGTTTGTTAAGTTACAAGCACGATATCGTTTCGCAACGCGTTCGGTATCTGGCGGCTCTCGACGGTGCGGACGGCGCTCAATGGCGCTCTCATGACGCGCTTGAAGGGAGCGGCCAAGACCATAACGGGAGTCCGCTCCCGACGCAAAAGCCCAGCCGCGGCCGCTTCCGCAGAATGGGCTGGCGGCGCGAGGTGATGCCGAGGGAGAGATATGTCTAGGGAGACCCGCCATGCCGGTGGCCTTTGACCAACGTCCCGATCTGATCTGGTTCGACGGCAAGCTTATTCCCACCGCCGATTCCAAGATCAGCGTGCTGACCCACGGGTTGCATTATGCGAGCGCCGTGTTCGAGGGCGAGCGCGCCTATGGGGGCGAGGTTTTCAAGGGCACGCTGCATTCCGAGCGCCTGAAGAACTCGGCCAAGATTCTCGATTTCGAGATTCCCTATTCGGTCGCGGAGCTCGACGCCGCGAAGCGCCTCGTTCTCGAACGCAACAATCAAAAGGAAGCCTACGTCCGGCCGATCGCCTGGCGCGGCTCCGAAGCGCTCGGCGTCTCGGCGCAAGCGAACAAGATCCACCTCGCCATCGCCACTTGGGAATGGCCGAGCTATTTCGACCCGGCGCAACGGCTGAAGGGCATCCGGCTCGATCTTGCGGACTATCGCCGTCCCGACCCGAAAACCGCGCCATGCCTTGCCAAGGCGGCCGGCCTCTACATGATCTGCACGATCTCCAAGCACCGCGCCGAGCAGCGCGGCTATGCGGACGCCATGATGCTCGACTGGCAGGGCCGCGTCGCCGAATGCACCGGCGCCAATATCTTCTTTGTCAAAGACGGCAAGATCCACACCCCGATCGCCGATTGTTTCCTCGCCGGCATTACGCGCGCGACCGCGCTGGACCTTGCCCGCCGGCGCGGCATCGAGGTGGTCGAACGCCGCATCATGCCCGACGAACTATCGGGCTTTTCGGAGTGCTTCATCACCGGCACCGCCGCCGAGGTGACAGCGGTTTCGGAAATCGCCGAGTGGCGCTTCACGCCCGGCGCCATCACCAAGACGCTGATGGACGACTACACCGCCGAAGTGCAGCCCAAGGGCAAGGCCGCGGCGGCCTAAACCGCCATGAACCTCGCGCTTTGGCTTGAACGCGCGGGATTAAGCCACGGCGATCGGCCGGCGGTCGGACTGGGTCGGCGGGTGCTGCGGAACTACGGCGAGACCGCCGCCCGTGCGGCGCGGCTTGCGGCCTCGCTGCGGCACCGCTTCGGCCTAACACCCGGCGACCGCGTCGCCATCGCCGCCAAAAACTGTCCCGACTATATCGAACTGGTGTTCGGCATCTGGCATGCCGGCCTCGCCGCTGTGCCGGCCAATGCCAAGCTGCACGGCCGCGAGCTCGGCTACATTTTGCAGCATTCCGGCGCCCGCGTCTGCTTCGCATCCGAGGGGCTCGATGCCGAAATCGCGCCGCATGCGCCCGCGACCCTCGAACGGCTGATCGTCATCGGCAGCCCCGAATATGAGGCCTTGTTCGCCGCCGATGCGGTGGCGCCGTGGCCGTGCCGCGGCGATGATCTTGCTTGGCTGTTCTATACCTCCGGAACGACCGGCCGGCCGAAGGGCGCCATGCTGACGCATCGGGTGCTGATGGCGGCGAGCTACGCCTATGCGGGCGAAGTCGATCCGATCGCGCCGGGCGATCCCCTCCTTCATGCCGCGCCGATGAGCCATGGCTCCGGCCTCTACATGATGGCGCAGGTGGCGCGGCTCGGCGTCAATGTCGTCCCGGAATCGAGTTCCTTCGATGCCGACGAGGTGCTCGGGCTTCTCGGCGCCTGGCCGCGGACCTCGATGTTCGCAGCCCCCACCATGGTCAAGCGGCTCGTTGAATGCCGCGCCGATTGCGATCCCGCCAATTGGCGCACCGTCGTCTGGGGCGGCGCGCCGATGTACGTCGCCGACGCGCGCGACGCCATCGATCGCTTTGGGCCGCGCTTCGCGCAGATTTACGGTCAAGGCGAAAGCCCGATGACCATCACCTTCCTGTCGAAGCATGAAATAGCCGACCGCGATCATCCGCATTGGGAGTACAGGCTTGGTTCCGCCGGAAGACCCTATGCGTGTCTCGAAGTGATGGTCGCCGATGCGGACGACCGGCCGCTGCCGCCCGGCGCGACCGGCGAGATATTGTGCCGCGGCGACGTCGTCATGCCGGGCTACTGGCAAAACCCCGAAGCCTCGGCCTCGACACTCAAGGGCGGCTGGCTGCATACCGGCGACGTCGGCCAATTCGACCGCGAAGGCTATCTCACGCTGAAGGACCGCTCCAAGGACGTCATCATCTCCGGCGGCTCCAATATCTATCCGCGCGAAGTCGAGGAAGTGCTGCTCGAGCATGAGATGGTGCGCGAAGTGTCGGTGATCGGCCGGCCCGATCCGGAATGGGGCGAAGTCGTCGTCGCCTATGTGGTGGGCGAAGCCGAGCGCGGCGAGCTCGATGCGCTCTGCCTCAACGGCATCGCCCGCTTCAAGCGGCCGAAGGATTATGTCTTCATACCGGCGCTGCCGAAAAACAATTACGGCAAAGTGTTGAAGACCGAGCTGCGCGAGCTCGACCGCAACAAGCAACAACCAAAAACCTGAACCGGAAGTGCAGGCGTGCTCGCCAAACCGCAATGCGCCTGCGAAAACGCCCGCACTACCTCTCGCCCTTCTCGGTGAAGAACTTTTCTCCGTAGGCAAAACGATTGGGCTTGAGAAAGAAGCCGAGCAGCACCGCGCCGTGCGGCGCCACTGCCTCATGCTGATTGCCCGCCGGCCGCCACACGAATTGGCCGGGCCCGCATTTGCCTTCGTGATCTTCAAGCGAGCCTTCGAGCACGTAGGTCTGTTCGAGCGCGGTGTGCTCGTGCAGCGGCACCACGGCGCCCGGATCGAGCTTGAACAGCGCGGTCGTTACGCCGTCGCCATCGGTGTACAGCACCTTGATCCTGATGCCGGGAAACTTGGTCGCCTCCCAAGGCAGGTTGGGAGCGTCGACATAATGCGCGGCGCGCTCCGGCGGATTCTCGGGCTTGATGTCGGCGTGGACAAGATTGCGCGCTTGCACTGACATGACGATCTCCCTGCGGTTTCTGTGATGGTCTTGGGACACGCTCTTTTGGTCTGACGCCTGCTAGCGCAGGAAGCCGAACACCCGCCGCCATCGCGAGGGGGCTTTGAGCGGCTGGCCTTCGCTCTCCGCCTTTAATTCCCGCGCTACTTGCTCGACGTCGGCCCGCTCGGCCGACGTCATGGCATCCTGGCGCGACGCCGCATCGAGCCAATTGCGCGCCAGATCGAGACAAGCCAGGCGATCGGTCTCGGTCTTGGCCTCGGTGGCCAAGCGGTAGCATTCTTCGGCGCTGGCGCGGTATTCGTCGGATGTGGGCATGGAGTTGGCCTCCCTGCTTGGAACCCGAATATTACCGGTCTCCCGCTCACCATTGCAACGCTCTACACTCGCACCCGTTTCGCGGTGACAAAGGCTTTACGGCTTCGATGGCATCATGCGGCCGGATCCGGGGATGCCGATGACGTCCAAATGGCAGGCCGAAAAGGCGGAGAGAAACCGGCAGTCGCTCGCACGCCTCGAAAAGTCATTGCCGCGTATTTTTCCGCCGGCCGTTCTGGCGCGCGCGCTCACCCGCCCGTTCCTGCCGCCGACGCCCCGGCTTGCAATCGATTCCTATTGGCGCGCCCATCCGCTGCGCGCCGATCGTTTGGCGCGTGCGCTTGCGGCACGAAGTGGTGCGCCCAGCGGCTGGACCTGGCAACTCGGCGACGAACGCAAATCCGGCTTGCCCGCGACTTTTCGGACGCCGCCCGCGCCCTATCGCGAACGAGCCCATGCGCGCGGGCCTGGCTTCTGCTGCGTATGCGGACAACCGGTCTATCGCTTCGGCTGGCATCGCGACCTGTGGGGCACCGGCGCCAACAAACACGCCAACTGGCACTGCGCCTGCGTGATCGCGTGGCAATTCTGGAATGCGCCGAGCGGCGAGGCGCCACTGTTGCGGCGTCTGCAAGGACGGCGCTGCGGCGAAACCGGCGGACGCTTGTGGAAGACGGCCGAAATCGACCACCGCGTCCCGCTGTTTCGGGTCTGGGGCGAACACCGGAACGCGCCATGGCCGGCGCTGCTCGACTTTTGGGGCTTGCCCAATCTCAAGGTGATCAATCGCGACGCCCACGCCGCAAAAAGCGTAGCCGAGGCGCGGCACCGACGCGTTGCGCGCTCGATCACCTCGGAAGTCGCCTGACCGAGACCCCGCGATAGTCGCCGATGTTTATTTCACGGCTTTCCGGCCTTGATCGGGCAGCGCCGACCAGCGCTCGGCTGCGACGTCATCGGCCGATTTGGCGTCGACCCAGATTCTATCGCCCGCCTTCTCGACCTGTTTCCAGAACGGCGCGCGGGTCTTCAGATAATCCATCAAAAATTCCGCCGCCGCGAAGGCCGCCTCGCGGTGGCTCGATGCCGTCACCACCAAGACAATGAGTTCGCCCGGCGCGATCCGTCCATAGCGATGGATCACCGTGACGCCCAAGAGCGGCCAGCGGGCGCGGGCCGCGTCGACATGGCGCGCAATCTCGGCTTCAGCCATGCCCGGATAATGTTCAAGCGTCAGCGCCGCGATCGGTTCGCCGTTTTCGTCGCCGCGGCAGATGCCAGTGAAACTGACGACGGCGCCGATATCGCTGCGCGCGCGCGTCAGCGCCGCCACCTCGGCGCCAAGGTCGAAAGGCTCGTGCTGCAGTCGGATGGTTGTGGTCATCGCAGTGCTACCATCTTCCGCTCGTCCCCGCGAAAGCGGGGACCCAGTTTACTTGCTCTCGACTCACAACTGGATTCCCGCTTTTGCGGGAATGAGCGGAGCAAGAAATTCACCTGCCGCTCAGCCGCCCGTCATCGGCGGAAAGAAAGCAATCTCGCTCGCGCCCTCGATCCGCGCATCGGCGCGCACGTGGTTCTTGTCGATGGCGGTCCTGATCACCTTGGGATTTTCGAACGCGTAGGCATAGCCCTCGCCGCGTTGCGCGAGCCATGCGACGAGCTCGCCGACGGTCGCGATGCCCGAGGGCGGCGCGATGTCTTCTTCGGCCACGCCGATGCGTTCGCGCACCCAGGCGAAATAACGCAGCTTCACGCATCCTCCTTGGTGAGGTGATGCAGCCCTGCCCGCAGATAGTCCCAGCCGGTGTAAAGCGTCAGCAGCGCCGAAAGCCACAAGAGCGCGATGCCGGTCTGCGTCACCATCGGAAAAATCTGGTCGCCTGCCTCACCGCAGATCAGAAAGCCGACGGCGACAAGCTGCAGCGTCGTTTTCCATTTGGCGAGCCGGGTCACCGGCACGCTGACCCGCAGCTCGGCGAGATATTCGCGCAAGCCCGAGACCAGAATCTCGCGGCACAAGATGACGACCGCCGCCCAGAGCGACCAGCCGTGGATGGTTTTCTCGGCGCCGAGCATCAACAGGCAGGACGCCACCAGAAGCTTGTCGGCGATCGGATCGAGCATGCGCCCGAGCGAGGACTGCTGGGCCCAGATGCGGGCGAAATAGCCGTCGAGGAAGTCGGAGATGCCCGCCGCAATGAACACGGCAAGCGCGACCCAGCGCAGCCACAATCCGCCCTGCAGGATATTCTGCCAGAACAGGCAGCCGACCACGACCGGCACCGCGGCGATGCGCGCATAGGTCAGGATATTGGGTAGCGCGAGCGAATGTGCCCGCGCTCTCGCGGGCGGAGCCGGCGTCGTCGTGGTCGATGAAGTCATGATGCTACCTTGGCGCCACCATACCGCCGCGGCGCGGCAACCGACAGGCCCCGACTACGTATAGCAGCGGTGCGCTCGTCATCGACGCCGTTTTGGAACCTATGTGGCCGCATCGTGAAAAAACGCATAAATACGGCCGGCGGTTTCGGCGCTGATACCCTCGACCTGCATCAAATCGGTGACCGAGGCGCGCTCGATGGCCTTCAGCGTGCCGAAGTGGTGCAATAATGCGCGCTTGCGCGCCGGTCCGATGCCGGCAATCTCCTGCAGGCCCGCCTCGCGCAGATCGCGTTTGCGCCGCGCCCGGTGCGAGCCCACGGCGAAACGGTGCGCCTCGTCGCGCAGCCGTTCGACGAAATAAAGCACCGGATCGCGTGGCGGTAATTTGAACGAATCGCGGCCGGGCAGGAAAAACGTCTCGCGACCGGCGTCGCGATCCGGTCCCTTGGCGATGGCAACGAGCGGAACTTCGACGCTGAGCGCGGCGAGGACTTCGCGCGCCGCCGTGAGCTGGCCCTGGCCACCATCGATCAAGACGAGGTCGGGCCAGGGCGATTCCTCGGCCTCGGCGACGGCCTCGGGGGGACTTTCATTTGCCTCGGCCTGCCCGCGCGGCGCCTCGGCGATCAGCCGCTTGAAACGGCGCTCCAAGACTTCGCGCATCATGGCGAAATCATCGCCCGGCGTCAGATCGGCCGAGCGGATGTTGAATTTGCGGTACTGGCTTTTGCTGAAACCCTCCGGGCCGGCGACGATCATGGCGCCGACGGCGTTCGAACCCTGGATATGGCTGTTGTCATAGACTTCGATGCGCCGCGGCGCGCGCGGCAAGCCGAAGGTCTCGGCCAATTGCCCGAGCAGTTTCTGCTGCGACGTCGTTTCCGCGAGCTTGCGGCCGAGCGCCTCGCGCGCGTTCGCCATGGCGTGCTCGATCAGATCCTTCTTCTCGCCGCGCTGCGGCGTTGCGATCTCTATTCTGTGTCCGCTTTTGGTGGACAACGCCTCGGCCAAGAGTCCCCGATCGACGATGTCTTGTGAAATCAGAATGAGCCGCGGCGGCGGTTTGTCGTCGTAGAATTGCGCGAGAAATGCCCCGAGAATTTCGCCCGGCGGCAGCGAGCGATCGGCGCGCGGAAAATAGGACCTATTGCCCCAGTTCTGCCCGGTGCGGAAAAAGAACACTTCGACGCAGGAAAATCCGCCCTGCTGATGCAGCGCGAACACGTCCGCCTCCTCCACGCCGCGCGGATTGACGCCCTGATGCGACTGGATCGCCGACAGCGCGGCGAGCCGGTCGCGATAGATCGCGGCGCGCTCGAAGTCGAGCGCCGTGGAAGCCCTTTCCATCTCCTCGGCAAGTTCGTCCTTGACCCGCTTGCTGCGCCCCGACAGGAAATCATTGGCCTCGCGCACCAGCGCCGCATAGCCCGGAAAATCGATCTCCTTGGTGCAGGGCGCCGAGCAGCGCTTGATCTGATGCAACAGGCACGGCCGCGTGCGGCTTTCGAAAAACGGATCGCTACACGAGCGCAAAAGAAACGCGCGCTGCAGCGCGTTCAGCGTGCGATTGACCGCCCACACCGACGCGAACGGCCCGAAATAATGACCCGGCCGCGTCCGCGCGCCGCGATGCTTGAGGATTTGCGGCGCCCAGTGATCGGACGTGATGACGATATAGGGGAACGATTTGTCGTCGCGCAGCAGCACGTTGAAGCGCGGCCGCAGACGCTTGATCAGGTTCGCTTCTAACAGCAGCGCTTCGGTTTCGGTGCGGGTGACGACGAATTCGAGGCTGCGGGTCGCGGCGATCATGCGCTCGATGCGGGTATCGAGCCCGGTCGGGCGGGCATAGGACTGCACGCGCTTTTTGACGTTCTTCGCCTTGCCGACATAGAGCACGTCGCCGCGCGCGTCGATCATGCGGTAGACGCCGGGCTTCGACGGCGCGTGCTTGACGTAATGCACGATCGCCGCGCGGCCGGCGGCGAGCGAGCCTTGCTCGTCGTCGAAAGTAAGCTTCGTCGCCTCCGCCTCGTCAGGCAGCGGCAGCGATTGCTCCTCGTCCTCCTCGACGATGTCGATCTCGGGCGCGATCTCGGGCTTGGGCGTGCTCATGGGAGCATGAAATATAGACTCTCTTAACGATATCAACTTGTAAACGTTACCGATTCAGCACTGCTTAACTTAAACATCGCGATAAATCCGAGCGAATGGGGCGACGGCCTTCGGCGATCACCGCGACGCTGCGGAGCATTCCTGACTTTCCGCGACGTCGTTTGTTCGCCCGATAAAGTTGAAGAGGCCAAGATGAAAACAGGACGCACCACCCATCGCTCGATCGCGGGGCGCTTCGGCGCCGTGATCGGCGTGACCGTGTCGCTTGCGTTTATGGGCGCGAGCGTCGTTGCGACGCCCGCCCTGGCCGCCGATTTTCCCGCGTCCCCCTATTATACCGCGCCGCAAGCCTACTCCGCCTATAGCTGGGCCGGGCCCTATGTGGGCGGCACGCTCGGCTATGAATGGGGCGACGTCAGCAATAATCCGACGCGTCCGTCGGGCGTCGCCGGCGGCATCGAAGGCGGCTTCAACTGGCAGCACGGCAATTTCGTCTATGGCGGCGAAGCCGATTTCAACCTGTCGGGCGCCGAGGACACTTTCGCGCCGTGGCAATTCTCCAATCCATGGTTCGGCACGCTGCGCGGCCGCGCCGGCGTCGCCGTCGGCAATGTGCTGATCTACGGCACCGCCGGTCTCGCTTACGGCGAATTGACGGCCAATACCGTGGGCAATCTGTCGGAAAGCCATACGAGCCTCGGCTGGGTGGCGGGCGCCGGCGCCGAAGTCGGCTTCACGCCGCATTGGTCGGCCAAAGCGGAGTGGCTCTATCTCGATTTCTCCGATCGCGGCTTTTCGGTCACGGGCACCAATAATGGGCTTGCCGCCAACCTGCTTCGTCTCGGCGTCAATTATCGTTTTTAGAGTCGCCTGAAACCGTGTAGTCAAAGACCAATTCAACAGTTCCCCATTACTTGAAAATATAATTTAAGACATAATTTACTTTGAACGTGGCGACAGAAATTATATGTTGCCACATTACAAACACAAAATCCAAAACGCCTGTTGTATTTCTACACTAGTGCAAATTCTCGATTTGAATACTATGCGGCTACATTATACGCGTCACCAATGGTGCGACGCGAATTTGGTTATGGAGATCGAAGATGAAGCGTGTTTGCGTTGCGTTGACCGGACTCGTCGCGCTCACCGGAGCGGCTGCGGCGGCCGACATGTCGCGTCCCCCGCCGCCCTACTATCCCAAAGCGCCGGTGATGGCGCCGCTCTATAACTGGACCGGCTTCTATATCGGTGTTGAAGGCGGCGGCGCCTTCGGCAGTTCGGCGTGGGATCGCAGCGGCAGCCACGACATCAGCGGCGGCCTGATCGGCGGCACGGTCGGTTACAACTGGCAGTTCAACCAGGTTGTCGCCGGCGTCGAGGGCGATTTCGGCTGGGCCGATATCAACGGCACCAATACGGCGAATTGCGTGGCCGGCTGCAAGACCAGCGACAGCTGGCTCGGCACCGCGCGCGGCCGGCTCGGCTACGCCGCCGACCGTTTCCTGCCCTACATCACCGGCGGCGCCGCGTTCGGCGACATCCGCGCGCAAACGCCGGGCTTTGCTTCGTCATCGCAGGACAAAACCGGCTGGACGCTCGGCGCTGGCATCGAGGCGGCCCTCGTCGACCATTGGACCGCCAAGGTCGAATATCTCTATGTCGATCTCGGCAGCTTCAATTGCGGATTGAATTGTGGCGCCGGTCTCGTCAACGACAACGTCTCGTTCAAGACCAACATCCTGCGCGCCGGCGTGAACTACCGGTTCTGAGCTTTACGCACAGCCGAACAGATAAGCCCCGGGGCTCGCACCCCGGGGTTTTTTTATTCCAGAGCGCCCGTCGCTATAACGGCGGGGACGACGACCAGTTCGGCTCGATCCCATCGATGAGATAGGAACCGCCAATCGCTTCGAGCATGGATTCAGTACGGCTGAGGCCGCCGAACATTCCAGCCCGCGCTTCGATATTCATCAGCAACAGCACCGCCAGTCCGGCACTCACATAAAATATCAACAGACACCACCCCGTATTCGTCTGATCGACATCTGGCTTTTGTGAATGGGCTCGTACCGGGAGCTCAGTTGGCATTGATATTCTCCGTTCAAGGCTTGAAACGGCATCAAGCAAGGAGAGTGCCAATGCCGCCTACGCGGTCAAATGGCGACGGAGACCGCATTGGCGACGACAATAATAGGCATGTGACCGCTTGGATCATCGGGCTCGGCCGCAATCCCCAAACCCTAAATCGGGCCGCCGCCCAAAGCGAACGTATCACCAGGATTGCGGTGTGCCGCCAAACCCCGGCCATCGCCGATTTATCTCAAGCGATGCGCGCTCAACGCGGAGGTCGCGAAATCGACGAATCATCCGTCCGAAGAAATCCAACCGCGTGGTCGTCGCGACTGCATTTCCGGTCCGCGCGATCTGGGTCGACATAGCTACCTCCATTGGCTGAAAACATGACGCCGAGGGTACTCGAACCCATCGCACTGGCTGTGATGGCGATCACGAAAAGACCGCCTGCCTGAAAACTTATTGGTAGCAGGAGATAACCGCCGCAATCTGCGCTCGCCATCGCCCCGCACGGCAGCCTACGCTGAGGCACGCCGCCGCGCGCCATCTCACGAAGCCAATGGAATTTCAGCGTCCGACGACGCCCGCTCCGCCAGACCAATGCCACAGCCGGCATCGCGGCGAGCGGGCCAATAAACCAGGCGCGATCGATGTTAGCGGATAAAAATCGCTTTCGGAAAAATGCTCACGCGCAAACGAACGACCCAGACCGTGACCCGATGCAATTGCATCGGATCATGATCGAGCCGCCGCACCGCCGGATTTGATCCGCGCCGAGGCGATGGTGTTGAACAACAGCATCGTTACGGTCATCGGCCCGACGCCGCCGGGAACCGGCGTGATGTACGACGCCTTGCCGAGCAGACCTTGGAAGTCGGCATCGCCGATCAGCCTGCCGTCCGGCAGCCGGTTGATGCCGACATCGATGACGACGGCGCCGGTCTTGACCATTTGCGGCACGATCAGATTGGGCTGCCCGGCGGCGACGATCAGAATATCCGCGAGAATGGTGAACTGGCTGAGATCGCGGGTCTTGGCGTGGCAGATGCAGACCGTGGCGTCGCGCTGCATCAGCATCAGCGCCATCGGCTTGCCGACGATATTGCTGGCGCCGACAACGACGACGTTCTTGCCCTCGACCGAAATCCCTTCATGCTCCAGGAGTTTTACGACGCCGCGCGGCGTGCAGGGCGGGAACACCGTATCGCCATTGATGAGACCGCCGACATTGTAGAGATGAAAGCCGTCGACGTCCTTTTCGACCGCGATCGTTTGCAGGATCTGCGACAATGGGAACTGCGGCGGCAACGGCAATTGCACCAGGATGCCGTGGACGTCGTCTCGCCCGTTGAGCTCCTTGATCAGCGCGGTGACGGCCGCAGGATCGGCATCGGCGGCAAGGTCATAGCGGAATGACCGGATGCCGACCTCCGCGCAGGCCTTGACCTTGTTGCGCACGTAGACGGCCGAAGCGGGGTCGGCGCCGACGATGATGACCGCGAGGCCGGGCACAATTCCCTTGCGGACAAGTTCGGCGACTTCGAGCTTGAGGCCTGCGCGGATTTCCCTCGCGATCGCAACCCCGTCGATGACTTTGGTGGTCAAGGTCGGCTGCAGTGCCGCCGCGTTGCGCATCATGACTTGTTGCCTTCGCCGCATCGGGCGTGACGCAAAGATAGTGCGCTCGATGCCTGCTCGCCACGTTAAACGCAAATGAGATGTGGACGGGCGGGACGAACGTGGGCAACGGCCCTCCTGCCCTCGGTTTCCTTCGTGCCTGCGCCCTGCCGCGAGGCGCGCCCAGACCGCGTTTTATTCAAGCTGAGGGCGTCTCGCCGCGCAGGATCTTTTCCAGCACCGGCATGTCGATATTGCCGCCCGACAAGATGACGCCGACGCGCTTGCCGGCGTAGCGGCCGCGCTCCTGCATCAATGCCGCCAGCGGTGCGGCGCCCGCGCCCTCCGCAAGATTATGCGTACAGGTGTAGTAGATGCGGATCGCGTCCGCGATTTCGTCCTCGCTGACGGTCACCACCCGCGCGGCGCCTTGCACGACGATGGCGAGCGCTTCGGCTGGCGGGTCGCGGCACGCCATGCCGTCGGCAAAAGTCGCCGCCGAATTGGTCCGCACCGGATGTCCCGCCGTGAAGGATAGCGCAAAGGCCGGCGCATTGGCCGCCACCACGCCAATGATCTCGGTTTTCAAGCCGAAGAGATCGCGCACCGTAATCAGGCCGGAAACGCCTGAGCCCATGCCGATCGGCACATAAACGGCGGCGAGATCGGAATGGCTCGCGAACAATTCCTGCGCGTAGGTCGCGACGCCTTTGACCAGTTCGCGGTGGAAGGACGGCACGAAATGATAGCCGCGCTCGCGCTGGATCTCGGCGGCGACGACGCGGCTCTCATCGAAATCCTTGCCGGCGGTCACAAGTTCTCCGCCAAACGCCTCCATCGCGGCGTTCTTCTCGCTCGAATTTCCCTCCGGCACGACGATCACCGCCGCAATGCCGTTGCGGGTCGCCGCGGCGGCGACCGATTGACCGTGATTGCCGCGCGTGGCGGTGACAAGGCCCTTGGGCTTCGGACCGGCGCGCAAGAGCGCATCGACATAGACCAGTCCGCCGCGCGCTTTGAACGAGCCGGTCGGCGTATGGTTCTCGTGCTTGACGATGACTTCTGCGCCAACGCGCTTGGCCAATAGCGGCCACGCATAGGCCGGCGTCGGCGGCACGATGCCGCGGATGAGTGCCGCGGCGGCCGAAAGCTCGTCGAGCGAAAAGAGCGGCATGGCAGGCAAAGCACGTCACCCAGCGATGACAGCGGACTCTAGACCCTGACCCAATTCACTTGAATTGGATCAGGGTCTAGATTGTTTACTTGAGTATGATCTTATCCGACCTTGCTTCGCCCGCCGAAGCGATTTTCAAGCTTGGGCAGTCTGGCTTCGCGAAGGCGGAAAACCGGATTCCACTTTTCGGGATCATGCTCAAAGCCGACGCTGACTTTCAGCCTATCACACCGTGGCCTTGGTCGCGGCGTAGGCCGGAACCCGCGCGGCGAAATCGTCGAGCCAGGCGACGAGATGCGGATGGCTAGCGCGCCAGTCGCCGCCGAAGCGCAGATCGCGATAACCGAGCGCGCAAGCGAGCGATGTCTGGCCGACATGCGGCAACGCGCCGGGCGTGAGCTGCGGCGGCGTCGCCTCGAGCGCGGCGAGCCCACGCGCGACTTTGCCGGCCTGGTGCTCGAGCCATTTCTGGTCGTGGGTCTCGGGCTTGCGCCAGCGTGCTTCGTAGATGGTGAGGATCGAGGCATCGAGAATGCCGTCGCACAGCGCCTGCAGACGTAATGCCGCGAGCCGCGCCGCGCTGTCGCGCGGCACGATCTTGCCGCCGCCGGCGCGGTCGTCGAGATAATCGAGGATGACGCGCGAGTCGTAATAAGCGGCGCCGTCTTCGGCGATCAGCACCGGGATCTTGCCCAGCGGATTTTGCTGGCGGACGCTGTCCGAGGCGTTGGTCGGATCGGCCGGCTCGGTCGTCACCGCGCCGTCGAAGCCCAGAACTGAAATAGCGATCCGCACCTTGCGGCCGAACGGCGACGGCGGCGTCGAACGTAAAATCATCATTGCGGCACCTGTTTAAACTATTGCAGCACGCCCGCTGCGGGATTTCCCTTTAGCGGAAAAGCAACCGTGAAAAAACCTCACCGGCGCGGGCGGCGCGACACCGCCCACGGCTCAAACAGCACCGCGTTTACCCACCTCGCTACCCTCCCCGCACGCGGGAGAGGATAAGAGGAGGCAGTCGTCCGCTAGCCGGTAACGACGAGATTGACGGCCTTTGGGCCTTTGCCCTTTTTATCGGGCTCGACGTCGAAACTGATGCGCTGCCCCTCCACCAGCGACTTCAGCCCGGCGCGTTCAACGGCGGTAATGTGGACGAACACGTCGCGGCCACCGTCGTCGGGCTTGATAAAGCCGTAGCCGCGTTCACCGTTGAAAAATTTGACCAACCCGGTCATTGCCATCGAGAGACTCCTTCCCCGTAGTTCTGTCACCGCCACCCCCACGGTGCGGCGGCTAGCCGAACATTCACACGAGCAAAGAGAGCCTTAGCCAACCGGGCGCAGTCACTCCGCCGAGCCCCCCACCCAGGAGGCGGAACGTCTAAGCCAGCCTTCATCAATTAGACCAATTTCCGCGTGTGGAAAAGTGGCAACGCGCATCCGGCCGACCGCAGCGGTGTTTTATTCTAGCGCCGCGGCGCGTGTTCCACGGTCAGCCAGTCGAGCTGGTGCCCGGAGGTTGGCGAGAACATGCCGCCGAGCGCCGGCAGGAGGATTTTCAGCTCGTCCGCAAGTCTGAAAGGCGGATTGACGACGATAAGGCCCGATCCGACCAGGCCGCCATCGGCGCTCGGCGCGCGCAGCGTGATTTCGCAGCGCAGCATCTTGGGCACGTCAAGCCGGAGGAGCCGCCGGGCGAGCGCCTCGGGCGCCGCGCGGTCCTTAATCGGGTACCACAGCAAATAGATTCCGGTCGGCCATTTGCGATGCGCCTCGTGGAACGCGCCCGATAGCCGCATGAAGTCGCCTGCGTCCTCATAGGGCGGGTCGATCAACACGACGCCGCGGCGCTCCTTCGGCGGCACATTGGCGTTGAGCGCCATCCAGCCGTCGATTGCCAACACTTTGGCGCGCGGCTCGCCGCGGAGGACCGCCACGAGCGCAGCTCTGGCGCGCGGTTCGAGCTCACAGGCGATGAGACGGTCCTGCGGGCGCAGCAGCGCCTTGGCGACGAGCGGCGATCCCGGATAGACCCGCAAGGCGCCGGCGGGATTAAGCGCCGCGATGATCTTGAGATAAGGCTCGAGCAATGCTTGCGGCGACGATCCGTCACTGACCCTGACCGTTCCAGGCTGACGCTGCGCCAAGACGCGCTCGATACCGTCGTGCCACTCGCCGGTGCGCGTCGCTTCAGGCCCCAGGAGATCGTAGCGGCCGGCGCCTGCGTGGCTGTCGATCACCCGGAACGCCGCGGGCTTGGCGCGCAAATGTTCGAGGACGCGGGTCAGGACGACATGCTTGTGCACGTCGGCGAAATTGCCGGCATGAAAGGCGTGCTGATAATTCATCGCGCTTCACTAAAATTCGCGAGCGAAGCAGCAGCCCCGCTCGCGCATCCTGTCCAGTATCACCCGCCGCGCACCGGAGGCATCAGCAATGGGCCGCGCCGGCAACTGCGCTTGGCGACATCAGGGCAATCGTGAAACTTAAGGTCCTTGCTGAGGCACAGTCGCACCTCGGTCAGTCGTTTATTGTCGCATTCGATCGCGATCGCGTTTTGCGAAAGCCCGGGATTGGCCTTGATGAAGGCATCCGCGACCGCAGCGGGCGTAACGCTCAGTGGCGATTGCGGATCGGTATAGTCGGCCGGGATCGTCACCGCCGCGCGCGCCTTGCGCACGGTGTCGAAATAGGCGCGCGGCGCCAGCCCCGAGCAGGTGCCGTGCTTATCCCATTCGTTGTAGATCAGACGCGGCGCCGGCATCAGATCGAGCATGGACGAGACGATGCCGTGGTAGAGCCGCGGCGACGGAACCTGACAATTCTCGGGAAAGCCGCTGACAAATTGCGGCCACAGCCCGTGCACGACGAAGGAATAGGGCCGCGCCCCGCATTGCGCGCCGGCTGAGCGGTCGGATTGGCGGCCGGAATGGTGCTCGGCTGCGGCCGCGCAGAACGACGGCGACCAAGACAGCGACAGCACATAGAAATCGAACTGCCCGGGCTCGCCCTGGTGCGAGCCGCCCGGCCTGAAATCCTGGGCCGCCGCGCCTGGGACCGCAGCCGCCAAGCAGCATAGTGCCAGCACCGCCCGGAACGCCGATTTGAGCATCATCGCACCCATTTCTGTAAAACAGCACCCTTTGATTTGCCGGCTCGGACGCCTTGCCGAGCGCCATAACCACCGCACGCTACGACGCCGCGGCGCGGAACTTAACCCTGGGATGTGAAATAAAGCGGGCCGATAAAGCCACGGGCGCCGGGGCGCGGCTGCAAAATCCTACGGTTTGGCCGCGCGGCAATCCGGATTGTAGGCCCAGTTGCGGTCGAGGCCGGCGACGCAGAAGTTGACGCCCCAGTCCATGCCGATGATGCCGGTGTCTTCGCCGATCGAATAGAACAGCGGATGTTTGGCGCCGTCGCTGATCACGGCCATGCCGCTGCAGTAGCGGCGCGGAATCGATTGCGCCGCCCACGGCATGGTATCGATTTCGCGGATATTCTCGATACCGACGATGCGCAGTTGCGAATTCCAGAAGCCGTATTCCTTGGTGCGGAAATTGGCGATGATGCGGTCGAGCGCGCCCGGATAGTCGCAGGCCGGCATGTCGCGGTCGTAGCGCGGCCCCGACAGATAGAAATTCTTTTCGATCCAGCTCGCCGCCCGTGCCGGCGTCAAGGCCACGACCCCAAGCGCGAGCACAAGCGCAATTCCTGCGATCCGCCACAACGCCTTTACCGTGATCGCTTTGGCGGACGTGGTCCTGAACATGGCCGAAGCCCCTTCCCGCTTGCCCGCGCAAACGTGCCGCGCCGGCACCGGCCGGTCAAGAGCGCCGGCCAATAGCTGGCCCTACAGCCGCCGAGCGTGGCGCCCGGGCCACGCTCGCCGACAGAAACGCGCTGGAATTCGTGCGTGCGCCAAGCATTGTGATACCACTTGCTTGTTCGTTGCATCTGATTCGTCGCGTCAGCGTGCGTTGCTGGATTGAGCCCGCGCGGCTGCGCCCTTGTCGCTCGGCGCCGCACAAGAGGTCGGGGACCATCCGGCAAAAACAAGCGGACTACTGGGGATCGACTGGGGGAGATTGCGATGGGTGAGGTGCACCGGCTGCTGACGCCGCAGGCATCGTTTGGTCTGTTGGCGGCG
The DNA here is from genome assembly GCA_049282655.1 of Xanthobacteraceae bacterium. Lineage (GTDB taxonomy): Bacteria > Pseudomonadota > Alphaproteobacteria > Rhizobiales > Xanthobacteraceae > BOG-931. Next base: position 89,411 of record JBAPUM010000084.1, read on the forward strand.
GGCCGCCTGATGACCGAGGTTTTCGGGCCGTGGGTCCAAGATCTGGCGTTGCTTGTTGAAACCGTGGAAGCGGCACGCCCGCCCGGCGCCATGCCGGATTGGCAGCCCGGCGCCATCGTGCGGCTGCCGTTCTCCAAGAAGATCTGCAGCGATGGGGCGGTCGTCTGCAGTCAGGCTTTGATGGCCTTGGCCGACACCGCCATGGTGATCGCCTGCTCGGCCGCCTGGAACGGCTACCGGCCGATGAGCACCATCGACCAGACCACGCATTTTCTGCGTCCGGTGAATTTCGACGTGATCGCCGATGCCCGCGTCGTGCGCATCGGCCGCAACACCAGTTTCGGCCGGGTCATGCTGCTGCACGCCGCCGACAAGCGGCCGGTCGGCATGGTGGCGAGTGCCTATTCGATGTCGTGATTTTTCCCCTTTTCAATGGGCCGGCCGAGTCTAGACCATGATCCAATTCGACTGAATTGGACCATGGCATGGATGTTTCATTTTTTGCATGATCTTTTCCGAAAACCGGTTTCCACTTTTCGGGATCATGCTCTAATCTCTCGGCAAGGATACGGGGAGTGCCGGGTGATGAATCGGAAGCTCTTGATGGCGTTTGCCGTCGCCGGGCTCGCCATGGTCGCGGCGGGCGGCGGCCGGGCTTTGGCCAACGGCGCGAATTTCGCCGGCCCAGGGCCCGGAATTACCGGGAACGATACCGGCGGCATCTTCCCCTACTCGCCCGCGGTCGAAGGCAGCTATAAGCAGATCGCCGAAGGTTATTGCTCGCGCTGGGGCCGCCTCGCCAAAGTGACAAGCGTGCATCGGGTTTACGGCGATTACGTCAGCTTCGTCTGCTACGACCGCCCCGGCATGATCCACTGAACTCGTCATTCCAGGGCGCGGCTGAAAGCCGCGAGCCCGGAATCCATAGCCCCGTAATTCGGCTTACGCCCGGCGCTGGTTCTGATCGCTTCGTAATTATGGATTCCGGGCTCGGCGCTTTGCTTCGCCCCGGAATGACGGCGATGTGCTAGCGCCAGTCTCCCAGCACGGCCTGGACGAGCGCCAGCACCGCTACCGCAGCCGTATCGGCGCGCAGGATGCGCGGGCCGAGCGAGAGCCGCACCACATTGGGCAATTTGACGAGCGCCTCCCGTTCGTCCGCCGCAAAGCCGCCTTCCGGGCCGACCAGGACCGCGAGCGGCGCGTGTCGCGGCACCGCGCTAAGCGCTGCGGCGGGATCGGCAATCTCGGCATCCTCGTCGCAGAACACCAGCATGCGGTCGGGATAGCGCTCGGCCAAGAGCCGCGTCAGCTCAATTGGCGGGGCGATCTCCGGCACGACGAGGATGCCGCATTGCTCGGCGGCCTCGATCGCATTGGCGCGCATGCGGTCGAGATTGACGCGGGCGACCTGGCCGTGCCGGGTCAACACCGGCTGCAGCCGCGACACGCCCATTTCCACGGCCTTTTGCACCACATAATCGAGCCGGGCCGTCTTCAATGGCGCAAACAGGTAGTGCAGGTCACCGGCGGGCGTTTGCTCACGTAATCTCTCGCCAAGGCGCAGCGCCGCAGCGCGCCGCGTCCCCGCGATGGTCGCGCCCCATTCGCCGTCGCGGCCGTTGAAGACCAGCACCCCTTGGCCTTCCCGCAAACGCAGCACGGCCGTCAGGTAATGGGCCTGACCGCGGTCGAGCTCGACCGTGCCGCCGTCCGTAAGCGCCGTGCTCACAAACAGCCGTGGCGTGCGGAAATCGTAGCGGGGCATGGCGGACATCGCGGGCAGGCAGGGTCGGCGGGCGACCGGGGAATGGCAGCGGAGTGGACGACAGCGGGCTTCGAAATACCTTTAAGGGCGTGGTTCTGTCCAAGCCTGCCGGGTCGAAGTCTGCCACTTTGTCTCATTCTGCCACCAGCGCCAATTCCGCCGCCATGTCGCCGGAATCTGCGAGCCTTTAATGCGGCCGCGAATTCGGGCACATTCGATCGACTGGGAAAGGTCTATTCATGAAGCGCGGCTTCGCCTTGGGCTCCGGCTCGGCCTTCTGCCTCGCATGGGGTTCCGGCTCGGCCTTCAGCTTGGCCTTGGCGCTGATGCTATGCACCGTGGGCGCAAGCCCCGGCTGGGCGCAGGCGCAACCGCCCCAATGCGGCCAATTCCAATCGCTCAGCCAGGCGGCCGCCCAGAAAGCCAGCGTCGTGCAGGCCGCCATGAAGACCAAAGCCGACCGCAAGGAAGTCTGCGCGGCGCTGACGAGCTTCGTGACCGCCGAGTCGGCCGTCATCAAGTTCCTCGTCGACAATAAGACCTGGTGTGGCGTGCCCGATCAGGTGATCGTCACCTCCAAGGAAAATCACGAGAAGTCGATGAAGTTCAAGACCGCGGCCTGCAACGACACGGCCCCGCGTCAGAAGCCGCCGTCACTGAGCGACGCGCTGGGTACGCCGACGGTGGATTCGGCAAGTAACACCAAGACCGGGCACGGCGGCACCTTCGATACGCTGACCGGCAACCCGTTGGGGAAATGAGCCCGTCGGCCGGCACGGTCGCCGACGCGACCGGCAATTGGGTCGACACCCTCGCACCGGCCTGGTCACGCCCTTATTTGCGGCTCTCCCGTCTCGACCGCCCGATCGGCTCGTGGCTTCTGCTCTTGCCGTGCTGGTGGTCGGCGGCGCTCGCCGCCATCGCGGCGCATGCGCGGGCGCCGAGCCTCTGGCATATTGTTTTATTCTTCATCGGCGCCTTCGCCATGCGTGGCGCCGGCTGCACCTGGAACGACATCGTCGACCGCGATCTCGACAAGGCCGTCGAGCGCACCCGCTCGCGTCCGATCCCGTCCGGCCAGGTATCGGCCGCGCAGGCCGGTTTGTTTCTGGTGCTGCAGGCGCTGTTAGGCTTCGCCGTTCTGATCTCGTTCAACACCTTCACCATCGGGCTCGGCATCGCCTCGCTCTTAATCGTCGCGATCTACCCGTTCATGAAGCGCATCACCTATTGGCCGCAGATCGTGCTCGGTCTTGCCTTCTCCTGGGGTGCGCTGATGGGCTGGGCCGGAGCTTTCGACCGGCTCGATCCGCCGGCGCTTTTGCTCTACGCCGGTTCGATCTCCTGGGTGATCGGCTACGACACCATCTACGCCCATCAGGATCGCGACGATGACGCGCTGATCGGCATCAAATCGACGGCGCTGTTGTTTGGTCCGCGCACCAAGCCGATGCTCGCGCTATTCTACGGTCTCGCGGTGTTGTTTATCGGCGCCGCGGGCGTCACCGCAGGGGCCGGATTCGTTTTCGCGCTCGGCCTCTTCGCCTTTGCGGCTCATCTCGTTTGGCAGATCGTCCGCCTCGACATCGCCGATCCGGATAACTGCCTCGCCGTGTTCAAGTCCGACCGCGACGCCGGCCTGATCCTGTTCGCCGGCCTTTTGCTCGACGCGGCGCTTCGCGCTTAATCCCGCTCCGCCGAACCTTGTCCGCTACGGCCGCAAAGCCCTTGTGGCGGACGGCGCACAAGCGCAAAATACCTCCAATCTGCGCCCAACAGCAGAATCGAAAAACCGAAAAGCCGTCTTTAGGGAGCAAGCAATGAAAGTCGCAGCTATGCTGGGCATGACCGCACTCGCGGTCGTGCTGGCGGGTTCGGCGCGGGCCGCCGATAATCCTGCCGCCGATGCACCGAAAACCACCGCCCAAACCCCCGCGGCACTTGCGGGCACGGTCACCTCCGCCGCCGAAGGCGCGATGGAAGGCGTCGTCGTCACCGCGCACAAGGACGGCTCGGTCGTCTCGACCAGCGTCATGACCGATGCGCAGGGCCATTACAGCTTCCCGGAAAATCGCCTCGAGCCCGGTCACTATTCGCTCGCCATCCGCGCCGTCGGTTACGACCTCGCGGCGCCCGCTGCGGGCGATGTCGCCAGCGAGCAGACGACGAATGTCGATCTCAAGCTCGACAAGACCAAGAATCTCGCGGGCCAGCTCACCAATGCCGAATGGATGATGAGCATCCCGGGCACCGAAGCGCAAAAGGCGACGCTGCTCGATTGCACGAGCTGCCACACCATGGAGCGCATCGTCCGCTCGACCCACGACGTCAACGAATGGATGCAGGTCATCTCCCGGATGAAGGGCTATGGCGCGGTGAGCCAGCCGGTGAAGCCGCAGCCGATGCTCGACCGCTCGCGCGCGGGCTCGCCTGAGCAATATCGCGCGATGGCGGAATATCTCGCCTCGATCAATCTGAGCGGGGTCGACCACTGGCAATACGCGCTGAAAACTTTGCCGCGGCCGACCGGCCGCTCGACCCACGCCATCACCACGGAATACAGCGTCGGAACTGCGACCACCGAGCCGCATGACGTCGTGCTCGATAAGGAAGGCAATGTCTGGTACTCGGACTTCGGCCAGCTCTTCATTTCCAAGTTCGATCCGAAGACGCTGAAGCTCACCGAATATCCGGTGAAGGATTTCAAGCCGGATGCGCCGAAGGGCAATCTGTCGCTCGAATTCGACAAGGACGGCAAGCTCTGGTTCGACACCATGTACCAGGGCGCGCTCGGCACCATCGACCCGGAAACCGGCGCCACCAAATTCTATCCGCTCGACGCGAAATGGAACGACGACCGCGTGCAGCTCAACTTCGTAGGTCTGCGCCACGACGTCGACGGCAAGGTCTGGACCAAGAGCGTCGGCACCCAGGACATTTTCCGGCTCGATCTGGCGAGCAATCAGTGGGAAAAATTCCATCCGACCGACGCGCTGCCGGCCGGCCGCCACTACGGCATCTATCAGGTGCTTTCGGATTCGCAGAATAACCTGTGGATGGCCGAGTTCGACGAGGGCCATCTCGGCAAGATCGACGCCAAGACCGGCGCCGTGACCTGGTTCGCGACGCCGACCGAGAATGCCCGCGCCCGCCGCATGGAGATCGACGATCAGGACCGCATCCTGGTCACCGAGTATCGCGGCAACAAGGTAGCCCTGTTCGACACCAAGACCGAGCAGTTCACCGAATATCCGCTGCCGGCCAATACGTTCCCGTACCGGGCGCAATTCGACAAGAACGGCGAGATCTGGGCTTCCACGATGTCGACCGACCGCGTGGTGCGGATGGATCCCAAGAGCGGCGAAACCGAGCAATATCTGATGCCGTCCGACACCAATATGCGCACCGTCTATATCGACAATTCGACGACGCCGGTGACGTTCTGGGTCGGCAGCAACCACGCCCACGCGCTGGTGAAGGTCGAAACGCAGGACTGAACCGACGTCGCACTGACGTCAAACGGCGATAACGAGTTTTCGCCCCCTCCCTCCTGCTCGCAGGAGGGAGAATTTTTTGCGCACGCCCCAAACAACCAGTCAGGCGCGCGCGATCACCGCCACCGGCCCGCCGCCGGGCGGCCCTTGATGCTCGGCGCCGCCCGACACATAGACGGCGCCGGTTCCCGACAGACCACCGATCAGCCCGCCGACGGCGGCGCGGGCGTGGCGCGTCGAGCCGACATCGGAATCGTCGAGCATGGTGTGGCGGAAACCGCGCACCGCGCCGTCCGGCGAGGCTTCGGCTTTGGCGAAAATATTCACCAGCCGGCCGCTCACGCCGGCGTCGGGGAAGCCCAGGCCGACGCTTTTGAACGCTTCAAGCACGGCGGACAGGTCGATCGAGTCGCGCATCACCGCGTGCCCGATCGTGAACGGGCTCGCCGAGCGCGCCGAATTGCCCATCACGATCACTACATTATGCATCAGCTCGATGCCGGCGGAGCAAGAGGCGACGGCGGAAAACAGATCCCATTCCTTGAGCACCTGATTGTCTTCGACGCCGCCTTCCAGTTCGCCGAGAGCCACCGCGACGCCGAGCGCCGAGGCGCCGCGCGAATAACCCATCGACGCGTAGCCCGAACTGGTCACGGTCTTGCGTCCGCGCCGCTGCGCGGCCTCGATCCGCTCGCTGGTCAACAGCGGGCATTTGATCTGGACGAAATGCACATCCTGCGCATCGGCGATGCCGGCGTCGCCCATGGCGCGATGCACGGCTTTGACCGTCTCGTCGATGTGCTCCTTGCGGCCGATCTCCTCCGGCAGGAAATCGCGGGTCTGGGCGATGCCGACGCTGAGCCGCTTGCCGGCGGTCGTGCTTGCGCCGTTGCCTCCCCGCGCGAAGCTGCGGGTGAAAACGGTGAGATGCGGACTGAGCACGCCTTCGGTGCCGCCCGACATGACGAACGCGATCTTGTCCTCGACCGCGCTGGGCTCAAGCCTCAGATGCGGCGCCAGCGCCTCGCGCAGCGCCGCGACCGCGTATTCGCGGGTGAAGTCGTTGACCCCGCCATTGCCCTCGGTCTTGCCCAGCACCGCAAGAATGTCCGCCGGCAAAAGCTCGCCGCTCTCGATCAGCGCCATGAGACCCGACACGTCGCCGGGTCCTTTGGTCGGAATGCGGGTGACATCGACCGTCACCGTTCGCCGGTTCATTGCCCTTCCCCGCTCGACCAGAAGATCAATCGCCGCTCGGTGAAATCGATAACGTAGAACATGGCGATACCCGCAAAGGCGGCAGCGATGATCGCCGAAAACAGGGTGGCGGTTTCGAGATGCGCCGAGGAGACGATGATCAGATAGCCGAGCCCCTGCGTCGCGCCGACGAACTCGCCGACGATGGCGCCGATGACGGCGAGGGAGGCTGAGATCTTCAGCGCCGAGAACAGATAGGGCAGACAGAACGGGATGCGCAGCTTGCGGAATTCCTGCGCGCGGCTCGCGCCCAGCGTGGCGAATAGTTCGCGGTAGTCGAGATCGGCGGCCTTGAGCCCTTTGACGGTATTCACCAGCACCGGAAAAAAGGAGATCAGGATCGCCGCCACGATCTTCGACCACCAGCCGGTGCCGAGCCAGATCACCAGCAGCGGCGCGATGGCCACGATCGGCGTCGTCTTCACCGCGATGGCGATCGGGAACAAGCCGTCCTCGAGCGTCCGATAGCTGACGAACAGCGCAGCGACGGCGAAGGCCAGCACGCTGGCAATGAGAAAACCGATGGCGGCCTCGGTGAAGGTCACCGCGAATTGCACGGCGAGCGAGCGGTCGAAGCTGGCCGCGATCGCGGTCGGCGCCGGCAAGAGATATTCCGGGACATGGCCGAGCGTAACGATGGCCTGCCAGGCGGCGAGCAACAGCACGCCGAATCCCAGCGGGGCCGCGGCGCGCGATATCATTGCTGCCTCCTGATCAAAGCACGAATGTGCCGGATGATCGCGCCGGGATCGGGGTCCTCGGGCGCACGCGGCCGCGGGGTTGCGACGGCGACGTCTTCGATGAGCCGCGCCGGCCGGTTCGACAATACGATGACGCGATCCGCCATGGTGACCGCCTCCGGGATCGAATGGGTCACCATGAGGATGGTCGCAAGCCGTGTCTCCCGGCTCTGCCAGATGCGGATCAACTCCTCGTTCAGCGTGTCCCGGGTCAGTTCGTCAAGCGCGCCGAACGGCTCGTCGAGCAGGAGGAGGTCCGGATCGCACATCAGGGCGCGCGCCAGTGCGGCGCGCTGCTGCATGCCACCCGACAATTGGTGCGGGTAGGCCGCGCCGAAGTCGGCAAGCCGCACCAGATCGAGCATGCGCAGCGCATTGCGGCGATCGGCCGGATCGACGGCGTCGCCGCCGCGCTGGATCTCGACCGGCAACAGCACGTTGTCGAGCGTCGTGCGCCATGGCAGCAGCAAAGGCTTCTGAAACATGTAGCCCGTGCGCAGGCCCGCCTCCGCCTTTTCAAGGCGGCCGCCGGTCGGTTTGACCAGACCGGCGACCGCTTTGAGCAGGCTCGACTTGCCGCATCCGCTTGGCCCGAGCAGGGCCACGAATTCACCGCGCCGTACCGTCAGGCTCAAGCTTTCGATCGCTGCCACGCTGCCGAAACGGACATCGAGATTCTCGATCGACAAAATGGCCGGTGCGATCGGCGCGGCGGCGAGTCGCTCGGGCATCACGATCGCGTTCATCACGTCGCTACCGCGCTCATGGCATCGCTACCGCGTCCATCACATCGCTATCGCGTTCATGGCATCGCTGTCGTGAATGCTTTGGTGGTGAAGGCCTTCTCGACGTCGACAGGCTCTTTCTGAAAGCCGGCGGCGAGCAATAGCTTCTGCGCCGAGCTCCAGCCGGCGACATCCATGAAGCCGAACGGCTTGTCGTCTGGCTTGAGCAAGGGCACGCTCGCCTTCATCATCGCCAGTTCGTGCTCATAAGTGAGCTTGTCGCCGTATTTGATGGTGATCTTGGCGGCGGCTTCCGGATCGGCGATCGCCGTCTCCCAGCCTTTGACGGTGGCGGCAACGAATTTGCGCACCAGGTCCGGCTTCTCCGCCAGCATTTTCTCGGTGGTGAACAGCGTATCGGCATAGAGATCGATGCCGTAATCAGACGGCGTGACGATGTCGACGTCAAAGCCTTTTTCCTTTGCCGCCAGCACCTCGTTGATCAGATAGCCCGGCCAGACGTCGACGGTCCCGCTCAAGAGCGGCGTCAGATCGAATTTGACCGGAATCTCGGTGAGCTGCGACTTGTCGATCTTGGCATTGGCGAGAACGGCGCGGTAGATCAGCTCCTCGTTGCCGCCGATCTTCACGCCGATTTTCTTGCCGGCATAATCCGCCGGCGTCTTGATGCCCGATTTGGCGAGCGAGAACAGCACAAAGGGATTGCGCCGGTAGATGACCGCAAGCGCGACGACCGGAACGCCCTTGCTGCGGGCGATCAGGATCTGGTCGGCGCCGGTGACGCCGAACTGCTCGTTGCCGCCCGCCACCATCTGCACGGCAGGAAAATCCGGACCGCCCGGCTGGATATTCACGTCAAGACCGGCTGATTTGTAATAGCCGTCGGTCTGCGCCACATAGAAGCCGGCAAATTGCGCCTGATTGAACCATTTCAGCCGCACGGTGACCGCGTCTTCGGCGCGCGCACCGGCGCCAAGCCCGCTCAAAACAAGCCCGCTCAAAACCAGTGCGACAAGGGCCGCCACTCCTCGATAGCGCATCTTGATATCCTCCTGGACCAGCCCGGCACCATCGATCATGCGGGGGCCGAGCGAGCGCGACTAGAAGCATTTTCTGGACGCAGCGTACGGAAATTCAGTACGCTCGGCGGAAACCCGTTGTACTCAAAGGGTCAGAGGGAAGAATGCCGGCTTCGCGAGCGCCACAAAACCGCGGCGGACGGGCGCGCCGCCGCCGCACCAAAGCGCCCGGTGCGGCGACGGCGAAAACCGCTGCGGCACGCAAGCGCCTGCGCCCGCCACGCGTTCTCACCTTCGTCGATGCGGTGGCCCGCCACGGCTCGATCCGTAAGGCCGCCGATGCGCTCAATGTCGCCTCGTCGGCCTTGAACCGCCAAATCCTCGACCTCGAATTGGATCTGGGCTCGTCGCTGTTCGAGCGTTTGCCGCGCGGCGTCCGGCTGACCGCAGCCGGCGAAGTCTTCCTCGCTTATGCGCGGCAGGCGATCTCCGAGCTCAAGGCGGTCGAGTCGCAGGTCGAGCAATTGCGCGGACTGGTGCGCGGCCAGGTCGGCATCGCCGCGGTCGAGTCGGTCGCGGGCGAGCTTCTGCCGGCGTCGATCTCCCGGTTCCAGGCCGAGCACCCCAATGTCCGTTTCCGGGTCCGCATCGGCGTTCCCGACGACCTCGTCGCTGCGCTGATCGCCGATCAGGTCGATCTCATTTTGACGCATTATCCGCCGCCGAAGAAACACGTGGCGATCGCGGCGGTGGCGAACCAGGCGCTGTGCGCGCTGGTCGTTGCCGATCATCCGCTCGCCGGACGCGATAATTTGCGGCTGCGCGACTGTCTTGCTTTTCCGCTCGCGCTCGGCGACGCGACGCTCGCCGGGCGGGCTTTGATCGAGCAGGTCTTGGCGCAAGCCTCGTTCGATCTCGATCCGCGCCTCGTTTCCAATTCGGTGGAGACCATGAAGGCCTTCGCCCAGATGAATCGCGGCGTCTGTTTCCAATTCCGCAACCCCGGCAGATCGCCCATTCCGGGCGACATGGTTGCGCTGCCGCTCGTCGATCCGCCGCTGCTCGAAGCCAAGCTCATTCTGGCGACGCGACGCGGCCGCGTGCTGCCGATTGCCGCGGCGGCCTTCACCGAGATGCTCAAGACGGAATGCATGTGATGGCCGCGGGGCGCCTGATCGGGCTCAGGACGGAAAAAGCCCGGAGCGGACACCCGCCCCGGGCCTTTAAACTAACGCAACGCGAAACGCTTACTGCTTGGCGGGTTTGTAGCCGTTCTGGTTATGCAACACCTTCGCGTCGCTCTCGGCGGTGCCGGTCTTCGGCGCGCCGACGTGGGTGCCCGGGCCGCCGCTTGCCTTGGCGTTCTGCTCGGTGCTGCCGCTCGGCTGGCTCATGCTGCCTGAGGTGCCCATGCCCGATTGGGCCAGCGCCATCGTCGATACGCCCGCCACCAAGGCGGCCGCCATCGCGATTGTTTTGATCTTCTTCATTCATAAACTCCTGGTTTTTGCGTTCCCCTGCCTAGAGAACGTCTCGGAGCGCGCGAACGTTCCCTATCCCGGCTCGCCGCATATGGGGCGATGGAACTTGGTTCCGTCCTCAATCCGCCCCCTCCCCCGCCTTAGAAGCTTGAACAGACCGAGATGATGCCGGTGCGGGTGCAATTGAGATTGTGCTTGTCGGTGTAGCGGATCGTCATATCGGCGGGAGGGGTTTCGCAGAAAGCAGCCCAGCCGCCGTGAGTGCAGAGCAGCCCAGTGTCGGGATCGATGAACTGGTTCTTGCCGAGCTTGGTGCCAAGCTTGGGCGACGGCGCGCTTTGGCCCGGCGGATTTGCCACGTCCTTGGTGTCGGCGAGGCTATAGCCCCCCTTGCTCATGCAGTCCTTGAATGCCTGCGTGACGTTCGCTGCGCGCGCCAAGCCGGTCTTGGCGTAGCAGCCATTGAGAGTGCCGTTAAAGACGGCATCGCTGCGCGGCTGGCCGTTCGGCCGGATATTGTCGTGCCATGTGAACTCGTAATGCGACGACGCCAGCGCCGGAGAAAAAGAAGCCAATATTATTGTGGCACCAATGATGACTTGTTTGACCTTGGCCGATTTCTCGAAAGTTTTCATGGGAGCTCTCCTTCCTCCCATTGGTCGGCGATGGCTGTTCCAAAGTTCTACGGGTTACCAAAGTTTCATTTTCGACGACGGCGCGGCCCATTGCCATCGGCGGCAGTCGCGGCAGCTTCTTTGACCGCCCGTGGCACCCGATGGCTCAAAGCGGACGGTTGCGTAAGCGCCGAGATGTTGCGCGTTTCAACCCGTTGCGACTTACAAGGCGTTGCGCGTTATCGGTAATCACTCTATCCATTCGCCAACCTGTCGAGCGACATACGAGAGAGCCCAGCATGACTGACACGCCCGAATACACGCCGCCGGAAGTCTGGGTCTGGGAAAAGAACGACAGTCCCAATTGGCGCTATAGCAACACCAACCGTCCCATCGCGGGCGCGACGCACGAGAAGGCGTTGCCGCGCGGCAAGCATCCGCTGCAGCTCTATTCACTGGCGACGCCCAATGGCGTCAAGGTCACGATCATGTTGGAGGAATTGCTGGCCGCCGGTCATAGCGGAGCGGAATATGACGCTTGGCTGATCCGGATCGGCGAAGGCGACCAGTTCGGCAGCGGATTTGTCGGCGTGAACCCGAATTCCAAAATCCCGGCGCTCATGGACTATAGCGAAGAGCCGCCGCAACGCCTGTTCGAATCCGGCGCGATCCTGCTTTACCTCGCGGACAAATTCGGCGCCTTCCTGCCGAAGGAGCGCGGCAAGCGCGCCGAGGCGCTCAATTGGCTGTTCTGGCAGATGGGTTCAACGCCCTATGTCGGCGGCGGCTTCGGGCATTTCTATGCCTATGCGCCGGTCAAGATCAAATACGCCATCGACCGTTTCGCCATGGAGGTCAAACGCCAGCTCGACGTGCTCGACCGGCAGCTTGCCGACAATCGATTCATCGCCGGCGACGACTATACGATCGCCGATATGGCGATCTGGCCATGGTACGGCAACGGCATGTTGAACGGCGCCTCCTATAACGACCCGCGCAAGTTCCTGCAGACGCACGAATACAAGAACCTGACGCGCTGGACGAAAGAAATCGGCGAGCGTCCTGCCGTCAAGCGCGGGCGCATGGTCAACCGCATGAGCGGGCCGCCTGAAGAACAACTGCGCGAGCGCCATGACGCCGGCGATTTCGCGACCAAAACGCAGGACAAGATAGAGGCGCGCGGGTAGGCCCGTCGTAGTCTCATAAATCAAACTGACAGTAGCTGGTAAAAGAGTGTTGATAACGGCCGCGCCTCCTCATCGACGTCGTGCCAGTTCATGACCCGAGCGGATACCGGGTCGGTTCGGCCACTAAGCATTTCCGCTGATCCAAGACGCCGCGCGCAGCGTTAGAGTGAGTCGCAATGCAAACGTGGCGTTAAGCAACAATTGCCAATGTCCTTTGACATATTATCGCGCCACTTGATGCTCAACGAAATTTAGGTCGCTGCTGCGAAGCTGCCCATTGATAGGAAACGCGGCCATGATAGGAAACGCGGCCATGGAAATTCTCTTGGTCGAAGATAGTATCGGGGACGTCCGGCTAACGCTGGAAGCCTTCCGCGAGGCAAACCCGTCCGTTCATGTGTGCGTCGCATCAGATGGCGTAGAAGCCAGAGCATTTCTCAAGCGCGAAGGGGAACACGCTAAATCTCCCCGCCCGGAGCTTATCCTGCTGGATTTGAATATGCCAAAAATGGGCGGTCGCGAATTGCTGGCATTCGTCAAAAATGATGAAAGTCTGAAACAGATACCGACCATCATCCTGACGACATCGGATGCCGAAGTGGACATTGTGGAATGCTTCCAACTGCAGGCGAATAGTTACCTCTGCAAGCCGGTAGACTTGGCGGCATTCGACAACTTGGTGAAGAGCATCGATGATTTTTGGCTGACGAAATCTAGATTGCCGCAGCCGATGAACCGGGCGCAGAATGCATAGGGGCAAAACTTCGGAATTGTGCCGCTTCAGGATGTTATTTTAGCGTCGCGGCTTGACTATTTCTTGTGATTTCGCTTGTGGCCCGTAACCGACACGCAGGGCGTCAGCCTCCCTGCCCGTTGTTGGGGCGATAGCGATCGCGCCCCCTCATAACTCCGAGCCGATTGTCCTAATTTGACTCGGCGGTCGTCCTGGTTTCACTTTGACGTGTTTAAATTTTGGATGATTCCGCAATGGAAGGAGAAACTCATGCGAAAGCTTATTATGACTTTGGCCGCGACGTCCCTCGTGCTGGGAGTGACGGTCATGACGGCTAGCGCGCAAACCCAAGGCGCCCGCAGCCTGAACGCGCTGCGCAATGCAACCCCGATCGTCAAGGAAATCGGCTGCCGCGGCCCGGGCGACTGGGGCAAATGTCGGCCCGGACGGCACTTTGTTTGCGCCTACGGCCGCTGCTGGTGCGGCCCCTGCTAACCAAAGCCGCCAATTCAAATAGCTGCGCGAGGCCGCCTCAGTTGGCGGCCTCTTTCATTGCTCGGCCTCCAGAAGTGGTGGCTTAATGCATGAAAGAGTGTACCGGCCAACCAGGAAACTCGGCTAATAATTGCCGTGTCATGTCTTTTGATGCTCGACTTCGATGTGTTCGATACCTGGGTGGCCCTTTTTGAATCTGAGGATGGCACCCTTTGCCCACCGGAGTTTTTCGGTTAGCATAGAGGCGGACACACAATCACTGGTTATCAATATGGCTAGCCGCCTGACTAAATCAGCCGGTCATTCGAGCCTTACTGCGCGCGAGAAACAGGTGTTGGGCCTGGCGGCGAGCGGCCGCGCCCCCAAGACAATTGCCGGCATGCTGGGCATCACCAAACGTGCTGTGGACAGTCACATACAGCAGACCATCATCAAACTTGGCGCGGCTAACCGACCGAACGCAGTGGCCATTGCCTTCTCTAGAGGCATTATCAATTTACACAATTTGACTTGAATCATTGCCTAATGGAGAAACGTAAATCCGATTGGCGAAATGGGTCGATCTGGCAAGAAATCCCGGTTCTTCTTCATCATTCGTTCCCTGGATTGGGAGGATGACGATTTGGATGGGACGCTGTTGCTCGGTCCAATAGCGGCGGTCGCCTACGCCCACCGAGTTATGCAAGAGCTAAAGGAAGCAGGCGGCTACGACGATCCCGGGCTTGTCATGATCGTCCAGAATCATAAAAGGGAAACCGTCGTAACCATCCCTTTTTAGGCCGCTTCAGTTGGCAGCCTCATCCTTCGGTCAAGGCTGAGCCACGTGCCAGGTTTCGTTCAGAGATCCGTCACCCGTGATGGCAACCAGCGTCGCATCGCTGCTCCATCGGGAAAAACCAACCTCGACCGCCTTTTACTGACGCAATGCGTCTGTAGTTTCATGCGAATGTCACGACCGGCAACCTTACCCGTGCAAACCAATACTCGTTGATGCACTTCACAATCCCTTCGAATGTCTCAGACCCTTGGGGCTTGCTCAAATAAGAGTTTGCATGGAGTTGATAGCTGTTCCCGACATCCGCTTCGTCTTGCGAAGAACTCAAAACCACGGCTGGTATTGATTTCAGCTTTTCGTCCGCTTTGATTCGAGACAGTACTTCGTAGCCGTTCATATTGGGGAGACGGAGATCGAGCAAAATGACATCGGGACGCGGAGAATGTTGGTAAATTCCCTCGTGCCGCAGAAACGCCATGGCGTCCAGTCCATCCGCAACCACATGCATTCGGACCATGGTATTCGCGAATAGCAACGCCTCCTGCATCAGGCGGACATCCCCAGGGTTATCCTCAACCAGCAAGATGTCCATCACTTTATAACTTTTTGCTCTATTTATCATCGTTCAATCCTCTCTACTCATGCTGGTCGCAATTCCGTACCGGAATTGCCGACACGTTCCTCAGTATTGATTCAACTATGACCGTTCGCGCGTAGCTTGCGGGGGCATGTATGAGTCTGTTCGTGGTCCTGAACTGACGGCGGTCCACCTCCAGTGCGGCAGCTAGCGGGGGAAGATCGGCTGCGGCCCCTTTCACAGGAGCAACAGCTTTGTGACCGATAGCTGCCGCGGCCGGTTGGCGCGGCCGAGGAAGACGTGGATAGCCGGAACAAGTCCGGCCATGACGGCAAAGGGGCGCTGTCCTGGTAACGGAGACGTGATGTGACTATTGTCACCATTTCGGTTACACGTCCTTCAATCTCGCCCACTAAGGACCCCGCCAGGGAGGGTACTCCCCGGCGGTTGGGGCGAGTGCGGTGCCTGCGGGCGGGGCCATAC
>JBAPUM010000085.1:0-17273 GCA_049282655.1 Xanthobacteraceae bacterium
CGTCCGGGCAGTACGAGATCGGGCAGCGTCAGATCGGGCTCGAGCTCGCGCGTCGCGGTGTCGAAAGTCGCCCGCGAAACGCCGAGCGCTTGCGCCTGCGGCCACAGCGATTGCAGGAAGGTTTGGAAGGCCGGGTCGGCGGAGGCGCGTCCTGCGCCGAACGCGCCGCTCAAGATCGCGGCACACAACAGCGCTCGGAGAAGCCTCACCGCACCGCCAGGATGAACAGGCGCGGGAAGCGCAGCAGCACCTTGCCGTCGTAACGCGGCTTGTAGGCGGCGACGCATTTCGCCGTATAGGCGGCCAAAAATTGCTCGCGCTCGGCGGCATTGAGCGGCGACAGGAACGGCTGCAGCGACGAGCCCTTGAACCATTCGGTGATGCCCGCCGGGCTCGTCATGACGTGATTGTAGACGGTATGCCAGATGTCGAGATGGCTGCAGGCCGGCTTGAGCAAGTCGTAATAGTCATCGACCGAGGGCAGGTCGTCGCGCGGCGCGGCTTTGACCTCGGGATGATCCTTCCACGGCCCGCTCTCGCCGACCTCGCGCTGGAATTTTAGTGCCGGCTCGCGGGTATTGTCGGGCATCTGGATCGCCAATACGCCGCCCTCCGGCATGCCCTCGAGCAGGCGCCGCATGATGGCGGGGTGGTCAGGCAGCCATTGCATCACCGCATTGCCGAAGATGAGGTCCGTGCCCGGATCGGGCTGCCAGGTGGCGATATCGGCTTCGATGAATTTGCACTTGGGCAGCCGCTCGCGCGCCTTGCGCAACATGTCGGGCGAGGAGTCGAGCCCCATGACCTCCGACTGCGGGAACCGATCGACCAGCAGCTCGGTCGAATTGCCCGGTCCGCAGCCGAGATCGACGACGAGCCGCGGCCGCTGCAACGGCACTTGCGCCACGAGGTCGCGCGGCGGCCGGGTGCGTTCATCCTCGAATTTGAGATATTGGCGGGCGCTCCAGTCTTCCATCGCGTCGGGCTTTCCGGTTTCGGCACAGGGTCCGGTTCCAATAGCACGGACGAAACCGCGGTAAAATCCACAGGCGAGCAGCGTTGAAATGAGGGCTGGAGACGTCGAACGCGGACGCGCGAGGCGTCGCGGGCGGGCTATTTCAGCGCGGAGGAAACCGATGAGAAGGTCGTCTTGAGCTTGGTGCCCAATCCGTTGAGGACGGTGATGAGGGCGACCGCAATGCCGGCGGCAATCAGCCCATACTCGATGGCCGTCGCTCCGGATTCGTCTCTCAGAAATCGCAGGACCATAGTTCCCACAGCAAGCTCCCTACAGGCTCGGAGTGGTAGTTTTTTACCCGATGTTTGCTGGCAGAGAATTAACGCGACTGCTGAAACACCGCGTCGCGACCTAATAACGCAGCGGGTGCGGCCAGTAAGTCAAAACACGTATCGCGGAACTATTTGAACAAACAAAATATGTTATTTGGTCTTCTTCTTCATCCGCCAAAGCTGAAATCCGGCGTCGTTGATTGCCGTCTCGATCGCATCGCGCGATAGATTATACGGCAGTTCCTTCTCCGGTCCGATCGAGCCCGTGGCCCGCCAGGGCTTGAACTGGCTGGGCAGCCGGCTGCCGACCAGGTCGCCGCCGAAAGCGCGCAGGTCGGGCTTCGACTCGGACTTGAAGATATAGATGCGCATCGCACTGCCTCCCCTTGCGGCAATATCGGCGCCGCTGCCGGAACGATCGCTGAATACCGATGTCATCAGCGCCGCCGATACTGGTTGCGTTGCGGCGGACGCGGACCGGTCCCGGCGCGTTCATCCTTGTGGCGGAAGATCATCCGCCCTTTCTCGAGATCGTAAGGCGACACTTCGACCGTCACCCGATCACCGGCCAGCGTCTTGATGCGGTTCTTTTTCATCCGGCCTGCCGTATAGGCGATGAGCGCATGCCCGTTGTCGAGCTGAACGCGATAGCGCGCGTCCGGCAATATCTCGAGGACGAGACCTTCGAATTCCAAAAGTTCTTCTTTGCTCATGGCATCATCCTTTCGAATGACGCGGCTCGCCCCGCGTATTGCCGCGTCCCGCCTGGGCGGTGCGGTGAATGAAGGCAACGGATGCGATGCCGCCGTCTTTTGCCGGCTGCTGGTGAGTTTGCTTGCGCCCAATATCTTGGTTACGCCCATGATCTTTATTGCGCGAAAGATCCTGATTGCGCCCATGATCTTGATCGCGCGCATGATCTTGTTTGCGGCCAAAATCCTGTTTGCGGCCATTATCGCGGCGTTGCTGCGGGCGATGCCGGCCATGGCCGTTTGCGGCGGGACGGCCGGAAGGGCGGGCTTGCGCAGGCTCGACGCGATGCGGTTCGGAGCGCCGGTCGCTCATCGGAATCGACATGCGGATGAGCTTTTCGATGTCGCGCAGGAACGCCATCTCCTCGCCGTCGCACAGCGAAATGGCGATGCCTTCGGCGCCGGCGCGCGCGGTGCGGCCGATGCGATGCACATAGGTTTCCGGGATGTTCGGCAGATCGAAATTGACGACGTGGCTGATGCCGTCGACATCGATGCCGCGCGCGGCGATATCGGTGGCGACCAGCGTCCGCACCTTGCCGGTGCGAAAGGCGGCGAGCACGCGCTCGCGCTGGCCTTGCGATTTGTTGCCGTGGATGGCCTCGGCGGCGATCCCGGCCTGCACCAGACGGCGCACGACTTTGTCGGCGCCGTGCTTGGTCCGGGTGAAGACGAGCGCGCGATCGATCGTCTCGGCACGCAATACATCGACGAGGATCGCGGGCTTCGCCGCGCGATCGACACGGATGACGCGCTGATCGATGCGCTCAGCGGTCGAGGCATTCGGCGTTACCGAGACCTTGGCCGGGTCGCGCAACATGTGCGCGGCAAGCTCGGCGATGGCCTGCGGCATGGTCGCGGAAAACATCAAAGTTTGCCGCTTCGCCGGCAGCTTGGCCACGATCTTACGGATGTCGTTGATGAAGCCCATGTCGAGCATGCGGTCGGCTTCGTCGAGCACGAAACACTCGACGGCGTTCAGCCGCAGCGCATTGCTCTGGACGAGGTCGAGCAGCCGGCCCGGTGTCGCGACGAGGATGTCGATGCCGCCAAACAGCGAGCGGACCTGGGCGCCCATCGAGACGCCGCCGATGGCGAGCGCGCTGCGCAGCCGCAGATGGCGGCCGTAGGCACGGAAACTGTCGAGGATCTGGCCGGACAATTCGCGGGTCGGGCTTAAGACCAGCACCCGGCAGGTTTTGGGTTCCAACGGCCGCGGCGTCGCCGCGAGATGATGCAGGATCGGCAGCGCGAAGGCTGCTGTCTTGCCGGTGCCGGTTTGGGCGATGCCGATCAGGTCGCGGCCCGACATCACGGTCGGAATGGTCTGCGCCTGGATCGGGGTGGGGGTTACGTATTTCTCTTCGGTAAGGGCGCGCGAGATGGCGCTATTGAGATGGAAGTCGTCAAAGTTGGTCAATGAAAAAGCTTTCGGTTACGCGACATGACGGCCGCCGCGCGGAGCGCCGCGGCCGGCAGTGCGGGTGAATAGGACATCCCCGCGCGATCTGGGCTGTCATTTGCGATTAAAAAGAGCGAGCCGGAAGCCGTTTGCCTAAAGGCGCTTGCCAGAGGGCGCAAGCCAGAAGGTTCTAAACAGAGTCCGGTACACGCGGCTCGCCGCCGGCCGAATCGGCCGCTGCGCTCATATGAACCTTCGGTGTGTTCGTTTCAAGGCTAAACTCGCGTCGCACGGCTCGGAGCTTGGCTTTTTGGCCCTAAGGCGATCGAAAACGCTCGGTTTTGGCCGAATTAACGATAGGCTCAAGCCTCGTCGGCCGCTTTGTCGGCCGTTTCCTTGGCCAGGCGAAGCGCCTTCAGACGGGCCATTTTCTCGCGAACGATGCGGCTATTGGCCTGATATTCCATCATCGCCTTGGCGCCGTCCTTGGCGCGCTCGTCCTTTTTGAAGCTTGCTTCGGCTCGGGCCTTGTTCTCGCTGGACTTCGCCTCAGATGCTCGGGTTGCCAATAATCTCTCCTTTGGGGGGTGGCGGCCGCAAATACGGTCCCGCACTCGCGTCTTACCAGAAACGACTTAATAGACTCGGCTCAGAATCTGGCAATTGACTATATATGTATCGAGGCGAGGAAACAAAAGCCGTCGCTCGGGGCAAGATCGCGCCACGGCCGAGCGATAAGCCAATCATCTTGAGAACTTCTTGTATTTGATCCGGTGGGGAATGACGGTGTCAGTCCCCAGCCGCCGCATCTTGTCCTTCTCGTAGTCCTGGAAGTTGCCCTCGAACCATTCGACGTGGCTGTCGCCCTCGAAGGCGAGGATATGGGTGGCGATGCGGTCGAGGAACCAGCGGTCGTGGCTGATGATGACGGCGCAGCCGGCGAAATCCTCGAGCGCCTCTTCGAGCGCGCGCAAGGTGTCGACGTCGAGGTCATTGGTCGGCTCGTCGAGCAGCAGCACATTGGCGCCGGATTTCAGCATCTTGGCGAGATGCACGCGGTTGCGCTCGCCGCCGGAGAGCTGGCCGACTTTTTTCTGCTGGTCGGCGCCCTTGAAGTTGAAAGCCGAGCAATAGCCGCGTGAATTGACCTCGCGCTTGCCGAGCATGAGCTGATCGAGGCCGCCGGAGATTTCCTCCCACACGTTCTTCTTGGCGTCGAGCGAATCGCGCGACTGATCGACATAGCCGAGATGCACCGACTCGCCGACCTGGATGGTGCCCTGGTCGGGTTTTTCCTGGCCGGTAATCATGCGGAACAGCGTGGTCTTGCCGGCGCCGTTCGGCCCGATAATGCCGACAATGCCGCCCGGCGGCAGCTTGAAGGTGAGATCGTCGATCAACAGATTGTCGCCGAACGCCTTTTTCAGATGCTCGAAATCGACGACGTTCTGGCCGAGCCGCTCGGCGACCGGGATGACGATCTGCGCGGTCTGGGTCTGCTTATCGCCGGCCTTTTTCAGAAGCTCCTCATAGCGCTCGTAGCGCGCCTTGGATTTGGCCTGGCGGGCGCGCGGTGAAGCCTTGATCCACTCCTGCTCGCGCGCGAGCGTGCGCTGATGCGCGTCTTCCTCGCGGCCTTCCTGTTCGAGCCGCTTCTGCTTCTGGCCGAGCCAGGTCGAATAATTGCCCTCGTAGGGAATGCCGCGGCCGCGGTCGAGCTCGAGAATCCAGCTCGTCACATTGTCGAGGAAGTAGCGGTCATGGGTGACGATGAGGATGGCGCCCGGATAATTGCGCAAATGACCTTCGAGCCAAGCGACAGACTCGGCATCGAGATGGTTGGTCGGCTCGTCAAGAAGGAGGAGCTCCGGCTGTTCGAGCAGAAGCCGGCACAGCGCCACCCGGCGCCGCTCGCCGCCGGAGAGTTTCTCAACCACGGCGTCGTCGGGCGGGCAGCGCAGCGCGTCCATCGCCAGATCGACCTTGGAATCGAGATCCCAAAGCCCCTTGGCGTCGATCTCGTCCTGGAGCTTGGTCATCTCGTCGGCGGTCTCGTCGGAATAATTGGCGGCAATCTCGTTGTAACGATCGACCACCGCTTTCTGCGCCGCGCAGCCCTCCATGACATTCTCACGAACCGATTTTTCCGGATCGAGTTGCGGCTCTTGCGGCAGGTAGCCGACGCGAACGCCGGCGGCGGCCCAGGCTTCGCCGGTATAGTCGGTGTCGATACCCGCCATGATCCGAAGCAGCGTCGATTTGCCGGCGCCGTTGACGCCCAGCACGCCGATCTTGGCGTCCGGATAAAAAGACAGGTGGATATTGTCCAAGACCTTCCGGTTACCGGGATAGACCTTGGATAAACCCTCCATGTGGTAGGCGAATTGACGGGCCATGCTTCGGTGCGGGCTTTAAGCCCTGCCCCTTCTGGTTGGCGCCGCTCTAGCCTATGCGCAACACATAGGGGCGACCGCGACGGCGCTCATGTCGGGAAATAAGACGTTGATGTAGCGACGCCGCGCGCCGACGGCAAGCGCCGTTATCGCGGGACTATTCGGCCCCGGCGCGAGCGGCTGGCCGGCATGACCGAGTTCCGGTCTTGCTCGCCGTCGTAAAACTTCATAAACGCAAACCACATTTGCGGCGCGGCTTCGCCGAATTCGCAACAAATTTTAATGATTTCTGCCGACACTTCGAGTCAAACGCGCGTTTGAAAAAAGTTCCGCATTTGCGGCTGGTCAAGGCGGCCGACCGCGTTCTGCGCGAACCAAAGCTTCCTCGGGCGGCGTGCCGCCGAGGAGTACGGAGCGTTCCATGTGGCGTGAGTTCGCAAAAGTCTTGAGTGAAATCTGGCGGCTGTCCGCTCCGGAAGCCGGCGCTTACCGTCCCGATCTCCACTATATGCGCGGTCCCGGCCCGAAATGGCGCGCGAAATACGGCAGCCTCAACCCCAAGTCATCGTCGCCAGCCGCAGAACGTGGCGCGGGCTTGCGCGACCTCGCTCAGCACCGCGCCTGAAGCCGCCCCGCCCTACCCGCTTGTTTTGCCCGAGCCGTTATGAGACGGCTTAGCCCACAACAGGGCGTGCAATAGGGTGGGAATCATGGCGTTACGCTGCGCAATCCTCGACGATTATCAAAACGTCGTGCTCAAGGTCGTCGATTGGTCGACGGTCAAGAACGACGTCGAGTTCACGGTTTTCCAAGAGCATCTCGGCGGGCCGGATAAGGTCATCGCGGCGCTGCAGGATTTCGAGATCGTCGTCGCCATGCGCGAGCGCACCGGCTTCCCGAAGGGGGTCATCGACGCGCTGCCCAAACTGAAGCTCCTGATCACCACCGGCATGCGCAACGCCTCGATCGACACCGAGGCGGCCAAGGCGCACGGCGTCACGGTCTGCGGCACCGGCGGTTTCGGCAGCCCGACGTCGGGCATCGCCATCGGCTTGATGCTCGAATTGACCCGCCACATCGGTTACGAGAACGCGCGGATGCACGCGGGCGTCCCCTGGCAGACCACCATCGGTCCCGATCTCGAAGGACTGACGCTCGGCATTCTCGGCCTCGGCAAGCTCGGCCAGCGCACCGCCGCCATCGGCAAGGCCTTCGGCATGAAGGTGATCGCCTGGAGTCAGAACCTGACGCCGGAAAAGTGCCAGGAAGCCGGCGTCGGCTATGTCGGCAAGGACGATCTGTTCCGCCAGTCCGACCTCATCAGCATCCATATCGTCTTGTCGCAGCGCAGCCGCGGCTTGGTCGGCGCCCGGGAATTCGGCCTGATGAAGCCGACAGCCTTTCTGATCAATACCTCGCGCGGCCCGATCGTCGACGAGGCGGCGATGCTGGCGGCGCTGCGCGACAAAAAGATCGCCGGCGCCGGCCTCGACACCTTCGACGTCGAGCCGCTGCCGCTCGACCATCCGCTGCGCAAGATGGACAATGTCGTCATCACCCCGCATCTCGGTTACGTGTCCGAGCAAGGCTACCGCGCCTATTTCACCGGCGTAGTGGAAGACATCCGCGGCTTCCTCGACGGCAAGCCCGTGCGGGTGATGAGCTAGGCTGCGTCCTTACCGAACTTCGTACAACCTTAAGAACGCGGCAGCCCAGGCTCGGTCGTAACATCGGCATGAATCGCCAAGAGGTTTCGCACGATCTCCTCAGTGCGCGCCCGCGCCATGCCGCATTCCGTGCCAACTCGGCGTGCAAAAGGAATAAGTCACCGCAATAGGCGTCGGCAGACAGACCTGGAAACGGGCTTGTTCTGGGACATTTCCCGCCTCGCGCGCCGCAACGAAGTCGTCGTAAGACGCCCGGGCTTCGCGGGCATAGCCGAGTTCACTCGACCAAGCTCGGGCCCAACCGTTCGAAACACCTCCTCGACCGTATCCAAGCCAATACTGCCAACCAGATGAACCCGATCGGGGATGTAACCCGGCATTGCTTCCTCCGCAGGCGTTATCGCCCGTTTCGATCAATGATCGACCGTACGTCGTCTCCGTGACGTCTTGTTTGACGTCGCGCACCGTCATTACGCGGGTGCGGCCACTGCCGCATGCAGTCTGAGGAGGTCTCGGACCAGGTCCGGCTTTCGCGCGCGGGCAAAACCGCACTCGGTCGCCACCCCGAATTCCTCCAGATATTCGCGCGCGAGCGCGATCCGCTGCCGGGCGCCTTCGACGCCGTCGCTGAGGTGAATCAAACCTAGATAGATCCTGGTATCCGGCGCCAACCTGAAATCGCGCATCGGCGCGAAGAAAGCCGCTGTCGCCCGCGGCAACGGCACCGGCAGATGAATATACGCGACACTGTGCCCAACTTCTTTGGCTATGGCGTTTGCGATGTCGACGAGGTGACGCGCGGTGACGGGATCGAAGAAATGCTTGCCGCCGAAATCGCCGTAGCAAAGGTGAAATCCGAGTTCGACGGAATCCGGGATCGACGCGCAGATGCGTTTGAACCGTGCGGCAATGTCCGATTTAGAGGCCTCGACCAACGGAAACTGGTCTTGCGGTTGTCCATCCCAGACGATCATGTCGTGGCAAACATCCCATTGGATACAGAGATCGTCATGGGGAATGTTGCTGCAGATCGCCTCGACCTCGCGCACCATCGCGGCTTCGTAGGCGCGTTCGATCTCGACGACGTTTCGCGCCGTGCAGAACGCATAGATGACGCTCATCGGGGTCGGCAAGCACACCTGAAACCGGATGTCGCCCGGAATATCGCCGCGCTGGCGGGCCATTTGAAAATCAAGATAGGACGCCCGGGCCTCGCGCGCGTAGCCGAGTTCACCGAACCGCGTTTCATCAGGACTGACCCCTTCCGCAAGGCAGAGCAGCGGAAATCCCGACGTCTTGCGCAGCGCTCCGCTCGGGTCCGGCCGCAGAAATGGGCTGGAGCGCAAAAGCGGATATTGGAAACTGACCCATAACCGGGCCCCGGCTCGCCGTCCGGAATGCGGCGCAAGCGACGCCCCAAAAGCGGCCCAGCGGTTTTGAAAACCTCGTCGACAGTGTCGAGGCCGATGCTGCCGACGAGGTGAACCTCGGAGGGAATGTAGGTTTTTGCCATGGCTTTACTCCGCGCGCTGGCCGATCGCCGCCAATGCCCGTTTGTTGGGGGTTTTCGAAGCCCGGCTTGATGGCAAAACATTACAGGGGGCCGCGATGGACGAGCGGCCAGAACACTGCCTTTGCGAATAAGCTGTGGTTGGCTTCATTGCCGCCTCCCCGATCAACCAGCCCTCCCTATTTTTGAACATGTTCAAATTTGACGCAGGCGTTGTCAAGCTGTTTGTTGGGCTGATGAAAAAGGAAAAGCGCGGGGGCGCCGCGCCAAACCAGGGTCGCCGGGAGCGAAACAAGGCCGACAAGCTGCGGCGAATTAAAGCCGCCGCGCGCGAGCTGTTCATCAAGCATGGCTATGACGACGCCAGCATGAGGGAGATCGCCCATCGCGCGGACGTCGCGCTCGGCACCATTTTCAGCTACGCGGCCGACAAGCGAGATCTGCTTTTCCTGGTCGCAAACGACGAGCTCGCAGAGGCTGCTGCACGCGCGGCTGCGGCCGTGCGGGCGGATTCGAAGTTACTGGATAATCTCGTTCGTTCGCTGTCGCTGGTTTATGAATACTTCGGTGAAGAGCCGCAGTTATCTCGGCTAACCCTGAGAGAGATGCAATTCTACGAGGTCGGCGCCCAAGCGAAGAAGTTTTTAACGACCCGCGATCGGATGAGATCGCTCATTGTAAAGAGCATCTCGATCGCAATCGACAAAGGTGAGATCGCAACCGCTCAAACCGCCGAGGTCGTCGGCGGCGTTATTTTTTCGATCTTCCAAATCGAAGTGCGACAGTGGCTGGCGGCGACGCGAAGAGTCGACGTGCGCGACGGCATCAAGCAGCTAAAAAAATCACTATCGGTCGTTTTTTCGGGGCTTCACGCATAATTCGCGGAATCGGTCTTGCGAGAAACTCGAGAGAATTCGAGCCTGACGGGCGCCTGCGTCCGGCGTTTCACGCCCGGGCTCATCATTTCCCGCCCTTCGAGCCTGTACCCCGCGGCACGCCATAATTCGTTAACCCCTCGTTAGGGTTAACGTTCTATTGCTGATCGACCCTGGGGCAGCAGCTATCGGCAGCGATCGAGATGCGTTTCACCCGATCCCGCTCTGCACGCTTGCTTGGCTCAGCCGCGATCGTCGTCGTCATCGCCGCGGCCGTCGCCGGGTGCCAAACCACACAATCGACCGATACCACCGGCGCGGTGACGCTCGCGCCTTCCGACCGCCCGGAAGCGGATTGGCGGCACGACGTCGATAGCTACGGTGTGCAATACCGCGCCAACCCATCCGACCCGGAAGTCGCGGTGCGCTATGCGCAAGCGCTGCGCGCGACCGGGCAGCGCGCCCAGGCCGTCGCCATTCTCGAACAGGCCGCGATGCGGAACCCGCAGAGTAAAGTTCTGCTGGGCGAGTATGGCCGAGCGCTGGCCGAGGCCGGCCAATACGAGCAGGCGCTCGAAGTGCTCGACCGCGCCCACACGCCGGAAAATCCCGACTGGCATATCCTCTCGGCGCAAGGTGCCGTGCTCGACCAGATGGGCAGGCACGAGGAGGCGCAGCGGCATTACCTCACGGCGCTGAAGATCGTGCCGGACGAGCCGACGGTACTGTCCAATCTCGGCCTGTCCTATGCCTTGTCGAAGGATTTGAAGAATGCCGAGGTGACGCTGCGGCGGGCAGCAGCACACCCACCGGTCGATCAGCGGGTGCGGCAGAACCTCGCTTTGGTGGTGGGCCTGCAAGGCCGCTTCGACGAGGCCGAAGCGATCGCGCGCGCGGATCTGCCGCCCGACCAGGCCGCCGCCAATGTCGCCTATCTGAAAGAGATGCTGGCGCAAAAGGGCACGGTGCCGATCGCCGGCCGGCCGGTCCGTTCCGGTGCGGGCCCGAGCTGATCGCGCTGCGACGCCGCGGCAATCGCCTTGCGGCCGGCGGCGCGGCGCAGACACGCCGCCGTTTCATTTCGTGATCGCGATCAAAAGCTCCGCTGTCAGATCCGGCGCCGTGACCATCGGATAGTGATAGGAAGGAATTTCGTGCGCCGTCCAGTCGGGCTGAGCTTTCGCCCAATCGTAATAGTCGCGAAAACGATGCGATATCTTTTTTGTCGCCAGCACGTAGGCCTTACGCCGTACCTCCCGGTATTTTCCGGTGAGATTTATCGGCTGCAACAATGACGGCAGTGGATGCGGGCTCATGCGGCTCAGGAAATCCCGCCGCGGGCCGTCGGCCTCAATCCCGGTGTCGAGGACCAGGGATGTCGGCACACGGTAACCACCGCCCTCGGCATCGGCGAGGTTTTGCACGGCGCTGCGGCGTTCCGCCGACACCGAATCGAGCATGCACTGACCGTTCGTCGGCAAGGCCGCATTGAGATAAATGAGCGCGGCGACATGGTGCGACATCCGGTCCGCGACCGCGGAGACGACAAGCCCGGCATAGCTCGTGCCGACCAGAGCGACATTGTCCAGCTGCTCCCAGGCGATGACCGCGGCCACGTCGTCGACGTGGGTGTCCAAATTCGTGTCCCGGGTCATGAGATGCTCGCGTTCGCCAAGCCCCGTCAGCGTCGGTGTGAAAACCTGGTGGCCCTGGGCGCGAAGGCGTTCGGCCACCTGGCGCCACTGCCAGCCGCCGCCCCAGGTCCCGTGCACCAGAACAAAAACCGTCATCGCGTCTCTATCTTTCTAACGCTCGTCTGTCTTTCTAACGCCGCAGTCTGGATCGGGCGGGATGCGGATCAGTCGACTTTGATGTTTCCACGCTTGATGACATCAGCCCATCGGGTGATTTCATCGGCGACGATATGCCGGGCTTGATCCGGCGTTGTCGGATCGGGAACACTCCCGAGCTGCATCAGGCGCTTGGTAAAGTCGGGCGTATCGAGGATCGCCTTCACCTCGGCATTGAGCCGCTGCGTCGACGCGGCGGGCATGCCGGGCGGCGCCGCCAGACAAAGCCAGGATGTAAATTTCACATTTGGCAACGTCTCCGAGACAGTCGGGGCGTCGGGCATCAACGCGAAGCGTTCGGCGGACGAGACCGCGAGAATACGAAATTGGCCCGAGCGAACGCGCGGAATAACCGACGTCGAAGCGTCGACCAGCACGTCGACACGGCCGCTGAGGACATCGGCAACTCCAGCAGCAATGCCGGGATAGGGCACGGCGGTCATCGAAATACCCGACTCGAGCTCGATCCATTTGGTGAGGATGTGATAGGCCGAGCCGTAACCGGTGATGGTGTAAGTGAGCTTTCCGGGATTCTGCTTTGCTTGACCGAGCAGGTCAGCGAAGGACGCGATCGGCGAGGCGGCGGGAACCGCGTAGACCAGCGGATAGGTACAGATCATGGTGACGAAGGTGAAGCCCGAGACGGGATCGTAACTGGAATCCGGGCGGAGCGTCACCTCCGGCGCATAGCCCGACGTCAAGATGCCTATCGTGCCGCCGTCAGGCGCCGCTCTTGCAATCGTTCGATATGCGACCGCTCCCGCGGCCTGCGTGACGTTCTCGACATAGACAGCGCTGCCCAAGCGGTCCGCCAATTTTTCGGCCAGCATGCGTCCAACGACGTCCGGACTGCCACCCGGCGATGTGCCAACGAGAAATCGCACCCGCGCCGCAGGCCACTGTTGCGCCGCGGCGGGCCGGATGGTCAGCGCTGAGGCGGCCACCACAAGCTTCATCAGGTCGCGGCGTCGGTATTCAATCATGGATGTCAGCCTCGGGAGCGATTGGCGAACAGATGGATGTCGAGCCGCAACCGTTATTCGATCACCTCGTCGGCCGTCGCGATCAGTGACGGGGACAGGTTGAGGCCGAGCAGCTTCGCGACCTTTAGATTGATCACGTATTCAAACTTCGTCGGCTGCTGCAGCGGCAGATCGGCCGGTTTTTCGCCGCGCAAAATCCGATCCACATAGCCCGCCGCGTGGCGAAATAGGTCAGCAATATCCGGGCCATACGACATCAGGCCGCCCTCGGGCGCGAACTGCCGGTAGACCGAGATGCCCGGGAGCCTATTCGCCTGCGCGAGCGCCGCGACCTCGTGGACATGGCGGATCATAAATGATTCCGGACCGATGATCAGGCCGGTTGCGGCGGCGCCGGCCAGCGCCGGGATACGCGCTTGCAGATCCTCAATCGTCTCAATGATCGTTGGCACGACCTCCATGGCGAGCGCGTGCGGCGCGGCGGAAATTTCCTGGAGGAATTTGGCATACCACGGATTGATCTTCGGATTGTAAAGGAGCGCAGCGCGATCGAGGGTCGGCACCGCATCCTTGAGCAGTCCCGTCCATTTTCCGATCATTTCCGGATTGATGAACGTGAAGCCCGTGATGTTGCCGCCCGGATGCGAGAGGCTGTCGGCGAATCCAAGGCCGACCGGATCGATCACCAACGCACAAACGATCGGGATTGAACCCGTCAGCCGGTGCAGTTGGGCCACGGCCGGCGAGCCGTTGGCGACGATGACGTCCGGCGACAAGGCCACCAGTTCCGCGGCATAGCTCTGGTAGAGCGCAGGGTCACCGCCAGCCCAGCGCCAATCGACATGGAGATTGCCACCCTCGTGCCAGCCGGCCGAGCCAAGCGCTTGCAACAAGGCAGCGGCATATGTCTGACCGAACGGATCGCCCGCGGGCGGCCCCATCAGCACGCCAAGGCGGCGTAGGCCGCTCTCTTGCTGCGCGCGCGCCGCGATCGGCCCGGCGACGGCAGCGCCGCCGATAAGCGTCATGAATTCGCGTCGCCTCACCCGCTCCTCCTAAATAAAGGATCGCAGACTAGCACGGCGACGAACGAGGGCTATGCGGGACGAATAGTTGATCAATGCAGCGACATTACGCGAATCGCCGCCGGGCCGAGAATGACGACAAACAGCACGGGAAGGAAGAATACGATCATCGGCACCGTGAGCTTCGGCGGCAGGCCCGCGGCCTTCTTCTCGGCTTCCGACATCCGCATATCGCGATTTTCCTGGGCCAGCACGCGCAGCGTGGTGGCGAGCGGGGTGCCGTAACGTTCGGCCTGCTGCAGGGCGATACAGACCGCCTTGACGCCTTCGAGCCCGGTGCGTTGCGCGAGATTCTCATAGGCCTGCTTGCGATCGGGCAGATAGGCCAATTCGGCCGTGGTCAACGTGAACTCCTCGGCGAGCGCCACGGACTGCGATCCGACTTCCTCGGCGACGCGGCGGAATGCCGCTTCGATCGACATGCCGGACTCGACGCAGATCAACAGCAGGTCGAGCGCGTCGGGGAAGGCGCGCTTGATGGAAAGCTGCCGCCGCGTGATCCTGTTCTTGAGGAACAGCACCGGGCTGTACATGCCCAGATAGGCGCAGGCGATCGACATCGCGACCTTGACCATCGGCGGATAATCGAGATCGAGCACGAAAAAAATGTAGAGCAGTGAAGCGACCAGCATGACCACCGGCATGACCATGCGGAAGAACAGAAAGGTGACGTATGGCGCCTGGCCGCGATAGCCGGCCTGCATCAGCATGGCGCGTGCCTGGTCCTGGCCGACCCATTTCGACAGGTTGAAATTGTCGACGGCGCGCTTCATGAACATTTTCGGCGATTGCCGCAGCGCCACCTTGCTGCCCTGCGCCATCTTTTCGCGCTCGCGCTGGCGCATCTTTTCGCGCTCGAGCGCGACGGCCTTCATGCGCTTGCCGAGCGTATCGGTCACCAATAACGGCATCGCCAGCGTCAGCACGGTGGCGCCCGCGGCGACGGCTGCGAACAGCATCGTCAGCGTATGCAGGTCGAAATATTCGGTCAGCAGATCGGTCATCGTCGCGCCGTCAAAAATCGAAATTGATCATCTTGCGCATCACCATGACGCCGATGAACATCCAGCAGCCGCAGCAGGCGATCATCACGCGGCCGAGCGGCTCGGTCCACAGCAGCGCGATATAGGCCGGGCTCGTCAGCCAGACGAGGCCCATCACCACGATCGGCAGCGCGCCGATGATGCTGGCCGAGGCCTTGGCCTCCATCGACATCGCCTGGATCTTCGCCTTCATCTTTTTGCGGTCGCGCAGCACCCGCGACAGATTGCCGAGCGCTTCCGAGAGATTGCCGCCGGCGCGCTGCTGAATCGAAATGACGATGCCGAAGAAATTCGCTTCCGGTACCGGCATGCTTTCGAACAGCTTCAGGCAGGCCTCGCCGATCGGCATGCCGATGGATTGAGTCTCAACGATAGCGCGGAATTCGCTGCGCACGGGTTCGGCCGAGTCGGTGGCGATCAGCCTGAGGCTATCGAGGAGCGGCAGACCGGCCTTGATGCCGCGAACGATAACGTCGACGGCGTCCGGAAAGTTATTGAGAAAGCGATTCTCACGCCGCTTCTTCAGAAAGTTCAACATCCAGAACGGCATGCCGCAGCCCGCAGCGAAGCCGATGCCGAGCGCCGGCAACAGCCCCACGCCAAAGATCATCATGCCGAGGAATGCGCCGACACCGAGCACCGCCGCGGTGATCATGAAACGCTGCTTCGACCATTTGAGCCCGGCCCGCGCCAGCCGCAAATGCAGCGGCACGCGTTTGGCCTTTTGGCGCTTCTGTTCGATCTCCTTGAGCGTGCCCTCGACCTGTTCGCGGCGCGTTTTGCCGGCCGCCGCGCGCGACGGACGCGCCGCGATCGGCTCGGAGCGGGCGACGCTCGCTACCCGCCGTTCCGCCTTCCGCTCGCCGGACAGGATCGGATAGAGGAACACCCAGGCGACACCGCCGATCGCAAGCGTCACCAGGAAAAACAAGCCGTAGGTACTCATCACTACACCCGCACGTTAAGCTTTGGCCGCCTCCTCGGCGACTTCGGCGGCGTCGAGCGCCGCCGCGAGCCGCCCCTCCTCGCCGTAATAGCGCGCACGCTCCCAGAATTTCGGACGGCCGATGCCGGTCGAGCGGTGGCGGCCGATCAGATTGCCGGCGGCGTCCTCGCCGATGATGTCGTAGAGGAAAATGTCCTGGGTGATGATGACGTCGCCTTCGAGCCCCAGCACTTCGGTGACGTGGGTGATGCGGCGCGAACCGTCGCGCAACCGCGCGGCCTGGACGACGACGTCGACCGCCGCGCAGATCATCTCGCGGATGGTGCGCGACGGCAGCGAAAAGCCGCCCATGGTGATCATCGATTCCAGGCGCGACAGCGCCTCGCGCGGCGTATTGGCGTGCAGCGTGCCCATCGAGCCGTCGTGGCCGGTATTCATCGCTTGCAGCAGATCGAAGGCTTCCGGTCCGCGCACTTCGCCGACGATGATGCGTTCGGGCCGCATACGCAGGCAGTTACGCACCAGATCGCGCATGGTGATCTGGCCCTCGCCTTCGAGGTTCGGCGGCCGTGTTTCCAGCCGCACCACGTGCGGCTGCTGCAATTGCAATTCGGCGGCGTCTTCGCAGGTGATGATGCGCTCGTCGTCGTCGATGTAGCGCGTGATACAATTGAGCAGCGTCGTCTTGCCGGAGCCGGTACCGCCGGAGATCAACGTATTGGCGCGGCAGCGGCCGATGATCTTGAGGATCTCGGAGCCCTCCGGCGAGATCGAGCCGTAGCGCACCAATTGCTCGAGCGTCAGCTTGTCTTTCTTGAACTTGCGGATGGTGAGCGCCGGACCGTCGATCGCGAGCGGCGGCACGATGGCATTGACGCGCGAGCCGTCGGGCAAGCGCGCGTCGCAGATCGGCGAGGATTCATCGACACGCCGGCCGACCTGGCTGACGATGCGCTGGCAGATATTCAAAAGCTGCTGGTTGTCGCGGAAGCGAATGCCGGTCTTCTGGATCTTGCCGGAGACTTCGATGTAGACCGTGCCCGAGCCGTTGACCATGATATCGGCGATTTCGTCGCGCGCCAGAAGCGGCTCGAGCGGGCCGTAACCGAGCACGTCGTTGCAGATATCGTCGAGCAGATCCTCCTGCTCGGAGATCGACATCACGATGCTCTTGATCGCGATGATCTCGTTGACGATGTCGCGGATTTCCTCGCGCGCGGAATCGGCGTCGAGCTTGGCGAGTTGCGCCAGATCGATGGCTTCGATCAGCGCGCCGAAAATGGTGCCTTTGACCTCGTAATAGGTTTCCGACCGCCGCGAATCGACCGCCGTCGGCACTTGGGGCGGCGGGTTCGCCGGGCCGCCGACATTTTGCTTTCCGGTCGGCGCGCCGATGATGGCGGCGCCGAGGCCCGCGGAGGGAAACGGCGTGCGACCGCCACCGCCGGGATTGGCCGCGGGCGGCGGCGGCGCGGCC
>JBAPUM010000086.1:0-3544 GCA_049282655.1 Xanthobacteraceae bacterium
GCTTCGGTATCGGCGTCCTTTCCACGTTCATGGTTTCCGATGAGGTTGAAATTACAACTTGTTCTCGCCTCGAAGAGAAAGCACGAAAAATCTCGCTGCGTTCTGTCCACGGCAGATATCTCGTGCGGCTGCTCGACAAAGTCCGCGATAGCGAAGCCAATAGCCTTGTGCCGCATGGCACTCAAATTCGTCTGAAAGTCCGTTCCACCGCAAGACTCGGCTCCGTCGTAAGCATGCGGCGTAGGCCGCCGGCTGGCTGGTTTGTCCAGTTAGCGGCTAAACCTCGTCGGGCTTTTCGGCCTTCGGCTTAATGATCGCGGCGAGCACCTGGCGGCGTTCTTCAATGATCCAAGGAGCATCCTTGTGGATCTGGATCAGGTTTTTGAGGTTCTCTATTCCATCATCGGTGAACGCCATCACACCGTCTTCACCGACGCCGACGACCCATAGCTGACCATCCTCGGTGTCCATTTCCTCGGCAACCTCGAACAGCCATTCCTCGTCTTCTCCAAGCATACCGGCGACATGGCCGAGAGTGAACACGTGGCTGACTTTGTTGACGTGCCCCATCAAGCCGCCTGCATCGCAAGGCCTAGCTGTTGAACAGTCTTCCAATTCCACGGCAACAGCTCATCGAGCCTGTGAGCGGGGTGTGCGGCAATGCGAGCGAGCACATCAGCGAGCCAGACCAGAGGATCGACGTCGTTCATCTTCGCGGAGACGATGAGACTATACATGGCCGCGGCGCGACGCCCTCCGCGGTCGGACCCGCAGAATAACCACGACTTTCTGCCTAATGCGATGCCGCGCAGCGCTCTTTCGGCGGCGTTGTTTGAGAGGCAGACGCGGCCATCGTCGAGGAAGCGTGTGAAGGAGCCCCAGCGCTTGAACATGTAGTTCATGGCCTTTGATAGATCGTGACCGCGGGAGAGCTTGGCGCACTGCTCGCGCATATAGGCTTCCAGATCGGCGACCAACGGCGCGCTCTGCGCCTGGCGGACAGCCTTCCGGTGGTCGGCGCTTTGGCCATTGATCGAGCGCTCGATTGCGAAGAGGGCGTCGATGCGGCGCACGATCTCGATCGCAATCGGCGAGAGGGCGATCTCCTTCTTGCCAGCAGCCTTACGTCGCGCGTTTTCCTCAAGATCCGCCATGGCGAAGAACGGGCGCCGGGCATGGACCCAACAGGCCGCTTCCCTGATAGGCCCAGGACTTCGCTGGGGCTCGTAGAGTTTGGTGTATCCGCCGAAGGCGTCGGCCTGCAGAATGCCGCTATAGTTGGCCAGATGCGCCTGCGGATGCTCGCCCCTTCGATCGCGCGAGTAATAGAACATTGCCGCCGGCGGATCTGAGCCGCCGAAGGGGCGGTCGTCCTTCACATAGACCCAGCATCGGGCGACATCGCACTTGCCCAAGGCCAGCACGGGCACGGTGGTGTCGTCGCCGTGGAGGCGTTCGGATGCCATGACGTGGGCTTCCAACAGGCGCAACAGCGGCTCCAATACCGTGCAGCACGCTCCAACGGCGTCGGCTGCGGTCGACAGACTGATCGGCACGCCCTCCAGCACGTAACGCTCGATCTGCCGGTTCAGAGGTTGATGCTGGCCGAACTTCTCATAGAGGAGCATGGCCAGCAGGCTCGGACCCGCCCATCCTCGCGGGATCACATGGAATGGTGCCGGTGCCTGGCTGATTTTTTCGCAGTCCCGGCAAGAGAACTTCTCGCGCACCGTCTCGATCACCTTCCACTGACGCGGCACCGATTCCAGCGTTCGGGTTACGTCTTCGCCGAGCTTGCGCAAGCGACTGCCGCCGCAGCATTCGCACGCCGTCGGCGGATCGATCACCACCCGCTCGCGCGGAAGGTGGTCTGGGAACGTATTGCGCTCAGCGCGCTTGCGCGTAAATCCGACAACCGTCGTCGTTTTGGCGACTGCCTGCTCCGCCGCCAGTTCGTCTTCCGTCGCGTTCGCTTCCAGTTCTTCGAAGGTAAGCGCCAGCTGGTCGATCAGCCGCGCCGAGCGTTCCGATTTCTGGCCGTAAATCTGGCGCTCGAGCTTCGCTATCCGCAAGGTCTGCTGCACAATCAGCGCGGCGTCCTCCGACGCCTTTGCCCGCGATACCGCCAGCTCCGCTTTCAGCGCGGCGTTTTCTTCGGCAAGAGCGGCGCGATCAGCATCCATGAGACGAAGTGAATCATAGTTTTCGTGATTTGTAGCACCCCAAAATACGCCGGCCTCCACATTTTTCTTCGCTCATCCCGCCCTTGTCGGTCGCCACGTCAGTTGTGGATGGCGCCAATCGATCCCTTCGAGCATGTACGCCATCTGCGCCGCCGAGATCGACACCGCGTCACCTGACGCCGAAGGCCAGATGAACTTTCCGCGGTCCAATCGTTTCGCATAGAGCGACAGCCCGATCCCGTCATGCCAGAGGATCTTTGCCAAATCACCACGCCGGCCTCGGAAGATATAGAGATCGCCGGCGTGGGGATCCCGCTTCAGGCTCTCCTGAACCTGCAAAGCCAGCCCCTGCATGCCGCGCCGCATATCGGTGTGGCCCGTTGCGATCCAGACCCTGACGCCGCTCGGAATCGGGATCATCGCCGCGATAGCGCCTTCAAAACGCGCATTAGCGCCGCCGTTTCCACGTCCGACCATACCAGGATACGATCGCCATCGGCGAGCACGATCTCAATCTGGCCGCTCGATCCTGGACCGGGTTCTTCCGCCGCCGTCTCCAACGCGATCGTCACCGGCAGGATCGGCGCGAGGTCGTTCTGTCCGGCAGCCTCGACGCCGAACTGCCGACGCCACGTAAAAAGCTGGTTGGCGTTAAGATCGTGACGCCGTGCGACCTCGGCAAGCGAGGCGCCATCCTCGAGGCTCTCGTCGACGATCCGCTGCTTCTCATCTAGGCTCCAGGATCGACGCCTTCGCCCAGGCGCCGCCCCACAATCGTCCTTGCTGTCAGACATCCGCGATAGTGTCCGCTTGTATTAGAAATGGACACGATCACCGCGCCACTCATACGCGATCTATCCAAGCCCGTCGCCTTCAGCGCCAGACGGTTCTCGCCGGAGGGAGACGCTCCGTCCTAGACATCATGCGACAGTGGGTCGTTATACCTCGCTGCGATGTAACCGTGCAGATTGATGGGGGGACGCCAACTGAAGTTGGATACCCGTCTGCAGCCGCCGCCGTAACCTCATTCCTAGATAACGCAGGGTTCAATACGCTGGGTGATCAACCGCAGTACAAGGTAGTATCGCGCGATGTCGACGGCGTTGAATTCGCTTACGCGGCCCGCTGGTCGTCCACTTATCGCGATTGGGCAATCGCAAATCTCCCCAGCCGCGAACAAATGCGGTCACCCGTTCCTTGTACTTGCGTAGAGGGTATTGCAGTCGTATTCGGAACGCCCGCATTATCATCGCGAACCCTCATAGCAGTGGCCAATGCCCGCGGATCG
Organism: Xanthobacteraceae bacterium; assembly: GCA_049282655.1. Taxonomy (GTDB): domain Bacteria; phylum Pseudomonadota; class Alphaproteobacteria; order Rhizobiales; family Xanthobacteraceae; genus BOG-931. The sequence goes on from JBAPUM010000086.1 coordinate 3,472, forward strand.
AGCGCACCAAAGACTAATGTTGCGCGTTCTACCCTTGAAGCTACTCCTGAACGCGATGCTCTGTTCTCAACGC
>JBAPUM010000087.1:0-11821 GCA_049282655.1 Xanthobacteraceae bacterium
CCCTCCCCCACAAGGGGGGAGGGAGCAGCGAGCGGCAAGCCCGAGCTCCAACAATCTCGCATCGGAATTTATCTCAGCTTTAACGTCGACAATCCCGCCAGCGCGAGCACGACCGACACGATCCAGAAGCGAATGACGATTTGCGGTTCGGTCCAGCCGAGCTGCTCGAAATGATGGTGGATCGGCGCCATTCTGAACACGCGCTTGCCAGTGAGTTTAAACGACACCACCTGGACGATCACCGATACCGCTTCGAGCACGAACAACCCGCCGATCACGGCAAGCACGATCTCGTGCTTGGTGGCGACCGCGACCGCGCCGATCATACCGCCGAGCGCCAGCGATCCGGTATCGCCCATGAAGATCGAGGCTGGCGGTGCATTGAACCAGAGAAAGCCCAAGCCAGCGCCGAGTACGGCGCCACACAAGACCGAGAGTTCGCCGGTTCCGGCGACGTAATGGATTTGCAAATAATCGGCAAAGACCGCGTTGCCGGACAGATACGCGATCATACCGAAGCTCGCGGCCGCGATCATGACCGGGACGATAGCGAGGCCGTCGAGACCATCGGTCAGGTTCACGGCATTACCGGCGCCGATGATGATGAAAATGCCGAACAGCACGAAGAACCAGCCGAGATTGAGCACCAGTTCCTTGAAGAACGGGAACACCAGCGAGGTCGAAAACGGCACGCGGCCGAGCTCGACCAGCGCGATGCAGGCGAGGCCCGCAATGACGGCTTCAATCAGCAGCCGGGTGCGGCCGGCAAATCCGTTATGCGTCTGCTTGGTGACTTTCAGATAATCGTCGTAGAAACCGACCAGGCCGAAACCTAGCGTGACCCACAGCACCACCCAAACGTAAGGGTTGGCGGGATTGGCCCACAGCAAGGTCGACACCAACATGCCGGACAGAATCATCAGGCCGCCCATGGTCGGCGTACCGGCCTTGGCGACGATATGCGACTTCGGCCCGTCGGCGCGGATCGGCTGGCCCTTGCCCTGCAACAGCCGCAGCCGGTCGATGATGTTCTGGCCGAACAGAAAAACAAAAAACAGCGCGGTGATGACGGCGCCGCCGGTACGGAAGGTGATGTAGCGAAATACGTTGAGGACGGAGAGCTTGTCCGACAGATCGACCAGCCAATAGAGCATTGCATCAACCTTATGCGGACGCGTCTTCGAGCGTGTCTTCGACGCCGCTTTGGTGCGGATACGCCCGTTGCAGCGCCTTGACGATGGGCGCCATGCGCGAGCCGAGCGAGCCCTTGACCATGACGACGTCGCCAGCCCGAATCGCGGACAGCACTTGCGCCTCGAGCGCGGCGGAGTCCTCTGCATAGCCGCCGCGGCGGCTGGCGGGAAGAGCCTGCCACAGCGCCTGCATCAGCGGCCCACAGCAGAACACCAGATCGACCGCATTGGCGAGCACCGAATCGACCAGGCCGCGATGCAAGGCGCGCCCTTTCGGCCCGAGCTCGAGCATGTCGCCGAGGACGGCGATCCGCCGGCCGCGCGGGCCGACCGGCGCTTGCCCGAGCACCGCAAGCGCGGCTTCGACCGAGGCCGGATTGGCATTGTAACTGTCGTCGATGAGGAGCGCCGAACCACCGGGCGGGTCGATCGGGATCGGCGCGCCGCGGCCGGCCACTGGCGTCAATTCGGCGAGCGACAGCGCCGCAAGCGCGAGATCGGCACCGGCGAGTTCGACCGTCGCCAGCACCGCGAGCGAATTGATCACGAGATGACGGCCCGGCGCACCGATCTTGTAGCTGAATTCGTGGCCCAAGATGCTCGCCTCGACGGTCGAGCAGCGTGGATGAAGTGAGCATTTGATCAGCCGTGCATCAGCGGCCTGATGTTCGCCGAACGAAATAATCCGCGCGACATTGGCTTCCTTGGCCCGGCGCCGCAGATGAGCGAATTGCGCGATGTCGCGATTGATGACGGCTGCGCCACCCGATTCGACGCCGAAGAAAATCTCGGCTTTGGCGTCGGCGATTTTTGCGAGCGAGCCCAGATATTCCAGATGCACCGGCGCGATCGTCGTGATGATCGCCACATGCGGCCGGACCAGTCGAGACAACGGTTCGATCTCGCCTTCGTGGTTCATCCCCATTTCGAAGACGGCGTAGCGCGCCGTCGCCGGGCAGCGCGCAAGCGACAGTGGCACGCCCCAATGATTGTTGTAGGACGCGACCGAAGCGTGCGTTTCGCCGTCTTTGGACAGCGCGAACCGCAGCGCCTCCTTGGTGCCGGTCTTGCCGACCGAGCCGGTGACACCGATCACCTTGGCGGTGCTGCGCGCCCGCGCCGCGGCGGCGAGATCGCGCAGGCCGGCAAGCACATTCGGCACCACCAGGAGCGGCGCCGGCGCCGGGAAACTCACCCGCCGATCGACGGCGACGACGGCGAGCGCCGCTTTGGCTGCAAGCGCCGTGGCGACGAATTCATGACCGTCGCGATGATCGCCCGCGATAGCGAAGAAGGCCTCGCCAGGCCCGACGGTGCGGCTATCGATCGACAGACCAGAAATCGATTGCGGCAGACCGCCTTGGCGCTCGGCGCCCATCGCCGCCGCCATTGCATCGATCGTCCACAGCGCGGGCGCGCTCATGCGGCGAATTCCTTGATGGCCGTGGCGACCGCCTCATGATCGCTGAATGGGATCACCCGGTCGCCGACGATTTGGCCGGTTTCATGACCTTTGCCGGCGATCAGGAGGACGTCGCCCGAACTTAGATCGGCAATCGCCCGCCGTATCGCCTCGCCCCGGTCGCCGATTTCGACGGCATGCGGTACGGCGGCAACAATCGCGGCACGGATGGCGGCGGCGTCCTCACTGCGCGGATTGTCGTCGGTCACGATCACTCGGTCGGCTTTTTCGGCCGCGACGGCCCCCATCAGCGGGCGCTTGCCGCGATCGCGGTCGCCTCCGGCGCCGATCACCAGCACCAGCCGGCCGCCGACATAGGGCCGTAACGCTTCGAGTGCCTTGGCGAGCGCGTCTGGCTTATGCGCGTAATCGACGAAGATTTCCGCGCCGCGCCGCGTTCCGACGCGCTCGAGCCGGCCTTTGGCGCCGGTCAGATGTTCGAGCGCAGCGAATGCCGAGGCGGCATCGCCACCGGTCGCAATCACAAGCCCGGCGGCGACAAGCGCGTTCTCGATCTGAAATTCGCCGACCAGCGGCAGATGCACCGAAGAGATTCGTTTTTCGTGTTCGAGTCGCAGGTTTTGCGCAAAGCCGTCGATAGCCGCCTCGACAAGCCTGATACCGGTTCCTTTGCGGCCGGTGGTCATGATCCGCAGACCGCGCTCCCGCGCCGCCGCGACGATACGATCGGCGTAGGCGTGATCGGCATCGATCACGGCGGCCGCTCCCGGCGCGAGCAGGTCTTCGAACATTCTCAGCTTGGCGGCGAGATAAGCCTCGAATGTCGGATGATAATCGAGATGATCGCGGGTGATATTGGTGAAGCCTCCGGCGGCGAGGCGGATGCCGTCGAGCCGATATTGGTCGAGCCCATGCGAAGACGCCTCAATAGCGAGATGGGTGACGCCGTCGCCGGCGAGTTCATCGAGCGAACGATGCAGCGCGACCGGGTCGGGCGTCGTCAGCGAGCCGTAAGTTTCGCCGCGCGGTGATACGACGCCGATCGTGCCGATGCTCGCGGCGCGCTGGCCGAGCGCGCTCCAGATTTGCCGGGTAAAGGCCGCGACCGAGGTCTTGCCGCTGGTGCCGGTGACGGCGGCGATGACGCCCGGCTGGCGCGGATAGAATTTTGCCGCCATCTGCGCCAGCGCGCGCCGGACATTGCCGGCGCGAACGAAGGCGACGGTTGGCGGCAACGGCGATTGCGGCGCCCGCTCGGCGACGATAGCGCTCGCGCCGGCAGCGATCGCCGTATCGACAAAGCGCAAGCCGTCCGCCTTGCCGCCCGCAACAGCGACAAAGGCATCGCCGCGTTTAACAGTGCGGCTGTCCGCCGTCAGCCCGCCGATATCGATATCGGAATGGCGTTCGTCGAATTCCACGTCAGCAGGCAGAATCTCGCGAAGCTTCATGACGGCTCGGCCGACAATGCGGTTCGTGCCTTACCGGTTTTCCTTCACCGAAGCCAGTATCAGCTGATCGGCGGTGGGCAAGTCCATGCGCGGCTCGACACCGAGCAGCGGCGCGATGCGCGCGACCACCGCGCCTCCGGTCGGTACCGCATTCCAGCCCGACGTCTTGAAGCCGTGCGTCTCGGGCAGCGCCTGCGGCTCGTCGAGCATGATCAGCACCAGATAGCGCGGCTGATCCGCCGGGAGTACCGCCATGAAGTCGGTCAGCACCTTGGTTTTCGAATAGCGGCCGAACACCACCTTGTCGGCGGTGCCAGTTTTGCCGCCGATGTAATAGCCCGGCACGTCGGCCTTGGCTGCCGTGCCTTTCTCGACGTTAAGCCGCATCAGATAGCGCATCAGCGCACTGGTTTCGGGCTTGATCACGCGCGTGCCTAGCTTGTCGGCCTCGGCTTCGGTCCGCTTGAGAAAAGTCGGCGGAATAAGGATGCCGCCATTCATCAGGGCCGCGACCCCCATCACCGCCTGTAACGGCGCGACCGAGAGGCCATGACCGAAGGCGATGGTCATGGTGTTGAGCTCGCCCCAATGCTTCGGCACGATCGGCTCGGCGCTTTCCGGCAGTTCGGTATGCAGGCGATCGAGCTGACCCAGTTTTTTCAGGAACGCCTTGTGGGCGTCGATGCCCATTGCCATCGCGATCCGCGCCGCGCCGATATTCGACGAATAGGTGAAGATTTCGGGCACCGACAACGCCCGCTGCATCGGCTCGAAATCATGGATGTCGAACTTGCCGTAATGCAGCGGATTATGCGCGTCGAAGGTGGACTTTAACGTCACCTTGCCGGAGTCGAGCGCCATCGCGATGGTGAAGGCCTTGAACGTCGACCCCATTTCATAGACGCCGGTGGTCAGCCGATTGATCAGCGTCTGATCGTGCGGATCCTGCGGTTTATTCGGGTCGAAATCCGGCTCCGACACCATGGCGACGATCTCGCCGGTGCGCACGTTCAGCACCACGCCGGCGGCAGCGATGGCGTGAAACTTTGCCCGCGCGGCGACAAGTTCGTCGCGCATCGCGTGCTGCACGCGCAAATCGACGGCAAGCTGAACTGGCGTCTGCAGCCGGTCGGTGGCGAGGCCGGCCATGTGGAGGGCGGCGAGGCCTTGCCCATCGAGCCACTTTTCGATGCCGGCGATGCCCTGATTGTCGATGTCGACGCGACCGAGAAAATGCGAGACTTCGGGGCCGTTCGGGTAATCGCGCTTGTTCTCGTTCATAAAGCCAATGCCCGGCAGGCCCTGATGGTAAATCTCATGCTGTTGGTCGGGCGTGATGTCGCGCTTGAGCCAGACAAAGCCGCGTTTTGACCCGAGCCGCTCGCGCAATTCAGGCGCGTTGAGGTCGGGCAGATCGGCTGTCAGCAATTCAGTCGCCTCGTCAACGTCGATGAGCCGGCGCGGTTCGGCATAGAGTGACGGCACGCGCACATCGGTCGCCAGCACTTCCCCGTTGCGGTCGAGGATGTCCGGCCGCGCGGTGGCGATGGCGTCGCCCGACACGACGCGATGCACCGTATGGCTATGCGACGCGATGGCGAACATCACGAGCCGCGCTGCAATAATGGTGTAAACGGCAGCGAAGGCGAGAATCGCCAGGCCAATTCGCGCCCGCGCCTTGGCGGCGCGATCGATATTGCTGCCATAGAGGAGCTTACCGATCAGCCATTGCCGCCACGGTTGTTGGCGGGGGCGCGGCTGAGGCGGCATCGAGAAGCTCTCGGCGGCTACGCTCATTGAGTGGGCGCTCCGCTTGCCGGGCTCGGTGCGCCGGTAACCGGGTTTTGCGCACCGTTTGCAGCCGGCGGCGGAATGCTGCCGGTTGTCTCAAGACTGCCGGGCTGTTCCAGGTTTTGGATGATGCCGCCGATCGGATCCTGACTGGTGGCCGTAACGTCCTGTGGCGGCCGCTCGGGCAGCCGGTCGAGCGTATCGAATTGCGTGGGGGCGATCGACTTGAGATGCAGATAGCGCTTGGCCAGCGTCTCGACGCGTTCCGGATTGTCGAGTTGCCCCCATTCGGCGCGCAAGGCCGCGATATCGTCGCGCTCGCGGCGCACCTCGCTGCGTAACTTGGCAAGTCGCTCCGCCTGCACGGTGGAATCAAACTTGATGCGATAGACATAGGCTGCGGCGAGCACCAGCGCGCCGATCACCAGGAAATTGAGGACGCGCAGGATCACGTCCGCCCCCGCATGACGTCGGCGAGGCTCGGCAAGCGCGGCAGCAGATATTCGCTTGCCGTCGAGCGCGGAGCAGCGTCGCTACGCTCCGCGGCGCGCAACTTCGCCGAGCGGGCACGCGGATTTTCGGCGATTTCGGCTTCGTCAGGCATTTCCGGCCGCCGCGTCAACACGCGGAAGGTCGGCGGCGGCGCCACGATATCGGGACGATGGCGCGAGCCCGACGGCGCACGGCTGCGCTCGGTCAGAAAGGTTTTGACAATCCGATCTTCAAGCGAATGGAATGCCACGACGACAAGTCGGCCAGACGGCTTGAGCACACGTTCGGCGGCGACGAGCGCATGCGCAAGCTCGCCGAGTTCGTCGTTGACGAAAATTCTCAAGCCCTGGAAGGTCCGGGTCGCCGGATGAATGGCGCTTTCGCGTGCGTGCACGACGCGGCCGACGATGTCGGCCAGCGCACGGGTTGTCTCGATGGCCTGCTTGTCGCGCTCCCGCACGATCGCGCTCGCGACCGACCGGGCATGGCGTTCTTCGCCGAGGGTAGCGATGATGAAGGCGAGGTCGCGTTCGCTCGCGCGCGCGACCACGTCGGCGGCGTTCGGACCGTCGCTACCCATGCGCATGTCGAGCGGCCCATCGAAGCGAAACGAGAAGCCGCGTGCGGCCTCATCGAGTTGCATCGACGAAACCCCGAGATCGAACACAATGCCGTCGGCTGAGGCCCCCTCGACGATCGATTCCAGATTGGAGAAGCGCGTCTCGTGCAGTTCGAGGCGGCCGTCCGCGGCTTCCACCAGAGCGGCGCCCTGCGCCACGGCGCCGGCGTCGCGATCGATGCCGATCACCCGGGCGCCCGGCGTCTCCAGAATGGCGCGCGTATAGCCCCCGGCGCCGAAGGTCGCATCGATATAGACGCCGCCGCCCCTGACATTGAGCCAACCCGCGGCCCGGCGGGCGAGCACGGGGATATGGCGAGGCAACCCGCCAGCGACAGGTGCGCTGCCGCTGTCCGCCGTCATTCGCATGGCTCGCAGCGCTGAAAACCACGGCCGGGCTTTAGGGTTTTGTCCATGAAAAACAGTGTCTTGCGTGGATAGAAAGGGGGTCATGGGACCGCGCAGGCGTCAACGGAGGTGCCGCGCCGAATGCGCAGCGCCACCCCTTTTTATTTAGCGAGGCGTAAGCTTAAGGAATGGTTGAAATGCGTTGCGGCGTGACCGCGTCGCAACGCTTCCGATCTTTTTGCGAATGACGCGCCGAAACGGGTAAATGCGCTTGTCGGCTCCGTCCATTGGCCTAAGTTACGGCCATGTCGCGTAACGTGTTCGAGCCGGATTCCTGTGTCGTCGCCGAAGTCATGCCTTCGCCTAATAATGGCGAGCGCAGGGGCGGTCGGCGGCCGGACATGATCGTCCTGCATTACACCGGGATGGCGGACTCAGAGGCGGCGCTCGAGCTTTTGCGGGCGCGGGGCAGCGACGTTTCGACCCATTATTTTGTTTTCGAGGACGGCCGCATCATCCAAATGGTGCCGGAAAACCGCCGGGCCTGGCACGCCGGCGTGGCATCCTGGGCCGGCGAGACCGACATCAATTCCTGCTCGATCGGCATCGAGATCGCCAATCCGGGCCACGATCACGGCTATCCGGATTTTCCGAAACGCCAGATCGCGGCGGTCACCGCACTCTGCCGCAGCATCCAGACCCGCAACACCATCACGCCGGTGCGCGTCGTCGCCCATTCCGATGTGGCGCCGGCGCGCAAGCAGGATCCGGGCGAGAAATTTCCCTGGCGCACGCTTCATGATTCCGGGGTCGGACACTGGGTGAAACCAGCGCCGATCATGAATTTCGGCCCGACGCTGTTACCTGGCGATCGCGGCAACGCCGTCGTGGGCTTGCAGAAATCGTTCAGCGATTATGGCTACGGGCTCGAGATCAGCGGCGAATACGACGCCACCACGCAGGAAGTCGTCACCGCATTCCAGAGGCATTTCCGGCCGGAACGGATCGATGGCATCGCCGACCCTTCCACCCGCAGCACGCTGCAGGAGCTCGTGGCCACGCGCGGCCGAGCCCCGCGAAGCATCGCCGCGCGGGCCCGCACCGCCATGCTGCAAATCTCTCCCTAGTACTGGCCCTTGACGCAAGCCGCCAAGGGCCGCATCCATGCCGTCGTCAGTCGGCCGGACGGCCGCTCCGGCGAAACCGAAAGGTTGCCGGGGAGGAAAGTCCGGGCTCCGTGGACAAACGGTGCCGGATAACGTCCGGCGGGTGTGAGCCCAGGGAAAGTGCCACAGAGAACAGACCGCCGCTCCCACCCTTCGGGATGGGGCGGTAAGGGTGAAACGGTGCGGTAAGAGCGCACCGCGCCAGCGGCAACGCCGGCGGCACGGCAAACCCCACCGGGAGCAAGACCGAATAGGGACGGTGCGAGGCTATCGCGCGCAAGCGGGATAGTCTCGGGATCTGGTCCAGATCCTGCCGTCCGGGTAGGTTGCTTGAGGCGCCGGGCAACCGGCGTCCCAGAAGAATGGCCGTCACGCTTGCGGACATTGTCCGCAGGCCATCCAGAACCCGGCTTACAGGCCGGCTGACGTGAAACTAAGGGCGCCCGTCGGAACCCCGTCGGGCGCCCGCCAAGTTTTAGCCTCCGAGGCTTGTTGGCATGTGAATTGAATAGGATTCGGGGGAGGATCGACCGCCGTGGTCCCGCTTTCCCTTGATCGCGGGACTTAGGATGATATTCTCATATCTTGTTAATAAATAGACGAATCTACCAAATGATCTGTGACGAATTGCGATCATTAGAAACGCATTCTATGTGTGCCGAGCAGCAACGAGACCCAAAGGCATGAGCCGCAGCCCTTCGGAAGTAACCGCTACCCGGATCGGACCGCTGGCGCGGCTGCCGGCCTTTTTCGCGCTCGAGGGTAAGCGCGCGATTGTGGGCGGCGGCAGCGCCGCGGCCGCTTGGAAGGCTGAACTCCTTTCCGCCGCGGGCGCTGGCGTCGACATATTCGCTCCGGCAGCCGTCGACGAGATGATCGCGCTCGCGGCTGCGCCACCACGCGGTCGCATTGTCATTCATGAGCGCGACTGGACGGCGGCGGATTTCGCGGACGCCGCGATCGCGGTGGCCGATTGCCCCGATGACGAGGCAGCCGCGCAGTTCGCCGCCGCGGCACGCGCCGCCGGCGTGCCAGTCAACGTGATCGATCGCCCGGCATTCTGCGATTTCTCGTTCGGCGCCGTTGTAAATCGTTCGCCGCTCGTGATCGGAATTTCCACCGATGGCGCCGCACCGGTATTCGGCCAGGCGATCCGCGCCAAGATCGAAGCCTTGATCCCGAAGGGTTTTGACCGCTGGGCCGAGGCCGCGCGCCGCTGGCGCCCGCGCGTGCAGGCGCTTGCTTTGCCGTTCCGCGACCGGCGCGCTTTCTGGGAAAAATTCACCGCGCGGGCCATCAGGGCGCCCGAGCGGGCACCGACCGATGCCGATCTCGACGCCCTCTTGGCGTCCACGGCGGTTCGCGAAGGAAGCTCCGTGGTTCTCGTCGGCGCCGGCCCGGGCGATCCGGAATTGCTGACGTTACGCGCCGTGCGCGCCTTGCAATCGGCCGATGTGATCTTGTTCGACGATCTCGTTGCCACCGACATTCTCGATTTCGCGCGCCGCGAAGCCAAGAAAATGCTGGTCGGCAAGACCGGGCACCGGGCGTCGTGCCGGCAGGACGATATCAACGCGCTGATGATCTCGCTCGCCAAAGCCGGCCGCCGCGTGGTTCGGCTCAAGGGTGGCGACCCGATGATCTTTGGCCGCGCCGATGAAGAGATCGCGGCCTGCCGGGCGGCGGGAATTTCTGTCGAGGTGGTGCCCGGCGTCACCACTGCGCAAGGGGCGGCGAGCCGTTTGTTGGTGTCGCTGACACGCCGCGGTCAAGCGCGACGCGTGCAATATATCACCGGCCACGGCCGCGACGGAAAATTGCCAGCCGATATCGATTGGCAGAGCCTCGCCGACCCGACAGTGACCACTGTCGTCTATATGCCAGCGAAAACCTTGCCGGAACTCGTCGCAACGGCGGTTCAGGCGGGTCTCGATCCGGCAACGCCTGCCGTCGCGGTCGAGCGCGCAACGCGCGCCAACGAGCGCGCGATTGCCGCCACCATCGCTGAACTGCCGGAACGCCTTGGTAATCAGACACCGACTGGCCCGGTGGTGGTGCTGATCGGACGCGTGTTCGCCGATTACCTCGAAGCCGCGACCCAAGAAGCTTCGCCCGGGCTCGACGAGCGCAAAATTCACCCTGCCCGGAGCCGCTAGCCCTAACCCAATTTCAAGGAGCCGGTTGCGGAAACCCACCTCCGCCGCCTATTTAACCCCGCATGGACACTCTGACCGCCCCCTCTCCGATCAAGACTGCATCCAGCCTCATCGATGCGCGCTTGACCGAGATCGTGCCTGTCGCCAAGGACACGAACCTCTACACGTTTCGCCGCAGCGAAGGCGGAGCGCTGCCGTCCTACGCGCCCGGCGCCCATATCGACCTGCATCTGCCGAACGGCATGATCCGGCAGTTCTCGCTATGTGTCCCGAACACCGATCCGGAAAGCTACGTCGTCGGCATCAAGCGCGACCCGGAAAGCCGGGGCGGCTCGCGCTACATTTTCGACGCGATGCGCGTCGGCCACGAGATCAAGATCAGCGCGCCGCGCAATAATTTCCCGCTTACGGAAGATGCCGAACAAGTCGTACTGATTGCCGGCGGCATCGGCATCACGCCGGTCTGGTGCATGGCGCAGGAGCTTGCGGCCCGGCAACGCCCCTGGAAGCTTTACTATTCGTGCCGCACGCGCGACGAGATGGCGTTCCTGGAAACATTGCAAAATTTTGGACCGGATTCCGTTCATCTGCATTTCGACGATGAAGCCGCCGGCAAATTCCTCGATCTCGCCGCCGTCATCGCCGCAGCGCCGGCGAACGCGCATCTTTATTGCTGCGGCCCGAAAGCCATGCTGACCGCCTTCGAAGCAGCGGCGGCCGATCGGCCGCGCAACCACGTTCATGTCGAATACTTCACGCCGAAGGCCGAAGCGGCGACGGAAGGCGGCTTTTGGGTCGAGCTCGCGCGCTCGGGCGAGGAATACTACATCCCCGAGGGCAAGAAGGTCCTCGAAGTGCTGTTCGATGCCGGCGTCGACGTGATGTATTCTTGCGAGCTCGGCATCTGCGGCGAGTGCGTCACGCGCGTCATCTCCGGCATTCCCGACCATCGCGACGCGGTGCTGAGCGAAGAAGAGCAGGCCGCCAACGATAAGGTCATGATCTGCTGTTGCGGCTCAAAGACAGAGCGGCTGGTGCTGGATATGTAACGCAGCTCTAGTGTCCTGAACCGGAAGTTCGCGACATTAGCATGGCCTCGGTGCTGCATTATATGTGCAGAAGCGTTCGATGGATTGAAGGATTTGATCGGCGGATTTGGTCCACTGGAACGGCTTCGGATTA
>JBAPUM010000088.1:0-39478 GCA_049282655.1 Xanthobacteraceae bacterium
GTATTGAACGAGGACGAGCGCCGCTTGATGCCGTGAACCGTGTAGCCTTTGCCGAGCAGAAGCTCCGCCAAATACGCGCCGTCCTGACCGGTCGCCCCCGTGATCAGCGCCACGCGATTTGTCATTCGCTATATCCCGCCGGTGCCAAAATGCCGCCGCCTCGGCGCCGGTCCAAAAAAGTCTCAATGGGGCGGCGGATAGGACCAAATCCACAGCATTAGTCAAGTCAGGAGGATGGGGCGCCGCGCCGTTCCCGCTCGCGCTGTTGATTCTCGCTCATCCGGCGCTGCCCCTCGGCGTCGATGACGCGCTTGAGATCGGGATGATGCGCGGTCAGCGTGCGAAAATCGGCGAGATCGAGAATGAGCAGCGTGGACGCCATCGTCGTCGTCACGTTCGCGGTGCGGATCAGATCGCCAAGGAGCGCGAGTTCGCCGAAGAAAGCGCCGGGCCCGAGAAAGACCGGATTCGGCTTGATCTCGACCTGCACCTCGCCGTCGGCGATGAAATACATGCAATCGCCGACCTTGCCGCGGCGAATGACGGCGGTTCGTTCCGGCACTTCGAGCCGGCGCAGCATGTGGGTTATTTCGGTGATCGCCGAGGGGTCGAGCGTCTGGAAAAACGGCACCTTGCTGACGAGATCCCAGGTCTGAATGAAATTGCGCCGCCTCGTCTCCGCGGCAAAGCCGGTCGCCAAAATGCCGGTCGTCAAGCCGAACGTGGCGATGCCGCAGATCATGACGAAAGCGCCGAGCAGATGTCCCCAATGGGTCAGCGGCACCGCGTCGCCGTAGCCGGTCGTGGTCATGGTGACCACCGCCCACCACATCGCCGCCGGCATGCTGCCGAAGGGACCGGGCTGTGAATCACGCTCGAGCAGATACATCGCGGCCGACGACAGAAACAGGATCATCAGAAAAAGTGCGAACACGCTCGCCAGCGGTTTTGCCTCGGTTTTGAAGACGCGGCCGATTTGGGCGAGCGCGGGCGAATTCTGCGCGAGCTTGAGGATCCACAGCGACGCCAGAAGCCAGGCCGTCGGCGGCGTCACACCGCACAACAGCGCAATCGGTACCGCCACGACCCCGACCAGGTCGATCAAACCGGAAAGCGAGAGGACGTGACGCCAAGCGAGGCCGGCGCGGATCGCCGTGCGGGCGCGCATCCCGCTCTCGATCGCGAAATAGGCGAGACAGCACCATAGGCAGGCTTCGAGCGAGATCCGAGCCGACTTCTGTAAATCCGGCACCGTATAGGCCGACATCGCCGCGAGGCCGACAATGAGGACGACGATGCGGGCAACGAACGACGTGCCGAGGCGGCGCACCGGCACGGCATGGCTCACAATATTCGCGAACGCATCCTTGAACGTCACGCGGACCCCGACGGCAGCGGATGCCGCCCCCGTTCAATAAATACGCTGTGAGGACGCGGTCGGCCAGCCGAAATAATACGCCAAACGCTCCGCAAACTCATTGTCCTGACTGGAAAATTCGCTGTTGCGGGGGGCGTCCATGCGCTTAAATTCGCGCCCGGATGCCGTTACAGTGCGGCCGCCGACTCAAGGCCCGACGCCGGGCCCTCCTTTCCGGGACCTTCATGTCAAGCCTGCGCATGCCAAGCCTGCAAATGCCAAGGCTGCAGATTTCACGCTTTGAGCTGGTCCGCTACCTGCTCTCGCCCTCGCTCTTCGTCATGATCGCCATGATGGTGGTTGAGGCCATGCTGGCGGCGACGTCGACCTGGCTCGTCATCAATGCCGGGCGCCGGGTTGCGACCGGACAGTTCCTGCTCACCGATCTGGTCTGGATTTTGACCGCGCAATCGGCCGCCTATGTGGTCGGCGTCATCAGCTGGATTTTTGCCGAGCGCGCCGGCTATCGGGGCTTCGGCAAATTCATGCTGCGCTTTGCGCGGGAAAATCGCGGCAAGGTAAAACTCCTCAACGACAAGCCGGCGCGCGAACAGGTCGAGCCGTTCCTGACCGGCGAAACCTTTCAGTGCTTTTTCAACGTCATGTACGAGCTCGAATTCGCGCTGAAGCTTTTTCTCGGCCTCGTCTTCAATGCGCTGGTGCTCGGCGCCGAGATCGATCCGAGCCTGCCGTTCGCCTATGTGGGTGCCTTCGGCGCGCTCTTGTTGATGCAGTGGGTGCTGCAGAAGCCGATCGCGCACGCCTATCTGGAAAACCAGCGCATGAATAACCGCGTCACCGCGCAGGGCTACACCGCGTGGGACAACATCTTCGCCGGCAACCGCTACAATCTTCGGCTCTGGCTCGCAGGCTTCAAGTCCCGCCTGCGTATCGGTCTCGTCACGCAAGTTCGCGCCATCGTCGCGCGCGAGGGCATGAGCGCGATGAGCGGCATCGTCAGCCTCGGCATCGTCTTTGCGGTGATCAGCGTGGTGGCGATGCGCAATGTCGGCGATACCGTGCTCCTGGTCGGTCTGGCGACGACGCTGCCGCGGCAGATCGAAATGACCTATGAGCTGCATCTCCTCGCCTCGGGATGGAACGATTTCATCGCCATCTGGACGCGGTTCGGCGGCGTTGCCGCCAATATGCTGCCGCAGCCCGATCCGGATTTCGACAAGCGCATCCACTTCGACCGGCTGGTGCTGCGCGAGGGCGACAGCGCGAATGTGGTGTCGTCGCTCGGCGACGCGCTGCGGGTCGCGCTGGCGCGCCCGACCGGACGGATCAATGTGCGCGGCGGCAACGGCTCCGGAAAATCCTCGCTGTTGGCGAGCCTGAAGACCGAGATGAAGAAGCGAGCCTATTATTGGCCGACCACCGACCGGCTGGCCTTTGCGTTCGCCGGCGGTGTGGTGCCGGTCGATGTCGAAGGCGACGACGAGGACGACGTCGTCGTGACGGCCGAATCGATGGACAAGAAGCTCGGCTTTTCCTCCGGCGAGCGGCAGCTGAAATCGCTGCAGGAAATCGTCGATTGCACCGACGCCGAGGTTTATCTGCTCGACGAATGGGACGCCAATCTCGACGACGCCAACAAGGTCAAGGCCGATGCGCTGGTGGACGAACTCGCCGCGCGCGCTCGCGTCGTCGAAATCTCGCATCGCGACCGCGTGGGGTAAAACGGTCGTGCGATAGTGGTAAGCTCGCGCGGCGGTCGGCTTGGCCGCGCGGCGGAGTGCCGATTTGCGCCAGGGAAATAGGCCATGAGACGACGTGAGGCTTTACAGCTGCTTGCCGGCGCCGCCACGGCCCTCCCTTGCGGCGCCGTTGCGCAGACACCCGCTAAAATCTACCGCCTCGGCACGCTGACGCCGGGGCCGGCGCTTGATGAGATGAGCCCGCTTGGCGCGATCCTGGTGAAAGCGCTGGAGCAGCGCGGCTATACGCTCGGCAAAAACCTGTCGCTGGAAGCGCGGGGCGCGGCCGGGCAGGTCGGCAAGCTCGGCGACATCGTCCGCGGCATGAAGGCGGACCAGGTCGATGTGATCGTGGCGGTCGGATTTCCGGTAATTCTCGCCTGCAAGGTCGAGAACGTACCGACGGTTGTCGCCTATGGGGGAGGCGATCCAGTCGCGACCCACCTCATCGACAGTCTGGCGCGGCCGGGCGGCAATATCACCGGCATGTCGGATAATGCGACAGCGCTTTCCACCAAACGCATCTCGCTGATCAAACAAGCCGTCCCGAAGCTGCAGCGGATTGCGATGCTGTGGAACCAGGACGATCTCGGCATGACCATGCGGTACGAGGCGTCCGCCGGCGCGGCGCGGTCGGTCGGGACAACCGTGGAGGCGCTCGGCGTGCGCGCGCCCGACGACTTCAACGGCGTATTCGAAGCGATGGATCGCGATCAGCCGGACGCCATCCTGATGGTTGCCGACGTGCTCACAAATCTGAACCGCAAGCGCGTCTTCGATTACGCGGCCGAGCACCATATTCCGGCGCTCTACGAATACGACATCCCCTTTGTGCGCGATGGCGGCTTGATGTCATATGGCCCCGATCTGAAGGAATCCATGGAGGCCGCCGCCGACTTGACCATGCGCATTTTCAAGGGTGCGCGCCCCGGCGACTTGCCGTTTGAGGAGCCGACGCATTATCCGCTCGTGATCAATCTGAAGACCGCAAAGGCGACGGGCATCAACCTGCCACCGGAGTTCGTGGCGCTCGCCGACGAGGTGATCGAGTGAGAAGTTAGCTATTATCGCAAGCAGGGAGACCAGTCATGAAGCGCCGCGATGTCTTACAGCTGCTTGCCGGCACGGCCATTGCGGTGCCATACGGCGCCGCCGCGCAGACGCCGACAAAGGTCTACCGCCTCGGAACGCTGACCGTCGGGCCCCCGATCCCGCCCGATGCCGGCGCGGGGGCGATGCTGATCGGGGGCCTGGCGAAGCGCGGCTACACGCTCGGGCAAAACCTCGCCTACGAACCGCGCGGCGCGTCTGGCAATGTGAGCCGGATAGCGAATCTGATGGCCGAATTGAAGGCTGCCAATGTCGACGTGGTCGTGACCGTCAGCTACCCGGCCGCGGCGGCCGCCAAGGCATCGGGCGTGCCGACGGTGGTCGCATCCGGCTCGGGCGACCCGGTCAAGACGGGGCTCGTGGCAAGCCTGGCGCGGCCCGGCGGCAACGTGACTGGAATTGCCGATGACGCAGCCGCCCTTTCCACCAAACGCCTTGGCTATCTGAAGGCCTTGTTGCCGCAGCTTCGCAAGGTGGCCATGCTGTGGAACAAGGACGACCTCGGCATGACGCAGCGCTACGACGCATCGGCGGCAGCGGCGCAGACGCTCGGCGTCACGGTGCTGCCGCTAGGCGTACGTCAGCCCGACGATTTCAACGAGGCCTTCGAGGCGATGAACCGCGACCCGCCGGACGCCATTTTGATGGTCACCGACGTGCTCACACTGCTCAATCGCAAGCGCGTGTTCGATTACGCGGCCGAGCACAAGCTGCCCGCAATCTATGAGCAAGACTACATGGCGCACGATGGCGGCTTGATGTCTTACGGTTCCGACGCGAAAGAATCCTTCGATCGCGCCGCGGCGCTGTGCGCTCAAATATTCCAAGGCGCCAAGCCCGCCGACCTACCGTTCGAATTGCCGACGCGCTACCTATTCGTGATCAATTTGAAAACCGCCAAGGCGATGAATCTCACGGTGCCGAACAATCTGCTGGCGCTCGCCGACGAGGTGATCGAGTGAAGCGGCGGCAATTCATTGCCGCGATTGGAGGCGCCGCCGCTTGGCCGTTGACGGCACGCGCGCAGCAGCCAGCGCCGCTGCGGCGCATCGGCATGCTGATGAATCTTGCCGAGGGCGATGCGGAAGCCAAACGGCGCATTGCGGCGTTTCTCAAGACGCTCGGCGAATTGGGCTGGAGCGAGGGGAAAAATATTCACGTCGACTATCGCTGGGGTGTCGACGTGCAAAGTGTCAAAGAAAATGCTGCTCAATTGGTTGCGCTCGCCCCCGACGCGATCGTCGCCAATGCGCCGCCGAGCGTCGTCGCGGTCCGGCAATTGACGCAGTCGGTGCCGGTGGTTTTTGCGGCGGTCACGGATCCGGTCGCGCTTGGTGTCATCGAGAGCCTGGCGCGGCCGGGCGGCAATCTCACCGGCTTTTCTCCAGCCGAGTACGATATGGGCGCCAAATGGCTGGAACTCTTGGCGGAGATCGCTCCGGGTCTGAAGCGCGTGGCAGTGTTTGCAGACTCGAGCAATCCGGGTGCGACGAGACAAGTGGTCCCCATTCAGGCCGCGGCGTCTTCGTTGAAGGTGGACATGAGTCTCATCGGCGTCAGTGCCGCTGCGACGATCGACCGTGACGTGGCCGAGTTCGCACGCGTGCCGAATGGCGGCCTCATTGTCATCAGAACGTCCGAGGATATCGCGGCGCGCGAGCCGATTATTGCTGCCGCGGAACGCTTCCGGCTGCCGGCGGTCTATCCGCTGCGCTTGTTTGTCACGGGCGGCGGTCTGTTGTCCTATGGCCCCGATATCGTCGAGGAATATCGCGGGGCCGCCGGCTATGTCGACCGTATCTTGAAAGGCGCGAAGCCGGCCGATCTGCCGGTGCAATCGTCGACCAAATTCGAGCTGGTCGTCAATCTCAAGAGCGCGAAGGCACTGGGGCTCGCAATACCGTCGACGCTGTTGGCCACCGCCGACGAGGTGATCGAATGAGGCGACGGCAATTCATCGGGCTGTTGGGTGGGGCGGCCACGTGGCCTCTCTCGGCGCGCGCGCAACACGCGCAACAACGCCGCGTCGCGGTGCTGATGGGCGGCCTTGCGTCCGGCGATGCTGCCGGCAAGGCGGAAGTCGGCGCCTTCGAGGACGGCCTGCAGCAACTGGGCTGGAAGCCTGGCGGCACGATCGAACTTGCCTATCGCTGGCCCGGCGCCGAGCTCGATGCGGTGCGGGCCGCTGCGAGCGAGATCGTCGCGAGTCATCCCGATCTGGTTGTCAGCCGCACCACGCCGGCAACGACCGCGATGATGGGCGCCGGACTGCCGACCGTGTTCCTGCTGGTGGCCGATCCGATCCGGTCGGGCTATGTGCAAAATCTGGGGCATCCCGGCGGCAATGTCACCGGCTTTTCGAATTTCGAGGCCTCGGTCGGCGGCAAATGGCTTGAGCTTCTGAAAGAGGCGGCCCCGGGAGTTTCGCACGCCGCGATGCTGTTTAATCCGCAAACCGCGCCCTTCGCCGAGGGATTTCTGCATGCGGCACAAACGGCGGCGCAATCGCTTGGCACGGCGGTGGGCGCGGCCCCGTGCAGCAGTCCCGCCGACATCGAAAGCGCATTTGCCGAGACGGCGCGCCAGCCGGGCGGCGGCATCATCGCCATCATCGACACTTTTCTCACCGAGCATCGGGATCTCCTGGTCGAGTTCGCAACGCGGCACCGGCTGCCCGCCGTTTACGGCGCCAGCGCCATTGCCCAAAGCGGCGGGCTCATGGCCTATGCGGCCGATTATCCCGACATTTTCCGCCGCGCCGCCTCCTACGTCGACCGCATCCTGCGAGGCGCGAGACCCGGCGATCTTCCGGTGCAAGAGCCGGCCAAATTCACCCTCACCGTCAATCTCAAGGCCGCGACCGCGATCGGTCTGACGCTGCCGCAGTCGCTCGTCATCCGCGCCGACGATGTCATCGAATGAAACGGCGAAATGGCCGCATCCGGTGCCTCGATGCGGCTGCGGGAATCGGTGGAACTAATGCTAAGATGAGCCGATGAAAGCCGATGTGGACGATACGATCGGGGGAGTGTCCGCGGGCCTGAGCAAGCCCAAGGTCCGATCCGTTTCGGCGTCTGGCGCCTCGATCGTGCGCAGCCGGCTGTTCGTCAAATATGTGGCCCTCCTCGTCACCGTGGTGGTTCTGGCGCTGGTCGCCAATGGCGCCTTCGAGGTCTGGTTTTCCTATGAGGAGCAGAAAGCGGCGCTGATCAACGTGCAGCGCGAGCAGGCGACGGCGGCTGCCGACAAGATCGAGGAGTTCATCACCCAGATCGAAAGTCAGCTCGGCTGGACCACGCAGCTGCCGTGGTCCGACAATACGCTCGAGCAGCGGCGCTTCGACGCGTTACGGTTGCTGCGGCAGGTGCCGGCCATTACCGAACTGGCGCAGATCGACGCCTCGGGCCACGAGCAGCTTAAAGTATCGCGGCTCACCATGGACGTCGTCGGCAGCGGCATCGATTACAACGGCAAGCCGGAATTCGCCGATGCGGTGGCGCACAAGGTCTATTACGGGCCGGTCTATTTCCGGCGCGAATCCGAGCCCTATATGACGCTGTCGCTCGCCGGCACGCGCCGCGATACCGGCGTCAGCATCGCGCAGGTCAATCTCAAGCTGATCTGGGACGTGGTGACGAAGATCGCGGTGGGCAAGCACGGCCGCGCTTATGTGGTCGATTCGGGCGGCCGCCTGATCGCCCATCCGGATATCAGCCTGGTGCTGCGCAATACCGACATGTCCCGGCTTGCCCAAGTGAAAAGCGCCCGCGCCGGCTCGGCGTCAGAAGCCGTACAGGAGGCCGCGGACATTACCGGTCACGAGGTACTTACCGCCTACGCACCGGTTAATCCGCTCGGCTGGTTCGTTTTCGTCGAGACGCCGATCGAGGAAGCCTATGCGCCGCTTTATTCCTCGATCCAGCGCACCGGCTACGTGCTGCTGGGCGCGCTGGCGCTCGCCTTCGTCGCCGGGATGTTTCTCGCCGGCCGCATGGTGGTGCCGATCCAGGCCTTACGTGCCGGCGCCGCGCGGCTCGGCTCCGGCGATCTTTCCCAGCGCATCAGGATCAAGACCGGCGACGAGGTCGAGGCGCTCGCCGATCAGTTCAACGACATGGCGGGCAGGCTGGAGGAATCCTATGCGGGCCTCGAGCAGAAGGTCGAAGACCGCACCAGGGAATTGACCGAGTCGCTCGAGCAACAAACGGCGACCTCGGAAGTGCTCCGCGTCATAAGCTCCTCGCCGGGCGACCTCGAACCGGTGTTCCGCGCTATGCTGGAGAACGCGACCCGAATCTGCCAGGCGAAGTTCGGGGTTCTGTCGTTACGCGAAGGCGCCGCTTTGCGCGTGGTGGCGATGCACAATGCGCCCCCGGCCTATGCCGAGCTGCGGCGGCGCGAGCCGACCTGGATTCCGACCGGACAGATGGGCCGTATCGCGGCGCAGGCGGCCACCACCAAGCAGGCGATTCAGGTGCCGGACCTTGCTGCGTATGGCACCGACGATCCGTTGATCCGCGACTTCGCCAGGACGACGGGCGCGCGCAGTCTCATTCTTGTGCCGCTGTTGAAGGAAGGCGAACTCATCGGCACGTCGGCCATCTATCGTCAGGAAGTCCGTCCGTTCACCGACAAGCAGGTGGAGCTTCTGACGAACTTCGCCGCGCAGGCGGTGATCGCGATCGAGAATGCGCGGCTGCTTTCCGAATTGCACCAACGCACCGCCGACCTCACCAAATCGCTCGACGAACTGCGCACCGCGCAGGACCGCTTGGTGCAGACCGAGAAGCTCGCATCCCTTGGTCAATTGACCGCCGGCATCGCCCACGAGATCAAGAACCCACTCAATTTCGTCAATAATTTCTCCAGCGTCTCGGTAGAGCTGATCGACGAGTTGGGTGAGATTTTGGGCGGCGTGGCGACGGACGAAAAGACCCGCGAAGATATCGCTGACCTTGCCGACACGCTGCGCGGCAATCTCGAAAAGATCGTTCAGCATGGCAAGCGCGCGGATTCGATCGTCAAGAACATGCTGCTGCATTCGCGCGAAGGATCGGGCGAGCATCGGCCCGTCGACATCAATGCCATCGTCGAAGAAAGCCTCAATCTCGCCTATCACGGCGCGCGGGCGGAGAAACAGGGCTTCAATATCACGCTGGAGCGCTCGTTCGATCCGGCTGCCGGCGAGGTCGATCTGTTTCCGCAGGAAATCACCCGCGTGCTGCTCAATCTGATTTCCAACGGCTTCTATGCCGCCACCAAACGCAAAGCGCAGCCTGGTAGCGAGGGTTTCGAGCCGGTTCTCGCGGCGACGACGAAAAATCTCGGCGATCGCGTCGAAATCAGGATTCGCGACAATGGCACCGGCATTCCGCCCGATGTAAAAGCCAAGATGTTCAACCCGTTCTTCACCACCAAACCGGCCGGCGAAGGCACCGGGCTCGGGCTCTCCATCAGTCATGACATCATCGTGAAACAACATTCCGGTTCGATCTCGGTCGAGACCGAGCCCGACCAGTTCACCGAATTTAAGATTGTGCTGCCGCGTAGCGCCGCGACATTCAACAAGTCAGGAGGACATGCGTGAGTCTTCTTATTCTCGTGGTTGACGACGAGCCCGATGTTGAACTTTTGTTTCGCCAGCAGTTCCGGCGCGATCTCCGCGCCGGCCGCTTCACCATGGCATTCGCGCAGTCCGCCGCGGCGGCGCTCGAGACGATGGGCGTGGCGGCCGATGCCTCGCTGATCTTGATCCTGTCCGACATCAACATGCCCGGAATGAGCGGTCTCGAACTCCTCCCCAAGGCGAAGGCGGCGCGGCCCGACGTGCCGATCATCATGATTACCGCCTATGGCGACGCGGAGACGAACCGCAAGGCGCTCGAAGGCGGCGCCGAAGCGCTCCTGACCAAGCCGATCGATTTCGGGCTTTTGCGCAGCGAGATCGAAACCCGGGTCGAAAAGGCCGCATGACCGCGCGCGTCCTATTTGTCGACGACGAGCCGGACCTGGAGGCGCTGGTCACCCAGAAATTCCGCCGCCAGCTGCGCGACGGGACTATGAGCTTTTTGTTCGCGCATGACGGCGTCGAAGCGCTCGCGGCGCTGAAGGAAAACGACGACATCGATCTGGTCGTCACCGACATCAATATGCCGAGGATGGACGGTCTGTCGCTGCTGCAGAAGCTGCAGGAAAGCGAAGAGAGGAAGTCGGCGATCGTGGTATCGGCCTATGGCGACATGGCCAATATCCGCATCGCGATGAATCGCGGCGCGTTTGATTTCGTCACCAAGCCGATCGATTTCGGCGATCTGGAAACCACGATCGCCAAGACGATCCGTTACGTTGAATTCATGCGCAATGCGCGCGAGCGCCAGGCCGAGGCGGAACGGGCGCATGCCTCGCTGTCGCGCTATTTCTCGCCCAATCTGGCGCTGCGGCTGGCCAGCGCTGCGGCGGCGGCGGAACTCGCCGGCCAGCGCCGCGAGATCGCAACTTTATTCACAGACATTGCGAGCTTCACCGCGCTGGTGGAGACATTGGAGCCGAGTGTGCTCGGCCTGCTGCTCAACGAGTATCTCTCGGGCATGACCGATATCGTCTTTGCCCATGACGGTACCGTCGCCAAGATCGTCGGCGATGCCTTACATGTGTTGTTCGGGGCGCCGGGCGAGCAGCCGGATCACGCCGCCCGCGCCGTCGCCTGCGCGCTCGATTTGGACGAATACGCCCAAGGTTTTCGCGTCCGCTGGCAGGACAAAGGCATCCCGCTCGGCGTCACCCGGATCGGCGTCCATGCCGGCTCGGCAATCGTCGGCAATTTCGGCGGCGATCGCTTCTTCGACTACACGGCCTATGGCGACACCATCAATGTCGCGGCGCGTCTCGAAGCCGCCAACAAACAGCTCGGCACCCGCATCTGCGTCAGCGCGGCGCTGGCCGGCAAGGTCGAGGGTTTTCGCGGCCGGCCCGTCGGCGATCTTGTGCTGCGGGGCAGGACCGAAGCGCTGCGGGCCTTCGAGCCGCTGCGCGCCGGGCAATATGCAGATCCCGCCACCAAGGCTTACATCGACGCCTTCGCCAAACTGGAATCCAACGATGCCGGCGCCATTGCGGCCTTCGCTTCCTATGTGGGCCAACAGACGCAAGACCAGCTGGCGAGCTTTCATCTCAAGCGGCTGTTGAATGGCCAAACCGGCGTGCGTATCGCGATGGATTAATCGTGCCGCGGGCTTTGCTCCGGCCGCATGCGGCATCACTATAGGCAAGCCCGAGACAAAAACATAAAAGAGCAGCTCTGCTCGCAGAATCGTCAAAACGGGGGGAAATCGTGCGCGATAAGATGACCGAAGTCATGGAGGAATTGGCGCTCGCCAACCGCATTCTGGCACATGAGGGCGTGCTCGATGCCTTCGGCCATGTCAGCGTGCGCCATCCGACCGATCCGGGCCGTTATCTATTGTCGCGCTCGCGCTCGCCGCTCCTGATCGAGCCGGACGACATCCTCGAATATACGCTCGATTCCGAGCCGGTGCGCCCCGCCAAGGCGCATCTCTACGCCGAGCGGGTCATTCACGGCTGCATCTACCAGGCGCGCAGCGATGTCATGGCGGTGTGCCACCACCACGCGCCCGCGGTCATGCCCTTCGCCATCGCCGGCAAGCCGATCGTGCCCGTCTTCCATCTCGGCGCGACCATGGGCGAGGACATGCCGTTCTGGGATCAGTACGACGAGTTCGGCGACACCAATCTGTTGGTCGTCAAGCAAGAGGAAGGCCACTCGCTGGCGCGCGCGCTTGGGGGGCATAACGCGGTGCTGATGAACCGCCATGGCGCCACCGTGGTCGGCGGCGGAGCCAAGGAACTGGTCTCGCGCTCGATCTTCATGTGCCAGAACGCCGACTATCAGTTGCGCGCGCTGACGCTCGGCAAGCCCGACGTGTTGCGCCGTGGCGAGGTTAAACTCGCCGGCGTATTGGGCCAATTGCCCAATGTGGTCGGCCGAACGTGGGAATATTGGAGCATGCGGCTCGAAGCGGCGGGCGGCCTGCCGCCGCGCCGCACTGGCGTCAAGGCGACGCGGCGGCCGGTGCCGAAGCCGGCGCGCGTCACGCCGCGCGAAAGGCGCAAGGGCCGAAGGCGTTAGGTCTCCGGACGCAGTACCTCGTCATATCCGCTGTTCGATAGTTTCACCGGCCGCAAGCGCGAACTGGCCCTTGCCGGCCGGTGATGAGCGCAGACCTGTGCCTATTTGCAGGCGCCGGGACGGACTTTCTTGGCGCCGTCCTTGTTGGCCCAACAGTCGTTGGCCCAGGTGTGTTTCTTGCCGTCTTTTCCGATTCCACAAACCGGCTGCCAGATCATCGGACAGTTTAAGTTCTGGGCTCTACTGCCGGTCGAGCCGGCAATGGCCGACACAGCGACTGCGGCCGATAGTGCAAGGCCGGACAGGCAAACTCCTATCGTTCTCATTGGTCGTCCCCCCATTTTTTATCGGAATGCTCAAGCATCCCAGAGGAACGCTAACACAAGCGGTGGGAGAATAAACAAGAATAAACGCGCCTGTGATTAGTGACGGTCGCGTGCCGCCGCGCTGATGGCGTTGAGCATAGCCGCGCGGTCTTTCTTGAGCGCGCCGCGCACCAACTGCTGCGTGCCGATCTGACCCATTTCGCGCTGACGTTTGACGGTCGCCGAGGTCATCAGCGGCTCGACGCCGAGCTCGCGTAAAGTGTCGGCGACTTCTTCCATCTCGGCGGCGCGCCGCTCGCCGTGACTCGCCATGCGTTCGAGATTGTAGGGAACGATCTTGCTCCAATCGAGACCCGGATAATTGTTCTTCATCGAATCGGCGACTTCGTCGACGACGCCGGCGCGCGCCGCCGCCAGAAAGCATTCGAGCGTCAGCGCCTCGATACCCTTGATCATCACGCTGCGCACCATCTTGATCGCCGCCGCCGCGCCGATCTCCGCGCCGGCGATAGTGGCGCGCATGCCGAGCCCGGCAAGCACCGGCGCCACTGTTTCGGCATGGGCGCCCGCGAGCAGCATCGGCGTCTGGTGCCGCGCCGGATGGATCGGCGCCAGCACGGCGACGTCGACATAGCGGGCCACATCGCCCAAAAGCTTCGCGGTTTCCTGCTTGCGGCCCGGCGATACCGAATTGATGTCGAGGAAATACGGCTTGCCAGAGAGATGGGGTTTGACCGACTGCGCGGCCTCGACGCTCGACGCCGCCGTCACCGCGGAGATGATGAGGTCGGCGCCCTGGACAGCATCCGCAGCAGAAAGAGCGCAAGGCACGCCGCTTGCCTCTCCGGCCTGCCGCAGCCCGTCGCCCTTGGCGATCGGAAACAGGATATCCCAGGCCGCCATGCGCTCGACGCCAGTCTCGCGGAGGCCTGCGGCGATCGCCTGGCCCGCTTCGCCGAAGCCGATGAAGGTTATGACCGGTTTCCCGTTTGGCATTGCTGCGCGTTCCTCACGATTTCCGGCGCGGATCATGGCAGGTCCGGTGCGCGTTTTGCAATGGAGTAACGCCGTGCCCGGACGACGGTTCTCATCCGGCCGAACGCTCGTTAGGATGCGGTCCAATAGAAAACGGCAAACGCCGATCGTTCAGGGGAGGATCGTTATGACGCCTATCGTCGATCAAGCTGCCAGCCGCCGCCGCTTCATCAAATTTCTGGCGGCGAGCCCGCTCTTCGCCGGAACCAGCATTGCGGCGCTCGCGCAGAATACCGCGCAGCCGCAGCGGCCATCCGATCCCTACGTGTGGGCGCCGCGCGATTACGACCACCTGATCGCGAGCCCGAGCGAGGCGCTCGACGTGTTCGATTTCGAACCGGTGATGCACAAGAACGTGCCGCCGGCGCATTTCGGCTATATGGCGTCGGGTGTCGACGACGACGTATCGCTGCGCGCCAATCGCGACGGCTTTCTGAAATTCCAGCTGCGGCCGCGCCGTCTGGTCAATGTCAGCAAGATCGACATGACGACGGAAATCCTCGGCCAGAAATACGCAACCCCGATCATCATCGATCCGACCGGCGGGCATAAAGCTTACCATCCGGATGGCGAAGAGGGCGTGGCGCGGGCGGCGAAAGTGGGCGACCATCTGATGATCCTCTCGACCCAGGCCTCCACCTCGGTCGCCGATACCATCGCGGCGCGCGGCCGGCCGATCTGGTCGCAGCTCTATGCGACCAACAAATTCGAGGTCGCCGAGCACCATGTCGAAAGCATGGAGCGGCAGGGCTCGATCGCGGTCGCGGTCACGGTCGACCGCGTCGGCGGCCGCAACCAGGAAACCGCGCTCCGCATGCAGCGCATGGATACGCGGCAATGCTCCGATTGCCACGACAAAACGAGCCTCGCAAGCTCGATGCGGAACGACCCGATCTACGAGGGCGCCGATCTCAGCGGGCTCAAGAACATCCAGTCGTCGGCGCTGACCTGGGACGACATCAAGCGGTTGCGCGACGTCACCAAGATGAAAATGGTCCTCAAAGGCATCCTGGCCTGGGAAGACGCCAAACTCGCCGCCGCGGCCGGCATCGATGCCATCATCGTGTCGAACCATGGCGGCCGCGCCGACGAATCCGGCCGCTCGACCATCGAGTCGCTGCCCGAAATCATGCAAGCGTCCGGCACCATGCCGGTGCTGATCGATTCCGGTTTTCGCCGCGGCACCGACATCGTCAAGGCGCTATGCATGGGAGCGAAGGGCGTCGCCATTGGTCGGCCCTATCTGTGGGGCCTCGGCGCCTTCGGCCAGGCCGGCGTCGAACGCGTCCTCGACATTCTTCGCACCGAACTTGTCGTGGCGATGCAGCAGGCAGGCGCGCCATCGCTCAAGGATCTCAAGCCGGAGATGGTCTTGAAGGCGTGAGAGTGGAGGCATTGGAAATCGCGTTTCCAATGCCGTTCCAAAAATCAGAGATTTCGCAGCGCCGCGAGAAGGAGAGCGTGCCGCTCCGCGCCGAGCATGTCGATCAAGCGGCCCTCATGTCGCGCCGCCAGCGTCTTGGCGCGCAGGAGAACTGTACGTCCTTGCGGTTTGAGCTGCAGAGCGTGGCGACGGCCGTCCACGGAGGATCGCAGCCGCTGGATCATCCCGCGCTGCTCCAACCGATGCAGCAGCCGCACCAGCCGCGCCCGCTCAATTCCGAGCGTCACCGCCAGTTCCGCTTGGGAGAGCCCGCGATTGTCGTTGATCACCGCGAGCACGGAAAACTGTGCCGGACTGATTTTGATGGGAGCCAAGGTCCGGATGAAATCCTGGAATACCCAGACTTGAAGGCGCCGGATGAAATAGCCTAGATGACCGTTCAGCGCGCCGAGCGTAACGTCGGCACGCTCGCTGCGGCGGGTCGGCATCGCCGCCCGAAAGGGCAGCGCCCGTGATCGGCGGGTCGTTCTCCCGCTCATGGCGTCATCTTATCGAGCTATTCGTCCGTCTCGGACAGGTATTGCGCGCTCCGCGCGACGATATTGCTAATTGACGATAATTGTTGTCCCTGTCAACAATACGCTTATCAGGCAGCGGAAAGTCGCGACCTTTTTCGGACTTGTGACCGCTCGAATAAATCCGGCATGATCAGCAAAGTCGGACAGCAGGAGCCAGGGGAGGATATCACGATGAGACGCAAATCCCGTTCGCATGGCGTGCATGTGACCCGCCGGACCTTTGCCGCGAGTGCCGGTGCCGCCGGTATGGCCGCCGCCTTGGCGCCCTTCAATATCGTGCGCGCTCAGGGCGCAGCCTTGAAAGTAGGCGTACTCTTGCCGCGTTCCGGCTTCGAGGCCGGTATCGGCCAGGATTGCCAGCGCGGCGTCGACATCGCGCCGGCAATTTTCAAATCCATGGGCCTGCCCGAACTCGCCATCATGGACGGCGACACCGAATCGAACGTCGATACCGCCCGCGCACGCGCCGAAAAGCTGATCAGCGACGGCGCCCAGCTCCTGGTCGGCGCCTTCGATTCCGGTCAATCGACCGCGATCGCGCAAGTCGCCGAGCAAAAGGGCATTCCCTTCGTCATCAATATCGCCGCCGCGCCGGACATCACCGAGCAGGGCTACAAATTCGTGTTCAGGAATTTTCCCACCGCCGCTATGATTCTCGGTGACGCCTTCGCCAATCAAAAGGAAATATTCGCGAGCGTCGGGTCGGCGCCGAAGACTGCGGTCTTCATGCACGTCAACGATACGTTCGGGACGGCGATGTCGAAAGGCATCGGCGCCGTGATGCCGAAATTCAACATGCCCTACACGATCGCCGAGGAGATTCCCTACGATCCGGCGGCGCGCGATCTCTCGGTAGAGGTTGCCAAGGCCAAGGCGACCAATGCCGACGCGCTGTTGGTCGTGAGCAGGCTCAACGACGCCATGTTGCTGACGCGGGAGTTGGTCAAGCAGCGCTGGACGCCGCAGGCGATTTTGAGCATGGGGCCTGGCTGGTACGAGGATCAGTACCTCAAGACGCTCGGCAAGCTGTCCGATGGCCCGCTCAGTTTCGTGCCGTGGTACGATCCTAACAAGAAGCTCAGCCAGACCCTCGAAGCGGCCTTGGCCAAGGCCTATCCGGGCATCAATCTGAACACCAACCACATCTTCACCTTCGAGGCGCTGTTGGTCGCCGCCGACGCCTATAAGCGCGCCGGTTCGACCGATCCGAAGGCGCTGGCGGATGCCATCCGCGCAACCAACATCACCGACAATGTCAGCATCGGGCCCGGCATTCAGTTCAACGCCAAAGGCCAGAACGACAAAGTAAAAGATGGCGCGATCCAGAACCGCGGCGGCAAGCTCGTTACGATCGCGCCCAAGGAGGCCGCCAATGCCAAGCCGGAATGGCCCTTGGCGCCGTACCAAGGCCGCGGCTGAGCCGGTTCGGTGCCGTTCGACGTCTATTTGAATGTCGCGGTCGCGGGCGTTCTGACGGGGCTCGTCTATGGTCTGATGGCGCTGGGCCTTTCGGTGATCTTCGGCGTCGTGCGCGTCGTCAATTTCGCGCACGGCGAGATGATGTCGATCGCGATGTATCTCGCGGTCGTGCTGTTCTCCGGATTTCACCTCGATCCGCTGATCATGCTGGTGCCGATTGCGGCCGTGCTGTTCGTCTTCGGCTATGCGCTTCAGGCGAAACTGATCAATCCCTTCATCACCCGGCCGGAGCACAGCCAGTTTCTCCTCCTGGTGGCGGTCGCGCTTATCATCGTCAATACGCTGTTGATCGTGTTCGGGCCGGACGCGCGCACGGTGCAGACGTCTTATGCCTATGACAGCTTTCAAATCGGAGCCCTGATCGTCGACGCTACCAAGCTCTATGCCGGCTGTGCCGCGATCGTGGTCGCAATCCTGCTGTTCGGCTTCTTTCGCCTTACGCTCCTCGGCAAGGCGATCCGCGCCTGCGCCGACAATTATACCGGAGCGCTGGTCGTCGGGCTCAATGTCGAGCATCTCTATGCGCTGACCTTCGCGATCGGTGCGGCTTGCGTCGGCGCCGCCGGCGCGATGATGACGCTGATCGTCGACGTCACGCCGATGCTCGGACCGAGCTATACGCTGCTCGCTTTCGTCATCGTGGTTACCGGCGGGCTCGGTTCGATGCCGGGCGCGCTGCTCGGCGGCGTGCTGATCGGATTGACCGAGGCGCTTGCCGGTTTGCTGTTCACGCCGTCGGCAAAAAGCATGTTCGCCTTCGCGATCCTGGTCGTGGTGTTGCTGTTTCGGCCGCAGGGCATCCTCGGCAGGCGGGTGGCCTGATGATCGCGGTGGTGATGGGCCTACTGGACGGAGTCTCACGCCGCGCGGGCTTACTTCTTGCGGCGGTGCTTGCCGCATTGTCGATCGCGCCGCTCTTCGTCAACGACTATCTGCTGACGGTGCTCATCATCATTCTCTACTTCGCCTATACGGGCCAGGCGTGGAACATCATGATGGGCTTCGCCGGCCAGCTTTCGCTCGGCCATGCTCTCTATGTCGGGCTCAGCGCCTATATCGCGGCGCTTTTGTTCACACGCTATGGCATCGCGCCCTGGCTCGGATGGTTGGGGGCAGTTCCCGTGGTCGCGGCGAGCGCCGCGGTGATCGGCTTCCTCGCCTTCCGCTTCAGCGTCGCCGGGGTCTATTTCGCCATTCTCACCATCGCCTTCGCCGAATTCGCCCGCATCGGCTTCGACCATCTCGATGTCGTCAACGCATCGTCGGGCCTGTTTCTTCCGGTGGCGCAATATGCCCACAACGATCTGTGGCGGCTGCGCGGCGATCCGGCGATGTTCTATTACGTGATCCTGGTCGCGACCGTCGTGGCCTTCGTCCTCTGCCGCGCGCTCCTGAAGAGCCGCGTCGGCTATTATTGGCTTGCCATCCGCGAGGACGAGCAGGCGGCCCGTGCCGCCGGCGTCGATACGTTTCGCTATAAAATGTACGCCGTGATGATGTCCGCCGCGGTGACCTCGTTTGCCGGCGTGTTCTACGCTTTCTTCTACAACAATCTATTTCCCGAGCAGGTGTTCAATATCTCGCGCTCGATCGAGATCATTCTCGGTCCCGTGGTCGGCGGCATCGGCACCTTGTTCGGTCCCATCCTTGGCGCCTTCGTGCTCACGGGCCTCGCCGAATCCCTGAATACGGCTCTGACGGCATTCGGCATCGATCTGCCGGGCGCCAAGCAGGTGTTTTACGGGGTCTGTCTCCTGGTCGTCGTCGTCGCCTTGCCCGACGGCATTTGGCCGTGGCTGGCGCGGCGGCTCCATGTGGAGCGCCCGTCATGACCGCCCTGTTGCGGCTGGATGCCGTCAGTAAACGCTTCCGGGGGCTCTTGGCCGTCGACCGCGTTAGTTTTGAGGTGCCCGAGGGCTGCCTGTTCGCGGTAATAGGCCCGAACGGCGCCGGCAAGACCACGCTGTTCAATATGATCGCGGGCGCAATGGCGCCTGACGGCGGCAGCATCACCTTTGCCGGTCAGCCGATCGGCGGATTATCGCCCGACGTCGTATGCCGGCACGGCATCGGCCGCACTTTCCAGATCGTAAGGCCGTTCCCGGCGCTCAGTGTCGAGGACAACGTCATTGTCGGTGCGTTGCTTCGGCACGATATCGCCCAGGCGCGCGAGCGGGCGCATGCGCTGCTGCGCCGGCTCGACCTGTTCGACAAGCGCCGCCAGCTCGCCTCGACGCTTACCTTGCCTGACCGCAAGCGCCTCGAAGTTGCCCGCGCGCTCGCGACCGAGCCGCGGTTATTGCTGCTCGACGAGGTCATGGCCGGGTTGCGGCCGACCGAGACCGACCGCATCGTCGCGATCTTGCGCGAGATCAACCGCGAAAGCGGTGTGACGATTCTTTTGATCGAGCACGTCATGCGCGCCGTGATGGCGCTCGCCGCGCGCGTCCTCGTGCTCGATCACGGCATCGTCATCGCCGAGGGCACGCCGGAAGCCGTGGTGCGCGATCCGGCGGTGGTGCGGTCTTATCTTGGGGCGGAGACGGTATGATGCTCCGTGTCGAAAACCTCGATGTGTTTTACGGCGACGTGCAAGCGCTCGACGGGGTGTCGCTCGATATCGAGGAGGGCGCGATCGTCGCCATCGTCGGCGCCAACGGCGCCGGCAAGACAACGCTGATCCGTGCCATTGCCGGCATGAATCGCCAAGCGCGCGGCAGGATCGTGTTTCGCGACTCCGACATCTGCGGCTGGCCGAGCCATCGCGTTTGCAATCTCGGCATCGGGCAGGTGGCGGAGGGCCGCCAAGTGTTCCCGACGCTGTCGGTCGACGAGAACCTCGATATGGGCGCCATGCTGCCGCGCGCCCGCGCCGCCCGGGGCAAGAACCGTGAGCGTGCTTTCAGTCTGTTTCCCGTCCTCGCCGAACGGGCGCGGCAGCCGGCCGGCACGCTGTCGGGCGGCGAACAGCAAATGCTGGCGATCGCGCGTTGCTTGATGGGCGTGCCGGATCTGATCATGTTCGACGAGCCGTCGCTCGGGCTCGCGCCGGCGCTGGTGCATGCCGTGCTAGGCACCATCCGCGAACTCAACCGCGACGGCATGACCTGTCTGCTGGTCGAGCAGAACGTGGCGCAATCGCTCAAGCTCGCCAGCCGGGGCTATGTACTGGAAAACGGCCGGATAACATTGTCCGGGAGCGGCACCGAGCTCCTTGCCGACGACCGGGTGCGGAGCGCGTATCTCGGGATGTAGCGCAGTACTTCAGTGCGCCGGCCGTCGGATCCGCTCCATCAGCGCGGTCAGGGCACCGACGCGGGCACTGAGCGGCGCCATCGGGAAGGCCTGACGGAGCCGATTATAGACATCGGCCGCCGTCGGAGCGTCGATGTCGGCAAGGGCTGCAGCCATCGCGCGGGCCATGTCGGCTTCGGGCCGCCCGCTGAGCGGTGCCGGCACCATCGTGACATCGCCGAACGGGACGGGAGGTTGAATCCGCAAAGTAATTCGCCGCGCGCTGCTCATAAAAAGCTCCCAAACGAACCAAGGTTTATGAACCAAGGCTTGCCCTCAACGCGCCGGAGCGAGCGGAGTTCCAGCGAATCGCGACGCCGACGCACGGGCTTTATGGGCCGGGCAGTGTGACGGGGCATTGACGCAGGACAAACAGGCATCGGCGAAATAAAAGCCGGCGGCGCTGGGGCCAAAGCCCCGGCGCCGCCGGCGATTTTCGGGCTTATGCTATTTCAGCGGCTCGCCGATGGTGACGCTGAGCGTGCCGACACCTTCGACTTCGCACTCGATCTTGTCGCCGGCGACCGTGGCGGCGACGCCCGACGGCGTGCCGGTCAAGATGATGTCGCCCGCTGCGAGCTCGACCATCTCGGACAATTTGGAAATGATCTCCGGCACATTCCAGATCATCTGATTGAGGTCGCCGTCCTGGCGCAGCTTGCCGTTGACCTTCAGCGTGATGCGGCCCTTCGCCGGATGGCCGATTTCGCTCGCCGGCTTCAGCGCGCCGCAGGGCGCCGAGTGGTCGAAGGCCTTGCCGACTTCCCACGGCCGCTTGATCTCGCGCGAGGCGAATTGCAGGTCGCGGCGGGTCAGGTCGATACCCACACCGTAGCCGTAGACGCAATCGAGCGCGTTCTCGGTCTTGATGTTGCGGCCGCCGCTTTTCAGCGCGACCACCAGCTCGACCTCGTGGTGCATGTCCTTGGTCAGCGACGGATAGGGCGAAACGCCGCCGTCCGGAACGATGGCGTCGGCGGGCTTGGCGAAGAAGAATGGCGGCTCGCGCACGTCGTTGCCCATTTCCTTGATGTGCTCGACGTAATTGCGGCCGACGCACCACAGGCGGCGGACCGGGAACGACTTATCGGTGCCGGCTACCGGAATGGCGGCCTGCGGCGGCGGCGGGATGACGTAATTCATGGCGGTATCTTTGGCGGTCATGGTGAGGTTTCGCGTTGGAGGATCGGAACGGCGGCCTTATAGCCGCCGCGGATGGTTCCGGCAAAGCCGGTCAGGCCGAAGACGCTACCGCGAGCGGCTCGACGACGCTATCGGGGGGCAGCGGCTGTTCCTTCAGCTGCAGCCGGTAGAATGAGGCGTAACGGCCGCCTTTGCGCAGCAGTTCTTCGTGGCGCCCGAACTCGGCAACGGCGCCATTCTCGACCACGAGAATTGAATCGGCATGCATGATCGTCGACAGCCGATGCGCAATGACGAGCGTGGTGCGGCCTTTGCACAATTCCGCGATCGCTTCCTGCACGTAGCGTTCGGACTCGGAATCGAGCGACGCGGTCGCTTCGTCAAGCAGGATGATCGGCGCGTTCTTGATCAGGGCCCGCGCGATGGCGATACGCTGTCGCTGGCCGCCGGAGAGCGACAGACCATGCTCGCCGACCTGGGTGTCGTATCCCGCAGGGAAATTCATGATGAAATCGTGCGCATGGGCGGCCTTGGCTGCGGCGACGATTTCCGCCTCGCTGGCGCTTAGCCGGCCGAGCGCAATATTGTCGCGGACGGTGCCGCGAAACAGATGCACGATCTGACCCACATAGGCGATCTGATCGCGCAACGAGTGCCGCGATACCGCAGCGACATTCTGGTCGTCGATCAGGACTCGGCCCGAAGCGGCGTCGTAGAAGCGGAGCAGGAGATTGAGCACCGTCGTCTTGCCGCCGCCCGAGGGACCGACGAGTGCGGTGACCTTGCCCGGCTGCGCCACGAAGCTCATGCCATTGAGCACCGGTGTATCGGCGCGATAGGCGAAACGGACATTGTCGAATTCGACCCGCGCAGTCGTCAGCTTAAGCGCCGGCAAATTATCGTCGTTCGGTTCGCCGGCAGGGCTGTCGATCACTTCGTAGAGGACGCGCACGCCGACCAGGTTGTTGTTGAGATCGATATTGAGCCGCGCCAGGCGCTTCGCCGGCTCATAGGCGAGCAAAAACGCCGCCATGAAGGAAACGAATTCGCCCGGAGTGGCGCCGGTTTCGATGACGCGGTAGCCGCCATAGATGGTGGCGAGCGCCACCGTGAAGCCGCCGAGCATTTCCATCATCGGGCTGGCGCGGTTCGAGACCCGCGCCATCTTGTTCGACTCGTGCTGAACCTCGGCGACGCTCTTGCCGAGCCGCCGCCGCATCTCGTCTTCCAGGCCGAAAGCCTTGACCATGCGCATGCCCTGCAGCGCTTCCTGCAGGGTTTCGATGATGCGCGTGCCGCCGGTGAACTGCAGCCGCGCTATGCCGCGCACGCGGCGGATCAGCTTGCGCAGGAAGTAGAAGGCCGGCGGGGCCATGATGAAGCCGCCGATCGACATGATCGGATCCTGGATCACCATCACGATGCAAAGGCCGATCAGCGACATCAGATCGCGGCCGATCGCCGTGATGAGGAGATTGATGACGCCCGAGACGGCGGCGGCGCCGGTAGTCAGGCGGGCGATGAATTCGGAGGAATGGCGGTCGGCGAAGAAGCCGATATTCTGCTGCAACAGCCTGTCGAACATCCGCCGCTGGTTCTCGGCGATGATCGAATTGCCGATCCACGACAGCAACACGGTCGACCCGTAGGTCGCAAATCCCTTCACTATGAAGATCACCATGGCGACTAGGCCGATGACGACGATGCCGTGATAATTGCGGTTGACGTAGGCCTCGTTGGTCATCGAGCCCAGCAGATAGGCGGTGAGCGCGGTCGCGGCGGCGGCAACCCCCATCAGCACGAAGGCGATCGCATAGCGCGGCCAGTAGCGAAGCGCCTCGTCGACGAGGAGGCGGCGCACCAGGGAATAGGTCGAATAGTCGTCCGCGGATTGGGCCGTAACGGCTGTCATGCTTGTCCTGTTTTGCCCGCGTCGGCGGCAAAGGGCAATGCCCACGGCCGCGCGTTCTTGCCCGCGCTCGCGGCCGTTTTCAAGTTAATTCAGCGCCTGGCGTCAGCCGTCTCGGAGGTTGCGCTGCCGATGTCAATCCGAAATGCAGGAAGAACAGCGGGGATCATTGCCGTTGCCACGATTGATATCCTGGCCCGGCCGTGTTCCATCGTAGTTCAAATCAAGGTGCTCGGATGTCAGTTGCCCCCGTCGATGGTTTCGAAGCGAGTTTTCCCGGTGCCACGCAAGTCGTGCGGGTCACGAACCTGCATGAGGCCAAGGTTTTTGCGCGCCGCTGGGTGATCAGGGACAAAGATCCCGCCTTGAAAGCGCTGCTGCGGCACATCGAAAAGGTGAATAGTTCGGCGACCGCCGAGAGCGCGATCCGGCAATTGAAGCAAGCGCTGGCTTGCCGCGGCATGTTGGTGACGGCAAGCGCGCTCTCGACCGGCTCGCCCCGATCGCCGTGAGGTTGCCCGCGGCACCTGCCTGCTGCCACGGTCGATAAAAAAACCGCCCCCTCAGGGGCGGTTTCGCTAGGTCGCTCTCGTCGTCTGTGCTTGTCGGTTTTTGGGCGAGCGGCCGATCCAGACGTCAGGCCGCCTGGATGTTGCCGACCGCGATCTTGCCGGTGCGGCGATCTTCCTGCGTGTCGAAAGTGACCTTCTGGCCTTCGGCCAGCCCGCGCATGCCAGCGCGTTCGAGTGCAGTGGCGTGGACGAATACGTCCTTGCCGCCGTCATCCGGCTGAATGAAGCCGAAGCCTTTTTGGTCGTTGTAGAACTTCACGGTGCCCGTATTCATAAAAATCTTCCTTCGCTGCTATGGCGCATTTGAGTCCAAGACGCGCGATCAAGACACGCGACTGCGTGTTCTGAAGCCCGATCCTTCGATGTTTGGAGGGTCTGAACGTGCGCCTGGCATTAGCGAAGGCGAAACGGCCCGATTGTCCGGCCAAAATTCGATGCTCTGTATCTAGGAGATAAGCGTGGCCTTTGCAAGGCAAGCCAAGCCCCGCCATCCCGCTCCTAGGCTTCGGCGCCGACCTGATGTCGCAGGTCGCGAAACGTAATCAGCCGGTGCGCCGCTTCATCCCAGAGCACGAGCCGAACACAAGCGAGGCTCTGCCATAGCGTGAGCCTGCCGACCTTGGCGAGATCGGGATGCTGGCGAAGCGCCGATGGCAGCCGGTAAAACGGAATCCGGCTGCACAGGTGATGGATGTGGTGCACGCCGATATTGGCGGTGAACCAGCGCAGCACCGCGGGTAAATCGTAATGCGAACTGCCATAGAGCGCCGCGTCCGGGCGGCTCCAATCCTGATTTTCAGACCAGACGGTATGCTCGAACTGATGCTGGACATAGAACAGCCATACCCCGATCACGCCGGCGATGACGGCAATCGGCAGATGCACAAGCAAAAAAGGCCCGACACCGATCGACCACATCAGGCCGGCGACAACCAGCGCGATCGCGCCATTGGTCGCCATGGTGCTGAGCCAGGGCAACCAGCCCTGCCGCGTCAGGCCGCCGGGTAGCCGGTTGCGCAGCATGAACAGGTAGATCGGACCGACACCGAACATCACGGCCGGGTGACGGTAGAGCCGATAGCGCAGGCGTCCCCAGCGCGGCAACGCCAGGTATTCGCGCACCGTGAGCGTGTCGATGTCGCCAATGCCGCGGCGACCGAGATTGCCTGACGTCGCGTGATGGATGCCGTGGGTATGCCGCCAGAAATCATAAGGCGTCAGCGTCAACACGCCGATCACGCGCCCAACCCAGTCATTCAGCAGCCGATGGCGGAAGAACGAGCCGTGACCGCAATCGTGCTGGATCATGAAGAGGCGAACCAGAAAGCCGGCGGCGGGAATGGCCAGCAATAAATAGAGCCCGTAACCGAAATGGAGCGAGACCCACATCCCGAGCCAAAGCAGAACGAACGGCACCAGCGTGATCAGAATTTCGACGGCGCTACGGCCGGAATTAGGTTCGTGAAAACGCGCCAGGCTCTGGGTCAGGGCGCGCAAGTCGATCGTAGCGGGGGCTGTACTAGCCATCGGTCCGTTCAAGATTCTCTCCACGGTGGTTAATCAGCGCAAGCGCCGCCGTTGTCGGTGTTGTGCGGCGTGAGCAACGTGCGCAATTCTCTGCGGCCGACCGGCCCGCGCTGTCTTCTTCGATAGGAAGACGCCTTTATGAGGCACGCAATTGACGGCGTCACTCGCGTGCAAGCGCCGCATTCAGCCTGCAAGCCGATCTTTATGTACGGCACCGTACGCTCTCCGACCACGCGCGTCCACTGCGCGAAAGTGAATAGAATAGAAACAATGCCATTCATCTTCCCCGATTCTGCAGCGAATCCAGCCGCCGGACTGGTAGCCGCACAAATTGAGCTTATATTCACGGGGCCAAAACAGGCTTATTTCGCTCTGCGTCGTCTGTGCGACGCTTGATGATTTTTCACGAGGCTCCGGTGGCCGAGTTCAATTACAATGCAGCGGCCGAGTTGTTTCCGACGCGGCGGCGGCTGCCCCGGCGTCAGCCGTTCGGGTACAAGAGATTTGCCCAGGCCGCACAGGCCATCCGATTCGCCATCGAAGATCTGCCGCCGGAGTGTCTAGCCGGTGCCTTTCTCGAAGTCGATGAGAAACGCTACGGCAGCGACGAAATCCGCCGTCTATACGAAAGCGCGGAATATCCCTTGACCCGCCGCAGCTCCGCCTCATGACCGAAAAGACAATCGAACTCGACGTGCATCGCGGGATGTCGGCCCAAAAGGCGACCAATCTTCGTCGGCTTTTGGCGGACGTCGAGGCAAACGAAAAAGAACTCCGCCTCCGGCAGGACGAATTGGAAGCTCATTTGCTGGCGGCGCCGGCGGCGAACTGGCACGAAGCTGCCGATAAAGTCCGCTATCTTCTCAATCTCTTCACCCCGACAACTGCGGCACAGGACCCGCGGCGGCAAAAACTGATCGCTGCCGTGCTTGCCGATTTCAGCCGCCTCGAGGCCGAGCGCTAAGCGCCGGCAGCGCGGCCGCCCGCGGGCGGCCTTTTCTCGATTGAATGCCGCGTTATCAGCTTGCGCTCCCAGGCGAGCGCGTGCGCGACTATAATCGCCAAATCGTCATAACGCGGTTGCCAGCCGAGCGCCGTGCGCACCGCTTCGCTCCCGGCGACGAGCTGCGCGGGGTCGCCATCACGCCGCGCTGCACGCTCGACCCTGAAGTCGACGCCTGACACGCGCTTGACCGTATCGATGACTTGCAGCACCGAAAAACCGTGGCCGTAGCCGCAGTTCAGCGTCAGCGACCGGCCGCCGGAGCGGACGTGGCGTAATGCATCCGAGTGGGCGCGAACGAGATCGCCGACATGAATGTAATCGCGGATGCAGGTGCCATCCGGCGTCGGATAATCGGTACCGAAAACGTCAAGCTTCGGCCGCAGTCCCAGGGCTGCTTCCGCCGCGACCTTGATCAAATGCGTGGCGTTCGCGCTCGATTGACCGGTGCGGCCGTTCGGATCGGCGCCGGCAACGTTGAAGTAGCGTAAGATCACATGCGTCAAATCGTGCGCAAGGCTCGCGTCGCGCAGCATGATTTCCGTCATCAGCTTCGAAGAGCCGTAAGGCGAGATCGGCTGCGTCGGCGCGTCTTCCGGCACCGGCGATACGGATGGGTTGCCGTAGACCGCGGCAGTCGAGGAAAAAATGAAATGACGAACGCCGGTTTTGACGGCGCACTCGATCAGCGCCCGTGAATTGGCGGTGTTGTTGCGGTAATAGGCGAGCGGCTCGCGCACCGAATCCGGTACCACGATGGAAGCGGCGAAGTGGATGATCGCGTTGACGCCGTGCTCGCGAATGAGCCGGGTCACCAGCGGCTGGTCGCCGGTCTCGCCGACAACGAGCGGCACGCCTTCGGCGACCGCCCAGCGATGGCCGGTCGAGAGATTGTCGAGCACGACGACGCGTTCGCCGGCATCGGCCAGTTCATGCACCATTTGGCTGCCGATATAGCCGGCGCCGCCGGTGACCAGGACCGTCATGGTCTTAAGACCCATCTGTCTGCGATCGGCCTACACCGATTCGATGAACGCGTCCTTATGCCGGAGGTCGGACGGCTCTTGCGGAAGGAACATCTGCCAGCGCGCGGTGGGCGGCTGCGAGAACCGTCTCGGGCGTGATGTCGCGCATGCAGTGGTGGTGAACGAGCCGGCACACCGGCTTGTGGCACGGCCGGCAGGCAAGTTCGCTCGTTGTCTCGATCGTGGCGGCGAGCGGATTGAGCGGCGCCCAATGCCAGGGGCTGGTCGGTCCGAAGATGCCGATCGATGGCGTACCGAGGGCGGCTGCGACATGGAGCAGGCCGGAATCGTTGGAAATCGCCACGGCGGCGGCGGCCAGCGCCAGGATCGCGTCGCGCAGATCGTGCCCGGTGAGGTCGCGGGCCGCCGTATCGCCGACGATTTCCGCAGCAAGTGCCTTCTCACCCGGCCCGCCAAGCACCCAGACCGCCAAGCCCTCGGCCATGAGGCGGTGCGCCAAGGCCGCATAGGCGGCGCTCGGCCAGCGTTTCGCCGGTCCGACCGCGCCGGGAGCGAGTGCCACAACGGGCCGATCGTCGTCGCCGAGGCCGCGTTTTTGGCGCCAGGCGTCAACTTCCGCGGCGGAGACCTTGAGCTCCGGCACCGGCCATGCCGGCGGCAGTTCGGCGCCCGCTGGAAGCGCCAAAGCCGCACATTGGTCGATCATGCGCGGCAAGCGCCGCTCGCCGTAGCGCAGGTCGTTGAGGAGGACGAAGCGTGCCTCCCCGACAAATCCGGTCCGCTCGGCGATGCCCGCCAAGAATGGCGCCAGCGCCGCTTTCCAGGTCCGCGGCATGATCAGCGCTGCGCCGTAAGCCTCGTGCTTGA
This sequence comes from Xanthobacteraceae bacterium, assembly GCA_049282655.1. Classification (GTDB taxonomy): domain Bacteria; phylum Pseudomonadota; class Alphaproteobacteria; order Rhizobiales; family Xanthobacteraceae; genus BOG-931. Next base: position 28,477 of record JBAPUM010000088.1, read on the forward strand.
GGCGGAGCGCCAGCGCTCTCTGCTCCCCGAGCGCCAGCCGTCCACGCGGCAGGTCGGCGACGATCGCCTGTCGAACGCCGGGCATGTAGTCGGCCAGTGGTGCGCACAGCTTTGTTGCCAGCATGTCGACCGGCCGATCCGGAAAGCGCTGCCGCAGCAGCCTCACCACCGAATGGCAACGGACAAAATCCCCGATCCACATGTAGGGAACGATGAGAATGGGGCGGCGATCATCCGCTAAATTATATGAATTATGATTCATTTCAATGTCTTCACCGTGCCGGGAGTTCACGGCTTGGCCTCGCGCCGCAGCGGCTCGCTCGGCGGCGGCGCCCACTTTTGCGCATTCTCATAGCGCTTGGCGTAGCGGTAAAACGTCCCTTCGAAATTGCCGAAGGCAATGACGAAGCCGGCCCAGCCGTCGATGAAACCCCGCTTCAAAATGTAGTGCTTCAGGAACGACCAGACGCCGTGACCGAGCGCGCTCGCCATCGACACGCGCTTGCCGGCAAGTTTTGGGGCCCCGAGCGACGAGTAGCGGTTGGCCTTTTCCAACACTTCCTCGAGATTACGGAATGGGAACTGCCAGATGGCGTTTTGCAGCGTCCCTAACGGCTTATCGGTCTGCACCTCATAGCCTTCGTGCACCGGCTCGAGCTTGTAGCGCATACTGTCTTTGCGGAAGAGCTGCGGCTGGCGGAAATTCGGATACCAGCCTGAGCCGCGGATCCAGCGGCCCATCATGAAACTTTTGCGCGGCACGCGGTAAACGTCGCAGGCCGCAGCGCCGGCGAGCAGTGCCAAAATCTCGTCACGTACCTCTTTTGTGCATCGCTCGTCGGCATCGAGGCTGAAGATCCAATCGCAGCGGCAGGCCGCGATCGCCTGGTTCCGTAAATCGCCGAAGCCGTTGAAGGGGACTTGGACGACGCGGGCTCCAAGCCCGGCCGCAATCTCGGCGGTGCCGTCGGTGCTGTGCGAGTCAATGACGACGATCTCGTCCGCCCACAACACGCTTTCGGCCGCGGGTTTGATCTTGTCGGCCGCGTTGTAGGCCAGGATATAGGCGGAGATCGTTTGCATCGTCGAAGGGCTAGCATACCTGTCCGTATCGTTGGTCGAGGAATTCGCGCCACGCTCATCTTTGAGGAAAATCAAACATATAATGAATTGTGATTCATAGTTACGTTTGCCAAGATTGGGGTCGAGAGTTGCCGTCGGCTCTGGACTGGGGCAAAGGAGCGGGGTGGTCGGGGCAAGCCGATCGAACCTCCAACCGGTCTTACGGCGTCGATGTTATTGGTCACCGGGGGTGCCGGTTTCATTGGGTCGAATGTCGTCGCGAGCCTCAACGAGGCGGGTCGCGCCGACATTGCGGTCAGCGACATGCTCGGCAGCGACGGCAAGTGGCGCAATCTCGCCGGCCGCGAGCTTGCCGACTTCGTGCCGCCGGCCGACCTCATGCATTGGCTCGCCGGCCGCAAGCTCGACGCGGTGATTCATCTCGGCGCGATCTCGTCGACCACGGCGACCGACGGCGATGCTGTCATGGAAAGCAATTTCCGGCTGTCGCTGCGATTGCTGGACTGGTGCACGGCGGCCGGTATCCCGTTCCTCTACGCCTCGTCGGCCGCGACTTATGGCGAGGGCGAGCAAGGCTATGCGGACGACTGGTCGAAGGGCGAATTGAAGAAGCTCAAGCCGATGAACCTCTACGGCTGGAGCAAACAACTGTTCGATCTCGCCGTCGTTGCGCGCGTGAGCCGCAAGGACAAGATGCCGCCGCAATGGGCCGGCTTGAAGTTTTTCAATGTCTTCGGACCCAACGAATATCACAAGGGCGAGATGATGAGCCTCGTCGCCAAGCGCTTCGATGACGCCAAGGCCGGCAAGCCGATCCGGCTGTTCAAATCGCATCGTCCGGGTATCGCCGACGGCGAGCAAAAGCGCGATTTCATTTATGTGGACGACGCGGTGGCGGTGGTGCGCTGGCTGCTCGCGACGCCCGCGGTATCCGGCATTTTCAATGTCGGCACCGGAACGGCCCGTAGCTTCCGCGACCTGATGACGTCGATGCTCGCGGCGGTCGGCCGGCAGCCGGATATCGACTATATCGAGATGCCGGTATCGATCCGCAACAGCTACCAGTATTTCACGGAAGCCCGGACGGAAAATCTGCGCCGGGCCGGCTATAATGCCGCGTTCACGCCGCTCGACGCCGCGGTGAAACGCTATGTGGACGGTTACCTCGATCGAGCCGATCGCTATCGCTAGAGCATGATCCCGAAAAGTGGAAGCCGGTTTTCGGATAAGATCATGCTCCAATGAAGATTCTAGACCCTGATCCAATTCCATCGATTTGGATCAGGGTCTAGGCACGATCGCGACGATTTAAGTCCGGCAAGGACCCTGATGTTTGATTTCGAAGACGCTCTCAGATCGGTCGCGACGCAAACAGTGCTTTGCGTCGGCGATCTCATGCTCGACGAATTCGTCTACGGCGAAGTCACCCGTATTTCGCCGGAAGCGCCGACGCCGGTGCTTGCGGTCGAGCGCAGCGAAATCGAAATCGGCGGCGCCGGCAATGTGGCGCGCAACATCGCGGCACTCGGCGCGCGCTGCATCTTCATAGGCTTGGTCGGCAAGGACGAGGCCGGCCGCATATTGAGCGAGGCGTTCGCCAAGCTTGGCGGCTCCATCGAGACGCATCTCGTGGCCGATGTCGGACGCCATACCACGCGCAAAGCGCGATTTGTTTCCGAGCATCATTCGGCGCATCTGATGCGCGCGGATTGGGAGACAGCGCAGCCGGCGAGCGCCTTAAGCGAGGACGCGGTGATCGCGCAGGCCGAGGCGGCCTTGCCGCGGGCGGGTGCGGTGGTGCTGTCCGATTACGCCAAGGGCGTGCTGACGCCGCGTGTCATCCGAGCGATCATCGACAAAGCGCGCGCGCTTGGTAAACCGGTCGTAGTCGATCCCAAGGGCCACGATTACAGCATCTATCGCGGCGCTACCCTGATCACGCCGAACCGGCAGGAGCTCGGTGCGGCGGTGCATCGGCCGGTCACGACCGAGGCCGAAATCGCCAAGGCCGCGGCCGACCTCGCCAGTATCGTCGCGAGCGAGGCGGTACTCGTTACCCGAAGCGAGGACGGCATGCTGCTCCACGTGGCGGGCCAGGAGCCGCTCGCCGTTCCGGCCTATGCGGTCAAGGTTCGCGACGTGTCTGGCGCCGGCGACACGGTTGCCGCCGTGATGGCCGTGCTGCTGGCGATGAAGGCGCCGTTCGAGGCCGCGATGCGAGCCGCCAATGCGGCGGCCGCGGTGGTCGTCGGCAAGCGCGGCACGTCGACGGTGTCGCTCGCCGAATTGCGCCACCGCATCTTGCCTTCGGCCTCGCTCGCGCCCGAGGACAAGATCGTGTTCGACTGGTCGATGCTTGAGGACCGGCTCGGCGACTGGCGCCGCCATGGCTTGCGCATCGGCTTCACCAACGGTTGTTTCGATATTCTGCATCGCGGTCACGTCAAACTCATGGCCGAGGCTCGCGCGGCGTGCGACCGGCTCGTGGTCGGTCTCAACAGCGACGCCTCGACATCGCGGCTGAAAGGCAAGAACCGCCCGATCAATCCGGCCGAAGGCCGCGCCGAGGTGCTGGCAGCGCTCGAAGCGGTCGATCTTGTCGTCGTGTTCGAGGAAGACACGCCGCTCGAGCTGATCAAGCGGGTGCGTCCCGGCGTGCTGGTCAAGGGCGCCGACTACAAGCGCGAGGACGTGGTGGGCCGCGAAGTCGTGGAAGAAGGCGGCGGCGACGTCATCCTCGTCGGCCTTGTGCCCGGCCACTCGACCACGGCGATCGTTCAACGCGCGCAGCCGGCGAAGGAGCCGGCCGGAGAGTGAGCTGCCGTGGCTGAAGCTCCGCTCATTTCCGTCATCGTCGCGACCTATGATCGCGAAGATGCGCTCGATGCCGCTTTGCGTGCGCTCGCCCATCAGACGGACCGGAATTTCGAGATCGTCGTAGCCGACGACGGCTCGCGGCCGGAGACTGCCGGGGTCGTGGAAAACTGGCGGTCACGCCTTACGCTGCCGCTTAAACATGTTTGGCATGAACATCGCGGCTTTCGCGGCGGCGAAATCCGCAATCGCGGTATCCGCGCGAGCTCCGGAGAGCTTTGCATCTTTCTCGACGGCGACTGCCTCGCCGGCGCCGATTTTGTCGCCGCCCATCGTAAGCTTTACGAACCCGGCTGGTTCGTCACCGGCAATCGCATTCTGCTGTCGCCCGCGTTGACCGAGGCCGTTCTCAGCAAAGGATGGCCGGCAGAGGCCTGGAGCTTCGGTGCGCTGCTGCGCCAGCGGCTCGTCGGCGGCGTCAATCGCCTGATGCCGACGCTCAATCTGCCACTCGGGCCGTTGCGCAAATTGCAGCAGGGCCGATGGGAGGGTGCGCAAACCTGTAATCTTGCAGTGGCGCGCAGCGATCTCTATCGCGTCGACGGCTTCGACTGCGCCTATACGGGCTGGGGACTGGAAGATTCCGATCTCGTCGTGCGGCTCCTGCATGCGGGCGTGCGGCGGAAAGACGGACGCTTCGCCACCGGCGTCTTGCATCTGTGGCATCGGCAAAACGATCGCTCGCAATTGCCAGCCAACCGGACGCGGCTCGACGAGGTCATGAGCGGCGCGCGGGTGCGAGCCGTGCGCGGCTTGTCGGGGCTCGACGCCGATGAGGCAGTGCCGGCGCAAGGTACGGCCATGCCGCAGCAAGTATTGGCGGAGCGATGAAGCCGCTCGTCCTGCCCAGCGCGCCTCGTGTGCTCGTTGTCGCATTGCGCCGGCTCGGCGACGTGCTGCTGACGACCCCGCTCATTCGCAGCATCAAGCGGGCCTATCCGCTCGCCTCGATCGACGCGCTGGTGTTCGCCGGCACTGAAGGAATTTTGGCCGGCAATCCCGATCTTGCCGGCATTATCACGATCCCGGAGCGGCCGCGGCCGAGCGCAACGCTTGCGCTGATGTTTCGGCTGCGCCGGCGCTATGACCTCGCGCTGACGACACAGACCGGCGATCGGCCGACCGCTTTGGCGGTGATTGCCGGACGGCGGAGCGCCGGTCCGATCGAAGCTTCCGGATTGGCCGCCGGCGCTAAGCGTCTCGCACTCAGCCGTTCTTATGTGCGCGAGCGCGGCCAACATCGCGTGATCGAAATTCTGCGCATTGCGGAATTGCTCGGCATTCCGGCACAGGCTGAGATCGTCTGCCCCACGGGCGCCACGCATCCGGCACTGGCGCCGGCGCAGCCCTACGCGGTCATTCATGCCGCGCCGATGTTCATCTACAAACGCTGGACCGCCGACGGCTGGCGCAGGCTTGCCACCGCGCTGCGCCAGCGCGGTCTCATCCCGGTGATTACCGGCGCGCCGGGGGATCGCGGCTATCTGGACGAAATCTGGCGCGACAGCGATGTCGTGCGTCTCGACGGTAAACTCGCCTGGCCTGAACTGTCAGCCGTGATCGGCGGTGCCCGAGCCTATGTCGGGCCGGACACGGCGATCACGCATCTCGCCGCCGCGACCGGTACGCCGACGGTGGCGCTCTACGGTCCGACCGATCCGCGGCTCTGGGGCCCGTTGCCGGTCGGCGGCCTCGATCGCCCTTGGACAGCCACCGGCACCATGCAGCAGCGCGGCAATGTGTGGCTCGTGCAAAATCCATTGCCGTGCCTGCCGTGCCAACTCGAAGGCTGCGAACGCCGGCTCGACAGCCACAGCCAATGTCTCGATGAACTCTCGGCGGATCAGGTCACGATCGCGCTCGATCGGGCATTGGCGATGCGGCAAGCAGCCTGAATTTTTCTGCCCCGCCTCGACGGTGTGGCAATCGTGCCGATCGCAGATGGTGCGATGCTCAACGTGCACGCAACAGCAGGCGCTGAGCGCACAGCAGATAGAAAAATCGCGGCATCGTTATCGTCCTGTCATGTGAATTTTTGACAATCGGTGTGGACACAATGAAGAGGCGCAACGCGATCGCGACTAGCGCCTTGTTGGGGTCAGACGAAGTTTTTGGGGGCTACAGTGCAATTTGCAAAGAAACTGCTGCTCGGTTCTGCCGCGGGACTTTTCGCAGCGACAGCCGGGCAGGCGGCCGATATTCCCGTCAAAGCCAAACCGGTGGAATACGTAAAGATCTGCAGCCTTTACGGCGCGGGCTATTACTTCATGCCGGGCACCGACATGTGCATCAAAATCGGCGGCTGGACGCGCGCCGAAGCCGCCGTGAACAACAACGGCAGTTTGTCCTGGGGCGCCTACAACGCCAACGTGAATACCCGAGCGACCAGCAATTTGGCTACCAGGTGGCGCGGTTACATCACCGCCGATGCCCGTGAGCAAACCGCTTACGGTACCGCTCGCGCCTATATCGCCGTCGGCATCAGTTCGAACACCACCGGCCTCGATGGGACGTCGAACACGTTCCAAGCCAACCGCGCCTTTCTGCAATGGGCCGGGTTCACGACCGGTCTGACGCAATCGTTTTTTGATTTCTACACCGCGTCGGCGCTGTCGTACCGCTCGAGCTACCTGCCGAACGAAGACACCAGCGACAGCGGCTGGTGGGTCTGGGCCTATACGGCGTCGCTCGGCAACGGGTTTGCGGCAACGCTTTCCGCCGAAGAGCGGCGCATCAATCAGATCATCGAGCAATCTTCGACAAATGCCATTGCCAACGGCGGCAGCCTGGGATCCACGGCCTTCGCCGCCGGCAGTGGCTATGGCGGCTGGCAAGCGCCCGACATTGTCGGCAATCTACGCGCCGACCAGACCTGGGGCAGCGCCCAGGTCATGGCCGCACTGCATGAAGACAATCCTCTCTACTACAGCGCGGCCGCGTCGACGGCCAATCTCGGCCACCCGAGCGACACCTGGGGCTGGGTGGTCGGCGCCGGCCTGAAGTTGAACTTCCCCATGGTGGCGAAGGGCGATTTCTTCATGGGCGAAATCAACTACACGCAGGGGGCGCTACGCTACCTCTACTCGACGGAGAACACCAATTTTGACAAGGGTAACGGCGCCTTCCAATCCTACGGCGTAGCGAGCGACTGCGTGTTCGGCGGCACGATCGGCGCCGGCAACGCCACCGGTTGCCAATTGACCACGGGGTGGAGCGTCGAAGCCGGCTACGATCACTACTGGACGCCGCAAGTGCATCAGTCTTTGGTCGGCGCCTATATGCACGTGAGCTACGATCAGTCCGCTAACGCCATGCTCTGCTCGCTGGCGGGCGGCGGTAACGGCGCCGGTGTCGGCACGGGAGCTGGGGCCACGCCAGGATGCAACAACAACTGGTCCTATTGGGGAATGAGCTCGCGCCTGCAGTGGGACGTGACCAAAAGCTTCTACGTGGGCGCTGAAGTGTTCTATAGCGATCAGATCAGCGCTCGGACGTTTAACGGGCTCATCACGGGCACCGGCTATGCTCTAGCCGGAACGACGCCGATATCAGTGGGTAACGTCGGTAATTTGGGCGGCGGTATTCGGATGCACAAGGACTTCCTGCCCTAATCGGGTTGCATTGCCGCTCGCGCTTCCTAATACAGCGGCGGCTGCACCGGCGCGGTCGGCCGGCCGAGCTTGCCGGTCAATAAATCGAACTGCATGTAGGCTTGCGCTTCGCAGCCGTCGGTTTCGACGGCATAGCGCGCATCCACGACCTTGTCGTCCTGGATGAAGAGCGCATAGCTGCGCAGGTGCCCGTGATCGTGGAAGTGCACGCAGGCGAGCCAGTTCCAGCCTCGGATGGCGTGGACCCAACGCACGCCGCTGATCTGAAAATCATCGTAGGCGGCCCTATCCTTCAAAGCCGACTGCAAATAATTCGCCGCCAGTGACACAAAAGGCGGCTCTGCGCTCGGCACCGTGACGTCGCTCGTTGCCGCCAATTCGCTGCAGCCCGGCAACGCCAGGAGCGCAATCGCGAATCCCAGCCGAAGCGCGGCGCCCCCGGCCGTGTGCTTGGCGCCGCGGATGCGATGCGGAGAACACACTACCGCCATGAACCCTGTCCATCCGGAGGGTGCGAAGAAGGCGGCGGCCGCAGCATGCGATGATAGAGTGGCATGGCGAAACCGCTAGCTTGCGACAGCGCGCATAAAGCGAATGGTTAACCGCGTGGGAGGTAATCTCGGCCCTGCGGCAGCAATTCGGCAGTGGGTATGATCTGCAAGCGATACATCGCCGTGGCAATCCTGTTCTGTCTCGGTCCGGCGCTCGGATCGTGCGGCGGAGCCTCGAGCGGCGGCTTTACCAGCTATGTGGCCGATCATTGGCCGCGCTGGGCCGGCGGCATGCCCGACGACGTGCCGCCGCGGCCCGGCGCACCGGGCTACAATGAATTCATCTCGCACGACGGCGCCGATCAGAACGCTACGAAGTCCATTGCCGGGCCCGGCGCGCCCGCTCCGGAATTTGTCGCAACCGGGACCTCTCCTACCGGCAAGAAGGCCGCCGCAGCCGCAAAGCCGATTGTCCAGCCGGCGTCTGCACCGCGAAGCTTGCCGCCACAAGTATCGCCGCCACAAGTCTTGCCGCCACAAGTTTTGCCGCCACAAGTCCTGCTCCCACAAGCCCCGCCTCCCGAAACTCAGTCACCGCAAGATTCAAGCGTCGTCAAAGGCGGGCTGTATTAACCCGATCAGGCTACCCCGGCGCGCAGCAGATCGTGGAAATGCACGATACCGACCGGCCGTTCGGATTCCACGACGATCAGTGCCGTGATCTTCGACGCATTGAGAATCTGCAGCGCCTCGCTCGCCAATTGGCCGGGACGGACGGTTTTCGGCTTAGCCGTCATCACGGCATCGACCGGAGTTTGCAGCAAGTCGGCGCGCATATGGCGGCGCAGATCGCCGTCGGTGACGACGCCGGCGAGCTTGCCGTCGCGGTCGATCACGGCGACGCAACCGAAACCCTTGGCCGACATTTCCACGATCGCATCCGACATCGGTGCGCCGTGCTTGATCAAGGGCACCGCGTCGCCGGGATGCATCACGTCGCGCACGAATTTCAACGCGGCGCCGAGCCGGCCGCCGGGGTGAAACACGCCGAAGTCGACCGCCGTAAAGCCGCGGCTTTCCAGGAGCGCCATGGCGAGCGCATCGCCGAGCGCGAGCTGCATCAACGACGAGGTCGTCGGCGCGAGGTTATGCGGGCATGCTTCGCGGGCTTCCGGCAGGCTCAAGACGATATCGGCGGCCTTGCCCAGCGTGCTTTCCGCATTCACCGTGATGGCGATGAGCTCGATGCGGAACCGGCGCGAGTAATCGATGAGGTCTTTCAATTCTTCGGTCTCGCCGGACCATGACAAAGCGAGCATCACGTCGTCCGACGTGATCATGCCGAGGTCGCCGTGGCTCGCGTCGGCGGCATGAACGAAGAATGCCGGCGTGCCGGTCGAAGCCAGCGTCGCCGCGATCTTGCGCGCGACGTGGCCGGATTTGCCCATGCCTGTGACGATGACCCGGCCGCGCGCCGCCCGTATCGTCTCGACGGCGGCGACAAAGGGGGCGCCGAGTCCGTCGGACATCGCTGCCACGAGCGCCGTGATCCCTTCGGCTTCGGTATCGAGCGTGCGCAGCGCCGAAGCGATGGTGGGGTTCGACGCCGGTGGCTTCCTGGCGGATGCTGTCATCGCACGTGTCCCCACTCGAAACTCCACAAAGGCCGATAATTCGCAACGGCCGAGCTATATAGGCGTTATTTCGACCACGCCGCAAAAGCGTCGGCGAAAGCGCGATCGCCTGGCGGTCCTTTTTCCATCGTCAGGATCGCGCGGGCGCCGTTGCTGTAAACAATCGCGATATCGAACCAAGGGCGATCCTTCAGCAGTTGGATATTCCGTTGCACATTCGCGTCGTCCGCTTGTAGGCCGATCAGGAAATAGCTGTTGGTGACCTTGACGGCGAGGCCGGCGAGCGGGATGCCGCGCGCCTGCTCGGATTCCTTCATCAACACACCCGGCACGTTGGTGATGCCGCCGTTCGGAAAATCGGGCGGCAGATTGAACATGATCTCGATGGTGTGGCTCGCCGGCAGCGCCTTGTCGGTATTGCGGCGCAGTGTCCAGGTCGCGCTGATCTTTCGCTCAGGTATTGTTATCTCGGCGTGGACCACGAGGTCAGGGGCAAGCCCGGCGCCGGGGGAAACTGTTTCGGTCCGCCAGACCACGGATCCAACATATTGCTTTCCCGGACCCTGCGGATCGTTTGCGTCTTGCTCGTAAAGCACGGCGCGCTGCGCCACGGCCGGGCCGGCCTGATTTGGCGTGCCGGCCGCCGTGCCGGGCGCCTGCCCGGCATTCTGGTCTTGCGGCACGCGGCCCGGAAATTTCGGCTCGGCTGTCGGCGCCGGTGTCGTCTGGGCCTGCCGCGAGCGCATGTGCATGACGTAACTGTAGAGGCCGCTGATATTCGACCACTGCCATGAAATGGTCGCGACGAGACCGGCAAAAATGATCAGCACGATGGCTATTCTGGCGATGCCGCGATAGGAGCGCGGCGGACGCGGCTCGTCATAATGATCTTCCGTCGGTCGCTGCCGTGGCGCCGGTTGCCGCGCCATCGGCGGCATCGGCTCTTGCTCTTCGAAGTCATCCGCGGCGTCGGGGCCGCGCAATTCGGGCGCGTCGTCTTCGAGGAAGGCGGCATCCTCGGGATTGAATCGCGGCTCGGCGCGCCGTGGAAATTCGGCATTGTCGGGAAATTGTTGCGGCGGCGCGCCGTAAGAATCGCGGGTCTCGCGGGCCGATTGCGCCGACCGGGCCGAAGCCGTACCGAGATCGTCGACCTCGTTGACGACGTCGCGAAAGCCCTTGAGACCTTCGCGGGGGACCGGCGAGGTGCGCGCCTGCAACAAGCGGCTACGCGCACTCGATGGCGCCGCGGGCGGCGCATCGTCGGGCGCGAATTCGCTCGGTGCGCGCATCGGCGGCGGTTCGGGCC